>JAOAIK010000010.1 GCA_026414745.1 Roseococcus sp.
TCATCGAGCCCGAAGCCGCACAAGCGGTGGAACGACAGCCGCTCGCCCAGCGCCGCCTCAAGGCCGAAATCATACCAAGCCCACCAAGTCCCACCCCCGCGGCCCGCAGGGCCGAAGCCGCGGATCCGGCCCGCGCCCCGCACCGCGACGCCAAGCCGGCCGGAGGCCCGCCGCACAGCAACGCAAAACCCATCGCGCCGTGCCGCCATGGACAACCAACCGAGCAGCGCAAAAGTGACACCTCCGTGCGTGTGCCATCAGAAACCCGGCGCCACCGCCCAAGCGGTGGGTCGCCGACCCGGCCCGTCGGCACACGCGGCGAACAAACAGGGGCGCCCAATGCGTTCCCGCTGGTAAGGGGAACCAGCTCCGCCAGCACCAGCGGCACCGCAACGCTCCCACACACGATCCAAGGCTCCCGGGCCACTGCCTGGCCCAGCCCAACCCACCTCGCCACGCTCCGATCCCAACCGCCATGAGGTGATCGCCCGCCGCGGGCATCCCGCCTGCGTCACACGGGTCCATGTCTGCATCCTAGCACCACAGGCGATCAACGCCTTGCGGAGGCCCGACAGCCTGTCGGCAGCGTCATCACCGCCTTGACAGAACCGCGTAACCTCGGGCGCGCCCTGGCTGCCCGCAGCCATTGGGGCTGTCAGCCAAAGCACAAAAGCGCTCCCCGGTCACCCTCCTGCCACCCCCGGATGAAAATGCTGATGAATCCGCCGCGCCAGCGCCGGCCCCACGCCCGGGCAGTTGGCCAGATCCTGCTCGCCGGCCTGCCGCACCCCGCGCAGCGAACCGAAGTGGTTCAAAAGGCGCCGCTTCACCGCCGGCCCTACTCCCGGAATCTCGTCCAGCTCCGAGCGCGTCAGCGCCTTGGCCCGGCCTGCGCGGTGCGTGCCGATGGCGAAGCGATGCGCCTCGTCGCGCAGCCGCTGCAGGTGGTAGAGCACGGGGTCGCGCGGCGGAAGCTGGAAGGGCTCTCGGCCCGTCATGTGGAACCACTCGCGCCCCGCGTCGCGGTCCGGCCCCTTGGCGATGGCCACCAGAGGAATGTCCTCGAGCCCTATCTCCTCCATCACCGCGCGCGCGGCCGAAAGCTGGCCCGCGCCGCCGTCAATCAGCACGAGGTCCGGCCAGGAATCGCCCGCGCGCGCCGGGTCCTCCTTCAGCGCGCGGGCGAAGCGGCGCTCCAGCACCTCGCGCATCATGGCGAGGTCGTCGCCCGGTTTGGCGTCGCGGATGGCGAATTTCCGGTAGGCGGATTTCACGAAGCCCTGCGGCCCGGCCACGATCATCGCGCCATAGGCGCTGCTGCCCATGATGTGGCTGTTGTCATAGACCTCGACGCGCTCCGGCGTCTCCGGCAGGTCGAAGACGCGCGCCACACCCTCCATCAGCGCGGCCTGGGCGGTGGATTCCGCGAGGCGGCGCTCCAGCGCCTCGCGCGCGTTGGTCTCGGCGTGCTCTACCGCCGCGCGCTTCTCGCCGCGCTGGGGGCGGTGCAGCTCCACGCGCCGGCCGGCCTTGAGCGAGAGCGCCTCGGCGATCAGCGCGGCCTCCGGCGGCTCATGGCTGGTCAGCACCAGCGGCGGGGGCGGCAGCTCGTCGTAGAGCTGCGCGAGGAAGCTGCCCATCACCTCCTCGGGGGCGATGTCGGTCCTGGAATGCGTCAGGAAATAGGGCCGGTTGCCGTTGTTGCGCCCGCCGCGGAAGAAGAACACCTGCACGCAGGACTGGCCGGCCGCCATGTGCAGCGCTACCACATCGGCATCGCCCACGCCGTCGAGGTTGACGCGCGAGGCGCCCTGCACATGCGTCAGGCCGCGGATGCGGTCGCGCAGCGCGGCCGCGCGCTCGAACTCCAGCGCGGCGGCGGCCGCCTCCATCTCGGCGGCCAGGCGCTTCTGGATGGAGGGCGTCTCTCCCGCCAGGAACTGCTTCGCCTCCTCCACCAGCGCGGCATACTCCTCGCGCGAGATGCGCCCCACGCACGGGGCGGAGCAGCGCTTGATCTGGTAGAGCAGGCAGGGCCGGTCGCGGCTGTCGAACACCGTGTCGCGGCAGGTGCGCAGCAGGAAGACGCGCTGCAGCGCCGTGATGGTCTGGTTCACCGCCCAGACGCTGGCGAAAGGGCCGTAGTAGCTCGCGCCCTTGCGCCGCTCGCCGCGGTGCTTGGCGATCTGCGGGAAGGGATGGTCGTCGCTGACCATCAGCCAGGGGTAGGATTTGTCGTCGCGCAGGACGATGTTGAAGCGCGGGCGCAGGCGCTTGATGAGGTTCGCCTCGAGCAGCAGCGCCTCGGCCTCGGAGGCGGTGGTGATGACCTCGATGCGGCGCGTCTCGAACACCATGCGCCGCAGCCGCTCGGGCAGGCGGGAGAGCTGCGTGTATTGCGCCACGCGCCGGCGGATGGCGCGCGCCTTGCCGACATAGAGCACATCGCCACGGCCATCGAGCATGCGATAGACGCCGGGCGCAAGCGGCAGACCGGGCAGCGCCGCCTCGAACACCGCCAGGCCGGAGGCGGGGGTCTGTTCGGCGGCAGGGGATTCCGGTTCCTCCATGGCGTGTGGTTAGAGCATCAGGGGCGGAGGCGGGAACCGCCCGGCCTCCAGCGGCCCGCGCGGCATCCAGCCGCCCGAAGGGCGGCGCGCGCCGGACTGCCTCGCCTGGTGCTGCGCCCGCGAACTGTCCACCGAATCTGTGGATAACCCTGTGGGCGGGACCGCGACCGTCGCCACGGACGCGGCGTTTCTCCAAGGCTTCCTTCGTTCTGCCCACGGATTGCGCAACAGGACAAGTCCTTGATTTGGCTTGTGTTGCCTTCCCGGCGACTGTCCGATTGCGGCATCATCATGAAGAATGTGTTGACATCGCAGGACGTTCGCCAGGGGGAACGCGGGCGGTGGATGATTTTCACCAGGAGGAGCCGGAGAGGGCTTGACTCGGCCCTCAACCGCGCCGCCGTTCGACCGTCACGCCGACGGAAGCCGCGTCGTGGAACGCATCGGGCTTTTCGATGGTGACGCGGACGCTGACCACGCGAGGGTCGGCAAGCGCCTCCATGGCCAACCGTTCCGCCAGCGTCTCGACCAGCAGCACATGACCCCCGGCCACCGCCGCGCGGGCGATGTGGACGAGGCGCTCATAGTCCACCACACGCGCCAGATCGTCCGCGCCGATGTCGGGACCCTCGTCCTCTGCCGCGAGGTCGATGTGGATCACCACCCGCTGCGGGGCGATCTTCTCGTGCGCATGCACCCCCAGCCGCGCCTGGAGTTCGAGCCCGCGGACGAAGACTTGGCGCAGGCGCGGCGGGCGGGTCATGCGGCCCGATAGCACGGGCGGGCGCGGCGCTTCACTCCCCCCTCCGGCCGGCGGTCATTCCTCCGGGGCGGCGCCGGGCGCCGCGGGCGCCCACTGCAGGTGCTGCCCGCCATCGAGGCACAGGATCTGGCCGGTGACGCTGGGCAGGGCAAGCAGCGCGAGCAGCGCGCGCGCCACCTCTTCAGGGCTCGTGCCCCGGCGCAGCGGCACCGAGCGGCATTGCCGGTCGAACTGCTCCTGGCTCTGCCGCGCCGAGGGCAGGGCGGGGCCCGGGCCGATCCCGAACACCCGGATGCGCGGCGCGAGCGCCAGCGCCAGCTGCCGTGTCAGCGCCCAGAGCGCCGCCTTGGAGACGGTGTAGGTGACGAAATGCGGCGTCAGCGAGAGCACGCGCTGATCGAGCAGATTGGCCACCACCCCCTCCGCGCCAGGCGGCAGCGCCGCCGCGAACCGCTGCGTCAGCACGAAGGGCGCGCGCAGGTTGGGCTCCATGTGGTGGTCCCAGCTGGCGCGGGTGGCGTCGTGCCACTCGTCGCGCTCGAAGGTGCTGGCGTTGTTCACCAGCACGCCGAGCGGGCCGAGCCCGTCCATGGCCCGCCCGAGCAGCGGCTGCACCTCCGCCTCGCGCGCCAGATCGGCCGCCAGCACCTGGGCGCGGCGGCCCATGGCGCGCAGCTCCTCGGCCAGCGCCTCGCCCGCCGCGCGCGAGGCATGCACATGCAGCGTCACGTCGAAGCCCGCCTGCGCGAGGGCGCGGGCCATCGCCGCGCCGAGGCGCTTCGCACCCCCGGTGACGAGGGCGTGGCGGGGAATGGTCTCGGGGATCGGAAAACTCATGGCCGCGGCGCAGATGGGGGCGATGCGGCCGCGCGCAACCGCCTCATGGCCGGGCGAGGCGCCGCTCCGCCCAGGCCCAGAGGGCGAGGCCGGGCAGGTAGAGCGCCAGCTCGCGCAGCCGCCGCACCAGCGCGAGGGCGAGGCTGACCTCCGCCCCCAGCCCCATCAGCGCGCCCGCGCCCAGATAGCCCGCCTCGATCGCGCCGAGCCCACCCGGCACGGCGAAGGCGAAGGCCGCCACCGCCTGCACCAGCGCCTCGATGATCAGCGCCTCGAGAAAGGAGACAGGCTGGCCCAGCAGCCACAGGGCGATCCAGATCTGCAGCGCGCCGAGGATGTTCGCCGCCATCTGCCAGGCGAAGCTGCAGGCGATGAGGCGCGGGTTGCGCCAGGCCCGCCGCAGATAGCCGTCGATGCGGCGCGAGCCCTCGGCGAAACCCGCGATCCGCCCCTGGCTGACCCGCGCGAGCCAGGCGGAGAGCCGGCCGAAGGCGCGCGCGTTCTGCAGCGTGATGAAGGGCGCCGCCAGCAGCGCCCCGCCCAGCAGCACGCCCAGCGTCGCCAGCCAGCCCAGCGTGCGCCCCGTGGCCATGAGCAGCGCGAGGCCGAGCAGCGCGAAGCCGAGCTGCGCCAGCACCGAGAGCCCCATGTCGATGAGCAGCGAGCCCGCTGCCGGCCCCGGCCCCATGCCGCGCGCGCGCAGCAGCCGGTAGCAGGCCAGCTCTCCGCCCACGCGCCCCACCGGCAGCAGCGTGTTCACGCTCTCGCGGATCAGGGTGAGTTCGAGGATGACCCCCATGTGCGGCCGCTGCCCGCCGGGCATGCCCAGCGCCCAGGCCCAGCCATTGGCCGCCATGAACAGCCCATGCGCCGCCACCACCAGCAGCAGCCCCGCCCCGGCCGAGCCGAGCAGCCCCGCGATCTCGGCCAGGTCCTGCTGCGCCACCAGCCAGATGGCGAGCGCGAGGCCAGCGAGCGCGAGCAGCCATCCGAGCCGCTTCACGGCCAGAGCATCGCCCGGTAGCCGCCGCGCGGCGTCCCGGCCAGGGCCTCGCGCGCCGCCGCGTCGGTCAGCGCGGCGAGCTCGGCCACATGCGCGTAGCCCGCCCCGCCGCCGCCGAAGGCATCGCGCGCCGCAGGGTGGAAGTAGAGCTCCGTCACCCCCTCCGGCAGCAGCGGGATCAGCGCCCGCAGCCGGGCGGCGGTGAAATGGCCCGACCAGGAATGGCCGAAGACCCGGTCGGGCGCGCGCAGGCCCCAGTTGGCGGCGCGCCGGCGCAGCACGCGGCACCAGGGCCGCAGCGCCCATTCCGCCACCGGATCGCCCGCCGGGTCCGCGGCGCGGCGGATCGCCTGCGGCTCGTGCGGCAGGCGGATGCAGCGCACCCCGGCACCGGCCGCCGCCTGCATCAGCGCCGCCGCGATCTGCGGGTGCAGGTGGTAGTGCTTGTGCGCGTTCACATGGTCGCAGACGAGGCCCGTGGCGGCGAAGCGCGCCATCTGCGCCTGCACCTCGGCCTGCAGCTCCGCCTGCGCCGCCGGCGAGAGGGCGAGCAGCACGCCCAGCGCGTGCATGTCGTCGCGGAAACGGCCGTTCTTCTGCACGAGCGAGGGGATCTGGGCGGGCGGCAGCACGGGGTGGCCGTCGGTCAGCGTCAGGTGCAGCCCGACCGCGAGGCCCGGGTTGGCGCGGGCGATGCGCACGGCTTCCTCCGCCCCGGCCTCGCCCATCATCAGCGAGGCGGCGGTCAGCAGCCCCTCGCGGTGGGCGCGCTCGATGCCCTCGTTGACGGCGCTGTGCAGGCCGAAATCATCGGCGGTGAAGATCAGGCGGCGCATGGCGCGCCGGGTTGTGTCAGGCCGCGGGGTGTTCGGCAATCGGCGGCGCCATGCCGGTGTTGTCCACGCTGACGGGCACCTCGAAGAGGCGGATCTCCGGCTCCGTGCCGTATTTCGCGGTCACCCGCGCGCGCCACTCGGGGCCATGGCCCGCCTCGGCGGCGGCGCGATTTTCCCAGAGATAGCAGCCCCCCGCCTCGGCATGGCCGGGCAGGGCGCGGTGGAGGTAGTGCTTGCGGATCAGGCCGGGCAGGGCGACGTAGTTGGGCGCCGTCTCGCGGAACATCGCCGCCGCCTGCTCCCGCGTGAGGCTCGCGGGCATGCGGAAGGTGACGAGGGCGAGGATCATGCGCGCCTCCCTCGCCTCAGGCCGCGCGCGCCTTCGCGCGCTCGCGCAGGAAGCCGAAGAACTCCACCCCCTCGCGCAGGCGGCGCACCAGCATCTGCCGGTCGCGGAGCATCTCGCCGCAGATCGCGGCGATCTTCGGCGCGCGGAAGTAGAAGCGCCTGTAGAAGGTCTCGACGCTGTCGAAGATCTCCTGGTGCGTCAGGTGCGGGTAGGCCAGCGGGGCGATCTGCACGCCGTGCGCGTCCACGTAGTCGGTGTTCGCGGTGTCGAGCCAGCCCTCGCGCGCCGCCTGGTCGTAGAGGAAGGTGCCGGGATAGGGGGCGGCGAGGCTGACCTGGATGGTGTGCGGGTTGGTCTCGATGGCGAAGCGGATCGTCTCCTCGATCGTCTCCTTCGTCTCGCCGGGCAGGCCGAGGATGAAGGTGCCGTGGATGGTGATGCCGAGCTCGTGGCAGTCCCTGGTGAAGCGGCGCGCCACCTCGACGCGCATGCCCTTCTTGATGTTGTGCAGGATCTGCTGGTTGCCCGTCTCGTAGCCCACCAGCAGCAGGCGCAGCCCGTTGTCGCGCATCACCTTCAGCGATTCGCGCGGCACATTGGCCTTGGCGTTGCAGGACCAGGTCACACCCATCCGCCCCAGGCCACGGGCGATCTCCTCTGCGCGCGGCAGGTTGTCGGTGAAGGTGTCGTCGTCGAAGAAGATCTCCTTCACATCGGGGAAGGCATGGCGGATGTAGCGCACCTCTTCCAGCACATGCGCCACGCTGCGGGTGCGGTAGCGGTGCCCGCCCACCGTCTGCGGCCAGAGGCAGAAGGTGCAGCGGCTCTTGCAGCCGCGCCCCGTGTAGAAGCTGATGTAGGGGTGCTTCAGGTAGCCGATGAAGTATTTGCGGTGGTCGAGGTCGCGCCTGTACACCTCGGAGACGAAGGGCAGCGAATCCATGTCCTCGAGCATGGGGCGGTCCTCGTTGTGGACGATCACGCCCTCGGCGTTGCGGTAGCTGAGGCCCCTGATGGAGGCGAGGTCGCGGCCCTCGGCCGCCTCCTTCACCGTGAAGTCGAACTCGTTCCTCGCCACCCAGTCCAGCACCGGCGCGTCGCGCAGGCTCTCATGCGCCTGCACCGCGACCTTGGCGCCGATCATGCCGATCTTGATGGCGGGGTTCGCGGCCTTCAGCGCCTCCGCCACCTTCACGTCCGAGGCGAAGGAGGGTGTGGAGGTGTGCAGCACGCACAGGTCGAAGTCCCGCGCCATGGCGGTGACATCGGCCAGGGTCTGACGATGCGGGGGCGCGTCGACGAGGCGCGAACCGGGGACCAGCGCCGCGGGCTGGGCGAGCCAGGTGGGGAACCAGAAGCTCTTGATCTCGCGCCGCGCCTGGTAGCGCGCGCCCGCGCCGCCGTCGAACCCGTCGAAGGAGGGAGCCTGGAGGAACAGGGTGCGCATCATCGCGAAGCGGCTTCCTTCGCCGTGGTGGGGTCGCTGGGGGCGGGGGCGGCCACGATCCGCCCGCCCGCCCGGAGAAGGAGGCGCCGGCCCTGCCAGACCACGCCCCCCGGAGCAAGAGCCGTGGCCCAGACCGCGAAGGAAAGCAAGTCGCGGATGGGCAGCCAGGCGAGAAAGCGCCAGCCCGCCTCGCCCCCCGCCCGGTTCACCCGCCGCGCCAGCGCCGCCCGTGCCGCCACCGCCGCGCCGAGCACGCCGAGCGTGGCGAGGCCCGGCGCCAGCGCCAGCGCCAACAGCGCCCAGGGGATCGGGTGGGTCAGGCCAAGCCCCAGATGCGCCCACGGCCTGAGGACGCGCGTGGTGCGCGCCCAGCGCAGCTCATGCGCCCAGAGGGCGGCGAAGCTCGCCTCGGCCATCACATGGCCGGGCAGCAGCGGCGGCACCACCACCTTGAGGCCGAGGGCGCGCACCGCCTCGCCGAGCGCATGGTCATCGGCCAGCACGTCGAGCAGGCGCTCGAAGCCGCCGATGCGCGCGAGCGTCTCGGCGCGCAGCGCCATGGTCGCGCCATAGCAGCCATCCGCCTGGCCGATGGTCTCGCCCAGCGCCGCGTTGGGCAGGAAATGCCAGTTCACCCCGAGCGCGGCGAGGCGCGACCAGGGCGAGCCATCCGCCGGCACGCCGAGATAGAGGCAGGTGACAAGGCCGATCCGCGGGTCGGCCAGGGGGGCGGTCACGGCCGTCAGCCAGTGCGGCGGGCAGTCCATGTCGGAATCCACCGCCACCAGCACGGGGTGCCGCGCCTCGGCCGCGAGGTGGACGAGCTGGCTGACCTTGCGGTTCTCGCCGAGGATGGCCGGGCGCAGGATCAGCCGCGCGTGCGGCGCCCCGGCGAAGGCGGCCTCGGCCACCGGGCGGGCCGGGTCATCGGCGCGGGCGACGGCGCAGAGCAGCTCCCACTCCGCGCCGTGCCGCTGCGCGAGGCCGGAGGCGAGGCATTGGGCGAGGCGCGGCTCGGCGCCGTGCAGCGGCTTCAGCACACTGGCCGGCAGGGCGGGGCCCGAGGGCCAGGGGCGGGAGAGGAACTTCCGCAAGGCGGCGCGGGCAGAGAGGGCCTGGGCCGCGCCCGCCACCGCCAGCACGCCCGCCGCCACGGCCAGGACCAGCACCACCACCGCCTCGCACCCTTCGCAGTTCCCGCCCGCATACGGTATTTTCGGGCTTGTGAAACTCCCCCTCCGCCCGCCGCTCCTTCTCCTCGGCGCCGCGCTCGCGGCCTGCGCGGGCCCTGGCGGCACCGATCCGACCGATCCCTTCGAGGCCACCAACCGCCAGGTGCTGGAGTTCAACGAGGGCGTGGACCGCGCCGTGATCCGCCCGCTCGCCGAGGCCTATCGCGACCATGTGCCCGCCCCGGTGCGCACCGGCATCCGCAATCTGGTGAACAACCTGAACGAGCCGGTGGTGCTGGCGAACACCCTCCTCCAGCTCCGCTTCCTCGATGCGGGGCACACGCTGATGCGCTTCTACCTCAACAGCACGGCGGGGCTGCTCGGCCTCGTCGACATCGCCACCCCGGCGGGCATCGAGCGTCGCACCGGGGATTTCGGTCAGACACTCGCGGCCTATGGCGTGCCGGACGGACCCTTCCTGATGCTGCCGCTGCTCGGGCCCAGCAACCTGCGCGACGCGATCGGGGACGGGGTGGACTCCATCGCCAATCCGGTCGGGCTGCTGTCGGGACATGTCCTGCGTCCGGTCACCGGCCATCTTTTCGGCGCCGGCCGCGGCGCGCTCGGCGGCCTCACGCTGCGGGCCGACAACATCGAGACGCTGGACGCGCTGCGGGCCGAGAGCCTCGACTTCTACGCCCGGCTGCGCAGCGTGGTGCAGCAGCGGCGCGACGCCCAGCTCGGCCGCAGCTCGGACCGCGGCGAGGGGCTGGTCACGCTCGACGACCCGGCTGCCCCGTCCGCCGGCGCGGGCGGACCTGCCCCGGCTGCCGCGCTCGTCGCGCCCGGTCCGGCCGAGCGTGCCATCACCGGGCAGGCGCCCGGCCTGGTCGAGATCACCCGCGCCTGGGCGCAGGAGGTGCTGCGCCGCGCCGACCCCGGCGCGCCGCGCTGAGGCCTGCGCGCCTCAGGCGCCCAGCAGGCGCTGGGTGCGCGCCTGCAGCTCCGTCACCACCCGCGCCGCGCCGCCCTCGCGGATCAGCGTCGTGAACTCCGCCCGGCGCGAGGCGAGCTCGCTGATCGTGCCGGTGAGGTAGATGTCCACCACCCGCGGCGGGTTGCCGCGCAGCAGGTAGGAGAGCGCCACCGGCTCCTGCCCGCCGGTGCGGTTCAGCCGCGTGCGCACCAGCGCGTCGCCGTTCGGCATGGTCTGCACGCCGAGGGTCTGGAAGCTCTCGCCCGAGAAGCCGTCGAAGCGATTGGCGTAGGTGGCGATGGACCAGCGCGAGAAGGCCTCGGTCAGCGCCTGCTGTTCGGCGGGCGAGAATCCCGTCCAGGGCGGGCCGACGGCGATGCGCGTCATGGCCGGGAGATCGAAGGCCCTGGCCATGACGGGCGAAAGACGCTCGAAGCGCCCGCGCACGCCGAGCCGCTGCGCCTCGCGCATCACCGCGAGCAGCGCCGCGTGGAACCCCTCCACCACCTGCTGCGGGCTCTCCTGCGCGGCGGCGGGACGCGCCAGGGAGGGGACGGGCAGTGCGAGCAGGCCGAGGCGAAGGGCGGGGCGGCGTCCGATCATGCCCGGCGATATAGGCGAGGCGCCAAGACTGGACCATGGCGGGCGGGCGGGCCAGAAGGAGATCCATGCCGCCCACCACGGTCCTGCTCACCGGCGCCACGGGCTTTCTCGGCGCCTCCCTCGCGCGCGCGCTGCTCGCGCGCGGGCATCGGGTGCGCGCCTTCGTCCGGCCCGGCTCGCCGCGCGCCACCCTGGCCGGCCTCGACATCGAGACGGCGCTGGGCGAGCTGACCGACCCCGCGAGCCTGCGCTGCGCCATGGCCGGGGTGGGGGCGGTGATCCACGCCGCGGCCGACTACCGCATCTTCGTGCCCGACCCGCAGCGCATGTGGGAGGTGAATGTCGGCGGCACCGGCCATGTAATGGGCGCGGCGCTGGAGGCCGGCGTGCCGCGCATCGTGCATGTCTCCTCGGTCGCCACGCTGCATCCGCGCGCCGACGGCGCCCCCGCCACCGAGGCGGATGCGGTGGAGCCGGAGGCCGCCATCGGCCCCTACAAGCAGAGCAAGGCGGCCGCGGAGCGGCTGGTCGAGGCGCTGGTGCGGCGCGACGGGCTGCCCGCGGTGATCGTGAACCCCTCCACCCCCATCGGCCCCTATGACCGCCGCCCCACCCCCACCGGGCGCGTCATCCTGGAGGCGGCGCGGGGGAGGATGCCCGCCTATGTCGAGACGGGCCTCAACCTCGTGCATGTCGAGGATTGCGCGGCCGGGGTGGTCGCCGCCCTCGACCATGGCGCGGTGGGCGAGCGGCACATCCTCGGCGGCCAGGACGTGACGCTGCGCGAGATGCTGGAGTTCATCGCCGCCGAGACGGGCCATCGCCGCCCCTTCCGCCTGCCGCGCGCGCCGCTCTACCCCCTTGCCATGCTGGCCGAGGCGGCGGCGCGCATCGGCCTGACGCGGGGCGAGCCGATGCTCACGCGCGATGGCCTCGCCATGTCGGCGCAGCGGATGTTCTTCTCCTCCGCGAAGGCCGCGCGGGTGCTGGGCCACCGCGCCCGCCCCTGGCAGGAGGGGGTGCGCGATGCCATCGCCTGGTTCCGCGCGCAGGGGATGCTCGGCGCGTGAGTGGGGTGCTGCTCAGTCTCGCCGCGCTGCTCGCCTGGGCGGTGCTGCTCCTCGGCCGCGGCGGGTTCTGGCGCGCGCGGGAGGATGACTCGGATGCCGAGGCCCTGCCCGCGCCCGCGCGCTGGCCGAAGGTGGCGGTGCTGATCCCGGCGCGCGACGAGGCGGCGACCATCGCCGAGGTGGTGGCCGCCCTGCGCGCGCAGGACTATCCGGGCGCCTTCACCGTCACCGTGGTGGACGACCGCAGCCGCGACGCCACCGGCGCGCTGGCCGCCGCCGCCGGCGCGCGGGTGGTGACCGGCGGGCCCCGCCCGCCGGGCTGGAGCGGCAAGCTCAACGCCCTGCGCCAGGGGCTGGAGGCGCTCTCGGCCGAGGACCATGAGTTCCTCCTGCTGACGGACGCCGACATCCGCCACGCCCCGGACAGCCTGCGTCGGCTGGTGCAGCGGGCGCTGGCGGGGGATCTCGCCCTCGTCTCGCTCATGGCGAAGCTGCGCTGCGAGAGCCCGGCCGAGCGCTGGTTGATCCCCGCCTTCGTGTTCTTCTTCATGATGCTCTACCCCTTCGCCTGGGTGCGGAACCCGCGCGCGCGCAGCGCGGCCGCGGCAGGCGGCTGCGTGCTGCTGCGCCGGGATGTGTTCGAGGCGGCAGGCGGGTTCGAGCCCATCCGCGGGCGGATCATCGACGACTGCGCGCTGGCGGCGCTGATCAAGGCGCGCCACCCGCGCATCTGGCTCGGCCTGACCGAGCGCGTCGTCTCGCTGCGCGCCTATGAGACGGTGGGGACGATCCGCGCCATGGTGGCGCGCACGGCCTATGCGCAGCTTCTCTACAACCCGCTGCTGCTCGCGGGGATGCTGGTGGCGCTCGGCCTCGTCTTCCTCGCGCCGCCGGTGCTGGCGCTGACCGCGGGCGGGCCCGCGGCCTGGCTCGGCGCGCTGGGCTGGGGGGCGATGGTGCTGGCCTATGCGCCCATGCTGCGGCGCTATGGGCTCGGCGCCTGGCGCGGCCTCGCGCTGCCGCTGGTGGCGCTCGCCTACATGGCCTTCACGCTGGACTCCGCGCGGCAAGAATGGGCCGGGCGCGGCGGCATGTGGAAGGGCGAGGGGCTGACCCGCGCATGACGCTGCACATGACATGGCGGAAGGGTTGCGCCCGCGGCTCTTCCAGACTCAGGCGCTTCGGGCGTATCCGTCCCGGCATGGTCGGGCTGTTGCGCGCGCCCGGGGGGCGCATCCCGTGAATCTCCTGTGTCCTGATTCGGAAGCCGCGGCGCTGGCCGCAACGCATTCGCTCGTCGAGCTCGACGCCGCGGTGGAGGCGGCCGCGCGCCACCTGCGCGCCCGCCAGAAGGCCGACGGGCACTGGGTGTTCGAGCTGGAGGCGGACGCGACGATTCCCGCCGAGTACCTGATGCTGCGCCACTTCTTCGGCCACATCCAGCCGGAGCGCGAGGCGCGCATCGGCCGCTACCTGCGCCGCGTGCAGGAGCGGGAGCAGGCGAATGCCGGCGGGGGCTGGCCGCTCTTCCATGGCGGGCCGCTCGACATCTCCTGCTCTGTGAAGGCCTATCTTGCCCTGCGGCTGATCGGCGACGAGGCGGAGGCGCCGCACATGCGGCGCGCGCGCGAGGCCATCCTGGCGGCGGGCGGGGCGGAGCGCAGCAACGTCTTCACCCGCGCGGCGCTCGCGCTCTACGGGATCGTGCCCTGGCGGGCGGTGCCGGTGATGCCGCCCGAGATCATGCTGCTGCCGCGCTGGTTCCCCTTCCACATCTCCAAGATCAGCTACTGGGCGCGCACGGTGCTGGTGCCGCTTGCGGTGGTGATGGAGCGCCGCCCGCGCGCCGCCAATCCGCGCGGCGTCGCGATTCCCGAGCTGTTCCGCACCCCGCCCGAGCAGGTGAAGGAGTGGCCCGGCGGGCCGCACCAGCAGGAGCCCTGGGCCTCGCTGTTCAAGGCGCTGGATGCGGCGTTGCACCGCGCGCGGCTGATCTTCCCGCGCAGCCACCGCGCCCGCGCGGAGGCCGCCTGCGAACGCTTCGTCACCGAGCGGCTGAACGGCGAGGACGGGCTCGGCGCCATCTACCCGGCCATGGCCAACGCCATTCTCATGTATCATGTGCTCGGCGTGCCGCCGGAGGATCCGCGGCTCGTCACCGCCTGGGCGGCGGTGGAGAAGCTGGTGCAGGACCGCGAGGAGGAGACCTACGTCCAGCCCTGTCTCTCGCCGGTGTGGGACACGGCCCTCGTCTCGCATGCGCTGATGGAGGCGGGGGGCGAGGAGAACCAGGCCGCTGCCGGGCGGGGGCTGCGCTGGCTGCTGGGCCGCGAGATCACCGAAACGCGCGGCGACTGGGCCTGGCAGCGCCCGCATCTCAAGCCGGGCGGCTGGGCCTTCCAGTACAACAACGCCCATTACCCCGATGTGGACGACACGGCTGTGGTGGTGCTGGCGATGGACCGCTGGCGCCGCGCCGAGGGCGCGGCCGACCCCGCGATGGAGGGCGCGATCCGCCGCGCCACGGCCTGGACGCTGGGCATGCAGTCGCGCGGCGGGGGCTGGGGCGCCTTCGACGCGGACAACACCTTCCACTATCTCAACCACATTCCCTTCGCCGACCACGGCGCGCTGCTCGATCCGCCCACCGCCGATGTCTCGGGCCGCTGCCTCGCCATGCTGGCGCAGCTCGGGCGCGGCGAGGAGGCCGCCGCCAAGGCCGCCATCGACTACCTGCTGCGCGAGCAGGAGGCCGACGGCTCCTGGTACGGGCGCTGGGGGGTGAACTACATCTACGGCACCTGGTCGGCGCTCACGGCGCTGAACGCGGCGGGGCTGTCGCACCAGCATCCGGCGATGCGCCGCGCCGTCGCCTGGCTGCTCGCACGGCAGAACGCGGATGGCGGCTGGGGCGAGGACGGCCTGAGCTACCCGGCGCGCGGCGGCACGCGGCCGGATGCGCCGCGGCCCAGCCCCTCCACGGCCAGCCAGACCGCCTGGGCGCTTCTCGCCCTCATGGCCGCGGGCGAGGCCGACCACCCCGCCGTGCAGCGCGGCGCCGAATGGCTCATGGCGCGGCAGCAGCCGGACGGCGACTGGCCGGAGGAGGACTATACGGGCACGGGATTCCCGCGAGTCTTCTACCTCCGCTACCACGGCTACCGGCGCATCTTCCCGCTCTGGGCGCTGGCGCGGCTGCGCAATCTGCGGCGGAGCAACAGCCGCGTGGTGGAACACGGCCTTTAGCCGCGCCGACAGGCGCCGGCGGGAGGGAGGCGGCGCGTCGGGAAAGGACCGCCCCGGCCTCTGCCCCGGCGAAGCCGCCCCTCAGCGCTGCAGGGCCTGCACGATCTCCTGCGTCACCTTCTTCGCATCGCCGAACAGCATCATGGTGTTCGGGCGGTAGAACAGCTCATTCTCCACGCCGGCATAGCCGGAGGCCATGCCGCGTTTCACGAAGAACACCGTCTTCGCCTTCTCCACGTCCAGGATGGGCATGCCGTAGATGGGCGAGCTCTTGTCCGTCTTGGCGGCCGGATTGGTCACGTCGTTCGCGCCGATCACGTAGGCGACATCGGCCTCGGCGAACTCCGGGTTGATCTCCTCGAGCTCGAACACCTCGTCGTAGGGCACGTTCGCCTCGGCCAGCAGCACGTTCATGTGGCCCGGCATGCGGCCCGCGACGGGGTGGATCGCGTATTTGATTTCGGCCCCCTCCTTCTTGAGGAGGTCCGCCATCTCGCGCAGCACCTGCTGGGCCTGGGCCACCGCCATGCCGTAGCCGGGCACGACGATGATCTTCGAGGCGTTCTTCATGATGAAGGCCGCGTCCTCCGGGCTGCCGGCCTTCACCGGCCCGCGTTCGCCCGCCCCGCCAGCGCCGGCCGCCGCGCCCTCGCCGCCGAAGCCGCCGAGCAGCACATTGACGATGGAGCGGTTCATCCCCTTGCACATGATGTAGGAGAGGATGGCGCCCGAGGCGCCCACCAGCGCGCCGGTCACGATCAGCAGCAGGTTGCCGATGGTGAAGCCGATGCCCGCCGCCGCCCAGCCGGAGTAGCTGTTGAGCATCGAGACCACCACCGGCATGTCCGCCCCGCCGATCGGGATGATCAGCAGGAAGCCCAGCGCGAAGGCGAGCAGGGCGATCGCCCAGAACAGGAAGGGCGAGCCGGTGAGCACGAAGAGGATCACCAGCAGCAGCAGCACGCCGCCCAGCGCTGCGTTCAGCCTGTGCTGGTTGGCGAAGGTGATGGGCGCGCCCGACATCCGGCCGTCGAGCTTGAGGAAGGCGATGACCGAGCCAGAGAAGGTGATGGCGCCGATGGCCAGCCCGAGCGACATCTCGACGAGGGAGGCCGTCTTGATGTTGCCCGGCTCGCCGATGCCGAAGCTCTGCGGGCTGTAGAGGGCGGCCGCCGCCACGAACACCGCCGCCATGCCCACCAGCGAGTGGAAGGCGGCGACGAGTTGGGGCAGCGCCGTCATCTGGATCCGGCTGGCCACCACCGCGCCGATGCCGCCGCCGAGGGCGAGGCCCGCGACGATCAGCACGAAGCCGCCGAAATCCATGCCCGAGTTCAGGATGGTGGCCGCCACCGCGACCCCCATGCCGATCATGCCGTAGAGGTTGCCCTGGCGCGAGGTCTCGGGGTGGGAGAGGCCGCGCAGCGCCAGAATGAACAGGACCGAGGCCGCGAGATACGCGAGCGTCGCGATCGTCGTCATGGCGCGCTCAGCCCTTCTTCTTCTGGAACATGGAGAGCATCCGGCGCGTCACCAGGAAGCCGCCGAAGATGTTCACCGAAGCGAGCAGCACCGCGAGGAAGCCGAAGAGGCGCGCCGTGCCGCTCTCGGCCGCCGCGGCGGCGAGGATGGCGCCCACCACGATCACCGAGGAGATGGCGTTGGTGACGCCCATCAGCGGCGAGTGCAGCGCGGGGGTGACGCTCCACACCACGTAGTAGCCCACGAAACAGGCCATCAGGAAAATGGTGAGAAGCAGCAGGAAGGGCTGGGCCGCGGCGGCCACGGGGGCCGCGGCCTCGGCCGCGCGCTGGGCGAGCAGCGCCACCTCCTGCGCTTTCGCGGCGAGGGCGGCGGCCTGGTTGGCCAGTTCCGTCTGGGTGCTCATGTGAGGGGGTCTCCGTCAGGCCGCCGCGGCGGGCGCGAACATCTTGTGGATCACGGCGCCGCCCCGGGTCAGCGCGACGCCCTGGATGATCTCGTCCTCCGGGTTCAGCTTCGGGGCCTTCGCCTCCTTGTCCCAGAAGGTGGTGAGGAAGGTGAGCAGGTTGCGCGCGTAGAGGGCGCTCGCCGCCGCCGGAATGCGCCCCGGCCAGTTGGTGTAGCCGAGGATCTTCACCCCGTTCGCGCTCACCGTCAGCTCGCCCGGTCGAGTCAAGGCGCAGTTGCCGCCCGCATCGGCCGCGATGTCCACGATCACGCTGCCCGGCCTCATGGAGGCGACCATGGCCTCCGTCACCAGGGTGGGCGCCTTGCGGCCCTGCACGAGGGCGGTGCAGATCACCACGTCCTGCTTCGCGATGTGGCCGGCCACCACCTCGGCCTGCTTCGCGTAGAACTCGGGGGAGAGCTGCTTGGCGTAGCCGCCGGCCGTCTGCGCCTGGCGGCTCTCCTCGTCCTCGTAGCCGACGAAGCTCGCCCCGAGGGACTTGATCTCCTCCTTCGCCGCGGGGCGCACATCGGTGGCCGAGACGCGCCCGCCGAGGCGGCGGGCGGTGGCGATGGCCTGCAGCCCGGCCACGCCCGCACCCATCACGAACACATTGGCCGCGGGAACGGTGCCGGCGGCCGTCATGAGCATGGGGAAGCCGCGGTCGAACGTGGCCGCGGCCTCGATCACCGCGCGGTAGCCCGCGAGGTTGGCCTGGGAGGAGAGCACATCCATGCTCTGCGCGCGGGTGATGCGCGGGAGCAGCTCCATGGCGCAGGCGTCCACCCCCGCCTTGGCATAGGCCTCGGCGGCGGCGGCATCGGCCTGCAGCGTGCCGATCAGCAGGGCGCCGCGCGGCAGGGGCGCGGCGGGGGCGCGCACGGCGAAGACGATGGCCGCGCCCTCCAGCGCCTCGGCCGGGGAGGCCGCGAGCTTCGCCCCCGCCGCGGCATACTCGGCGTCCGGCAGGCCGGAGGCGAGGCCGGCTCCGGCTTCCACCGCCACCTCGAGCCCGAGCGCGACGAGTTTTTTCACCGTCTCCGGCGTGGCCGCCACGCGGCTCTCGCCGGGCGTCGTCTCCTTCAGAACCGCAAGGCGCATGCGTGTCGATCCCCCCAAGGGCAGGCCCGGGGTCATATGCACGCCCACCGGCGGGGCGCAAGCGGGGTTAAGGGCCGGAAAGCCGCAGCACCTGCCGCCAGACGCGCAGGAAGTTGCCGGACCAGAGCAGGCCGATCTCGCGCGCCGTGTAGCCCCGGCGGATCAACTCGAGCGTCACCGCCGGCGTCTCTCCGGCATGCATCCACCCCTCCACCCCGCCGCCGCCGTCGAAATCCGAGGAGATCCCGACATGGTCGAGGCCGATGCGGCGGATCATGTGCTCCACATGGTCCACCAGGTCGCTCACCGTGGCCTGGGCGGCGCCGCCCGGCGGGGCGGGGCGGAGGAAGGAGGCCACCGCCGTCACCTGCGCAATGCCCCCCGTGGCGCGGATGGCGTCGAGCTGCTCGTCGTCCAGGTTGCGGGGATGGGGGGTCAGCGCGGCGGCGGCGGTATGGGTCACCGCCACCGGCGCGCGGGAGAGGGCGCATGCCTCGAGCATCGCCCGCTTCGAGACATGGGCGCAGTCGAGCATCAGCCCCACCCGGTTCATCTCCGCGATGGCGGCGCGGCCGAGCGGCGAGAGGCCGCCATGCAGCGCCTCGGCGTCGCCGAGGTTCGTCTTGGGCCGCGCGGAATCGGCCAGCGCATTGTGCCCGTCATGGGTGAGGGTGAGGTAGATCGCCCCCTGCCGCCGCCAGGCGCCGAGCCGCGCGAGGTCATGGCCCATGGCGTAGCCGTTCTCCACCGCCGCCAGCACGGCGGGCTGGCGCGCGGCGAAGGCGGCCTCCGTCTCCTCAGGGCTGGCGCAGAAGCGCACCCCCTCGGCCGCGCCGCGCGCGCGGATGTGGGCGAGCATGGCCTCGGCCCGCGCCGCCGCGGCGCGGTGGCCCGCGTGGTCGCGCGGACCCTGCGGCACATAGGCGATGAACACGGCGGCGCCCATGCCGCCCGCGCGCATCTTCGGAAGGTCCACGCACTGCGCCGTCTCGGTCAGCCAGTCGGGCGGGTCGGGCCAGCGGATGTCGATGTGGCTGTCGAGGATCAGGGGCGTCATCGCGCATTCCCGAAGCCGGTCAGGAAGCGGGCCAGCAGCTCGCCCAGCAGATCGACATTGTAGCCGCCCTCCTGGCAGATGGCGGTGGGCAGGCCGAGCGCGCCGATGGCCGCCCCGGCGCGTGCGAAGCCCTCGGCGCTGACGGACAGCGCGGCGAGCGGCTCATGCGCGCTCGCGTCGAAGCCGAGGGCCACCACCAGCGCCTCGGGCCGGAAGGCGCGGAGGGCGGCGAGGCCCTGCGCCAGCCCCTCGAGCCAGGCCGCGTCGTCGGCGCCGAAGGGCAGGGGCAGGTTGAGGTTCGCTCCGAGCCCCGGCCCCGCGCCGCGCTCTTCGGCGAAGCCGACATACCAGGGGTAGTAGCGGGCCGGATCGGCGTGCAGGGAGACGGTGAGCACATCGCCCCGCTCCCAGAACAGGCCCTGGGTGCCGTTGCCGTGGTGGCTGTCCAGGTCCAGCACCGCCACCCGGGCGGCGCCGCGGGCACGCAGCCGCTCGGCGGCCAGGGCGCTGTTGTTGAGGTAGCAATGCCCGCCCGCCCGCGCCGCATAGGCGTGGTGGCCGGGCGGGCGGCACAGCGCATAGGCCGCGCCACCCGCGGCCGCGACCTCGGCGGCGGCGAGCGCGCAGCCCGCCGCGCCGAGGGCGGCGGCGAAGGTGCCGGGCCCGATGGGGCAGGCCGTGTCGGCGGTGAAGCGCCCGGCGCGGGAGACGGGGTGCCGCGCCTCGCAGGCCGACTGGGCGAGCATCTCGGGCGTCGGGTGGATGTTGGCGACCACCTCCTCGCCCGCCTCGGGCATGGCTGTCCATTCGGCATGGGCGGTGGCGAGGAAGTCGAGATAGGCGGGGGCGTGCAGCGCCTCCGCCTCGGCGCGGGTGGCGGGCGGGGCCTCCTCGGGCGCGAGGCCGAGCCGCGCCAGCCCCTCGCGCAGCGCCGCCGCCCGGGCGGGCACCTCGTAGTTGTCGCGCAGCCGCCCGCGCATCAGGAAGAAGCGCGGCGCGTGCAGGGATTCGCTCGCGTGTCCGAAAACCTTCATCACCGAAGGCTAGCAGGCCGCCGCCCCTCGACAACCGGGCGGGGCCTTGTTGTGCTGCCGCCATGATTCCGCTCGACCCCGGCGCGCGCCGCGCCATCCTGGAGGCCTGCGACTCGCTGCGTGAGGAGTCGCTCGACTGGCTGTTCCGCCTGGTGCGCTGCCCCTCCACCCTCGGCAACGAGGCCCCGGCGCTGAACGAGATGGAGCGGCTCTATCGCCGCCTCGGCCTCTCGCCCCTGCGCATCCCGACCGACCCCGGGGCGCTCGCGGCGCATCCCGGCTTCTCGCCCCCGCTCATGCCCTATGAGGGGCGGGACAATGTGGCGGCCGTCCATCGCCCGAGGGCGGCGCACGGCCGCTCGCTGGCCCTGCAGGGCCATGTGGACGTGGTGCCCGAGGGCGATGCCGCGATGTGGACGACGCCGCCCTACCAGCCCGCGATCCGCGAGGGGCGCGTCTTCGGCCGCGGCGCGGGGGACATGAAGGCCGGGCTGGTCAGCGCCGCCATGGCCTTCGCCGCGCTGCGCGAGGCCGGGCTGCAGCCGGCGGCCGAGCTGCAGTTCCAGGCAGTGATCGAGGAGGAGTGCACGGGCAACGGCGCGCTCGCCGCCCTGCTGGCGCTGCCGCGCACGGAGGCCGCGATCATCCCCGAGCCGGGGCCGGGGATGGAGGCGCTCTACACCGCCGAGGTCGGCGTGGTCTGGGCCTGGGTCACGGTCAGCGGCCGGCCCGCCCATGTGCGCGACATGCAGGCGGGGGTGAACGCCATCGAGGCCGCCTCGGCCATCGCCGCCGCCTTCAAGGCCTATGAGGCGGAGATGAACCGGGCCGAGCGCATCCACCCCGCCTTCCATGGCGTGAACCACCCGGTGAACGTGAATCTCGGCACCATCGAGGGCGGGGAGTGGAACTCTTCCGTCGCCACGCGCTGCCGCATCGGCCTGCGCGTGGGCGTGATGATGGGCCGGACGGCCGCCGAGACGAAGCGCGACATCGAGCGGCTGGTGGCCGAGGCCGCCGCCGATCCGCGGCTGCGCGGGGCGAGGGTGCGGCTGGAGTTCAAAGGCTTCATGGCGGACCCCTGCCTGTTCCCGAAGGAGCAGGAGATCAGCCGCCTCGCCGCGCGCTGCTTCGCCGAGGCCACGGGCGGACGCTTGCGCGACTATCCCGCCACCGGGCTGACGGACGGCCGCCACTTCGTCCTCTACCGGAACACGCCCTGCGCGGTGTTCGGCCCGGACGCGCAGGACATCCACGGCATCGACGAGAGCGTGGGGGTGGAGAGCATGCACGGCATCACCCGCAGCCTGGCCCTCGCCATCGCCGAGTGGTGCGGGGTGGAGAAGACGTGATGCCGCCGATGCAGGCCTCCGATGCCCGCGGCGCCGCGCCCTCCGGCGATCGGAGGCGGGCGTGAGCAACCTTCCCCTCTCCGGCGCCCGCCTCTGGGCCGACCTGCACGAGATCGCGCGCATCGGCGCCACGCCCAGGGGCGGCTGCAACCGCCAGGCGCTGACCGATCTCGACGGAGCGGCGCGCGCCTGGCTGGCCGAGCGGGGCAGGGCGCTGGGCTGCACCCTGCATGTGGACCCCTTCGGCAACATGGGGCTGCTGCGCCCGGGGCGCGACCCGGCGCGCAAGCCGGTCGCCTTCGGCAGCCACCTCGACACCCAGCCCACGGGCGGGAAGTTCGACGGGGTGCTGGGCGTGCTGGCCGGTCTCGAGCTGCTCCGCGCCCTGCACGAGGCGGGGGCGGAGACCGAGGCGCCGCTCATGCTGGTGAACTGGACGAACGAGGAGGGGGCGCGCTTCTCGCCGCCGATGATGGGCAGCGGCGCGGCCATGGGCCTCTTCGAGGCGGCGGAGGTGCTGGCCAGGACCGACGCCGCCGGCGCCCGCTTCGGCGAGGAGCTGGCGCGCATCGGCTGGCAGGGCAGCGAGCGCCTGCCGGAGATGGCCGCCTATCTCGAACTGCACATCGAGCAGGGCGCGCTGCTGGAGCAGGCGGGCAAGAGCGTGGGCATCGTGACCCATGCGCTCGCGCAGTCCTGGTACGAGGTGGTGGTGGAGGGGGCGGAGACCCACGGCGGCGCGCCCATGCAGGGCCGGCGCGACGCGCTGATGGCCGCGGCGCCGCTCATGGCCGCGGTGGAGGAGATCGCGCTGGCCGCCCGCGCGCCGTCCGGGGAACCGGGGCGCGCCACGGTGGGCTGCGTGTCCGTGCATCCCGGCAGCCGCAACGTCGCGCCCTCGCGCGTGTGGTTCAGCGTGGACACGCGCCACGGCGATGCCGCGCAGCTCGCCTGGATGGGCGAGCAGCTTCGCGCCCGCGCCGCCGCCATCGCCCGCGCGCGGGGGGTGACGATCACGGTCACGGATTTCTGGCACAGCCCGCCCACGCCCTTCGATCCACGGCTTGTCGGCCTGCTGCGCGAGGCGGCGGCGCGGCGCGGGCTGCCGGCGATGGAACTGCCGACCGGGATCGGCCATGACGCCGTGCATGTGGCGCGCCGCGTGCCGGCGGCGATGATCTTCGTGCCCTGCCATGGCGGGCTGAGCCACAACGAGGCCGAGAGCATCACGCCCGAATGGGCCGAGGCGGGGCTGCTGGTGCTCGCGGATGCGGTGCTCGCCGCCGCCTCCGGGGCTGTGGCCCCGACGCCGATGACCGGAGCGCCGAAGGGCGCGGAGGTCTGAATCGGCGAGGCGGAGATGGCTTCGCCGATGACCGGAGCGCCGAAGGGCGCGGAGGTCTGACGCGGGAGAGGAACACGGACATGCGAATCGCCATCGGCGGCTTCCTGCACGAAAGCCACTCCTTCGCTCCCCGCGCCACCGGCTTCGAGGATTTCCTCAGGCCGGGCGGCTTCCCGCCGCTGCTGCGCGCGTCCGAGCTGGTCGAGACGCTGCGCCCCACCTCGGTCTGCGCCGCCGGGGCCATCGCGGCCTGCGAGGCGGCGGGGGCCGAGGTCGCGCCGCTGGCCTGGGCCTTCGCCAACCCGGCGGGCCCGGTGACGCGCGCGGCCTTCGAGCGCATCAGCGCCCTGCTGCTCGCCGCGCTGTCCGACGCGCTGCCGGTGCAGGGCGTGTTCCTCGATCTGCACGGCGCCATGGTGAGCGAGGATGTCCCCGACGCCGAGGGCGAGCTGCTGCGCCGCGTCCGCGCCGTGGTCGGGCCGGAGGTGCCGATCGCCGCCACCCTGGATCCGCACGCGAACATGACGCCGCTGATGGCGCGCATGGCCGATGTGCTGGTGCCCTACCGCACCTATCCGCATGTGGACATGCGCGCGATGGGCGAGCGGGCCATCGGCCTGCTGCTGCGGCGCATCGCCCGCGCCCGGCCCTGGGCCATGGCGTTCCGGCAGCTCGACTTCCTCATCCCCATCACCAGCCAATGCACGCTCGCCGAGCCGATGGCGGGCGTGATGGCCGCGCGCGCGGCGATCGCGGCGCAAGGCGTGGAGGAACTCGCCTATTGCTTCGGCTTTCCCTACGCGGATTTCGCGGGCTGCGGCCAGGCCATCGCCGCCTGGGCCGAGACGGAGGCGGCGGCGGAGGCGGCGGTGGCGGCGCTGGCCGCGGAGATCGCGGCGCGCGAGGCCGGATTCGCCGGCGGCGTGATGCCGGCGCGCGAGGCGGTGGCCCGCGCGCTTGCCGCCCCGCGCGGCCCGGTGGTGATCGCCGACACGCAGGACAATCCGGGCGGCGGCGGCCATGGCGACACCACCGGGCTGCTGGCGGAACTCTTGGCGCAGGGCGCCCAGGGGGCGGTGCTCGCGCCCATGAACGACGCCGAGGCGGCGGCGGCCTGCCATGCGGCGGGGGAGGGGGCGCGGGTCAGCCTTTCCCTCGGCGGGAAGAGCGATGGCGCGCCGCTCGCGGTCACCGGGGTGGTGGAGCGGCTCTCGGACGGGCGCTTCACCCTGGAAGGGCCGATGGGCAAGGGCAACCCGGCCGATCTCGGCCCCTCGGCGCTCTTGCGGGTGGAGGGGGTGCGCGTGGTCATCGTCAGCCGCAAGATGCAGGCGCATGACCAGGCGATCTTCCGCCACCTCGGCGTGGAGCCCGCGGCGCAGCGCATCGTCGCGGTGAAGAGCTCCGTGCATTTCCGGGCGCATTTCCAGCCCATCGCGGCGGAGGTGCTGGTGGCCGCGGCCCCCGGCCCGGTGGTGGCGGACCCGGCGACGCTGCCCTTCACCGCGCTGCGTCCCGGGCTCAGGCTGCGGCCGGGCGACACCCGGGGCTTCGGGGCATGAGGGGGCTTCGGCGCATGAGAGGGTGGCAGGCGGGCTCAGCGCCGCGAGGCCGTGCGCTCCAGCATGGCCAGCCAGCGATCGGCGGTCGCCTCCAGCGTCAGCGCCGCCTCGCGGGCCGCGCACAGATCGGCCTGGGTGGTGGTGAGCGTGCCGGCATAGTGCTCGAGACTGGCCTCCAGCCCGGCGACGGCGCCGCCAAGCTGGCCGAGGCTCTCGCGGAAGGCGGCGATGGCCTCCTTCTGGTCCGCCAGGGCGGCGTCGAGGGCGGCGAGGGCGGCACGCAGGCGCGCCTCGTCGGAGCGCGGCGCGCGGACGGGGAAGGGGAGGATTTCGGCGCTGGGCATGGCGGTTCCCTCGCTCACTGCGGCGACCCTAGCGCGTCTCAAAACTTAATACAAGATAAAAGTCTTGATACTCCGTGAACGGAATACTCCGTGAACGGAGGAGCTGCGCGCGGACGGCGCGAACCGGAGACGGCGCGACGCGCAGCGGACCATGCGGAGCGGGTCACGCCCCGCCGCCTCGCCGCCGACCGCTCAGGCCGCCAGCGCCGCGAGGAGGCAGAGCGCGGCTCCCGCGGAAAGCACCCAGCGCAGCCTCATGTAGCGGGGCGGCACCCAGCCCCGCGCGGCGGCCAGCTGCTCCACGCCGGCGGTGGCCAGGATGCCCACGGCCAGCAGCAGCACGGCGGGCCATTCGGGCAGCAGCAGCGCCGCCCAGCCCGCGAGCGCCGGCGCCACGCCGAGCATCAGCCGCGGCGCGGCGGCCTGTTCCTCGCCCGGCAGTGGCCGCCAGGCGAAGCCCCAATGCACGGCGCCGAGGAAGGAGAGGATCACCGCCCCGTAGCCGATCAGCGCCCCGCGCGCGAAGCCCGTCCATGTCTCGGACGCCGCATGCACGGCGAGCGCGGCGGCAGCGAAGGGGAGCAGCCCGGCAAGGCCAAGCAGCCAGGCCAGGCGGGTCGAGGAGGCATCCATGCCCGACCTATGGGATGCCCCCCCGGCGCGTGCAAGCCGGGCGCGCTTCGCCTATACGCGGCGCGATGGGTATGGCCGTCGAAATCCTCTTCATCCTGGGGCTGACCCTGCTGAACGGCGTTTTCGCCATGGGCGAGCTCGCCATCGTCTCCGCCCGCAAGCCGCGGCTGCTCGCGCTGGAGCGCCGCGGCAGCGCGGGGGCCGCGGCGGCGTTGCGCCTGCAGGAGGACCCGCACCGCTTCCTGCCCACGGTGCAGGTGGGCATCACGCTCGTGGGCATCCTGGCGGGCGTGTTCGGCGGCGCGGCGCTGGCCGGGCCGCTCGGCGAGTGGCTGGAGGCGCTGCCCGGGGTGCGCGGCTTCGGCCAGGCGATCGCCTTCGGCCTCGTCGTCGTCGCCATCACCTATGTGAACCTGATCCTGGGCGAGCTGGTGCCCAAGCAGCTCGCGCTGCGCAACCCCGAGGCGGTGGCAGTGCTGCTCGCCCGGCCGCTCACCGCGCTCGCGCGTCTCACCGCGCCCTTCATCTGGCTGCTCTCGCGCTCCTCCGGCCTCATCCTGCGGCTCTTCGGCGCCCCGCCGGCCGAGCAGGGCGTGACCGAGGAGGAGGTGAAGGCCGTTGTCGCCGAGGGGGTGGAGGCCGGCGCGCTCGAGCAGAACGAGCGCCAGATGATCGAGCGCGTGCTGCGCCTCGCCGACCGCCCTGTGCGGGCGCTGATGACGCCGCGCACCGAGGTCGCCTGGCTCGACCGCAACGCCCCGCCCGAGGCGATCGCCGCCGCGCTGCGCGCCGAGAACCTGACGCGCTTCGTGGTCGCGGAGGGGCGGGTGGACAATGTGCTGGGCGTGGTGGCCGTGAAGGATCTCCTCGACCAGCTCCTCTCGGGTGCGCCGCTGTCCATCGCCGCCGCACTGCGCCAGCCCATGGTGCTGCCCGACAACCTCTCCGCCCTCGATGCGCTGGAGCGGCTGCGCGCCGATGCGCTCGGCCTCGCGCTCGTGCTGGACGAATACGGCAGCTTCGAGGGGGTGGTCACCGCCTCCGACCTGCTCGAGGCCATCGTCGGCGAGCTCGGCCCCGCCCCGCACTCGGTGAAGGCCGGCGCGGTCGAGCGCGCCGACGGGTCGCTGCTGCTCGACGGCATGATGGCGCTCGACGAGCTGCGCGAGCGGCTCGCCGATTTCGAGCCGCCGCCGCAATCCGCCCTGTATCACACGGTGGCGGGGCTGATGCTCGCGCTGCTGCAGCGCCTGCCGCGCGAGGGGGACCGGATCGCGCATTCCGGCTGGCGCTTCGAGATCATCGACATGGACGGGCGCCGCGTGGACAAGGTGCTGGCGGTGCGCGAGGACAGCCTCCCGGCCGAGGCGGCTACTGCGCCGCCGCCCCCTTCGCGAGCGGCGGAATGAACTGCGGCTCCGTGTCCCAGGGGAAGAGGATCCAGGTGTCCTGGCTCACCTCGGTCACGAAGCTGTCCACCAGCGGCTTGCCGGCGGGCTTGGCATAGATGGTGGCGAAATGCGCGCCGGGCAGCAGGGCGCGCACCACTTTCGCGGTCGTGCCGGTGTCCACCAGATCGTCCACCAGCAGCCAGCCCGTCCCGTCGCCGGCGGCGGCGGGGGGCTTGGCCACGCGGGGCTCGCCGCGCGTCTCCTCGTCATAGGTGATGACGCTGACCGTTTCGATCACGCGGCATTCCAGCTCCCGCGCGATGATGGCGGCCGGCATCAGCCCCCCGCGCGTCACCGCCACGACCCCCTTGAAGGGCCCCTTTTCCATGAGCCGCCAGGCGAGCGCCTTCGCGTCGCGGTGCAGCTGCTCCCAGCCGACGGTGTAGTAGCGCCGGGTCATCTCAATGCATCCTTCCGCCGTTGGGAACCGGGAAATCGGGCCGGATCAGCACCACCGCCCCGTTCTCGTCCGGCAGGCCGAGCACCAGCACCTCCGAACGGAAGGGGCCGATCTGGCGGGGCGGGAAGTTCACCACCGCCAGCACCTGCCGGCCGATCAGCCGGTCGGGGCTGTAATGCGCGGTGATCTGTGCGGAACTCTTCCGCACGCCCAGTCCCTCGCCGAAATCCACCCAGAGCTGGATGGCGGGCTTCCTCGCCTCGGGGAAGGGGCGCGCGTCCACCACCGTGCCCACGCGGATGTCCACGCGCTCGAAATCGGCCCAGGCGATGGTCTGGCTCATGGGCGGGCGCGGTAGCAGGGGCGCGCCGGGCCGGGAAGGGGGGGCATGGACGCCGGCGCGCGCGGGCCTATGGTGCGGCCTCGAAAGCGGCCCATCCCCACACCGGGACGGGCGAGGGACCACGGATCATGCGCGACTTCCACCTGCCCGGGCGCAGCCCGGTGATCGCCGCCCGCGGCATGGCGGCGACCTCCATGCCGGCCGCCTCCCTCGCCGCGGTGGAGGTGCTGAAATCGGGCGGCAACGCGCTGGACGCGGCCATCGCCGCGGTGGCGCTGCTCGGCGTGATCGAGCCGCAGAGCACGGGCATCGGCGGCGACTGCTTCTGCCTCTACGCCCCGGCCGGCACGGGGCAGGTGATCGCGCTCAACGGCTCGGGCCGCGCGCCGGCGGCGGCCACGCCCGAGGCGCTGCGCGCCGCAGGGCTGTCGAAGATGCTCAACACCTCCGCCCATTCGGTGACCGTGCCCGGGGCGGTGGCCGCCTGGCACGCGCTCAACGCCGCCTATGGCCGCAAGGAGCTGGGCTTCCTGCTGCAGCCCGCCATCCGCGCCGCCGAGCAGGGCTTCCACCTGCATGCCCGCGTCGCGCATGACTGGGCCGAGGCGGCCGAGAAGCTCGCCATCCAGGAGGCCGCGCGGCGGCACTACCTGCCCGGCGGCCGCGCCCCGGGCATGGGCGAGAAGATCGCCTTCCCCGCGCTCGGCGCCACGCTGCGGGCCATCGCGCAGAAGGGGGCGCGCGCCTTCTACGAGGGGGAGATCGCCGCCGACATGGTGGCGACGCTGCGCGCCGCAGGCGGCCTGCACACGGAGGAGGATTTCGCCGCCGGCCTGTTCGGCGCCGAATACGTCACGCCCATCTCGCGCCGCTGGAAGGGCATGGAGATCTTCGAATGCCCGCCCAACGGCACCGGCATCATCGCGCTGATGATGCTGGGGCTGCTCGAGGGCTTCGGCCCGCCCGAGGGCGGGCCGCTCGGCGTGCAGCGCTTCCATCGCCACATCGAGGCGGCGCGCCTCGCCTATCGCGACCGCGACGCCTTCATCGCCGACCCCGCCCAGGTGGAGGTGCCGGTCGCTCACCTCCTCTCCGACGGCTACCTCCACGCGCTGGCCCGCCACATCGACGACGCGAAGGCCATGGCGCAGATGCCCCCGGCCGGCGAGGCGCTGTTCCCCGTGCATGCCGACACGGTCTATCTCTGCGTGGTGGACGAGGACGGCAACGCCTGCTCCTTCATCAACTCGCTGTTCGAGAGCTTCGGCTCCGGCCTGCTCGCGGAGAAGAGCGGCGTGATGCTGCACAACCGCGGCTTCGGCTTCCGGCTGGAGGAGGGGCACCCGAACTGCATCGCTCCGCGCAAGCGCCCCATGCACACCATCATCCCCGGCATGGCGATGCAGGACGGACAGGCGCTGATGCCCTTCGGCGTGATGGGCGGGCATTTCCAGCCCATGGGCCAGACCTTGCTGCTGACCAACATCTTCGAGTTCGGGATGGATGTGCAGGAGGCGCTCGACGCCCCGCGCCTCTTCCCGCGCGAGGGGCAGGTGCAGGTGGAGCGCGGCATCCCCGCCGATGTGGTGCATGGCCTCGAGTCGCTCGGGCATGCCTGCGTCGCCTGGAGCAAGCCGCATGGCGGCGGCCAGGCCATCCTCATCGACCGCGCCCGCGGCTGCCTGATCGGCGGCAGCGATCCGCGCAAGGACGGCTGCGTGATCGGCTATTGAGGCCCCCTCCCTCGCGCGATCGGCGCGGCGGTGCTTTCCTCGGCGGCACATCAGCGTCGAGGAAGGCCCGATGACCGAGCCCTGCGCACTCCCCGCCGTCGCCGCGCGCCGCCTGATCGGGCGGAAGAAGCTCTCGCCCGTGGAGCTGCTCGACTCCTGCCTCGCGCGCATCGGGGCGGTGAACCACGCGGTGAACGCGATGACGGCGATGGACGTCGAGGGCGCGCGCCGCGCCGCCCGCGCCGCCGAGGCCGCGGTGATGAGGGGCGAGCGGCTGGGCCCGCTGCACGGGCTGCCGCTCGGCATCAAGGATCTGGAGGCGACCAAGGGGCTGCGCACCACCTGGGGCAGCCTGCTCTTCAAGGACCATGTGCCGACGGAGGACGAAGGCATGGTCCGCCGCCTGCGCGAGGCGGGCGGCATCGTGCTCGGCAAGACCAATGTGCCGGAGTTCGGGCTGGGGGCGAACACGCGCAACGCCGTCTACGGCGCCACCGGCAACGCCTTCGACCCGGCCTTCAACGCCGCCGGTTCCTCGGGCGGCTCGGCGGTGGCGCTGGCCTGCGACATGGTCCCCCTCGCCTCCGGCTCCGACACGGGCGGCAGCCTGCGCAACCCGGCGGCCTTCAACGGCATCGTGGGCTATCGGCCCTCGGCCGGGCTGGTGCCGAACGAACGGCGCGGGCATGGGTGGAACGTGCTCTCCGTGCTCGGGCCCATGGCGCGCGACGTGCCGGACCTCTGCCTGATGCTCTCGGCCATGGCGGGGGACGATGCGGGCGACCCGCTCGCCTACACGCTGCATGCGCGCACGGTGCGGGGCGAGCCCGACCTCTACTTCCCGCCGCGGCCGATCGACCTCTCGGCACTGCGCCTCGCCGCGACCGAGGATTTCGGCACCGCACTGGTGGAGGGCGTGGTGCGGCGCAAGTTCCGCCGCATCGTCGCGGCCTGCGAGTCCCTCTTCGCGCGGGTGGAGAGGGCGAGCCCCGACGTGACGGGCGGCGACGAGGCCTTCGAGGTGCTGCGCGCCTCGGGCGTGCTGGCCGCGCATGGCGAGCGGGTGAAGCGGCACCCCGAGCTCTGCGGGCCGAACATGCACGCGAACGTGGCGGAGGGGCTGCGCTACAGCCTGGCCGACCAGGCGCGCGCAGCGACGCTGCAGACCAACATCTACCGCGAGTTCCAGCGCTTCTTCGCGCGCCACGACGTGCTGATCACGCCCGCCATCACCACGAGCCCCCGCCCATGGCGCGAGCTCTATCCCGCCGAGATCGACGGGCAGCGCACGCGCACCTACTTCCACTGGCTCGCGCTCGCCTACTACGTGACGCTGACCGGCCACCCGGCCGTGAGCCTGCCCGTGGGCCTCGACGAGAAGGGCTTCCCCTTCGGCCTGCAGATCGTGGGGCCGCGCGGCGGTGACGCCTTCGTCCTCGGCGTGGCGGCGGCGCTGGAGGAGGCCTTCGCCGGCGATGCGGAGTTCGGCCGGCCGCGGCCCGACATCGCCGCGCTGGCGGCCGCGGGGCCGATCAGCGCGATGGAGGGGTTCCTCGGCTTCGGCTGAGGCCGCGCCTCACCAGTAGCGCGGGCGCGGGTGCCCCCAGGCGTAGTACGGCCGGTGATGGACGGGGCGCCCGTAATCCCAGCGGTGATGCCGCGGCTGGTGGGCGGCGACGATGGCCGCTCCGGCGAGGGCGCCTATTCCCGCGCCGAGCAGCCCGGTGGCGACCGGATCCACGCGGCCATAGGGATCGGTGCAGGCGGTGGTGCCGAGGGAGGCGGCGAGCAGGGCGGAGAGAAGGAGCTTGCGCATGGGGGAGGCTCTCCTGGACCGGCGCCAGTATGGCGCGCCAGGGGGCGGATCGAGGGAGGGATTGCGGCCGCTCCGTGTCGATGATGGCCGCGCCGTGGCGCGAGCCCGCCCCCCTTACCGCGCGGCGGAGAAGGCGTTGAAGGTCTGCAGCGTGTAGGTGTCCTTCACCCCCGGCACGCTCTGCACCTTCTCCACCACGAAGAGGCCGATGTCCTGGTCGGGCTCCAGGTAGAACTTCCCGAGCAGGTCGTACTGGCCGGAAATGGAGTGCATCTCGGAAAGCTCGGCGATGCTGTCGGCCATCTCCCTGGCCACGCGGTAGGCCTGGCCCATCTCGCACTTGATCATCACGAAGATCGCCCGCATCGCCGCCTCCTGTCGCGGCGCGAGATTGCCGCGCGGCCGGGCGGGCGTCCATGCCCGCTGCACCCGGCGCGGGCAGGCGCGGAGGGAAGCGGAGGATGGCAGGGCGTCCGGGGCGCTTGCGGGGCAGGCTGCGCGCGCCCACTCTGGCGCCATGGACGATCTGGCATCGGCCCCCGACCGCGGCGGCCCCGCCCAGCCCCTGCTCACCCTCACGGGGCTGGTGAAGCATTTCCCGCTGAAGGGAGGCCTCTTCGGCCGCACCCGCGCCGTGGTGCGCGCGGTGGACGGGGTGAGCTTCGCGGTGGCGAAGGGCGAGACGCTGGGGATCGTGGGCGAGAGCGGCTGCGGCAAGTCCACCACCGCCCGGCTGCTGATGCGCCTCATCGACCCCGATGCCGGCAGCATGATCTTCAACGGCGAACCGGTGGGCGAGAGCGAGCAGGCCGGCGGCATCGCGCTGCGCGACTACCGCCGCCAGGTGCAGATGGTGTTCCAGGACAGCTACGCCTCGCTCAACCCCCGCCTGCCCATCGAGGAGAGCATTGCCTTCGGCCCGCGCGTGCACGGCCTGCCGGCCGCCGAGGCGGTGCAGCGCGCGCGGGAGCTGCTGGCCGCGGTCGGCCTCGCGCCCGAGAGCTTCGCCCGCCGCTACCCCCACGAGCTGTCGGGCGGGCAGCGCCAGCGCGTGAACATCGCGCGCGCGCTCGCCCTGCGCCCGCGCCTCGTGATCCTGGACGAGCCGGTCTCCGCCCTCGACAAGTCGGTCGAGGCGCAGGTGCTGAACCTGCTGGTGGATCTGAAGGAGGGCTTCGGCCTCACCTACGTGTTCATCAGCCACGACCTCAACGTGGTGCAGTACATCAGCGACCGCGTGCTGGTGATGTATCTCGGCGAGGTGGTGGAGATGGGGCCGGTCGAGGCGATCTATGACCGTGCGGCCCATCCCTACACCCGCGCGCTGCTCGACTCGCGCCCCTCGATGGACCCGGCGCGCCGCCGCACACGCCCACCCCTGACGGGCGATCCGCCGAACCCGGTCAACCCGCCCTCCGGCTGCCGCTTCCGCACCCGCTGCCCGTCGGCCGAGGAGGTCTGCGCCGCGCGCAAGCCCCGCATGGCGGCGCTCGGCGGGGGGCATGTCGCCGCCTGCCACATGGCCGATCCGGGAAGCGGCCATTCCCGGGCCGGCGCGGCGCTGGAGGCGGCGGCATGAGCGCGGCCCTCGACCAGCCCGCAGCCCGGCCCGCCGCGGCCGCCCGCCCGCTGGTGCGGGTGCGCGACCTCCATGTCACCTTCGCCACGCGCGAGCGGACGGTGCATGCGGTGAACGGCGTGGACCTCGACCTCGCGGCCGGCGAGGTGCTCTGCATCCTGGGCGAGTCCGGCTCGGGCAAATCCGTCACCATGCGCGCGCTGATGCGCCTCCTGCCGCGCTTCGCGCGCATCAGCGGCGCCATCGAGGTGGCGGGGCGCGACGTCGCCGCCATGAACGAGCGCGAACTGGCGGACTTCCGCGGCGGCGAGGTCGCGATGATCTTCCAGGAGCCGATGACGGCGCTCGACCCCGTCTTCACCATCGGCCGGCAGATCGCCGAAACGGTGCAGCGGCATGAGGGGGCCTCGCGCCAGGCGGCAGAGGCGCGGGCGCTCGAGCTTCTGGAGCTGGTGCAGATCCCCTCGGCCAAGCGCCGCCTCGCCGCCTATCCGCACGAGCTCTCGGGCGGGCTGCGCCAGCGGGCGATGATCGCGGTCGCGCTGGCCTGCCGGCCCAAGCTGCTGCTGGCCGACGAACCCACCACGGCGCTCGACGCCACGGTGCAGATCCAGGTGCTGCTGCTGCTGCGCGAGCTGCAGCGGGAACTGGGCATGGGGGTGATCTTCGTCACCCATGACCTCGGCGTGGCCGGCGAGATCGCGGACCGGGTCGCGGTGATGTACGCGGGGAGGGTGGTGGAGGAGGGGCCGGTCGGCGCGCTCATGGCCGCCCCGCTGCACCCCTATCCGCAGGGGCTGCTCGGCGCCACCGTCCATCCGGGCATGCGCGGCCGACGGCTGACCACCATTCCCGGCGCGCCGCCGCTGCTCGACGTGGTGGCCCCGGGCTGCGCCTTCCCCCCGCGCTGCCCGCACGCGGAGGAAGCCTGCCTCGCCGCGGTGCCCGCCATGCGTTCGCCCGCGCCCGGGCGGCGCGCGCGCTGCCTGCGCGTGCCGGATGGTGACGTTTCGTAACAGACGGGTGGAAACGGGCTTGCGCGGATGCAAGCCCGTCGCCACAACCGCGACAACATCCTGCGAGGGCGCCCATGCGGGTCGTGGTCCAACTCGGCATTCTCGCGGCGCTGGCCGGCGGCGCCTATGCCTGGCACAGCCAGGCGGACAAGTGGGGCGTGCCGCGCCCGCTCGCGCTGCTCGGTCTCGAGGCGCCGGCCGAGCGCCAGGCGCCGCGCGGCGGCCCGCCGGGCGGGCAGGTGCCGGTGGTGGTGGCGCCGGTCCGCACCGGCGAGGTGGTGGAGCGTATCGAGAGCGTCGGCACCGTGCGCGCCCGCGAGGCGGTGACCATCACCACGAAGGTGGCCGGGATCGTCACCGCGGTGCGCTTCGAGGAGGGGCAGCGCGTGCGCGAGGGCCAGGTGCTTCTGGAGCTGGACGCCGCGGCCCTGATGGCCGAGCTCGACCAGGCGCGTGCGGCGCTGGACAACGCCCGCCAGCAGCTCGCGCGCGCGCGCGCCCTGCCGGCCGGCCAGGCGGTGGCCCAGGCGCGGGTGGACGAGCTCGAGACCCTCGCCCGCGCTGCCGAGGGCCGCGTGCGCCAGACCCAGGCGCGCATCGAGGAGCTGCGCCTGGTCGCGCCCTTCGAGGGGCGGGTCGGGCTGCGGCAGGTGAGCCCGGGCGCGCTGATCCAGCCCGGCACGGCGGTGACGACGCTCGACGACATCAGCCGCGTGCGCGTGGAGTTCTCGGTGCCCGAGGTGCATTTCGCCCGGGTGCAGCCGGGCGCCCGCGTCATCGCGCGCAGCGCCGCCTACGGCAATCGCCGCTTCGAAGGGCGGGTGGCGCTGATCGACACGCGCATCGACCCCGCCACGCGCACCATCCGCCTCGTCTCGGAGTTCGACAACCCGGATGAGGCGCTCAAGCCCGGGCTGTTCCTCACCGTCGAGCTGACGCTGGAGAGCCGCCCCAACGCCCTGCTCATCCCGGAGGAGGCGCTCGATCCGGTGGGCGAGCGCAACTACGTCTACGCCATCCGCGAGGGCCGGGCGCGGCGCGTCGAGGTGGCGCTCGGCCTGCGGCTGCCGGGCGAGGTGGAGATCCGCCAGGGCCTCGCCCCCGGCGAGCAGGTGGTGGTGCGCGGTCTGCAGCGTCTGCGCCCCGATGCGCCGGTGCGCGTGACCGAGACGATGACCCGCCCGACGAGCTGAGGGGGCGCGCGGCATGATCCTCTCCGACCTGTCCATCAAGCGCCCGGTCTTCGCCACCGTGGTGAGCCTGATGATGATCGTGCTCGGCCTCGCCTCGCTGATGCGCCTGCCGGTGCGCGAGCTGCCGCAGATCGACCCGCCCATCGTGCAGGTGACGACGCAGTACATCGGCGCCTCGGCGGCGGTGGTGGACACGCAGATCACCGAGATCATCGAGGCGGCGGTGGCCGGCATCGAGGGGATCAAGACCATCACCTCCCAGTCGCGCGACGAGCGCAGCCAGGTGGTGATCGAGTTCAACCTCTCGCGCGACGTGGACGCGGCGGCGAACGACGTGCGCGACCGCGTGGCGCGCGCCCTGAACCGCCTGCCCGAGGCCGCCGACCAGCCGGTGGTGCAGAAGCAGGACGGCGACAGCCGCCCCATCCTGTGGATCGCCCTCTCCTCCGACCGCCATTCGGGGATGGAGATCACCGACATCGCGCGCCGGCGCATGCTCGACCGCCTCGCCATCGTGGACGGGGTGGCGCAGGTGATCGTGCAGGGCGAGCGGCGCTTCTCCATGCGCATCTGGCTCGACCGCCAGGCGCTGGCCGCGCGCGGGCTGACAGTGCAGGACGTGGAGGACGCGATCCGCCGCGAGAACGTGGAGCTGCCCGGCGGGCGGCTCGATTCCCTGCAGCGCGAGCTCACCGTGCGCACCGACACGCGCATGAACCGGCCCGAGCAGTTCCGCAGCATCGTCGTCGCCCGTCAGGGGGGCGCGCAGGTGCTGCTGGGCGACGTGGCGACGGTCGAGATCGCGCCCGAGGACACGCGCGGCGAATACCGCATCAACGGCCGGCCTGCCATCGGCCTCGGCATCCTGCGGCAGAGCACCGCGAACACCCTCTCCGTGGCCAACGGCGTGAAGGCGGAGGTGGCGCGCATCGCCCCCTCGCTGCCGGAGGGCATGCAGGTCACCTACGGCTTCGACGAGAGCCTGTTCATCAGCCAGTCCATCTACGAGGTGCAGCACGCGCTCATGATCGCGCTCGCCCTCGTGGTGGGGGTGATCTTCCTCTTCCTGCGCAGCTTCCGCGCGACCATCATCCCGGCGGTCGCCATCCCGGTCTCCATCATCGCCTCCTTCGCGGCGATGGCGGCGATGGGCTTCTCGCTCAACATCCTCACCCTGCTCGGCCTCGTTCTCGCCATCGGCCTCGTGGTGGACGACGCGATCGTGGTGCTGGAGAACGTGCACCGGCGCATCGAGGAGGGCGAGGAGCCGCTCCTCGCCGCGCTGCGCGGATCGCGCGAGATCGCCTTCGCGGTTCTGGCCACCACGCTGGTGCTGATCGCGGTGTTCGTGCCGCTCTCCTTCATGGAGGGCAATGTGGGCCGGCTGTTCACCGAGTTCGGCCTCGCGCTCGCCGCCTCGGTGGCCTTCTCGGGGCTGGTGGCGCTCACGCTCACGCCGATGATGTGCAGCAAGCTGCTCACGCCGGCCTCCGGCCACAGCTGGATCATCCGCCGCACCGAGCCGATCTTCCACTACATGAACGAGGGCTTCCGCTGGACGCTGCGCGGCGCGCTGAAGGCACCCCTCATCACGCTCGGGCTGGCGGCCTCGCTCTCCGGCCTCGCGGTGATCCTCTTCAACATCGTGCCCAAGGAGTTCACGCCGACCGAGGACCGCGGCGTGGTCATCATCCCGATGACCGGCCCGGAGGGCGCGAACCCGAACTACATGCGCGAGCACACGCTCCGCGCCGAGGCCATCGGTGCCGAGTATGTGGCGCGCGGCGAGGCCGCCTCGGTCTTCGCCACCATGGGCGGCTTCCAGCGCCCGCCCATCGGCAATGTGGCGAACGTGTTCATCCGCCTCGCCCCCTGGCACGAGCGCGAGCGCAAGGCGCAGCAGATCGCGGCGGAGATCTTCCCGCGCGTCGCCGCCATGCCGGGTGTGCGCGCCTTCACCCTGGTGCCGCCCTCGCTCGGCCAGTCGGGCTTCCAGCCGCCCATCCAGTTCGTGATCGGCGGGCCCGACTACGCGACGCTGGTGGAGTGGCGGGACGCCTTCCTGGAGCGCGCGCGGCAGAACCCGCGCCTGCTCAACCTCGACTCCAACTTCCGCGAGACCAAGCCGGAAATCCGCGTGGACGTGGACCGGCGCAAGGCGGCCGAACTCGGCATCTCGATCCAGGCCATCGGCCGCACCATCGAGACCATGCTCGGCTCGCGCGAGGTCGGCACCTATGTGGACGGCGGCCAGGAATACCGCGTGCTGCTGCAGGCGCACGAGACGAACCGCGCCACGCCCTATGACCTCGAGAACATCTTCATCCGCGGCGCGGGCGGACTCGTGCCCCTCTCCAACGTGGTCGTCCTGACCGAGCGCGCGCGGCCCCAGCAGCTTTCGCGCGCCGACCGGGTGCGCGCCATCACCATCACCGCCTCGCTGGCGCCCGGCTATGCCCTCGGCGACGCGCTGGACTTCATGGACGCCGTCGCGGCCGAAGTGCTGCCGCCGGAGGCGCGCATCTCCTACCGCGGGCAGTCTCTCGAGTTCCGCGACAGCTCCTCGGCGCTCTACGTCACCTTCCTGCTCGCCCTCATCGTCGTTTATCTCGTGCTGGCGGCGCAGTTCGAGAGCTTCATCCACCCCTTCATCATCCTGCTCTCCACCCCGCTCGCGGTCACGGGCGGGCTGCTCGCGCTGCACGTGACGGGGCAGACGCTGAACATCTTCTCGCAGATCGGAATGATCCTGCTGATCGGGCTGATGGCGAAGAACGGCATCCTGGTGGTGGAGTTCGCCAACCAGCTGCGCGACCGCGGGCTGTCCATCTTCGACGCGGCGCTGGAGGCGAGCGTGGTGCGCCTGCGCCCCATCCTGATGACCTCCATCGCCACCGTGCTCGGCGCCGTGCCGCTGGCCATGGCGACGGGGGCGGGGGCGGAGAGCCGCATGGCGCTCGGCGTGGTCATCGTGGGGGGCATCAGCCTGTCCACCTTCGTCACGCTCTACGCCATTCCCGCGCTCTACGTGATGCTCGCGCGTTTCACCAAACCGGTCGGTCATATCGAGCGCATGCTGAGCGACCTCGAGGCGCGGGCGCCGGCGGCGGTCGGCGACGAAGCGGCGAAGTATGCGCGCAAGGGCCGCAGCCAGCCCTCGCCAGCGGAGTGACGCGCCCGCCCCGCTGATCTAGTGTCCCCCCGCAAGGCTTGGGGGGAGAGACCGGCATGGTGACGGGAATGCAGGAGCGCAGCGGCGGGCGGCTTCTGGCCGATGCGCTGGTGGCGAATGGCGCGAGCCACGTCTTCGCCGTGCCGGGGGAGAGCTACCTCGACCTGCTGGACGGCCTCTATGCGGTGCGCAACCGGATCCAGCTCGTCACCTGCCGCTTCGAGGCGGGCGCGGTCCACATGGCCGAGGCGCAGGGCAAGCTCACCGGCAGGCCGGGCGTGGCCGCCGTCACGCGGGGCCCGGGCGCCTGCCATGCCGCCATCGGCGTGCACGTCGCCATGCAGGATTCGACGCCGCTCGTGCTGCTGGTCGGCCAGATTCCCGTCGAGGAGACCGACCGCGAGAGCTTCCAGGAGGTGGACTACCGTCGCATGTTCAGCCCGCTGGCGAAGTGGGTGACGCAGATCGACGACGCGCGCCGCATCCCCGAGATCATGGCGCACGCCTTCGATGTCGCGGTGAGCGGCCGGCCGGGGCCCGTCGTCGTCGCCATCAGCGAGGAGATGCAGAAGCACCGCGTGGCCGTGCCTGACATCGGGCCGCAGCGCGTCCTGCCCGCCCATCCGGCCCCGGAGGCCGCGCAGGAGGTGATGGCGCTGCTCGCGCGAGCCGAGCGTCCGCTCGCCATCCTCGGCGGCAGCCGCTGGAGCGCGGCGGGGAAGGCCGCCATCCGCGATTTCCTCGTGGGCAACGACATCCCGGTGGCGGTCGCCTTCCGCCGGCAGGGGCTGTTCGACGGCACCAGCGCGCATTACGCGGGCGATCTCGGGGTGGGTGCGGATGCGGGGCTCGTCGCCGCGGCGAAGCGGGCGGACCTGATCCTAGCCATCGGCACGCGCCTCGGCGAGCCGGTGAGCCAGGGCTACACGCTGCTCGACATGGCCGGCGCCACGCCCCTCGTGCATGTGCATCCGGACCAGAGCGAGATCGGGCGCGTCTATCGCGTGGCGCTGGGGATCACCAGCGACGTGAACGCCTTCGCCCTGGCCATGGCCGGGCACCGGGTGGCCGCGCCGCGCTGGGGCGCCTGGCGTGCGGAACTGCGCGCCCTGCGCGAGGCGCAGGCCGTGGCGCCCGACTACGAGGGCCCGCTCAACCTCGCCCGCGCGTTGCAGGCGCTGGAGAAGGAGCTTCCGGCCGACGCGATCTTCACGACCGACGCCGGCAACTTCGCCACCTGGCCCACGCGCTTCATGCATGTGAAGGAGGGGCAGGACTTCCTCGGCCCCACCAACGGCGCCATGGGCTATGGCGTGCCCGCCGCCATCGGCGCGGCCATCGTCCAGCCGGGGCGGCGGGTGATCTGCTTCGTGGGCGATGGCGGCTTCCTGATGACGGGCCAGGAGATCGCCACCGCCTTCCATCACGGTGTGGCGCCGATCATCCTCGTGTTCAACAACGGGATGTACGGCACCATCCGCATGTACCAGGAGCGGACCTACCCCGAACGCGTCTCCGGCACGGAGCTGACCAACCCGGACTTCGCGAAGTTCATCGAAGCCTTCGGCGGCCATGGCGAGGTGGTGGCGCGCACCGAGGAGCTGGTGCCCGCCTATCGCCGCGCCGCCGCCAGCGGCAAGCCCGCCCTCATCGAAATCCGGATGAACCCGGAGCAGGTGACCAACCGCGCCACCATTGCTGATCTGCGCGCCCAGGCGCGGCGCTGAGGCCCGGCCCCGGAGGACGGCAGCCGCTCAGGCCGCCACCTCCACCAGCACCAGCTCGGCTTCCTCCTCCGCGCGGATGAGGAGTTCCGTCTCGTCGCGGATGGCCGCGCCGTCGCGCGCCGAGAGCGCCGCGCCGTTCACCGTCACGCGGCCGCGCGCCGGGACGAGATAGGCGGCGCGACCGGGGGCGAGCGGCTGGCGCAATTCCTGTCCGGGCGCGAGCGTCGCCGCCATCACCGCGGCGTCGGCGTTGATGGGCAGGGCGCCGGCCTCGGCATCGCCGACCCGGCCGCCGGCCAGCACCTCGAAACGGGCCTCGCGCCCCGCCCTGGGGAAGGACTTGGTGCCCCACCCGGGCGTCGCTCCGGCCCTGTCGGGGAGGATCCAGATCTGGAAGATGCGCGTCGGCATGGCCTCCAGATTGTATTCGCTGTGCACCACGCCGGTGCCGGCAGACATGACCTGCACATCGCCGGCCTCGGTGCGGCCCTCATTGCCCATGCTGTCGCGGTGGGTGATCGCCCCTTCGCGCACATAGGTGATGATCTCCATGTCGCGGTGCGGGTGCGGGTCGAAGCCCGTGCCGGGGGCGATCTCGTCGTCGTTCCACACGCGCAGCCGGCCCCAGCCCATGCGCGAACGGTCGTGGTAGTGGCCGAAGGAGAAATGGTGCCGCGCCTTGAGCCAGCCGAAATCGGCGCCGCCGAGGCTCGCGAAGGGGCGGATGTCGATCATGGTCGTGATCCCGCGGGGCCGGCTTGTGGCCCCTGTCGCGCGGCAGATAGCGGACCGGTGCGGCCCGCGCCATGCCGCGCGCGCGATCGCGCCCATTCAGCGCGGTGATGGGCGCGCCGGCAGGCTCAATGCGCCGCGCGGTCCTTCGCGTCGAAGTGCCGCTTCACGATGCCGTAGCCGTAGAACAGCCCGAAGGCGGTCAGCATCACCCCCCAGGCGTAGAAATAGCCCTCGGCCACCGCGACGATGAGCAGCCCGACCAGCGCCAGCGCCGCGGCCAGGACCATGAACAGGACGGAGGAGACAGGCATCAGCGGGGTCCTTTCTTCCCGGGAGTGTCGTCGTCGAAGAGGATTCGCGCGGCCGCGCCGTCGAGATCCTCGAACTGGCCCGAGCGCAGCGCATAGAGGAAGGCCGCGAGGCCGATGAGCCCGAGCGCCAGCGCGGCGGGAATGAGCCAGACCAGGATGTCCATCAGCGCCGCCCTCCGGCGTCGAGCCGCAGCGCATTGCCGATGACGGCGAGCGAGGAGGAGGCCATGACCAGCGCCGCGATCAGCGGGGTGGCGAAGCCCGCGATCGCCACCGGCACCGCCACGATGTTGTAGAGGAAGGCGAAGGCGATGTTCTGCGCCGCCACGCGCTGGGCGCGGCGCGCGCGCTCCACCGCCTCCGCCAGCGGCAGCAATCCGCCGCCCTGCAGCACGATGTCGCTCGCCGCCTGCGCCACGTCCGTGCCGCTTGCGGGGGCGGCGGAGACATGGGCGGCGGCCAGCGCCGCGGCGTCGTTCACGCCATCGCCCACCATCAGCACGCGCCGCCCCTCGGCGGCGAGTTCCGCGATGCGCGCGGCCTTGCGCGCCGGGCTGGCGCCGCCCTCCCAGAGCGCGATGCCGGCCTCGGCCGCCACGCGGCCCACCACCTCCGGCGCATCGCCCGAGAGCAGCTCCACCCCGAGCCCGGCGGCGCGGAAGGCGGCGACGGCGGCGGCCGCGTCCTCGCGCAGGGAATCCTCGAAGCGGAAGGTGACGGGCGGATGGCCCGGGCGGGTGAAGTGCAGGCTCATGCCGCGCGGATCGGGCGGCAGGCCGCAGAAGGCGGCGGCGCCGAGCCGCGCCTCGCCGAGCGCGAGACCCTGGCCCGGCGTCTCCGCCACGCCCTCGGCGGCCGGCGCCTCGGGGCAGGCGCGCAGCAGCGCCTGGGCGAGCGGATGGCGGCTCGCCCGCGCGAGGCGCGCCGCAGCGCGGAGATCCTCCCCGCTCCAGTCGCCCGGCAGCAGCCGCGGGCGGCCCTCGGTCAGCGTGCCGGTCTTGTCCAGCACCACATGGTCGGCGCTCGCGAGCCGCTCCAGCGCGGTCGCGGAGGCGACCAGCACGCCGCGCCGGAACAGCGCGCCCGAGGTCACCACCTGCACCGCCGGCACGGCGATGGCGAGGCCGCAGGGGCAGGTGATGATGAGCGCGGCCACGGCCGGCACCAGCGCCGCCTGCCAGGGCAGGCCGCCGAGCCACCACCAGCCGAGGAAGGTCAGCAGCGCGATGGCGTGGGCGGCCGGCACATAGAGCCGCGCCGCGCGGTCGGCCAGCGCCGGGAATCGGCCGCGCGCCTGCTCGGCGCGCTCGATGAGCCGCCCCATGGCGGCGAGCGAGCCCTCGGCGGCGCGGGCGGTGACGCGCGCGGTGAAGGGCGCGCCCATGTTCACGCCGCCGGCCGCCAGCGACTCGCCCCGCGAGAAGCGCCGCGGCAGGCTCTCGCCCGTGGTGGCGGCGGTGTCGAGCAGCGCCTCCTCGGACTCCAGCACGGCGTCGAGGCGCAGCCGCTCCCCCGCCGCGACCAGGATGCGCGCGCCGGGCGCCACGCGCTCCACCGGCACGGGGGCGGGGGCGCCCAACACCTGCACCTGCCCCTCCTGCAGCGCCAGCAGCTCCGCCACCGACTGGCGGGCGCGCCGCCGCGCCGCCCGGTCGAGCAGGCGGCCGGCGAGCATGAGCGCGAGCAGGGCCGTAGCGCCGTCGAACCAGGTGTAATCGCCGTTGCGCAGCGTCTCGGAGAAGGACATGGCGGTGGTGGCAAGCACGCCGAGCGAGACCGCACAGTCCATGTTGAGCCGCCCCGCCCTGAGCCCGCGCCAGGCGGAGCGGTAGAGGGGCAGGCCCGCCACCAGCACCGTGGGCATGCCGATCAGCGCCGCCAGCCAGTGCATCAGGTGGCGCGTCTGCTCGCCCATGTCGATTCCGGCCCAGACCGGGACCGAGACCAGCATCACGTTCATCGCGCCGAAGGCGGCGATGCCGAGCGCGCGCAGCAGCTCCCGGCCCTCCGCGTCCTCGCTCGCGCGCAGGCAGGCGGGCGAGAAGGGGGCCACCCGGAAACCGAGCCGCGCGACCAGCGCCGCGAAGGCGTTCGCGCGCGCCGGCTCCCCCTCCCAGACCAGCGTCAGGCGGCGCGTCGAGAGGTTGGCGCGCGCGCGACGCACATCGGGCTCGGCCATCAGCGCCTGCTCGACGAGCCAGACGCAGGCGCCGCAGGTGAGGCCGGAGACGACCAGCTCCAGCCGGTGAAGCCCTGGCTTCTCCTCCACCGCATGGGCGGCGAAGTCCGCGGGCGGGGCCTCGACGGGGCGCAGCGCGCCGGCGGCCATGGCGCGCTTGCGGTAGAAGGCGTCGAGGCCGAGGCCCTGCACCAGATGGTGCGCGCCCTCGCAGCCCGTGCAGCAGAAGCGGCCGGCGCCGGGCGGCACGGGCGCGCCGCAATGCGCGCAGGCGGGGGCGCTCTGCGCGGCTTCGGCGACGGCGGCGCGGCCGAGTAGACTCACGGCAGGAGCAGCCTCTGGCGGATGTCGAGCCGCCGGCCCTCGCCGTCCGTCAGGGTGCCGCGGAACTCCCATTGGCCGGGGCGCAGCGCGGGCAGATCGAAGCCCTGGCGCGGCGTGGCGACGCCGAGCTCCACCACCCTGCCCTCCAGCGGACGCAGCAGATGCGCCTCGATCACGCCCTCCACCGCCCGGCCCTCGCGGTCGGTCACCGCCACCGCGATGCGGCCCTCGCGCAGCGCCACGCGCGGCGTCCAGCCCAGCGCGTCCTGGCGGGCGGCCTCCTCCAGCACGAGGTTGTAGGCGCGGCCGCGGTCGTAGCTCTGCCCGGTCGTGAGGCCGGGGAAGGTGCTGAGCGCAGCCCAGACCATCACCCCGTTCACGACGATCACGACCAGCATGCCGCCGACGAAGATCCAGGGGATCCAGCCGCTGCGGCGCGGGGTGGCGGCGCTTCGGCTCATGGGCGCGGCCCCAGGAAGCTGCTGCCCTGGGCGAGCACGCTGCGCCCCTGCGCATCGAGCAGGCGGAAGGTCACGGGCGTGCTCTCGGGCAGGCGCAGGCCGGGCGGGGCGGTGACCAGGGCCCGCCACTGGGTGATGCCGTCCTCGCGCGTCGTGATCACCGGGCGGCCGGCCGCGTCCCGCGGCGCGTCCTGCACCGTGAGCCGCAGGCCCTGCGGGCCTTCGAGCACCACGGCGAGCTGCAGGGTCTCGCCCCGGCCCTTGTGCGCGAGCTTGAGCGTGTATCCGTTGCGGATGCCGCCGTCGGAGAGGGTGACGTAGAGCGGCGCACGGTCGCGCTGGACGGAGAGGGTCAGCGTCTCGCGCATCAGCCAGGCGCCGAGCATGACGAGCAGCACGGCCGTCAGCACCCCGGCGTAGAGAAGGGTGCGCGGGCGGATCAGCCTCTGTGGCCGGCGCGCCGCCATGCCCGCGGCCAGCCGCTCGGGCCCGGGCGGCAGCCCCCTGGTCGCGGCCTCGCTGGCGGCGAGATTCTTCAGCGTCTCGAAGGCGATCAGCCCCTTCGTGCGGCCGAGCTTCGCCATCACCTCGTCGCAGGCGTCGATGCACAGCCCGCAGCCGATGCATTCGAGCTGCTGACCGTCGCGGATGTCGATCCCCGTGGGGCAGACATGGAGGCAGGCCTTGCAGTCGACGCAGTCGCCGTGCCCGCCGTCCGGCTTGCCGCGCGGCTCGCCGCGCCAGGCGCGATAGGTGACGACGCGGCTGTCCTCGTCGAGCATCGCGGCCTGGAAGCGCGGCCACGGGCACATGTAGGTGCACACCTGCTCGCGCGCCGCGCCGGCCAGCACGTAGGTCGTGGCGGTGAACAGCCCGAAGAAGCCGTAGACCGCGAGCGAGGCGCGGCCCGTGAGGATCTCCACCGCCACGGTCGGCGCGTCGTTGAAGTACATGATCCAGGCGCCGCCGGTCGCCATGGCGATGGCGAGCCAGGCGGCATGCTTGACGAGCTTGAGCCGCCACCAGCGCGCGTTTCTCGGGCCCTGGTCGAGCTTCATGCGCGCGTTGCGGTCGCCCTCGATGCGGCGCTCCACCCACATGAAGAGGTCGGTCCAGACCGTCTGCGGGCAGGTGAAGCCGCACCACAGCCGCCCGAACAGGGAGGTGACGGCGAACAGGCCGATCGCGCCGAGCACCAGCGCGCCGGTGAGGAAGTACACCTCCTGCGGCCAGATCTCGAACCAGAAGAAGAACAGGCGCGCATGCGCCATGTCCACGAGCACGGCCTGGTCGGGCACGCCCTCGCCGCGGTCCCAGCGGATCCAGGGCACGAGGTAGTAGAGCGAGAGCAGCGCCGCCAGCACCGCCCATTTCGCGCGCCGCACCGGGCCGGACACCGCGCGCGGATAGACCTTCTGGTGCGCGGCGTAGAGGGAGGGTTCGCTCGTCGGCACCGACACCTTGCCCTCCTTCCCTGGCGGCCTGCCCGGTGCAAACGCGTTCATGGCCCTCGCCTCACTCCCCGCCGCCGAGAGCGTGGACGTAGACGGTCAGCATGTTGATGGTGGCGGGATCGAGCCGCCCCCGCCAGGCGGGCATGACGCCCGCGCGGCTGTAGGCGATGCTGCGCACGATGCTCGCCTTGTCGCCGCCGTAGAGCCAGATGCGGTCGTTCAGCCGCGGCGCGCCCATCTCGCGGTTGCCCTCGCCGCGCTCGCCGTGGCAGGCGGCGCAGTTCTCGGCGTAGAGGCCGGCGCCGCGCTCGGCGGCGGCGCGGTCCGTCGCGCGGCCGGCGAGGGAGAGGACATGCTCCGCCACGTCGTTGATCTGCGCGAGGGTGAGCATCTGCGAGGCGAGATAGGCGGGCATGGCGATGCCCCGTTCCTCGTCGCTCTCGCCCGCGCGCACGCCGTGCGAGATGGTGTGGTGAATGGCCTCGAAGCTGCCGCCGAAGATCCAGTCGTCGTCGGCGAGGCTCGGGAAGCCGCCCGGTGCGCCCTGGCCGCCCGCGCCGTGGCAGCCGGCGCAGTTGTTGGCGAAAGCGATGCGGCCGCCGGCCATGGCGAAGGCGCGCAGTTCGGGGTCGGCGGCGATCTGCTCGGGCGTGGCGGCGCGGATACGCGCCAGCATCGGCTCCATCCGCGCGCGGCCCTGCTCGATCTGCGCGGGCAGGGCGCCGCGCGCCGTCCAGCCCGTCAGGCCCGTGGCGCCGGTGATGGGCAGGGCAGGGTAGAGCACCACCCACACCAGCGAGAACAGCACCGTGGCGTAGAAGGTGTAGAGCCACCACTTCGGCAGCGGCGTGTTCAGCTCCTTCAGCCCGTCCCACTCATGGCCGGTGGTGTTCTGGCCGGAGAGGCTGTCCTTTTCGATTTTCGTCGGCATGGTCTCGCCCTTCCTCAGCCCTGCTTCCCGTCACGGAAGATCATCTCGCCGCGCCGGCGCCATTCCTCGCGCCGCGAAGGGCGCATCACCCATACCAGGATCCCGGCGAAGAGCAGGAAGAACCAGACGACCCAGAGGGTGGAGAAGAGGGGTTGCAGCTCGCTCATCGCCGCCTCCTCACTGCTGGCGGAGCTGGGCGGGAGTCACGTCGCGGAAATCGACGAGCGTGCCCAGCATCTGCAGATAGGCGACCAGCGCGTCCATCTCGGTGATCACCGACGGGTTGCCGTCGAAGGCCGCCTGGCGGGCGCGGGCGTAGCGGGACTGGAAGCCGGCCGCGTCGCGGTCGGGGCGCGCCTGCGCCTCGAGGTCTGCGCGCGCGTTCGCCACCATCTCGTCCGTGTAGGGCACGCCGAGCGCGCGCAGCGCGCGCAGATGCTCCTGCACGTTCCGGTAGTCGAGCGGGCGGTCGAGGAAGGCGTAGGGCGGCATGACGCTGCCCGGCACCAGCGCGCGCGGGTCGCGCAGATGCGCCGCATGCCAGTCGTCGGAGTAGCGGCCGCCGACGCGCGCCAGATCCGGCCCCGTGCGCTTGGAGCCCCACTGGAAGGGATGGTCGTACATGCTCTCGGCCGCGAGCGAGTAGTGGCCGTAACGCTCGTGCTCGTCGCGGAAGGGGCGCACCATCTGGCTGTGGCAGACGTAGCAGCCCTCGCGGATGTAGATGTTGCGGCCCATCAACTCGAGCGGCGTGTAGGGGCGGATGCCCTGCACCCGCTCGATGGTGCTCTCCACCGTGAAGAGCGGCACGATCTGCGCGAGCCCGCCGATCGAGACGGTGATGAGCGAGAGCACGGCGAGCAGGATGACGTTCCGCTCGATGGTGCCGTGGGTGAAGTTCTTCAGCATGGCGCGGGCTCCCTCACTCGGCCGGCACGGCGCGCGCGCCTGCGGGGGCGGCGGCGCGGACCGGCTCCTCGGCCTCGCTCTCGGTGATGGTCTTCCAGACGTTCCAGGCCATGAGCATCGCGCCGGCGAGGTAGAGCACGCCGCCGATCACGCGGATCACGTAGTAGGGGTGCATGGCCGCCACGGTCTCGATGAAGCTGTACTGCAGGAAGCCGAGCTCGTCGTAGGCGCGCCACATGAGCCCCTGCATGATGCCCGAGACCCACATCGCCGTGATGTAGAGCACGATGCCGATGGTCGCGAGCCAGAAGTGCCAGGACATCAGCCTGTGGCTCCACATGCCGCGCCGGCCCCACAGCGTCGGGATCAGCCAGTAGAGCGCGCCGAAGGTGACCAGGCCGTTCCACCCCAGCGCGCCCGAATGCACGTGGCCGATCGTCCAGTCCGTGTAGTGCGACAGGCCGTTGACCGCGCGGATCGACATCACCGGCCCTTCGAAGGTGGACATGCCGTAGAAGGCGACCGCCGTGACGGAGAAGCGCAGCCCAGGATTGGTGCGCAGCTTGTCCCAGGCGCCCGAGAGCGTCATGATCCCGTTGATCATGCCGCCCCAGGAGGGCATCCAGAGCATGACCGAGAACACCATGCCGAGCGTCTGCGCCCAGTCGGGCAGGGCGGTGTAGTGCAGGTGGTGCGGGCCCGCCCAGATGTAGAGGAAGATCAGCGACCAGAAGTGCACGATGGAGAGGCGGTAGGAATAGACCGGTCGCTCTTCCTGCTCCGGAATGAAGTAGTACATCATCCCGAGGAAGCCCGCCGTCAGGAAGAAACCGACCGCGTTGTGGCCGTACCACCACTGGATCATCGCGCCCTGCACGCCCGGAGGCGCCGCATAGGACCAGGTGCTGCCGATCGAGACGGGAAGCGAGATGTTGTTCCCGATGTGCAGCATCGCGACCGTGATGATGAAGGCGAGGAAGAACCAGTTCGCCACGTAGATGTGCGGCTCCTCGCGCTTCATGATCGTGCCGACGAAGGCGACGAGGTAGATCACCCACAGCAGGGTCAGGAACAGGTCCACGAACCACTCCGGCTCGGCGTATTCCTTGCCCTGCGTGACGCCGAGCACGTAGCCGAGCGCCGCCGAGACGATGAAGAACTGGTAGCCCCAGAACAGGAACCAGCCCATCTCCTCGCCGCCGAAGAGCCGCGCGCGGCAGGTGCGCTGCACGATGTAGAGCGAGGTGCCGAGCAGCGCGTTGCCGCCGAAGGCGAAGATCACCGCGCTGGTGTGCAGCGGGCGCAGTCGGCCGAAAGTCGTCCACTCCAGGTCGAGGTTGAGGACCGGCCAAGCGAGCTGGGCGGCGATCACGACGCCGACCAGGAAGCCCACGATCCCCCAGAAGAGGGTGACGAGGGCAAAGGCGCGGATCGGCCCCTCGACATAGTCGGGCATGGGTCTCGGCAGGGCGCCCCCATGGGCGGGCGCGGCGGCGGTAGCCATTGCGTGTCCTTCCTCGCTCCTCGGCGCGCGCGGAACCGCTGTCCCGCGGCCGTGAGGAGAGCGAAGCATTGCTGCGCCGCAGCGTCCTTGAGGGAGATCAATCCCCTCGCCCCCGGTTTCGGGGAAACAATAGACTGATATCCCGCAGACCCGAGGAGGTTCCGATGGAAGCCGAGAGCACCGAGGCCGCCATGCCCGCCACGCGCCGCGTGCGCCAGGTCGCCACCGACCGCCCCTGGGCCTGGCTCACCGCCGGCTGGCGCGACATGATGGCGAACAAGCCGATCAGCCTGGCCTATGGGGCGGCGCTCGTGCTGCTCGGCTGGCTGCTGACGCTGCTGATGTTCGAGTTCGACACGCCCTGGGCCATCCTTCCGGCGAGCGCAGGCTTCTTCATCATGGCGCCGATCCTCGCCACCGGGCTCTACGAGGTGAGTCGCCGCCGCGCCGCGGGCGAGGGGGTGACGCTGGCGGAGGCCATGCAGGGCTTCCGCCGCAACGGCGTGCAGATCGCGATGATGGGGGTGCTGCTGCTGGTGATCCACCTTTTCTGGATCCGGATCGCGGGGCTGCTCTTCGCGCTCTTCTTCGGCGTGAACTTCGCGCCCTCGCTCGCCCAGCTCCCCATGGCCATGCTGCAGAGCGAGCAGTTCCTGCCTTTCCTCGTCGTCGGCACCGGCTTCGGCTTCGTGCTGGCGGCCGTCACCTTCGCGGCCAGCGCCGTCTCCATCCCGATGCTGCTCGACCGGCCGGAGGTGACCTTCCTCGAGGCGGTGACCGTCTCCATCCAGGCGGTGATGGAGAACTGGAAGGCGATGGCGCTCTGGGCCGGGCTGATCGTGGTGTTCACCGGGCTCGCGCTGGTTCCCTTCTATCTCGGGCTGGTCATCGCCATGCCGCTGATCGGGCACGCCACCTGGCACGCCTACAGGGACATCGTGCTGCGCTGAGCGGCCCGTTCCTCCTCGTCCTCCTCGTCCTCCTCTTCCGCGGTTCCGCCTGGAAAGCGGCGTCCGCTTCTGGCACACTCGCCATCATGAAAGCCGCGCGCCGGGCGCGAGCGGGATGATCGGGCGAGTGGTCGAGATGCGAAGCCGGTTTCCGAGATCGCCCTGGAGTCTTCTCGCAATCCTGTGCCTCCTCGGCGTCCCCGCGCGGGCGCAGGAGACCGTCCATCTCCGGATCCTCGGCGGGCTCGCCAATGTCAGCCAGTATGTGCGCTTCGAACAGCCCTTCTGGGAGCGCCGAATCCGGGAGTTGAGCGGCGGGCGGCTGACGGCCGAGATCATGTCCTTCGACGCGGCCGGGCTGCGCCCCTCGGAAGTCCTGCCCCTCATGCGCCTCGGCGTGGCGCCCTTCGCCAATGTGCTCCTGGCCGCCGCCGCCGGGGAGGATCCGGAGATCAACATCGCTGACCTGCCGACCCTGAACCCCGACATCGCCAGCCTGCGGCAGAACGTGGCGCGGGTTCGTCCCTTCGTGGCGCAGCTCTTGCGGGACCGATACGATGTCGAACTGCTCGCGATCTACACCTACCCCGCGCAGGTGATCTTCTGCCGCCGCGCCTTCTCGGGCCTGTCCGACCTTGCGGGCCGGCGCGTCCGCACCTCCTCCGTCGCGCAGTCCGAGGTGGTGGAGGCCCTCGGCGCGAGGCCCGTGGTCATCCCCTTCGCCGAGATCGTTCCCGCCATCCGCGCCGGGGTCGTCGAGTGCGCGATCACCGGAACGCTGTCGGGGAACGCCATCGGGCTGCACGAGGTGACGACGCATGTCCACGCGCTGGCGATCTCCTGGGGCCTCTCGGCCTTCGGCGCGAGCCGGGGCGCTTGGGAGACGCTGAGCGAGGCCGACCGTGCGCTGCTGCGCTCCGCGCTCGCGGATCTCGAGCGCGAGATCTGGGAGGGGGCGGAGCGAGAGACCGGCGAGGGGCTCGCCTGCAACACGGGTCAGTCGGGCTGCAGCTCCGGACGGCCGGGGCGGATGACGCTGGTGCCCGTCTCCCGTGCGGACGCGGCCCTGCGCGAGCGGCTGCTGCGCGAGACGGTGCTGCCTCGCTGGATCGCGCGCTGCGGGCCCGACTGCGCGCAATTGTGGAACGACCTGCTCGCCCCTCTGACCGGGGTGCGGGCGAGGGCGTCCTGATGCGCAGCGGCGGGCTCCTGCGCCTCGCCGTCATCGCCGCCGCGTCGGCGATCCTGCTCGCCCAGGGCCTTGCCACGGCGCTGCTGCTCGAGCGGTCGCATCGCGCCGCGCTGGAGCAGGCGGGCGAGACGGTGGCGCGCGTCGGCCGGTCGGTCGAGGCGGCGATCAACCGCAACCTGCTGCAGGTGGACTCCATGCTGCTCGGCTTGCCGGTGCTGCTGCAGCCGGTGGTCCACGAGGGGCGGCTGGACGGCAACGCCGCGAGCCTGCTGCTGCGCGAACTCTCCAACCAGAACTTCACCTTCCGCGACGTGCTGCTGGTGGGGGCGGACAACTTGCCGGTGGCGACGGCGCTGACCGTCTCGCGGCGCCGGCCGCTGCCGCTGCCGCTCGGCGCGGCTTATGCCGAGAGCGGCGTGCCCGGGGGGGTCCTGCGCATCGGCGGCCCCGTCCGCAACCCGATGACGGGCGAATGGGCGGTCTTCTTCGCCCGTCCGGTGACGCTGCGCGGTGTCGGGCCGCTGACCGCGGTGGCGGAACTCCCTGTATCGGGGCTGAGCGGGCTGCTGGCCGCCGGGGGCGAGCCGCCGGGGCTGCGCGTCACGCTCGAACTGCGCGACGGCACGCTGCTCGCCTCGCTGCCGCATGACGAGGGGCGGATCGGGACCCGGCTGCCCCGGGGCGGCAGCCCCTCGCACACCGAGGTGTCGCGTTTCGACGGGCAGCCCGTGCTCGGCATCGAGCGCCGCACCCTCTATCCGGCCATGGTGGTGGTGGTGACGATGGACCGGACCGCCGCCCTGGCGGGATGGCGGGCGGAGCTGACCCGCTCGATCCTCGCCTCGCTGGGCCTTGGCGCCCTGGTGGTGGCGCTGGCGGCGCTGCTGCTTCTCTCGCTGCGCCAGCGCGCCCGCGTCGAGGAGGAGCGCCAGCGCTGGCGCGCGCGCCTGGAAAGCGCGCTCGAGAGCATGAACGACGGCTTCGTGATGTTCGACGCCGAGGACCGCCTGGTGATCTGCAACCAGCGCTACAAGGAGCTTTATGCGGCCTCCGCCCCCTACATCGTCGAGGGCGCCCATTTCGACGACATCATCCGCGGCGGTATCCGCAACGGCCAGTACCCCCAGTTCCGCGGCGACGAGGACCAGTTCATCCGCGACCTCAAGGCCTGGCGCCGCTCCAACGGCCCGCCCATCGAGCGGCTGCTGCCGGACGGACGGTGGGTGCTCATCACGGAGCGGCCGATGCCGGATGGCGGGACGGTGGGCATCCGCACCGACATCACGGCGCTCAAGCGCGCCATGGAAGAGCTCGAGCAGGCGGCGGAAGCCAAGACCATGTTCCTGGCGCGCATGTCGCACGAGCTGCGCACGCCGATGAACGCGATCCTGGGATTTGCGCAGCTTCTGCTCTCCGGGGGGGATCTGAGCCCGACGCAGCAGGAACAGCTGCGTCTCCTGGAAGAGGCGGGCCGCCACCTGCGCGAACTGGTGAACGGCCTTCTCGACCTTGCCAAGATCGACGCCGGCAAGCTCGAGCTCGATCTCGCGCCGACGCCTCTGGCCTCGCTGCTGGCCGGCTGCATCGGCTTCCTGGGACCCGAGGCGCAGCGCAAGGGCGTGGACCTGCGGCTGGATGCGGCCGAGGGGCTGCCCGAGGCGGTCGAGGCGGATGCCACCCGGCTGCGGCAGATGGTGCTGAACCTGCTCTCGAACGCCGTGAAGTTCACGCCGCGGGGCGGAGAGGTGGTGCTGCGGATCCTCCCCCTGGCCGGCGAGGGAATCCGGATCGAGGTGAAGGATAGCGGGCCGGGCGTCCCTGAGGCCAAGCGCCACCTCCTGTTCCAGGATTTCACGCAGCTCGGCCGCGTCGGCGATCCGGAGAGCCCGGGAACCGGGCTCGGGCTCGCGATCACCGCGCGGCTCGTCGCGTTGATGAGGGGGCGGATCGGCGTGGACAGCGAGGCAGGCAGGGGCGCCAGCTTCTGGATCGAGCTCCCGGTGCGGCCGGCGGCGGTCGCGCCGGCGGCGCCTGCGGCGCTGCCCGCGCTTCGTCCTCTGCGGGTGCTGGTGGCGGACGACATCAGCGCCAACCGTGTGCTGATGCGGGCCCTGCTCAGTGCCGCCGGGCACGAGGTGACTCTCGCCGGCGACGGTCAGGAGGCGCTGGCTCTGGCGAGCGGCGGCGCCTTCGACGCCGTTCTGATGGATGTGCGCATGCCCGGCATGGACGGGTTGGAGGCCACCCGGCGCATTCGCGCCCTTCCGGGGGAGGCGGGCCGGGTTCCGGTCATCGCCGTCACGGCCTCCGCCTTGCCGGAGGAGGTGGCCGAATGCAGGGCCGCCGGGATGGACGCGCATATCGCCAAGCCGGTGGACCGCGAGGCGCTCCTTTCCCTGCTCGCGCGGCTGTGCGCGGACAGAGCGCCTGCCGCGCGCGAGGAGGCTCCGGGCGGGGCGCTCCTGTCGGAGCTCGGCGCCGCCGGCCCCTCCGTCCTGAGGGAATTCCTGGAGGAACTGGAGGAGGTGGCGGCGGAGATCGCCGCACCGGCGGTGGAGGAGGATGCCGGCACGCTGCGCGCGCTGCTCCACCGCGGGCTGGGCGCGAGTGCGACGCTCGGCGCGGAGACCCTGCGCGCCCTTTTCGAGGACGCGTCGCGGCAGGTTCGCGAGGGCGGCCCTTCGCCGGGTGTCCTCGCGCATCTGCGGGCGCGGCTGGGCGCCGAGATGCCGGCACTGCGCGAGCGGCTGCGCGCCACGGGAGGGGCGTGCACACCAGCGGCCTGAGGGAGCGCTACCAGAGGTAATCGAAGCCCGGCCCCTGGGGCAGGGAGAGGAACTCGCTCGCCGGGGTGAGATTCGAAAGCACCGTCGCCATGAAAGCGGGGCGCATGTCCTGCCCCGATTGAGCCATGGAGGACCAGGCGTCCAGGGCGGCGCTGTTCAAGGTGCCGCCCGCCGCCTCCTGGAAGAAGCCGGCGAAGAATTGCGACTGGCTCATATGCCCCCAGCGGGCCTGGAACTGCGGCGTCTTCACGACCTCCGCCGCCAGGGCCTGGAGGTTGAACATGCCGATGCCGAGACCCCATTGCCAACCGAGCGACCAGGCCCCGAACTCCAGCCCCATGCCCACTTTGCCGAGGGCCCCCAGGATCTCCATGTGCTGGCGCGGGACGTAGAAGCCCTGTTCCGCGCGAGTCTCGAATTCCGGAAGGCTGCGCCGCCACTCCACGATGTCGAGGATGAACTGCTCGCGCGTGACCATGCCCTGCTGGATCCGCGAGGCGTGCCAAGTGACCGCGTCCTGCCCGATGTCCCAGGAGACGGCGTTCGAATAGATGCTGCGGACGAAGTCCGCCGCGCTCATGGTCTTGTAGGCTTTGCCCTGGGGGTAATGCGTCATGATGGCGTCGACGAAATCCTTCGCGGTGGCGCCATGGACGCGCATGGCGGTCACCACTGAGCCCATCATGCGGGCCGAGGGCGTGACGTTCAGCATGGTCTCCCAGATCAACCAGGCCGTCGCCGCCTCGCCGCCCTTGCGGAAATCCATGTAGCCCGAGCCAAGGTCGAGGATGACCGGCGCCTCGAACCACACCGCCTTCCCGTCATCGCGCGTCACGCCGACGAGGCCATCCTGCTTGCGGATGGAGGCGATGTCCCAGGCCGGCACGAAGCTGGAGACCACGCCGGGACTGGCCCAGGAGAACCCGTGCTTGGTCTGGCCGGGCACCAGGTAGTCGATCGGCTCGCGGCTGACGCCGGGCTTCGGCAGAACATCGAAGGTGAGAGTGAAGGCGCTGGACTGCGTGCCGTCGGAGACAGTGACGGTGATGCTGCGCTCGCGCCCATCGGCGAGGCTGAGGGAGACCCCCTGCTTCAGCCGCAGGACATTGCCCACGACCTCGAACTGCCAGGCGTCCTGCTCGTCCAGGAGGAAGGTGAAGCCGGAGGCGGTGTCGGGATCGCCCACCGCGAGGGTGCCGATCACGGCGCCGGGCGTGTCCGCGCGCACCTGCCCTCCGGTCTGGAACGCGAGTGTCTGCGGCGGGGTGTCGTCGATGTCGACCACTGTGACGAGGAAGCCGCGGTCGCTCACGGCCTGGGTGCCGTCCGTCATGTAGAAACGCAGCCGCAGGTCGAGCACCATGGAAATGCCCATGGACTTGAACCACTCGGCGTCGATCCGCGCGGAGGGCAGGATGGTGATCATGCCGTTGGCGCGGTTGAGCATGGCATCGAAGAAATTGCCGGCGAAACCGTCTACCTCGAGAAAGAGGACCTCGTTCGGGTTGCTGAGGAGCCGCAGACCGCCCGCCCACTCCCAAGGCGCCGTGTTTTCGACGATGCTGGGGGGCAGGCTCCCCATCACGCTCAGGGTTCGCATTTTGCGCTCCCGACCTGGTTGACCTCGGGTGCCTTCTCCCCGGCCGACCTGAAGGAAGCGTTAAGGCCTCAGAGGGCGAGCCTGGCGGCGAGCGTCGTGAGAACCGCGGCGTTCACAAGGAACAGGATGGCGCCGGCCGCGGGCGCCGCATTGCCCAGCAGCTGGCGCAAGCCTCGCCCGAAGAAGGCGAGGACAACGAGGGCGGGCATGGTGCCCGCCACGAAGGCGATCATGGCGAGCGTCCCGGCGAGCGCGCTGCCTGAGGAGGCGGCCCCCGCCAAGGCACCGTAGAGCAGCCCGCAGGGCAGGGCCGAGAGGAGCAGCCCGAGCCGGAGACCGCGCCAGCCCGTCGGCGCGGCCAGCAGCGGCCCGAGCCGTCTGTCCAGCGCACGCGCCACTGGCGGCGAGGGAAGCCTGGGGAGCCACGCCGCGAACCGCGCCGAGGCCTGCGCCAGCATCAACAGCGCCGCGAGCAGGAGAAGCACAGCGGCGAGCATTCTCACCCCGCTCGCCTGGGCGAGAAGTGCGCCCGCCCCGCCCGCCACCCCTCCCAGCAGCCCGTAGCCGATCGCCCTGCCAGCATGATAGGGCAGCAGGGCCGCGCCGCGGAGCCGTCGCCACATGCCCGCTCCCAGAGCTTCGGGGGCGATGGCGGCGGTCTGGGAGAGCACGAAGGGCCCGCACATCCCGGCGCAGTGGGTCAATCCACCGCCGAGACCGGCCAGGAACAGCGCCGCCATCAGAGCCGGCAGGCCGCCGGGGCCGAGGGCCGCCAGATCATGAAGACATTCGCCCCACATGGAGTGACATGTGCGGCGCGCCTCTTCCGCCCGCCTTGCGACGGATCAATTGCTCAGGATGGCCTCCAACAAGTTGCCGAGAGGTATATGTCATTCAAGCTTCACAAAAATGAAATACCGTGGTCTTTCGACGCCTCTACCTGCGCGGCGTCCGCTCGCTGCCCTGGGTGGATGCCAGGCAGTGGGCCTCGTTGCACGGAGTCGCCAGTGAATCGTCGTTCCCTTTTCGCCCTCGCCGCCTCCGGCGTGGCCGCCCCCGCCCTGCTGCGCCCCGCCCTGGCCCAGCAGGCGCAGATCACCGGGGCCGGGGCCACCTTCCCGCGCCCCCTCTATGACCGCTGGAGCGCGGCGGCGCGCGATGCGATCGGCGTCTCCCTCAACTATCAGTCCATCGGCTCGGGCGGGGGTATCAACCAGATCACGGCCCGGACGGTCGATTTCGGCGCTTCCGACGCCCCCCTCACTTCTGCCCAGCTCACCGAACGCAGCCTTCTGCAGTTCCCGACCGTGATGGGTTCCGTCGTGCTGTCGGTGAACATTCCCGGCGTGGCCGACAACGCCCTGCGCCTGACGCCCGAGTTGATCATCGAGATCTTCTTCGGCCGCGTGCAGTTCTGGAACGATCCGCGACTGGTCGAACTCAACCGCGACCTGCGTCTGCCGCGCCTGCCCGTGTCGGTCGGCTACCGTGCGGACGGGTCGGGCACGACCTGGGTGTGGACGACGTATCTGTCGCGCATCTCGGAGGAGTGGCGCAACGGCCCGGGCGCCGGCACCTCCGTGCGCTGGCCCTTCGGCAACGGCGCTCGCGGCAATGAAGGCGTGTCCAACATCATCCGGAACACGCCGGGCGCCATCGGCTACATCGAGAACGCCTACGCGGTGGTGAACCGCATGATCACCACCCAGATCCGCAACAAGGCGGGCCAGTTCGTCCGCCCGGTGCCCGAGACCTTCCTCGCCACCGCCGCCGCGGCCGACTGGACGGCGCCCAACTTCGCGCCTGACACCATCGACCTTGCGCTGCCCAATGTGTGGCCCGCCACCTCGCCCACCTACATCCTCCTGCCCACCAATCCGGTGGCGGACCGGGTGGCCGGGAGCCGGAACACCATGCGCTTCTTCGACTGGGCCTTCCGCCACGGGTCGCAGATCGCCTCCAGCCTCGAGTACATCCCGCTGCCCAGTTCGGCGCATGATCTGATCCGCGCCGCCTGGGCGCGCTCGGTGCGCGACCCCTCGGGCAACCCCATCTGGACGCCCTCGGCGGCCTGAGTTCCATCCGGAGGGGGCGCAGCCGCGCCCCCTCCGCCCGTTCCGTGGCTTCTGCGAGGTTCCGTGTCCGCCAGCACCATCACCGCCCCGCCCATCGGGCAGCGCCGCAGGGTCGGCGAGACGGGCGACAAGATCTTCGCCGCGATCTGCTTCGGCTCCGGCGCCTTCGTGCTGGTGCTGCTCGGCGCCATCATCGTCACGCTCTTCATCGGCGGGCTGCCGGCCTTCCAGCGCTTCGGCGTCGAGTTCATCTGGGGCACGGTCTGGAACCCGGTGGAGGGGCGCGAGGAGTTCGGGGCGGGTGTCTCCATCGTCGGCACGATTGTCTCCTCGCTGCTCGCCATCATCTTCGCCGTGCCGGTGGCCTTCGGCATCGCCTTCTTCCTGACCGAGCTCGCCCCCGGCTGGCTCAAGCGCCCGATCGGCACCGCCATCGAGCTGCTGGCGGCGGTGCCCTCCATCATCTACGGCATGTGGGGCCTCTTCGTGGTGGTTCCCTTCGTGCAGAAGAACATCCAGCTCGCCCTCGGGGAGCAGCTCTCCTCCATCCCCCTGATCGGCTTCCTCTTCGAGAGCACGAACTTCGCCGGCACCTCGCTGTTCTCCGCCGCCATCGTGCTGGCGATCATGATCCTGCCCTTCATCGCCGCCACCATGCGCGACGTCTTCGAGCAGGTGCCGGCCGTGTACAAGGAGAGCGCCTATGGCCTGGGCGCGACGCGCTGGGAGGTGATGACCGGCGTGGTCATCCCCTACACGCGGGTCTCGCTGGTGGGCGGGGTCATGCTCGGCCTCGGCCGCGCGCTCGGCGAGACCATGGCCGTGACCTTCGTGATCGGCAACGCCAATCGCATCGCCACCTCGCTCTTCGACTCGACCACGACCATCGCCTCCGTGATCGCCATGGAGTTTCCCGAGAGCCTGGCGGGAAGCCTGCAGCAGTCGGCGCTCTTCGCCATCGGCTTCCTGCTCTTCGTCATCTCCTTCGTGGTGCTGGCGGTCTCGCGCTGGCTGCTGCGTCCCCGGCTGAAGTGAGGCGAAGGCCATGAGCGCAACGACGGCGGGCGCCTTCGCCCGCAGCCCCGAGGAGATCAGGGTCCAGCGCGCGCTGGGCCGGCGGCGCAAGCTGCGCGACGACATCGTGCGCTGGTTCTGCTTGGCCGCGACGGCGGTCGGATTGTTCTTCCTCGCCTCCATCATGATCACGCTGGTCTGGCGCGGCGTGGTGGCCCTGGACTGGATCGTGCTGACGCAGGAGTTCCAGCCCACCCGCTACGGCGACGACTCCCTGCCCAAGGGCGGCCTCGTGCACGCCATCGTGGGCAGCCTGATCCAGACCGCGATCGCCACCGCGATCGGCACCCCCATCGGGCTCTTCGTCGGCACCTATCTCTCCGAATACGCGCGGGGATCCAAGTTCGGCTATGCGGTCCGGTTCATCTCCGACATCCTGCTCTCCGCCCCCTCGGTTCTGATCGGCCTGTTCATCTACCAGATCTTCGTGCTGCCTACCGGCGGGTTCTCCGGCATGGCGGGAGCGCTGGCGCTGGCCATCATCGTCATTCCCGTGGTCGTGCGCACCACGGAGGACATGCTCCAGCTCATTCCCAACACGCTGCGCGAGGCGGTGGTGGCGCTCGGCGCGCCGAAGTGGAAGATGATCACCCTCGTGGCGTGGCGCGCGGCGCTCTCGGGCATCCTGACCGGGATCCTGCTCGCCTTCGCGCGCATCATGGGCGAGACGGCGCCGCTGCTGCTGACCAGCTTCGGCAACAATATCCTCAGCACCGATCTCTCGAAGGCGATGGCGAGCCTCCCGGTCTCGATCTACCAGCAGGCGAACTCGGGCTTTCCGGACCTGATCGAGATCGCCTGGTCGGGCGCGCTGCTGGTCACGCTGACGGTGCTGCTCGTCAACATCCTCGCGCGCGTGGCGCTGCGCAAGCGCAAGTAGCGGAAACCCTGCCATGAACGACCAGACCCCCGCCGTCGCCGAGACCACCGCCAGCTTCGGCGGCATTCAGGCCCGCTCCGGCGCCGCGATCAACCAGGTGTCGCGCATCTCGGTGCGCAACCTCGACTTCGTGTACGGCGAGGGCCTGCCCAAGGCGCTGAAGAACATCAACCTTGACTTCCCCGACCGGCAGGTCACCGGCATGATCGGTCCCTCGGGCTGCGGAAAGTCCACCCTGCTGCGCGTGCTCAACCGCATGTACAGCCTCTACCCGGGCCAGAAGGCGATGGGCGAGGTGATCATGGACGGGCGCAACCTTCTGGACGCGAACGTGGACCTCAACGAGCTCCGCGCGAAGATCGGCATGGTGTTCCAGAAGCCCACCCCCTTCCCGATGACGATCTACGAGAACATCGCCTTCGGGGTGCGGCTGCACGAGAAGCTCTCGAAGAAGCAGATGGATGAGCGGGTGGAGTGGGCGCTCTCGCGCGCCGCCATCTGGGACGAGGTGAAGGACCGTCTGCAGACCAGCGCCATGGGTCTTTCGGGCGGGCAGCAGCAGCGCCTGTGCATCGCGCGCACCATCGCCGTCCGGCCCGAGGTGATCCTGTTCGACGAGCCCACCTCCGCGCTCGATCCCATCTCCACGCTCAAGATCGAGGAGCTGATCGACGAGCTGAAGCGCGACTTCACCATCGCCATCGTCACGCACAACATGCAGCAGGCCGCGCGCTGCGCGGACCAGGTGGCGTTCTTCTATCTCGGCGAGCTGATCGAGGTGGCGCCGGCGGCGCAGATGTTCACCTCGCCGCGCGAGCAGAAGACGCAGGAATACATCACCGGCCGCTTCGGCTGAGGAGCCCCGAGAGATGCCCAACGGCCAGCCACAGCACATCGTCCGCTCCTACGAGGACGACCTCAAGCGCCTGCGCGAGATGATCGCGCGCATGGGCGGCCTCGCCGAGCGCCAGGTGGCCGACAGCGCCGAGGCGCTGATCCGCCGCGACACCGATCTCGCCGCCGAGGTGGTGCAGCGCGACGCCCAGCTCGACGAGATGGAGCGCGAGATCGAGCAGTTCTGCGTCCGCCTGCTCGCGCTGCGCCAGCCGGTGGCGAGCGACCTGCGCCTCATCGTCGCCTGCATGAAGATCAGCCAGGATCTCGAGCGCATCGGCGACTACGCGCGCAACGGCGCCAAGCGCGCGATCGTGGTGGCGCAGCAGCCCGGTCTCGGCAGCCTCAACGGCTTCGAGCGGATGGCGGAGCTGGTGCAGGATAACCTGCGCGACGCGATCGACGCGCTGGTGGAGGACGATGCCGCGAAGGCCGACGCCGTCTGGGCCAACGACGCGCCGATCGACGGGATCTACAACGGCATCTTCCGCGAGCTGCTGACCTTCATGATGGAGGATCCGCGCAACATCACCGCGGCCACCCATCTGCTCTTCATCGCGAAGAACATGGAGCGCATCGGCGACCACGCGACGAACATCGCCGAGCGCGTGCACTACGCCGTCCTCGGCCAGCCGCTGGCCGAGGAGCGGCCCAAGGCGGATGTCTCGGCCTCGGCGGTGGTCCGTCCGCCCGGCGAATGATGAAGGGAGGTGCGCGCATGCCCGAGGGCTTCAACGGAGGCGGCAAGCCCACCATCCTCGTCGTCGAGGACGAGGCCGCCCTGCTCGCCCTGCTCCGCTACAACCTGGAACGCCAGGGCTTCCACGTCGAGGAGGCGACCGACGGGCAGGAGGCGCTGCTGCGTATCGCCGAAGCGAAGCCCGATCTGGTGCTGCTCGACTGGATGCTGCCTGCCATGTCGGGAATCGAGGTCTGCCGCCAGATCCGCCGCCGTCCCGCGACGCGCGACCTGCCGGTGATCATGGTCACCGCCCGGACCGAGGATCAGGACGCTGTGCGCGCCCTGGACACCGGGGCCGACGACTACATCACCAAGCCCTTCGCCGTCGAGGCGCTGATGGCGCGCATCCGCGCCCTGTTGCGCCGCGCCTCGACCGTCGCGGCCAAGGGCTGCCTGACCTATCTCGACCTCACCATGGACCAGGACGCGCACCGTGTGACGCGCAACGGCCGCGCCCTGCACCTCGGCCCGACCGAATACCGGCTGCTCGAGTTCTTCCTCTCCCACCCGCGCCGCGTCTTCACCCGCGAGCAGCTTCTCGATGCCGTGTGGGGCCGGGACATCCACGTCGAGCTGCGCACCGTGGATGTGCACATCCGCCGGCTGCGCAAGGCCATCAATGGCGAGGGCGAGGTGGACCTGATCCGCACCGTGCGCTCGGCCGGCTACGCGCTCGACGCCGAGGGGTGAGTCCGCCCGCTTGACCGCGCCCGGCCGCCGTGGTTCCGCCGCCGGGACCGCCTGCCGTGGCGGGGCTCGAAAGGTGGTGTTATGCGCGTCCCGACTCCCCATCCTCCGCCCGGCATCGTCGGCCAGAACCGGGCGGTGCTCACGCCGCACTACTGCGTTTTCCCCCCGGAGGGCATCATGGACAGCCTGCTGCCCCAGTGGCCGGGCTGCATCGTCCGCTTCCAGACCACGCCGCGGATGGGCGCAGGCTTCGCCCAGGCGCTGCTGATCATGCCCCCAGGCGCGGGCAGCGCGGGGGCGGTCGACGACGGCGTGCAGGCCTTCCTCTACGTGCTGCAGGGGGAGGTCGAGGTCACGCTCGAGGGCGCCGCGCACCGCCTCCCGCCCGGGGGCTACGCCTATGTGCCGCAGGGGATTCCCTACGCGGCGCGCAACGCCGGCGAGGGCGAGGCGCGCGCGGTCTGGGTGCGCAAGCGCTACCAGCCCGCGCCCGGCGTCGCGGCGCCGCGCCCCCTCGTCGGCCACCGAGGCACGGCACCGCGCGAGGAGAGCGGGCCTCGCTGGCGCCACCTCCTGCTCGGCACGCGGGAGATGGCGATGGACTTCGAAATGAACATCATGTGCTACGCGCCCGGCGCCCATTTCTGGTGCGTGGAGACGCACATCATGGAACACGGCATGGTGATGCTGCAGGGCCAGGCGCTGCAGCTTCTCGGCCGCGACTGGCACGAGCTCTGGGCGGGCGATTTCGTCTGGATGGGCCCCTATGTACCGCAGCAGATCTACGCCATCGGGCCCGAGGTGTGCGAATACCTGCTCTACAAGGACGTGAACCGGGACGTGGCGCTCTGAGACCATGCCCCGCCCGGTTGACAGGGATGCGCGCCCGGTCGGACACTCCCTGCCACAAGGAAAGACAAGCGGGGAACGCCCATGCTCGAAGAGCGCTTCGTGGAGCACGCGCGCGACGGGGACGTGCATCTCCTGCGCATCGCCAATCCGCCGGTGAACACGCTGCGCACCGGCGTGCGAGCCGGGTTGCACGAGGGGATCGCCGCCGCCCAGCGCGAGGGGGCGCGCGCCATCGTGCTGATCGGGGCCGGGCGCATGTTCTCGGCCGGGGCGGAGATGACGGAGTTCAACAAGCCCCGCCAGCCACCCTCCCTGCCCGAGGTGTTCGACGCGATCGAGACGAGCAAGGCCCCCGTGATCGCCGCCATCCACGGCAGCGCGCTGGGCGGCGGGCTGGAACTCGCGCTCGCCTGCCACGCGCGGGTCGCCGCCCCGGGCGCCATGCTCGGCCTGCCGGAAGTGAAGCGCGGCTTCGTGCCCGGCGCCGGCGGCACCCAGCGCCTGCCGCGGCTGATCGGCGGGGAGGCGGCGCTGCGCCTCATCGTCAGCGGCGATCCTGTCACGGCGGCCGAGGCGCTGAAACTCGGCTTCATCGACGCGGTGCTGGAAGGTCCGCTGGAGGCGGCGGCCGTCGAATGGGCGCGCGCCCATGCCGGGCGCGGCTTCGTCCTCGCCCGCAGGCGCGAGGACAAGGTGAAGGGGGCCGATCTCGCCGCCTTCGACGCGCTGGCGGCGTCGCTGCTCAAGCGCACGCGCGGCCAGGAGAGCCCCAAGGGCTGCGTGGCCGCGGTGCGCGCCGCGCTGACCTCGAGCTTCGAGGACGGGCTGAACACCGAGCGCGAGATCTTCCAGAAGCTCGTGAACGGCGAGCAGAGCCTGGCCCTGCGCCACGTCTTCTTCGGCGAGCGCGAGGCGCAGCGCGTGCCGGGCATGCCGGCCGACATCCGGCCGCTGCCGGTGGGCAAGGCGGTGGTGATCGGCGCCGGCACCATGGGCGGCGGCATCGCCATGAGCTTCGCCAACCATGGTATTCCCGTCACCGTGATCGAGCAGTCCGCCGAGGCCCTGGAGCGCGGACTCGAGCGGTGCGAGGCGAACTGGGAGCGCAGCATCGCCTCCGGCAAGCTGTCGGCCGAGGAGTACGGCAAGCGCCGCGCGCTGCTCTCGGGCAGCACCGACTGGAGCCGGGTGGAGGAGGCCGATCTCGTCATCGAGGCGGTCTTCGAGGACATGGCGGTGAAGAAGGAGGTGTTTGCGAAGCTCGATGCGCTGGCGCGGCCCGGCGTGGTGCTCGCCTCCAACACCTCCACGCTCGACATCGACGCCATCGCCGCGGCGACGAAGCGGCCCGAGCTGGTGCTCGGTATGCACTTCTTCTCGCCGGCGAACGTGATGCGCCTGCTCGAGATCGTGCGCGGCAAGGCCACCTCCTTCGAGGCCATCGCCACCGCGATGGATGTGGGCAAGCGCATCGGCAAGGTGAACGTGGTCGTCGGCAACTGCGACGGCTTCGTGGGGAATCGCATGACAGGCAAGCGCGGCTTCCAGCTGGAGCGCCTGCTGCTCGAGGGCGCGCTGCCGCAGGACATCGATCGGGTGATGGAGGCCTATGGCATGGCCATGGGGCCCTGCGCGACCGGCGACCTCGCCGGCCTTGACATCGGCGCGGCGGTGCGCCGTGCGCGCGGCACGGCGGCACCCATCGCGGATGCGCTGGTCGCCGCGGGGCGCTACGGGCAGAAGACAGGAAAGGGGTGGTATCTCTACGACGAGAAGCGCCAGCGCCACCCCGACCCGGAGGTGGAGCGCCTGATCCTCGAGATGAGCGAGAAGATGCAGGTGCGCCGGCGCAAGATCGAGGACGCGGAGATCCTGGAGCGGCTGCTGCTGCCCATGGTGAACGAGGGGGCGCGCATCCTGGAGGAGGGGATCGCGGCGCGCGCCGTGGACATCGACGTGATCTTCGTCAACGGCTTCGGCTGGCCTGCCTGGCGCGGCGGGCCGATGTTCTGGGCGGACCGCATGGGCCTCAAGGCGGTGCGCGACAAGCTCGCCCGCTATGCCGAGGCGACCGGCGACGCGAACCTCAAGCCGGCCGCCCTGATCGAGAAGCTTGCCGCGGAGGGCGGCAGCTTCGCCGGCCTGCACGCCCGGCGCGCCGCCTGAGGAGCCACGCCCATGGAACTTCGCTTCACCGATGCCGAACGCGCCTTCCGCGAGGAGGTGCGCGCCTTCCTTGCCGCCGAATGCCCGGAGGCGACGCGCCGGCATATGATCGCGGGCAAATCTCCCACCAAGCAGATGGTGGTGGAGTGGCAGCGCAAGCTGAACGCGCGCGGGTGGGCCACACCCGAATGGCCCGTGGAGTACGGCGGACCGGGCTGGACGCCGGCGCAGAAATACATCTTCCGCGAGGAACTGCAGATGTGGCCGGCGCCGCAGCCTCTCGCCTTCAACGTGAACATGTGCGGCCCGGTGATCATCGAGTTCGGGACCGAGGCGCAGAAGAAGCGTTTCCTGCCGCGCATGGCCAACCTCGACGACTGGTGGTGCCAGGGCTTCTCCGAACCCGGCGCGGGCTCCGACCTCGCGAGCCTGAAGACGCGAGCCGTCCGCGACGGGGACCACTACATCGTCAACGGCCAGAAGACCTGGACGACGCTGGCGCAGCACGCGGACTGGATCTTCCTGCTGGTCCGCACCGATCCCAACGCGAAGAAGCAGGAGGGCCTCTCCTTCCTGCTCGTGGACATGAAGAGCCCCGGGATCACCGTCCGCCCCATCATCACCATCGAGGGCGGGCACGAGGTGAACGAGGTGTTCTTCGACGACGTGCGCGTGCCGGTGGAGAACCTGGTGGGCGAGGAGAACAGAGGCTGGGACTGCGCGAAGTTCCTGCTCGGCAACGAGCGCTTCGGCCAGGCGCGCGTCGGCGCCTCGCGCGAGCGCATCCGCCGCCTCAAGACCATCGCGCGCGAGACGCTCGATGGCGGCCGCCCGCTGATCGAGGACCCGGAGTTCCGGCGCCAGATCACCGAAATGGAGGTGGAGCTGAAGGCGCTGGAGATGACCGTGATGCGCGTCATCGCCAACGAGACGAAGCGCGCCGGCACCGGCAAGCCCGACCCCGCGACCAGCGTCCTCAAGATCAAGGGCACCGAGATCCAGCAGGGTGTGGCGGAGCTGCTGATGAAGGCGGCCGGCCCCTATGCGTGGGTGGACGGCGATCCGGACGCCGCGGGCAGCAACGAGTGGGACGTGGCGCCCGACTGGGCCTTCGGCCTCGCCGGGATCTATTTCAACTGGCGCAAGCAGAGCATCTACGGCGGGTCGAACGAGATCCAGCGCAACATCATGGCGAAGGCCTTTCTCGGCCTGTGAGGACCACATGGATTTCGACCTGAACGAGTCCCAGGCGCTGCTGCAGGACAGTCTGCGCCGCCTGCTGGCGGACAAGTACGGCTTCGAGAGCCGCAAGGCCTACATGGCGGGCGAGACGGGCTGGAGCCGCGAGGTCTGGGCGCAGTATGCCGAGCTCGGTCTTCTCGGCCTGCCCTTCGCCGAGGAGGATGGCGGCTTCGGCGGCGGCGGCGAGGAGACGATGCTCGTTGCCGAGCAGATGGGGCGGCACATCACCCTCGAGCCCTGGTTCAGCACCGTGGTGCTGGGCGGCGGCTTCCTGCGCCACGGGGCGCAGGCCGCGCTGCGGCGGGAGATGGTGGCCCGCATCGCCGCCGGCGAACTGCTTCTGGCCTTCGCCCAGCAGGAGCGCCAGTCCCGCTACGACCTGTTCGACGTGCTGACCACGGCGAGGAAGGAGGGCAGCGGCTGGGTGATCTCCGGCCGGAAGGGAATGGTGCTGCACGGCGACACGGCCGATCACTTCGTCGTCACCGCGCGGATGGCCGGCGGGCAGCGCGACCGTCTCGGGATCGGCGTCTTCCTGGTGCCGGCGCGCGCCGAAGGCGTCTCGGTGCGCGGCTTCCGCCAGGTGGACGGCACCCGCGCGGCGGAGGTGGAGTTCGCCGGCGCGCGCGCCTTGCATCTGCTCGGCGAGGCGGAGAACGGCCTCGCCCTGGTGGACCGCGTGGTGGACGAGGCCATCGCGGCCCTCGCCGCCGAGGCGGTCGGCGCCATGGACGTCGTCCACGCCATGACGGTGGACTACATGAAGACGCGCCAGCAGTTCGGCAAGCCCATCGGCAGCTTCCAGGCGCTGCAGCACCGCGCCGCCGACATGCTGGTGGCGCTCGAGCAGGCGCGCAGCATGGCCTTCTTCGCCACCATGGCCGCGCGCGAGGAGGATGCGCTGGAGCGCCGCCGCAACATGCATGCGGTCAAGGCGCAGATCGGCCGCGCGGCCCGCTTCGTCGGCCAGCAGAGCATCCAGCTCCATGGCGGCATCGCCATGACCATGGAATATGCCGCCGGCCACTACTTCAAGCGCCTCACTGTCAACGAGGCGACCTTCGGCGACACCGACTTCCACCTGCGCGCGCTCTCGGACATGGGGGGCCTCGTGCAGGCCGCCTGAAATCCGTTGCGGCGGGCGCGGCCGCTTGCTTGGATGCCGCCGGAACGAGGAGGCATCCCATGACCCTGACCTTGTGCCGCCGCGCGGCGTTGCTCGGCGCCGCCGCCACGCTCGCTGCCCCCACCGTCCGGGCGCAGGAAGGCCCGATCCGCATCGGCGAGATCAACTCCTATTCAGCCCAGCCCGCCTTCCTCCTGCCCTACCGCAACGCCTGGATCATGGCGCAGGAGGAGGTGAACGCCGCCGGCGGCATCAACGGCCGGCGGATCGAGACGGTGTTCCGCGACGATGGCGGCCGGCCGGAGGACGCGGTGCGCCACGCCGGCGAGCTCGTGAACAGCGAGCGGGTGCACCTGCTGGCGGGCGCCTTCCTCTCCAACATCGGCCTCGCCATCGCGGATTTCGCGAACCAGAACCGCCGCCTCTTCGTCGCCTCCGAGCCGTTGACCGACGCGCTCGTGTGGTCGCGCGGCAACCGCTTCACCTTCCGCCTGCGCCCCTCCACCTACATGCAGTGCGCCATGCTGGTGGAGGAGGCGGCGAAGCTGCCCGCCCGCCGCTGGGCCACCGTCGCGCCCAACTACGAGTACGGCCAGTCCGCCGTGCGCTGGTTCAAGGAGCTGCTGACGCGCGCGAGGCCTGACGTGACCTTCGTCGCCGAGCAGTTCCCCGCGCTCGGGCGCATCGACGCGGGCGCCACCGTGCAGGCGCTGGCGGGCGCCAACCCGGAGGGGATCTTCAACGTCACCTTCGGCGCGGACCTGACGAACTTCGTCCGCCAGGGCTCCACGCGCGGCCTGTTCGAGCGCCGCCGCGTCGTCTCGCTGCTGACCGGCGAGCCGGAATACCTCGATCCGCTCGGCGACGAGGCGCCCGAGAACTGGATCGTCACCGGCTATCCCTGGGCCGAGCTCAACACGCCCGGCCATGTGCGATTCCGCGACGCCTATCGCCGGCGCTGGAACGACCATCCGCGCCTCGGCTCCGTCGTGGCCTATGACACGGTGACGGCCATCGTCGGCATGCTGCGCCGCGCCGGCTCCACCGACACGGAGCGGATGATCGAGGCGATGCGCGGGCTGCGCTTCCCCACCGCCTTCGGCGAAGCGGAGGTGGAGTTCCGCGCCATCGACCACCAGTCCACGCTCGGCGCCTATGTGGGGCGCACCGCGCTGCGCCAGGGCCGCGGCGTGATGGTGGACTGGCGCTATGCCGACGGCCGCAACTATCTGCCTCCCGACGAGGTGGTGCGCACGCTGCGTCCGCAGGGGTAACGCCGCTTGTTCGAGAACCTGCTGGTGCAGGGCCTCTCCGGCCTTGCATCCGCCTCCTCGCTGTTCCTCGTCGCCTCGGGGCTGACGGTCATCTTCGGCGTCACGCGCATCGTGAACTTCGCGCATGGCAGCCTCTACATGCTCGGCGCCTACCTCGCCTGGACGCTGGTGACGAGCCTGCCGCGCGGGCATCTCGGCTTCTGGGGCGGGGTGCTCGCGGCGGCGCTGATCGTGGGCGCGGTTGGCGTGCTGATCGAGGTGCTGCTGCTGCGCCGCATCTACAGGGCGCCGGAGCTCTTCCAGCTTCTGGCCACCTTCGGCGTGGTGCTGATCGTGCAGGACCTCGCCCTGATGATCTGGGGGCCGCAGGATCTGCTCGGCCCCCGCGCACCCGGCCTGCGCGGCGCGACCGAGATCCTCGGCGTGCGCTTCCCGCTCTACGAGCTCTTCCTGATCTTCGTGGGGCCCCTGGTGCTCGGCCTGCTGTGGCTGCTGTTCCACCGCACGCGCTGGGGCACCTGCGTGCGCGCCGCGACGGCAGATCGGGAGATGGTGGGTGCCCTGGGCGTGAACCAGCGGATGCTGTTCACCACCGTCTTCTTCCTGGGCTCGGTGCTGGCGGGGCTGGGCGGCGCGCTGCAGCTCCCGCGCGAGAGCGTGAACCTTCAGATGGACCTCGCGATCATCGCCGAGGCCTTCGTCGTCGTCGTCATCGGCGGGCTGGGCTCGCTCCCGGGGGCCTTCCTCGCCGCGCTGCTCATCGGCCAGATGCAGGCCTTCGGCATCCTGATCTTCCCCAAGATCACCCTGGTGCTGGCCTTCCTGGTGATGGCGGCGGTGCTCATCCTGCGGCCCTACGGGCTGCTCGGGCGGCCGCCGGCCTCGCCGCACGCGGCACAGGCGGTTGAGCCGCCCTATGCGCCGGCCTCGCCGCTGCTGCGCGGCCTCGGCCTCGCGGCGGTGGCGGTGGCGGTGATCCTGCCGCCCTTCCTCGGCGATTTCGCGCTGATCGTCTTCACCGAGATCGCGGTGATGATGCTCTTCGCCGCCTCGCTGCACTTCATCATGGGGCCGGGCGGCATGGCGAGCTTCGGGCACGCGGCCTATTTCGGCCTCGGCGCCTATGGCGCGGCGCTGCTGGTGAAGCACCTCGCCGCGCCGATGGAGATCGGGCTGCTCGCCGCGCCCTTCGCGGCCGGCATGGCGGGCGTGGTGTTCGGCTGGTTCTGCGTGCGGCTCTCGGGCGTCTATGCCGCGATGCTCACGCTCGCCTTCGCGCAGATCGCCTGGTCGGCGGCCTTCCAGTGGGTGGAGCTGACGGGGGGCGACAACGGCATTCTCGGCGTCTGGCCGAGCGAATGGGCGCGCTCCAAGCTCGCCTACTACTACCTCGCGCTGGCGGTCTGCCTCTCGGCGACGCTGCTGCTGCGCCGCGCGATCCTCGCGCCCTTCGGCTACGCGCTGCGCGCGGGGCGGGATTCGCCGCTGCGCGCGGAGGCGATCGGGATGGACGGGTTCCGCATCCGCTGGGTGGCCTTCATCCTCGCCGCCGTCGCCGCGGGCATCGCGGGCGGGCTCTTCGCCTATGCGAAGGGCAGCGTCTTTCCCACCTACATGGCCATTCCGCGCAGCGTGGACGCGCTGCTGATGGTGCTGCTCGGCGGGGTGCAGACACTCTCCGGGCCCATTGTCGGCGCGCTGGCCTACACCTGGATCCACGAGCAGCTCATGCGGCTGTTCGAGCTGTGGCGGCTGCTGCTGGGCGCGGTGATCCTGCTGCTGGTGCTGTTCTTCCCGCAGGGCCTCGCGGGCGCGGCGCAGCGCGCGGCGGAGCGGCGCGCATGACGCTGCGGGTCGAGGATCTGCACAAGAGCTTCGGCGGCGTGCAGGCGGTGGCGGGCGTCTCGCTCTCCGTGGCGGCGGGCGAGCTGGTGGCGCTGATCGGGCCCAACGGCGCGGGCAAGTCCACCTGCTTCAACATGCTCAACGGCCAGCTCCGCCCCGACCGCGGCCGCGTGGTGCTGAAGGGCGAGGACATCACCGGCCTGCCGCCGCGCGCCATCTGGCGGCGCGGGGTGGGCCGCACCTTCCAGATCACCGCCACCTTCGCCTCGATGAGCGTGCTCGAGAACGTGCAGATGGCGCTGCTCTCGCACCGGCGGCGGCTCTTCGACCTCTGGCGGCCCGTCGCGCGCGAGGATCCGGCCGAGGCGCTGGCGCTGCTCGCCCGCGTGGGCATGCAGGCGCAGGCCGCCCGGCCCTGCGGCGTGCTCGCCTATGGCGATCTCAAGCGCGTCGAGCTGGCCATCGCCCTCGCCAACGCCCCCGCGCTGCTGCTGATGGACGAGCCCACCGCCGGCATGGCCCCGGCCGAGCGCGTGGCGCTGATGGACCTCACCGCCCGCATCGCGCGCGATTCCGGCATCGCCGTCCTCTTCACCGAGCACGACATGGACGTGGTCTTCGCCCATGCCGACCGGATCCTGGTGCTCGACCGCGGGCGGCCCATCGCCGAGGGCAGGCCGGCGGAGGTGCGCGCCGATGCCCGTGTGCGCGAGGTCTATCTCGGCACCGGCGCGACCCATGGGGGGCATTGATGCTGGAGGTGGAGGGGCTGCACGCGCATTACGGCCGCGCGCACATCCTGCAGGGCGTGACGCTCTCCGCCGCCCAGGGCGAGGTGGTCGCGCTGCTCGGCCGCAACGGCGCGGGCAAGAGCACGACGATGAAGGCCATCATGGGCCTCGTGCGACCGAGCGGCGGGCGCGTGCGCTTCGAGGGCCGCGAGGTGACGGGGCGCGAGCCCTTCGAGATCGCGCGCCTCGGCCTCGGCTATGTGCCGGAGGAGCGGCGCATCTTCACCGAGCTGACGGTGATGGAGAACCTGGAGGTGGGCCGGCAGCCGCCGCGTCCGGGCCTCGCGCCCTGGACGCCGGAGCGCGTCTTCGCCCTCTTCCCCCCGCTCGCCGCCATGCGCGCGCGCCCGGGCGGGCGGATGAGCGGCGGCGAGCAGCAGATGCTCACCATCGCGCGCACCCTGATGGGCAACCCGCGCCTCATCCTGCTCGACGAGCCGAGCGAGGGGCTCGCGCCCGTCATCGTCGAGCGCATGGCGGCGGCCATCCTCGAACTCAAGCGCGAGGGGCTGACCGTGCTGCTGAGCGAGCAGAACCTCCACTTCGCCCGCCTTGTCTCCGACCGCGCCTGCGTGCTGGAGAAGGGCGCCATCCGCTGGGAGGGCAGCCTCGCGGCGCTGATGGAGGCGGAGGAGGTCCGCGCGCAATACCTCAGCGTCTGAGCCTCACAGCGCGGGCTCGCCCAGCGAGAGCATGAGCCGGTTCGCCCAGTTGAAGAAGGCGCTCGCGTGGATCAGGTCGCTGATCGCCTCGTCGTCGAGCCCCGCCGCGCGCAGGCGCCGCACATGCGCGTCGCCGAAGCGGATGGGCGTCACCGTCAGCTCCACCGCCGCCTCCACGATGGCGTTCCAGCGCTCGCCCAGATCCGCCGTCACGCCTTCCCTGAGCAGCCGGTCCACCTCCGCCTCGCGCTTGGAGTAGGTGACGGCGTGGCGCGCATGGACCGAGGCGCAGTAGATGCAGCCGTTGAGCCGCGAGGCGGCGGTGGCGGCGAGTTCGCGCTCGGCGCGCGGCAGCCCGCCCTCGGTGTTGTAGAAGATGTCCTTGTCGGTGCGGGTGCGGTGCTCGAGCGCGTCCGGATCATGCGCCAGCAGCCGGAAATAGGCGGATTTCGCGCGCGCCCTGTCCACCAGCGCCTCGATATGGCGCGGGGTCAGGGCCTCCTCCGCCAGCGGCTCCAGCCAGGGCAGCCAGTCCAGCATGGCGCGGGTGAAGCTGTCGGGAACCCTGTGCCCCGAGGGGGTGAGGATGGCGTCGGTCATGCGGCGTCTCCCACATGGCGCGCCAGCACGGCCAGGCCGTGCGCGACGCGGAGCTGGTAGGCGAGGAAGGCGACGAGCTGCGAGAGGGTGACGATCTCGGGCGTGGTCCATCCCGCGGCGAGCAGCGGGGCGAAGCGCTGCGGCGCCGCGTCGCGCGGGTGGAACACCAGGAAGTGCGCATGGGCGAAGGCGGCGGAGAGCCGCGGGCCGAGGGCGCGCGCCGCCTCGTCGGGCAGGGCGAAGCCGGGGGCGGGGGTGTCCTCGGCGCTGAGCGGGCCGGGCGGATAGGCGCCGCGCGGACCATCGGCGCGGGTGGCCGCGGCCGCAGCGGCGACGGGCGCGGCGAGTTCGGGCGCGCGCGCCGCGAGCTCGGTCGCGTAGTGCCGCGCCAGCGCGCTCTCGCCGTGCAGCGCCGCCACATAGGCCGCGACAGCGAAGCGCTCGGCCTCGGTGAAGCGGCCCGGCGCCTCGGGGGTGAGCAGCACGCGGGCGCTCTCCTGCGTGTGGGTGCGGGCGATGGCGCGCCGCGCGCGGATGCGGTCCATGGCGGAGCCGGGTGTCACGCCCAGCAGCGTGTCGAGCAGGTCCATCTCGTGCGGTCCTTCAGGGATCAATCAGGCCACGCGCGCGGCGGGGAGGGCGGGGGCGGGGCGCCAGCCGAAGGCGGGCGCCACCTCGCGCGCCACGAGCTCGATGGAGCGCAGGATGAAGGGGTGCGGCGGGTCCACCGAATGGACCTGCACGGCGAGCTCGGTGGCGTGCTGCAGCGTGGCGTCCGCGGCCAGCGAGGCGATCACCTCCTCCGGCGTGCCGAGATGCACGTCCTGCCGGCGGATCATCTCCGCGACCGGCGGCGGCTCGCCCGCGGCGCGGCCGAGCGCGACGAGGCGGCGGTGGAAGCGGCCGAGCCCGCGCTCGGCGAAACGCAGCGCCTGGGCGCGATCCTCCGCCACGAAGACCGAGCGCGAGGCGAGGATGCGCGGCGCCACCCCCTCGGGCAGCGCGGCGCGATAGGCCTCGATCATCGGGAGCTGGAGTTCCGCGAGGCTGGCGTCCGGCGCATGGCCCGGGCGCGGCTGGGTGCGCGAGAGCAGCAGCCCCGCGCCGATCCCCCCCGCCGCGCGCGCGCCCTCCACCGAGAAGGTGGCGAACCACAGCCGCGAGAGCAGGCCGGGATGGGCGGGGTAGAGGCGGTTCCCCCCCGGCAGGGGCTGGCCGGCCAGCGCCTGGCGCAGCAGCCCGAGATGCGCCTCGAACACCTCCCGCCGCCGCGCAGTGTCCAGCCCGAAGGCGGCGAAGGCCGCCGGGTTCCCGCCGGGCCCGACGCCGAGCTCGAGCCGCCCGCCCGAGAGCAGGTCCAGCACGCTCGCGTCCTCGGCCACGCGGATGGGCAGTTCCATGGGCAGGGTGACGATGCCGGTGCCGAGCCGGATGCGGCTCGTGCGCGCCGCCACCTGCGCGAGGAAGACGAAGGGCGCGGGCAGCCCGCCCTCATCGGCGTCGAAGTGGTGCTGCGCGACCCAGGCGGAATCGAAGCCCTCCGCCTCGGCATGGCGGATCTGCTCGGTGGCCAGGCGGTAGCGTTCGGCGGGCTCCGCCTCGTCCAGCAGCCGCGTGAAGACGCCGAGGCGCGTGATGCGGGGCGGGGCGGGGGAGGGCATGGCGCATCATCGCGCGGGTTGCGCGTCGGGCTCAATCCCCGCGGCGTTGACGCGCCCCGCGCCCTCGGGGAGCGTCAGCGCCATGCCCGACCGCCAGATCCTGCTCCACGCCTTCATGATGAACACGGTGGGCCATGTCTCGCCCGGGCTCTGGACCCATCCGCGCGACCGCAGCACGGACTACCGGCATCTGCGCCACTGGACCGGGCTCGCGCGGCTGCTGGAACGCGGGCTGTTCGACGGCATCTTCCTCGCCGATGTGCTCGGAATCTACGACGTGCATCGCGGCGGGCCGGAGACGGCGCTGGCCCGCGCCGCCCAGGTGCCGGTGAACGACCCGCTGCTCGTCATCCCGGCCATGGCGGCGGTGACCGAGCATCTGGGCTTCGGCGTCACGGTGAACCTGAGCCATGAGCCGCCCTTCCTGCTGGCGCGGCGGCTGTCCACGCTCGACCACCTCACCGAGGGGCGCGTGGGCTGGAACATCGTCACCGGCTACTTGGCCAGCGCAGCGCGGGCGATGGGCCAGCCCGCGCTGCGCGCGCATGACGAGCGCTACGACCTCGCCGAGGAATACATGGAGGTCGTCTATCGGCTCTGGGAGGAGAGCTGGGAGGAGGGGGCGGTGCGGCGCGACCGCGCGCGCACCCTCTACGCCGACCCGGCGCGGGTGCACGCCATTCGCCACCGGGGCGCGCATCTTGCGCTGGAGGCGATCCATCTCTGCGAGCCCTCGCCGCAGCGCACGCCGCTGCTCTACCAGGCGGGCACCTCGAGCGCGGGCCGGCGCTTCGCCGGGCGGCACGCCGAATGCGTCTTCGTGAGCGGCCCGACGGTGGAGGTGATCGCCCCGCGCGTGGCCGCGCTGCGCGAAGCGGCGGCGGCGGCGGGCCGCGCCCCCGGGGATCTGCGCATCCTCTCCGCCCTCACCGCCATCGTCTGCGCCACCTGCGCCGAGGCCGAGGACCGCTGGGCCGAGTATCAGCGCCACCGCAGCCTGGACGGGGCGCTGGCGCTGATGTCGGGCTGGACCGGGCTCGATTTCGGCGCGCTCGACCCCGAGGCGCGGGTGGCGCAGGTGGAGACGGACGCGATGCGCACCGCGCTCGAGAACATCACCCGCGCCGATCCCGCGCGCTCCTGGACGGTGCGCGAGGTGGCGGAGTTCACCGCCATCGGCGGCAACGGGCCGGTTCTGGTGGGGGATGCGCGACGCGTGGCGGACCAGCTTCTCGACTGGGTGGACCGGACGGGGGTGGACGGGCTGAACCTCGCCTCGGCGGTGATGCCCGAGACCTATGCCGGCGTGGTGGAGTTCCTGGTGCCCGAGCTGCAGCGGCGCGGCCGCTACAAGACGCGCTACGCGCCGGGCACGCTGCGGCGGAAGCTCTTCGGGCGCGATCGGCTCGCGCCGCCGCATCCGGGCGCGGCGTTCCGGCGGGGTTGAGCGGCGATGCCCGGCCGGCCCCGCGGCGCTCCCCGCGAGGGCGCCCTCACGCCGTACCGCCCCTGAGCAGCGCGGCCAGCGCGGGAGCGAGCCCGAGGCTCGCCCGGCCCGCGGGCGGGGCGAGGCTGCCGGCGCGCGGCCGCGGCAGCTTGAGTGCCACCAGCATCTCGCAGAGCTTGACCCCGGCGGCGATGCCGTCGAGCAGCGGCACCGGCGCTTCGGCCTGCAGCCGCGGGCCCATGCCGGCCAGCGCCGCGCCCCCCATCACCACCGCGTCCGCGCCCTCGGCCACGGCGCGGCCGATGCCCGCCAGCACCTTGCGGGCCACGCCCCCCGGGTCGCGCACCGCCTCCTGCGGCGTGGCCTCCACCCCCACCAGCGAGGCGCAGCGCCCCGCGAGCCCGTGCTGCGCGATGCGCTCGCGGTAGGTCTCGACCCCGCCGAAGGTGACGAGGCCGAAGCGCGCGCCCACGAGGCAGGCGGCGAAGCAGGCGGCCTCGGTCATGCCCACCACGGGGCAGGGCATGAGCTGGCGCGCCGCCTCCAGCGCCGTGTCGTGGCTCACCGCCAGCAGGCAGGCCTCCACCCGCCCCGCATGCTCCGCCAGCAGCGAGAGCAGCGCATGGCCGGCGATGACGTTCTCGGCGCGGGTGGCGATCACCTCCGGGCCGAAGCGCGGCGTGGCGGGGATGATCTCCGTGCCCGGCGCGGCGGCGGCGCGCGCGGCCGCGGCGCAGAGCTGCGTGATGGCCTCGGTGGTGTTGGCGTTGGCGACGAGCAGGCGCATGATTTCTCCATGAAAGAGGGAACCGCGATGGACGCCAAGCTCGACCTGCCCTTCGACGCCGAGGAGATGCTCCGCGGCCTGCGCGGCTGGGTGGAGTGCGAGAGCCCCACCCATGACGCGGCCGCGGTGAACCGCATGATGGCGATGGCGGCGCGGCACCTCGCGCTGATGGGCGCGAGCGTGGAGACCATCCCGGGGCGCATGGGCTTCGGCGACTGCGTGCGCGCGCGCTTCCCGCACGAAAGCCGCGAGAAGGGCATCCTCGTGCTCGCGCATCTCGACACGGTGCATCCGGTGGGAACGCTGGCGAACGGCCTGCCCTTCCGGCGGGAGGGCGACATCGCCTACGGCCCGGGCATCCAGGACATGAAGGGCGGCACCTACCTCGCCATCGAGGCGATCGGGCAGCTCATCCGCGCGGGCATCCCGACCTCGCGCCCCGTCACCGTGCTGCTGACCAGCGACGAGGAGGTGGGCAGCCCCTCGACGCGCGACCTGATCGAGGCCGAGGCCGCGCGCCACGCCGTGGTGCTGGTGCCCGAGCCGGCGCGGCCGGATGGCGGCGTGGTGACCGGGCGCTATGCCATCGCGCGCTTCAACCTGCGCACCACCGGCCGGCCGAGCCATGCCGGCGCGCGGCTCGCCGAGGGGCGCAGCGCCATCCGCGAGATGGCGAAGCAGATCCTCGCCATCGAGGCGATGACGACGGAGGACTGCACCTTTTCCGTCGGCGTGGTGCGTGGCGGGCAATGGGTGAACTGCGTCGCCACGCATTGCGACGCCGAGGTGCTCTCCATGGCCAAGCGCCAGCAGGATCTGGACGCCGGGGTGGCGCGGATGCTGGCCTTGCGCCCCAGCGGCAACGATGTGCAGCTCTCGGTCACCCGCGGCGTCACCCGCCCGGTCTGGGAGCCCGACGAGAGGGTGCTGGCGCTGCACGCCACCGCCGAGGCGCTGGCGCGGCGGCTCGGATTCGCCCTGCCCCACCAGTCCTCGGGCGGCGGGTCCGACGGGAACTTCACCGGGGCGATGCGCATTCCCACTCTCGATGGGCTGGGCGTGCAGGGGGCCATGGCGCACACCCTCGAGGAACACATCCAGGTGAGTTCCCTCGCCCTGCGCGGGAAGCTCTTCGCCGGGCTGTTGCAGAGCGTCTGACGCGCCGCTGGGCGAGCCTGCCCGCAGCGGCTAGCCTCGAGGCAGGCCCGCCGCACAAGGAGCCTCCCCGATGCGCCGTCCGCTCGCCCTGCTGACCGGTCTCCTGCTCAGCCCCGTCGCCCTGGCCCAGCCCGCCCCTCCCGGCCCGCCGGATATCCGCCGGCAGGGACAGGGCTGGCCCATCGGCCAGGACTTGCACCGGCATGAGGACCCGGCGCGCCCGGGCCAGGCCGGAACCTCACCCGCCGCGCGGCGCGCGCAGCGCCAGGCGCAGCAGCAGCGCGCGATCACCGGAACAGGCCGCCCCGTGGCCCGCGTCCCGGCTCCGACGCCCCAGGGCGGAGCCGCACGGTAAGGCGGGGCCGCCCTCAGCCCTCGCGCCGCGGCGGGCGGCGCTCGCGCGGCGGCGGAGGCGGTGCGGAGAGCTCCGCTTCCAGCTCCTTGATCTTGTTGCGCACGCTCTCGCGCAGGGCCGGCGTGGCATGGGGCTTCATGCCGGCCAGCACCTCCTTCAGTTCGCGCAGTTGCCTCTCCTTCTCCGCACGCGAGCGGGTGATGGGGCGGTTGTCGCTGAGCTGGCCCTCGCGCGAGCGCATGGTCAGACGCCGAGCATCAGGCGGCGCGGATCCTCGATCCCCTCTTTCACGCGGACGAGGAAGGACACCGCCTCCTTTCCATCCACGATCCGGTGGTCGTAGGAGAGCGCGAGATACATCATCGGGCGGATCTCGATGGATTTGCCCACCGCCACGGGTCGGTCCTGGATCTTGTGCATGCCGAGAATGCCCGACTGCGGCGGGTTCAGGATGGGCGTCGACATCAGCGAGCCGTAGATGCCGCCATTGGTGATGGTGAAGCTGCCGCCCGCCATCTCCTCAAGCTTGAGCTGGCCCTCGCGCACGCGCCTGCCGAAATCGGCGATGCGCTTCTCGATCTCGGCGAAGTCCATGGCATGGGCGTTCTTCAGCACGGGCACGACGAGGCCGTTCGGCCCGCCCACCGCGATGCCCATGTGCACGAAGTTCTTGTAGATGATGTCCTCGCCCTCGATCTCGGCGTTGACGGCGGGGAACTCCTGCAGCGCGGCCACGCAGGCCTTCACGAAGAAGCTCATGAAGCCGAGCTTCACCCCGTGTCGCTTCTCGAAATGGTCCTTGTATTCGGCGCGCAGCGCCATCACCGCGCTCATGTCCACCTCGTTGAAGGTGGTGAGCATGGCGGCGGTGTTCTGGGCCTCCTTGAGCCGGCGGGCGATGGTGGCGCGCAGCCGTGTCATCCTCACCCGCTCCTCGCCGGGCTCCAGCGCACGCGCCGGCCTGGGCGCGGGGGCGGCGGCCGAGGCCGCGGCGGCGCGGGCCAGGAAGTCGAGCACATCGCCCTTGGCGATCCGCCCGTCCTTGGCCGAGCCGGCGCCGATCTGCCCCGGCGTGAGGTTGTTCTCCGCCATGAGCTTGGCCGCGGCCGGCAGCGGTGCGGGCGCGGGCGCATGGCCGCCGGGTGCGGCGCCATGCGCCTCGGCCTGCGCCACCGAACCGCCCGCCGTGCCCACGGGCTTCGCCCCGGCGGTGGGCGGGGCGGCAGGCCTGGACGGGGCGGCTCCCGCGGCGATGGACCCGAGAACGGCTCCAGGCTCCACCTCCGCCCCCTCCTTGGCGGCGATCGCCGTCAGCACGCCGGCGGCGGGGGCATTGACCTCCACGGTCACCTTGTCGGTCTCCAGCTCCACCACCGGCTCGTCGGCCGCGACGGTTTCGCCCGCCTGCTTCAGCCAGCGTGCCACGGTGGCGCTGCTCACGCTCTCGCCCAGGGTGGGCACCACAATGTCCGTCGCCATGTCTCTGCTTTCCTCGACCCGGATGATGGCCAGGGCGGGGGCGGCGGCCGCCGCCCCCGTGGATTCTCCTCGGGGTGTCAGACGGCCAGGGCCGCGCGCACCACGGCCGCCTGCTCCTGCTCGTGCACCTTGGCGAGGCCGGTGGCGGGGCTCGCCGCCTCCTCCCGCCCGACATAGCGCGGGCGGAAGGCCTTGCCTCCGAGCCCGGCGAGCACCTTCTCGACGCGTCGGTCCATGAAGCTCCAGGCGCCCATGTTCTCGGGCTCCTCCTGGCACCACACCACCTCGGCGTTGCGGTAGCCGGCGATGGCGGACGCCAGGCTCTTCGCCGGGAAGGGGTAGAGCTGCTCCACCCGCACGATCGCCACGTCCTGGATGTTCTGCGCCCGGCGCGCCTCCAGCAGGTCGTAGAAGATCTTCCCGGTGCAGAGGATGACGCGCCGAACCTTCTCCTCCGGCGCGATGGGATCGAGCTCCGGGATCACGTAGCGGAAGGAGGAGCCGGGCCCGAACTCGGCCAGCGAGGAGACGCAGAGCTTGTGCCGCAGCAGGCTCTTCGGCGTCATCACGATCAGCGGCTTGCGGTAGTTCGCCTTGAGCTGCCGGCGCAGCGCGTGGAAGTAGTTGGCCGGCGTGGTGAAGTTGCAGACGCGGATGTTGCGCTCGGCGCAGAGCTGCAGATAGCGCTCGAGGCGGGCCGAGCTGTGCTCCGGCCCCTGGCCCTCGTAGCCGTGCGGCAGCAGCATGACGAGGCCGGACATGCGCAGCCACTTCGTCTCGCCCGAGGCGATGAACTGGTCGATGATCACCTGCGCGCCGTTGGCGAAATCGCCGAACTGCGCCTCCCACAGCACCAGCGTCCGCGGATCGGCCAGCGAATAGCCGTAGTCGAAGCCGAGAACCCCGGCCTCGGAGAGCAGGGAGTTGAAGGCCTCGAAGCGCGCCTGCTCCGGATGCATGTTGTTGAGCGGCACGTATTCCTGCTGGTTCACCTGGTCGACCAGCACGCAATGGCGCTGGCTGAAGGTGCCGCGCTGCACGTCCTCGCCCGACAGGCGCACGCGATGGCCCTCGAGAAGCAGCGTGCCGAAGGCGAGGGCCTCGCCGGTTGCCCAGTCGATGCCTTCTCCCGCCTCGATCGCCGCCCGCTTCGCCTCGAGCTGCCGGGCGATCTTGGGGTTGACGTTGAAGTCGGCAGGCACGTGGCAGATCGCCTTGCCCACCTCCCGCAGCGTGTCGAGGCTGACGGCGGTGTCGTGGAGCTGTTCCGCCTCGGCGCCGGCGCTGATGGGCTTGAGGCCCGCCCAGTGCCCCTCGAGCCAGTCCGCCTTGTTGGGCTTGAAGCTCTGCGCCGCCTCGAAGGCCTCCTCGAGCTTGGCGTTGAAGGCGTCCTGCATCGCCTTCGCCTCCTCGGCGGTGACGCTGCCTTCGGCGGCAAGGCGCTCCGCATAGAGGGTGCGCGTCGTCTTCATCTCGCGGATGCGCTTGTACATCAGCGGCTGGGTGAAGGCCGGCTCGTCGCTCTCGTTGTGGCCGTGGCGGCGGTAGCAGACGATGTCGAGCACGATGTCCGCATGGAAGCGCATCCGGAACTCGGCACAGAGGCGGGCGCACCAGACCACCGCCTCCGGGTCGTCGCCGTTCACGTGCAGGATGGGCGCCTGGACCGCCTTCGCGACGTCGGTGCAGTACAGGCCGGAATAGGCGTGCGCCGGCACCGTGGTGAAGCCGATCTGATTGTTGGTGACGATGTGGACGGTACCGCCGGTGCGGTAGCCGATGAGCTGGCTCATCGCCAACGTCTCGTACACCAGGCCCTGGCCGGCGAAGGCCGCATCGCCATGCAGCAGCATGCCCATGACGGAGCTGCGCGTCTTGGTGTCGCCCGCCATGTCCTGGCGCGCGCGCACCTTGCCCACCACCACGGGATCCACCGCCTCGAGGTGCGAGGGGTTGGGCTGCAGCGAGAGATGGACCATGCGGCCCGCGATCTCGATGTCAGTGGAGGTGCCCAGGTGATACTTCACATCACCCGAGCCCTGCACGTCGTCGGGCTTGAAGCTCGTGCCCTTGAACTCGGCGAAGACCTGCGCGTAGGGCTTCTTCACCACGTTCACGAGCATGTTCAGCCGCCCGCGATGCGCCATGCCGATCGCGATCTCGCGCGCGCCGTGGAGCGCGGCCGTCTCGATCACCGCCTGCACGGCGGGGATGGTGCTCTCGCCCCCCTCCAGGCCGAAGCGCTTGGTGCCGACGTATTTCCTCGCGCAGAAGGCCTCGAAGGACTCCGCCTCGGTCAGCTGCTGCAGAATGCGCCGCTTGGCCGCGCGGTCGAAGGCGGTTGTCCAGGGCGCGCCCTCGACGCGCTGCTGGATCCAGGCCTTCTGGCCGGGATCCTGGATGTGCATGAACTCGACGCCGATCGGGCCGCAATAGGTGGCGCGCACGCGCTCCACGATCTCGCGGATCGTGGCGGTCTCTAGGCCGAGCACGTTGTCGATGAAGATGCGCCGGTCGAGGTCGGCCTCGCTGAAGCCCCAGAAGGCGGGCGAGAGTTCCGGATGCGCCGGCGGCTGCTGCAGGCCGAGCGGGTCGAGCCGCGCTTCCAGATGCCCGCGCACGCGGTAGCTGCGGATGAGCATCAGCGCGCGGATGGAGTCGAGCACCGCGCGACGGGTCTCATCCGGGTCGGTGGCGCGGCGCTGCGGGGCGGCGCCCCTGGCGGCGGGGGCGGCCTCAGGCTCGGGCGCGAAGCCGCCGCGCGGGCGCGGCGCCCAGGAGGCGCCGGAGGCGTCGCTCAGCACGGCGCGCGCGTCGTCGTTCAGCGCGGCGAAGAGCTCGGCGAAGGAGGAGTCCACGCTGTTCGGGTTCTCCACCCAACGCGCGTAGAGATCCGCGAGGAAGGCGGCATTCGCCCCGTTCATCGCGCTGGCGAGGATGTCCATACCGGCCATTCTTCCCACCGGGCCCGCTTGGCGCGGGCCCGTCCTTCCCTTGTTTTCGCGCCCGCCGCCGAGCCTTGAGCGGCGGGCCTGCCCGAGAATAGACGAAATGCGCCGGCAGGGCAGCGGGGCAGGGGCGGGCTGCGCCGCCCCTCGGGTTCAGCGGCCGAGCGCCCGCAGCATGGTGGACCCGAGCGAGGCCGGGCTGTCGGCGATCATGATCCCGGCCTCCGCCATGGCGGCCATCTTCGCCGCCGCCGTGTCCTTGCCGCCCGAGATCACCGCCCCGGCATGGCCCATGCGCCGGCCGGGGGGGGCGGTGGCGCCGGCGATGAAGCCCACCACCGGCTTGTTCGGCTTGCCGGGGGCGAAGTTCTCCCGCGCCAGGAACTCGGCCGCCTTCACCTCGGACTGGCCGCCGATCTCGCCGATCATGATGATGGACTTCGTCTCCTCGTCGGCGAGGAACAGCTCGAGCACGTCGATGAAGTCCATCCCCTTCACCGGATCGCCCCCGATCCCGACGCAGGTGGACTGGCCGAGGCCGGCGGCCGTGGTCTGCGCCACCGCCTCGTAGGTCAGGGTGCCGGAGCGCGAGACGATGCCGACCGAGCCGCGGCGGTGGATGTGGCCCGGCATGATGCCGATCTTGCAGGCCTCGGGCGTGATGACGCCCGGGCAGTTCGGCCCGACGAGGCGCGAGCGCGAGCCCTCCAGCGCGCGCTTCACCTTCACCATGTCCAGCACCGGGATGCCCTCGGTGATGCAGATGATGAGGGGGATCTCGGCGTCGATGGCCTCGAGGATGGAATCCGCCGCGAAGGGCGCCGGCACGTAGATCACGGAGGCATCCGCCCCGGTCGCCGCCTTGCACTCCGCCACCGTGTTGAAGACGGGCAGGTTCAGCGTGGGGTGCATGGTGCCGCCCTTGCCGGGCGTCACGCCCCCCACATAGGTCGAGCCGTAGGCGATGCCCTGGCTCGCGTGGAAGGTGCCCTGCGCGCCGGTGAAGCCCTGCGTCATCACGCGCGTGTTCTTGTCCACCAGGATCGCCATGCTCAGGCGGCCTTCTTCACGGCGGCGACGGCCTTCTGCGCGGCGTCGGCCAGGTTGTCGGCAGGGATGATGGCGAGTCCCGATTCGGCGAGGATCTTCTTGCCCAGCTCCACATTCGTGCCCTCGAGCCGCACCACCAGCGGCACCGAGAGGGAGAGATTCTTCGACGCCTCCACGATGCCGGTGGCGATCATGTCGCACTTCGCGATGCCGCCGAAGATGTTGACCAGGATCGCCTTGACGTTCGGATCCGAGGTGATGATGCGGAAGGCCTCCGTCACCCGCGCCGCGTCGGCCGTGCCGCCCACGTCGAGGAAGTTGGCGGGCGAGGAACCGTAGAGCTTGATGATGTCCATCGTCGCCATGGCGAGGCCCGCGCCGTTCACCATGCAGCCGATCTCGCCGTCCAGCGCCACGTAGTTCAGGTCGTGGCGGACCGCGTCCAGCTCCTTCGGGTCCATCTCGCTCTCGTCGCGCAGCGCCTCGAGATCCTTGTGGCGGAACAGCGCGTTGTCGTCGAAGGAGACCTTGGCGTCGAGCGCCACCACCTCGCCCGCCCTGGTCACCACCAGCGGGTTGATCTCGACGATGGCGCAGTCGAGCTCCGTGTAGGCGCGATACAGGGCGGTGACGAAGCCCACGAAGGCCTGCACCTGCTTCCCCTCCAGGCCGAGGCCGAAGGCGAGCTTGCGCCCGTGCCAGCCCTGCACCCCCGTCGCCGGGTCCACATGCACGCGGAGGATCTTCTCGGGGTGCCGCTCGGCGACCTCCTCGATCTCCATGCCGCCCTCGGTGGAGGCCATGATGGCGATGCGCCCGACGTCGCGGTCGAGCAGCAGGGCGAGGTAGAGCTCGCGCGCGATCTCGCAGCCCGCCTCGATGTAGAGGCGGCTCACCTGCTTGCCCTCGGGGCCCGTCTGCTTGGTGACGAGGACGGAGCCGAGCATCTTGGCCGCCTCCGCCTTCACCTCCTCGGGGCTGCGGGCGAGGCGCACGCCGCCCTTGCCGTTCGGGTCATTGGTGAAGCGGCCCGCGCCGCGGCCACCCGCGTGGATCTGGCTCTTCACCACATAGACCGGGCCGGGCAGCCTGCGCGCCGCGGCCTCCGCCTCCTCGGGCGTGGTGGCGAGGTGGCCGTCGAGCACCGCCACGCCGTAGCGGCGCAGAAGCTCCTTGCCCTGATACTCGTGGATGTTCATGGCGGGGCCTTTCGCTCAGACGCCGAGCTTCTTGAAATCCTCGATCAGCTTCTTGACCGCCTCGCAGGACTTGTCGAAGGCGGCCTTCTCCTCGGGGGTGAACTGCACCTCGACGATGCGCTCCACGCCGCCCGCGCCGATCACCACCGGCACGCCGATGTAAAGGTCGCGCAGTCCGTACTCGCCGTTCAGCATCACCGCGCAGGGCAGCACGCGCTTCTTGTCCTTGAGATAGGCCTCGGCCATCTGCACCGCGCTCGCCGCCGGGGCGTAGTAGGCGGAGCCGCGCTCGAGCAGCTTCACGATCTCGCCGCCGCCGTTCGCCGTGCGCGTCACGATGGCGTCGATCTTCTCCTGCGTCGTCCAGCCCATCTTCACGAGGTCGGGCACCGGGATGCCGGCCACGGTGGAGTAGCGCGTCAGCGGCACCATGGTGTCGCCATGGCCGCCGAGCACGAAGGCCGTCACGTCCTCGACGCTGACGTTGAACTCCTGCGCGAGGAAGAGGCGGAACCGGGCGGAGTCGAGCACGCCCGCCATGCCCACGACCTTGTGCGGCGGCAGGCCGGACTTCTTCTGCAACGCCCAGACCATCACGTCGAGCGGGTTGGTGATGCAGATCACGAAGGCGTCGGGGCAGTGGGTGCGGATGCCCTCGGCCACCTGCGCCATCACGCCGGCGTTCTTCGTCAGCAGGTCGTCGCGGCTCATGCCCGGCTGGCGCGGGAAGCCGGCGGTGACAATGACCACATCCGCCCCGGCAATCGCCGCGTAGTCCGACCCGCCGGTCATGTGGGCGTCGAAGCCCTCCACGGGGCCCGATTGCATGATGTCGAGCGCCTTGCCCGCCGCCACGCCGCCGAAGACGTCGAAGAGGACGACGTCGCCGAGCTCCTTCAGGCCGATGAGGTGCGCGAGGGTGCCGCCGATGTTGCCAGCGCCGACGAGGGCGATCTTCTTGCGGGCCATGGGTGTGCCTTTGTGCCTGCCTTCCGGGTCGGCGCATCGTTACCGCGCGCCCGATTGGGCGGCAAGGCGGCCCACCCGGCCCGACGCCGTCCCGTCAGAGCGGCATGCAGCGCACGACGTTGCTGTGCCCGATGGCCGTGGTGGCGATGGTGCCGTCGGGGCAGGCCGTCTGGCTCAGCGCGGCCGGCGCAAGGCCGCCGGTCCAGCGCAGGGCCGTTTGGCGCGCCGCCGGGCCGCAGGCGCGACGGCCGTTCCGCACCGTGCAGCCCGCCATGGCGGCTTGGCTCAGGCGCGGCCCGCTGGCCGCGGCCTGCTGCGGGCCGCCGCGGGCGGGCGCATAGGGTACGGCCGAGGCGCCTCGCGCCCCCTGCACGGCGGGCCGCGCCGGTGCGGGCCGGGCGGGCGGCGCCTCGCGCCGCGTCATCTGGGGGAGCGGGGCAACGCCGCGCTGCCCCTGGGCGGTCGGCCGGGGGGCGCCGCTGGCCTCCGCCGAGGGCGGCATCGCCGCCACCAGGCCGAGGCCGAGCAGCCCCGCCATCATCGCGCGCGTCCAAAGGCCCATTCGCCTGTCCCCCATTCCCCAAGGGCGCCGTTCGGCGTCGCCGACCACCCTTGTTCCCGTCTCTGTCCCTCGCGGCCGCGGGTTCTGTCGGCCGACCCGCTTCGCCTCTAGTGCCGGTCGCCGCGGGCGCCCCCTCCCGGACGACCGCGCTCTCGACTCATTACCGGGTATGACAATCAGGGGAGGTGCCGCAAGTCGAAATACGCAAGGCTCTGCATTTCCACGAGACGCGAGGCAGTGCGCTCGAACATGGCCGCGTTCTCGCCGCGGTCATGGATCCGGTCGGGTGGCGCCGCGGCGGAGGCGAAGAGCTGGCAGCGATGCTCGTAGAGCGCATCCACCAGGGTGATGAAGCGGCGCGCGCGGTCGGCATTCTCGGGACCGAGGCGCGGCACGCCATCGATGATCAGGGTGTGGAAGTGCCGCGCCAGGGCGAGATAATCCCCCGGGCCGAGCGCCGCGCCGCAGAGCGCCTCGAAGCTCATCCGCGCCACGCCGCCGGCGGCCTCGGGGATGTCGAGGTTGCGCCCATGCACGGTGAGCCTCACCGGCGCACCGTGCGCCGTGCCCGTGAGTTCGAGGAAGGCGGCGTCCAGCGCGCGTTCGGCCCTGCCGTCCGCCGGCACATGCCAGCGCGGCATCCCCTGCACGCGCATGCGGCGGTAATCCTGCGCGGAGTCGAGTTCGAGCACCTCGAGCTGGCGCTCGATCAGGGCGATGAAGGGCAGGAAGGCGTCGCGCCCCGGCCTGCCCTTGAAAAGATCCCTGGGCGGCGTGTTGGAGGTGGCCACCACCACCACCCCGCGCGCGAACAGCGCCTCGAAGAGCCGGCCGAGGATCATCGCGTCGGCGATGTCGTGGACCTGGAACTCGTCGAAGCAGAGCAGGGACGCCTCCGCCGCGATCGAGTCGGCGAGCGGAGGGATCGGGTCCTCGCCCTCCGGATGGCTGCGCTTCCACTCGTGGATGCGCTGGTGCGCCTGCTGCATGAAGGCGTGGAAGTGCAGGCGGCGCTTGCGCGGCACATCCGCCGTCTCGAAGAAGAGGTCCATCAGCATCGACTTGCCGCGGCCCACCTGCCCGACGAGGTAAAGGCCCTGCGGCGTGCCCGGAGGCGGCGCGGCCAGGTCGCCCGAGCCCTTGCGGGCCTTCTTCGCGGGGCCGTTCCTGAGCCCGAAGAGCTTGCCGAGCAGCCCGGATCGGGCGGAGGCCGGGGCCAGCGGCGGGGGCGCATAGCCGCGCAGGCGCTGCCACAGCCCCTGCAGGACTTCGGCCGCGCGGGCCTGCGCGGGGTCAGGGCGCAACTCGCCCGCCTCGACGCGCGCCCGGTAGGCGGGCAGGGGGCCTTCGCTCAACCGCGTCACCATGTTCATGGAACGCCCGCATAGACCCGGGCGCAGCCCGGCTCAATCCGGTGCGGGCACGCTCAGGCAGTGAGCAGCCCGATCCGGTCCTCCTCGAAGACGCCGCAGCTCAGCACGCCGCCATACACCGCCCCGGTGTCGAGATTCACACGGTTGGGGCGGATCTCGGCCACCCGCTCGCGCACCGGCGTGTGGCCATGGACGATGACGGCGCCGTGGTCGGCCTCGCTGTCCAGGAAGGCGCCGCGGATGCGCAGCAGGTCATCGGCGCGCTGGGCCTCGAGCGGCACGCCGGGCCGCACCCCGGCGTGGACGAACAGGTAGGGCCCCACCCGGTGCGAGAGCACGAGACCGCGCAGGAAGGCCCGGTGCGCCGCGGGGATGCCCTCCGCCCAGGCCTCGCGCGGCGTCCAGTCCGGCAGGCCCCAGGAGCGCAGCGCCTCGCGGCCGCCGTAATAGAGCCAGTCGGTGGCCGAGGGCGCGTCGCCCTCCAGCGCGGCGAGCAGCGTGGCCTCGTGATTGCCCATCAGGTTCACCACCGGGCAGGCCGAGAAGCCCATCGCGGCCTCGATCGCCCCCGCGCTGTCCGGCCCGCGGTCTATGTAGTCGCCGAGATGGACGAGCAGCGCCTCGCGCACCGGATGGGCGCGCAGATCCTCGGCGATGGCGGCGTGCAGCGCGCGCAGCCGCTCGGCGCAGCCGTGCACGTCGCCGATGGCATAGACGCGCTGCCCGGGCGAAAGCCTCGCCGGCGCGCGCAACCACCTCATCGCGCCGCCGCGCTCGCCTCGCTGCGCGTGGCGCCGACGCGGGCGGCGAGTGCCGCGGCCATGAACTCGTCCAGGTCGCCGTCCAGCACCGCCGCCGGGTTGCCCTTCTCGACGCCCGTGCGGAGGTCCTTCACGAGCTGATAGGGCTGGAGCACGTAGCTGCGGATCTGGTGCCCCCAGCCGATGTCGGTCTTGCCGGCCTCGGTCGCCGCCGCCACCGCCTCGCGCTTCTGCAGCTCGAGCTCGTAGAGCCGCGCCTTCAGCATGCGCAGCGCGATCTCGCGGTTGCGGTGCTGCGAGCGGTCCTGGGTGCTGGCGGCCACGATCCCCGTCGGGATATGGGTGAAGCGGACACCCGATTCGGTCTTGTTCACATGCTGCCCGCCGGCGCCCGAGGCGCGGAAGGTGTCCACCTTGAGGTCGGCCGGGTTGATCTCGATCTCGATCTTGTCGTCTATCACCGGATAGACATAGACCGAGGCGAAGCTCGTCTGCCGCCGCGCCGCCGCGTCGAAGGGCGAGATGCGCACCAGGCGGTGCACGCCGCTTTCGGTCTTGAGCCAGCCATAGGCGTTAGGCCCGCTCACCTGGATGGTGGCTGACTTGATGCCGGCCTGCTCGCCGTCGCTCTGCTCGGTCAGCGTCACCTTGTAGCCGTGCGCCTCGGCCCAGCGCATATACATGCGCAGCAGCATCTCGGCCCAGTCCTGCGCCTCGGTGCCGCCCGCCCCGGCATTCACCTCGAGATAGGCGTCGTTCGCGTCGGCCTCGCCCGAGAGCAGGCTCTCGATCTCGCGGCGCTTGGCCTCGGCCGCGAGGCGCTGCAGGTCGGCCACCGCGGCATCGGCCGCGGCGGTGTCGCCCTCGGCCTCGGCGAGCGCGATCAGCTCCAGCGCGTCCTGCACCGCCTGCTCCAGCTTCTGCACGCCCTCGATCTGGTCGGCGAGGCGCGTGCGCTCGCGCATGACGCGTTGCGCCTCCTCGGGATTGTTCCAGAGGTTCGGGTCCTCGGCCTTGGCGTTCAGCTCGGCGAGGCGGGCGGTCGAGGCATCCCAGTCAAAGATGCCTCCTCAGCAGGGACACCGAGGCGGTGATCTGCTCGTGCAATGAAACGGCGTCGGCTCGCATGGGAGCGGCTCAATACAGTCCGCCGAGGCCGCTGTCCACGCGCGCCGCGGCGCCCGGATTGACCGGGCCCGCGCCCCACTCGCCCGGCGCCACGGCGCTGTTCTCCGTGCCCGGGCGGAAGGCCTCGAGGATGGTCTGGCCCGTGTCATGGGTGATGCGCACCAGCGCCACGCCGGGCGGGGCACGGAAGGGGACCGGCGGGCTGCCTTGCAGGGCGGCCGCCAGCACCTCACGGAAGACCGGCGCGGCCAGGCGCCCGCCGGTCACCTCCACCCCCTGTTCCCCGGCCCGCTGGAGGGTGCGCGGCTCGTCATAGCCGATCCAGACGGCGATCACGATGTCGGGCGTGAATCCGACGAACCAGGCGTCCATGAAGTCGTTGGTCGTGCCGGTCTTGCCGGCGACGGGGCGGTTCAGGCCCTCGCGCGCCCGCGTGCCCGTGCCGCGCTCCACCGCCCCCTGCAGGATGGAGGTCATCTGGTAGGCGGTGATGGGATCCACGATCTGCCGGCGGTGGTCGATCAGGCGCGGCGGCCCCGCCTCCGGCCCCGCATCGCAGCCCTGGCAGGAGCGGGCGGAGGCGCGCCAGATCACGCGGCCGCGCTGGTCCTGCACGCTGTCGATGAGCGTCGGCTCCACGCGGCGGCCGCCATTGACGAAGGCGGCATAGGCGGCGGCCTGCCGCAGCACCGTGGTCTCGCCCGCGCCGAGGCTCATGGCGATGTAGCGCGGCATGTTGTCGATCACGCCGAAGCGCGCGGCCGTCTCGCTCACCCGGTCCATCCCCACCTGCTGGGCGATCCGCACCGTGGCGAGGTTGCGCGAGAGCTCCATGGCGCGGCGCATGGAGACATAGCCCATGGTCCGCCCGTCGCTGTTCTGCGGGCGCCAGACCTGGTTGCCGATCACCACCTCCACATCCGCGTCCAGGAAGCGCTGGTTGGGCGGGATGCCGGCCTCCAGCGCCGGCACATAGACGAAGGGCTTGAAGGAGGAGCCGGGCTGCCGCAGCGCCTGGGTGGCGCGGTTGAACCAGCTCCGCTCGAAGCTCCAGCCGCCGGACATGGCGAGCACCCGGCCCGTGTGCGGGTCGAGCGCGACCACCGCGCCCTCCACCTCCGGCATCTGGCGTAGCTGCACCCGGTCCGCCCGCACCGCGGCGGCGGGCTGCGCGCGCGGCGGCGCGGCGGCTCCCGGCGCGGGCGGTGCGGGCGCGCCCGGCTCGATGAGCACCACATCGCCGGGCTGCAGCACATCGGCCATGCGGCGCGGCGGGTTGCCCAGGCGCTGCGGCTGCTGCGGGTTCGCCCCGGGGATGAGGGGCCGCGCCCAGGCGAGATCCTCGAGCAGCAGCGTGCCGGTGCGCGGCTCGGCCGGGGCGCGGGCATGGGCGCGCTCGAACCAGCCCACCCGCGCCTCGCGCTCGCGCAGCTCGAGCACCACGGCGTGCCGCCACTCGGGCAGGGCGCCCGGCGGGCGGGGCGTGGCCTCCAGCGCCGGCAGCCATTCGGTCGGGCCGTGGGCGATGCGCGCGAGGGCACCGCGCCAGCCGCCGCGGCGCCGGTCAAACTCGAGCAGGGCGCGGCGCAGCGCCGCATCCGCCGCCGCCTGCAGCGCCGGGTCGAGCGAGGTGCGCACCACGAGGCCGCCGCCCTGCGTCTGCTCCTGCCCGAAGCGGGCGAGCAGCTCGCGCCGCACCTCCTCGGTGAAATACTGGCCGACGGGCACCATCTCCGGCCGCCGGGTGGGGCGCGCGACGATCGGCTCGGCGCGGGCGGCGGCGGCCTCCTCGGCGGTGATCACCCGGTCCTCGAGCATGCGCTCGATCACCCAGTCTCGCCGGATGCGCGCGGCCTCGGGGAAGCGCAGCGGGTTGTAGTTGTTGGGCGCCTTGGGCAGGGCGGCGAGGAAGGCCATCTCCGAGAGCGTCAGCTCGTCGAGCGCCTTGTTGAAATAGGCCTGGGCGGCGGCGGCCACGCCATAGGCCTGGGCGCCGAGGAAGATCTCGTTGAGGTAGATCTCCAGGATGCGGGACTTCGGCAGGGCCCGTTCGATGCGCAGCGCCAGCAGCGCCTCGCGCGCCTTGCGCAGCACGGTCCGGTCGCTGCCCACCAGCATGTTCTTCGCCACCTGCTGGGTGATGGTGGAGGCGCCGATCAACCGCCGACCGGTGCCGTAGTTCTGGATGTTGGTCACCGCCGCGCGCAGGATGGCGGCGGGATCGAGGCCGGAGTGGCTCTCGAAGTTCTGGTCCTCGGCCGAAATGAAGGCCTGCTGCAGGCGACGCGGGATGGCCTCGATGGGCACGAAGACCCGCCGCTCATGCGCGAGTTCCGCCATCAGCCGCGAATCGGCGGCGTAGATGCGGCTCATCTGCGGCGGCGAATAGTCCGCGAGCCAGCGATAATCCGGCAGGTCGGCAGCGAGTTGGCGATAGAGACCATAGCCCGCCACCCCGGCCACCAGCGCGCCCGCCGCGGCGAGCAGCATGAGGCTGCGCAGGAACCCGCCGAACAGCCGGAAGGGCCGCCGGGCTGCGCGCTGCGCTGGCCGTCGGGGCGTCGGCGTCTCGGCGGGGCGCGACTCCACGGCCATGCGCTGGAAGGGCGCGGGGCCCGGAGGCGGCCCCCCCGGCGGCGGGGGCGCTGGGGTCTCGGTCATTCATGGTTTCATAGCACGGATCGCGCGGCGACAGCGCGGCCGTGGGCGCCGGCCGCCTCTGCGGGCAGCGGGGGGCTTCCGGCGCCGAGCCGTGCACGCGCCCTGCCTCCGCCTAGCTGGCGGCGCGGGCGTGCTGCTAGGCTCACCCGCTCGGGACGGCGGGAGGCGCGCGATGGCGGCGATGTGGCGGGGCCTGGTGCTGGCCGGGCTGGTCGGAGCGGCCTGCGTCCTCGGCGCACCCGGCCGGGCGCAGACCCTCACCATGGCGGTCGGCGCGCCGGTCACCTCGCTCGACCCGCATTTCCATCAGCTCTCGCCCAACAACGCGGTGGCCGGGATGATCTTCGACCGGCTGATCAACACCGACGGGCAGTCGCGCATGGTGCCCGGCCTCGCGGAGAGCTGGACCCCCATCGCCCCCGATCTGTGGGAGTTCCGCCTGCGCCGGGGCGTGCGCTTCCACAACGGCAGCGCGTTCACCGCCGAGGACGTGGCCTTCACCTTCCAGCGCGTGCCCAACGTGCCCAACAGCCCGTCGAGCTTCGCGGCCTTCGTGCGCCCCATCCGCGGCGTCGAGATCGTCGACAGCCACACGCTGCGCATCGCCACCCACGGGCCCTATCCGCTGCTCGCGCAGGACATGACCAACCTCTACATCCTCGACCGCGAGACCCACCAGAGCGCGACCACCGAGCAGTTCAACAGCGGCCCCGCCGCCGTGGGCACCGGCCCCTTCCGCATGAGCGCCCACCGCATGGGCGAGCGCATCGAGTTCGAGCGCAACGACGCCTATTTCGGCGAGCGCCCCGCCTTCCAGCGGGTGATCTACCGGATGATCACCAACGACAGCGCGCGCACCGCCGCCCTGCTGGCCGGCGACGTGGAGTTCATCGACCAGGTGCCGACCGCCGACCTGGCCCGGCTGCGCGCCGACCCGCGCCTTGCCATCAGCGAGACGGTGGGGCTGCGGCTGATCTTCCTCGGCCTCGACCATCTGCGCGCCGAGGCCTCGCCCTTCGTTGCCGACAACGAGGGTCGGCCCATCCCGCAGAACCCGCTGCGCGACCGGCGGGTGCGCCGTGCGCTCTCGCTCGCCATAGACCGCGAGGCCATCGCCGCACGGGTGATGGAGGGGGCCGCCACCCCCTCGGGCCAGTTCTTCCCGCCCGGCGTCTTCTCGCACATCCCCGATTTCCCGCCGCCGCGCCACGATCCGGCCGAGGCGCGCCGCCTGCTGGCCGAGGCCGGCTTCCCGCAGGGCTTCCGCCTCACCCTGCACGGGCCCAATGACCGCTATCCCAACGACGCCCGGGTGATCCAGGCCATCGGCCAGATGTGGACGCGCGCGGGCGTGCGCACCGCCGTCGAGGCCCAGCCCTGGACCACCTTCGTCGCGCGCGCCGGCCGGGCGGAGTTCTCGGCCTTCCTCATCGGCTGGGGCTCCAACCCCGAGGGCTCGCACCCGCTGCGCAACCTCATCGCCACCCAGGACCGCGAGCGCGGCTGGGGCGCCTCCAACCGCGGGCGCTACAGCAACCGCGAGATCGACGCCCGCCTCGAGGCGGCGCTGCGCGAACTCGACGACGCGCGGCGCGAGCGGATGCTGATCGAGGCGCAGCGCATGGCCTTCGAGGATGTGGCGATCATCCCGCTCTACATCCAGACCAACATCTGGGCCATGCGCCGCCACCTGCGCCACGAGGCGCGGGTGGACGAGAGCACACGCGCGCAGGATGTCCGGCCGCGATGAGCGTCTATGTGCTGAGGCGGCTGCTGCAGTCGCTGCTGGTGCTCGTCGCCATGAGTGTCATCGTCTTCATCGGCGTCTATGCGGTGGGCGACCCGGTGGAGATCCTGATCTCGCCCGACGCCGACCAGCTCGAGCGCGAGCGCGCCATCCAGGCCCTCGGCCTCGACCGGCCCCTGTGGGAGCAGTATCTGGTCTTCGTGCAGCGGGCGCTGCAGGGCGATCTCGGGCGCAGCTTCGTGTTCAACGAGCCGGCGCTGCGCCTGATCCTGCAGAAGATGCCCGCGACGCTGGAGCTCGCCTTCGGCGCCATGGTCATCGCCATCCTGGTGGGGCTGCCGCTCGGCCTCTATGCGGGGCTGCGGCCGGAAAGCCCGGGGGCGCGGCTGATCATGGCGGGCAGCATCCTCGGCTTCTCGCTGCCCACCTTCTGGGTGGGGCTGATGCTGATCATGGTCTTCGCCGTGCAGCTCGGCTGGCTGCCCTCCACGGGCCGGGGCGAGACGGCGGCCCTGTTCGGGCTGCACTGGTCCTTCCTGACGGCGAACGGCCTGTCGCACCTGCTCATGCCGGCGATCAACCTCGCCCTGTTCAAGATCAGCCTCGTCATCCGGCTCACGCGCTCGGGCGTGCGCGAGACGATGCTGATGGACTACGTGAAGTTCGCGCGCGCCAAGGGGCTTTCGCCCGCGCGCGTCACCTTCGTGCACGTGTTCAAGAACATCCTGATCCCGGTGGTGACGGTGGTGGGGCTCGAGCTCGGCTCGACCATCGCCTTCTCGGTGGTGACGGAGAGCGTCTTCGCCTGGCCCGGCATGGGCAAGCTGATCATCGACAGCATCAACGCGCTCGACCGGCCGGTGATCGTGGCCTATCTCATGATCATCGTGCTGATGTTCATCGTCATCAACCTGGTGGTGGACATCCTCTACTCCGTGCTGGATCCCCGCGTGCGGCTGGAGGGCAGCCGGTGAGCGAGGCGGCGCTGGAGCCGGCCGCCGCGCGGGAGGAGACGCCCTTCCGCCGCTTCGTCTCGGAGTTCATGGCGAGCAAGGTGGCGGTGGGCGGGCTGCTGGTCTTCGCCGCCGTCGCGCTGCTGGCGCTGTTCGCGCCCTGGATCGCGCCGCAGAACCCCTATGACCTCGCGCAGCTCGACATCATGGACGGGCGGCTGCCGCCCGGGGCGGTGGGCGGTTCGGGAATCACCCACTGGCTCGGCACCGACGACCAGGGGCGGGACATGCTCTCCGGCATCATCTACGGGCTGCGGATCTCGCTCACCGTCGGCGTGGGTTCGGCGCTGATCGCCTGCCTTCTCGGCGCCTCGCTCGGGCTGCTCGCCGCCTATGCGGGAGGGCGGACCGACAGCGTGATCATGCGGCTGGTGGACCTCCAGCTCAGCTTCCCCACCATCCTGGCGGCGCTCATGATCCTCGCCTTCCTCGGCAAGGGCATCCTCAACGTCGTGATCGCGCTGGTGGTGGTGGAATGGGCCTATTACGCGCGCACGGTGCGCGGCTCGGCGCTGGTGGAGCGGCGGCGCGAATACATCGAGGCGGCGCAGTGCCTGGCGCTGCCCACCTCGCGCATCCTGTTCCGCCACCTGCTGCCCAACTGCCTGCCGCCGCTGATCGTGGTGGGCACCATCCAGATCGCGCGCGCCATCGCGCTGGAGGCGACGCTCTCCTTCCTCGGCCTCGGCGTGCCCATCACCGAGCCCTCGCTCGGCCTGCTCATCGCCAACGGCTACGAATACATGCTGAGCGGCAAATACTGGATCAGCTTCTATCCGGGCATCGCGCTGCTGGTCACCATCGTGAGCATCAACCTGATGGGCGACCATCTGCGCGACGTGCTCAATCCCAGGCTGAAGAAGTGAGGGCGCGGCGGCGATGGAGGTGACCCTGGAGGTGCGCGACCTGCGCACCCATTTCTTCACCCGCGCCGGGGTGGTGAAGGCGGTGGACGGCGTTTCCTTCACGGTGCGCCGCGGCGAGGTGCTCGGCCTCGTGGGCGAGTCCGGCTCGGGCAAATCGGTCACCGGCTTCTCCCTCATCGGCCTCGTGGACCCGCCGGGGCGCGTCGTCTCGGGGCGGATCCTCTTCCAGGGGCGCGACCTCGCCGCGCTGCCGGAGGCGGAGATGCGCCGCCTGCGCGGCAACCGCATCGCCATGATCTTCCAGGACCCGATGATGACGCTGAACCCGGTGCTCCGGGTGGACACGCAGATGATCGAGACGGTGCTGGCGCACGAGAAGGTGAGCCGCGCCGAGGCCCGCGCCCGCGCGCGCGACGCGCTGGGCATGGTCGGCATCCCGAGCCCGGAGGAGCGGCTGCGCGCCTATCCGCACCAGTTCTCGGGCGGCATGCGCCAGCGCGTGGCCATCGCCATCGCCCTGCTGCACCGGCCCGACCTGATCATCGCCGACGAGCCCACCACCGCGCTGGACGTCACCATCCAGGGCCAGATCCTGGCCGAGGTGCAGAAGCTCGCCGCCACCACCGGCACGGCGCTGATCTGGATCACCCATGACCTCTCCGTCGTCGCGGGCCTCGCCGACGCCATCGCGGTGATGTACGCGGGCCGCATCGTGGAGCAGGGGCCGGTGGGCGAGGTGCTGGACGCGCCGCTGCACCCCTACACGGCGGGGCTGATCGGCAGCGTGCCCTCGCGCAACCGGCGCGGCGCGCCGCTGCGGCAGATTCCGGGCATGACGCCCTCGCTGCTGCACCTGCCCCCCGGCTGCGCCTTCCGCGCGCGCTGCGCGCGCGCCAGCGAGGCCTGCCTGGAGGCCCCCGCCCTGCGCCCGCTCGCCCCCGGCCGGGAGGTGCGCTGCGTCCATCCGCTGCTGGAGGAGGCGCAGGCGTGAGCGCGCCGCCGCTCATCGCGCTCAGCGGCGTCTCGCGCCGCTTCGAGAAGCGGCTCGACCTCGCGGGGCGGCTCGCGCGCGCCCTCGGCGCGCCGCTGCGCGAGGAGACGGTGCGCGCGGTGGACGGCGTCTCGCTGGCGCTGCGCCAGGGGGAGGTGCTCGGCCTGGTGGGCGAGAGCGGCTGCGGCAAGTCCACGCTCGGGCGCATCGCGGCCGGCATCCTGCCGCCCTCCGAGGGCGAGGTGCTGTGGCGCGGCGAGCCCCTGTCCGGCCTCTCGGGCGCGCGGGCGCGCGAGGCCAAGCTGCGCGCGCAGATGATCTTCCAGGATCCCTACGCCTCGCTCAACCCGCGCATGAAGGCGCAGGACATCGTGGGCGAGGCGCCGCTGGTGCACGGCCTCGTCGCCCGCGCGGGGCTCGACGCCTATGTGGACGAGCAGCTGCGCCGCGCGGGGCTCGATCCCGCCTTCAAGCGCCGCTACCCGCACCAGTTCTCGGGCGGGCAGCGCCAGCGCATCGGCATCGCGCGCGCGCTGGCGGTGCGGCCCGAGTTCCTGGTCTGCGACGAGGCGGTGGCCGCGCTCGACGTCTCCATCCAGGCGCAGATCCTGAACCTCTTCATGCGGCTGCGCGAGGAGCTCGACCTCACCTACCTGTTCATCTCGCACGACCTCGGCGTGGTGGAGCATCTGAGCGACCGCGTGGCGATCATGTATCTCGGCCGCCTGGTGGAGCTGGCGCCGGCCGAGGAGGTGTTCGCGCGCGCCAACCATCCCTACACCGTCTCGCTGCTCGCCTCGGTGCCGCGCATCGAGGCGCGCAAGCGGGTCTTCCAGCCGGTGCGGGGGGAGATCCCCTCGCCGCTGGCGCCGCCGCCGGGCTGCCATTTCCACCCGCGCTGCCCGCACGCCCTGCCGCGCTGCCGCGAGGAGGCGCCCGCCCTGCGCGAGATCGCGCCCGGGCATCTCTCCGCCTGCCACCTGAACGGATGAGCCTCGCCGAACCGCCGCCCTATGCCGCGCAGTGGGAGAGCGAGGCGCTGATCCCGGAGTTCCTCGCCGGGCGCGATGCGGCGAGCGACCCGCTCTGGGCGCGATCCGGCGCGGCGACGCCGGAGGAATACGCGCGCTGGGCGCCTCACCTCTGCGGCATGGCCTGCCTGCGCATGGCGATGGCGGCGCGCGGCGAGGATCTCTCCATCCATGCGCTGCGCCGCGCCGTGCAGGCGCTGGGCGGCTATGTGGAGGAACCCGACGGCGCGATCCGCGGGCTGATCTATTCGGGCGCGGTGGCGTGGCTGGAGGGGCGGGGCATTCCCGCGCGCATCCTGCTCGATGCGCCCCTGCCCGTGCTGGCGCCGGGGCAGCTCTACATCGCCTCGGTGCATGCGCGCATCCGCACGCCCGAAGAGCCGCCGCCCCGGCGTGGCGGGCATCTCGTTCTGGTGTTCGGCCGGGACGAGGCGGGGCGCCTGCGCTTCCACAACCCCTCCGGCCACTCGCCCGAGACGCGGCGCGACGCCCGTCTTCGCCCGGAGGCCTTCGCGCGCTACCATGCCGATCGCGGCATCCTGATCGGCTGATGCGGAGGAGGCGTCCATGCGGCGATGGGTTCCGGTCTTGGCGCTGCTGATGCTCGGCGCCTGCGCGCAGGGGGCGCGCACCGAGCCCGCGGCCGCCTCCGGGCCCAGCCTCTCCCTCGGCGGCAGCGTCAGCGGCATGATGATGCACGGCCGCTGAGGCCGTGCCCGTCGCGCGCACCAGCGATCGGGGGCTCGTCCTCGGCATCGCGGTGAACCAGCTCATCGGCTGGGGCACGCTGTTCACCCCCTTCACGCTGATGATCCAGCCCATGGAGCGGGAGCTGGGCTGGAGCCGCGCGGAAATCAGCGCGGCCTTCACGCTGGGGCTGCTCGTCTCGGGCCTCGCCGCCGTGCATGTGGGGCGCTTCGTGGACGCGCGCGGCGGGCGGCTGCCGCTCGGCCTCGGCGGGCTCGCGGGGGCGGCGCTGCTCGGCGCCTGGGCGATGGTGGGCGATCTCCGGGCCTTCTACGCGCTGTGGGTCGCCATGGGCCTCGTGCACGCCACCGCGCTGTGGAGCCCCGCCATGGCCGTGGTCGTGGCGCTGGCGCGCCAGCCCATGCGGGTGATCACCGGCATCACCTTCATCACCGGCTTCACCGCCACCGTCTTCATCCCGCTGACCGAGGCGCTGATCCTCGCGTTCGGCTGGCGCGGCGCGCTCTGGGCGCTCGCCGCGCTGCAGTGTGCCGCGGGGCTGCTCGCGCTGTGGCAGTTCGCCGAGGCCCGGCCGCCCCCGCCCAGGGAGGCCGGGCGGCGCGCGCCTCTCGCCGAGGCCCTGCGCCGCCCCGCCTTCTGGGGCCTTGCGCTGCTGCTCTCGGCGCACAGCTTCGTCGGCGTCGGGCTGGCGGCCCATCTCGTGCCGCTGCTGCGCGAGCGGGGGCTCGACGAGGCGAGCGTGATCTGGCTCGCGGCGCTGCACGGGCCCTTCCAGGTGGCGGCGCGCGGCCTGCTCTTCGCCGCCGGGCCGCGGCTGCCGCTCTCGGCCGTGGGCGTGTTCTGCGTGACGCTGATGCCGCTCGCCATCGCCTGGCTCGCGCTCGCCCCGCCGCTCTTCGCCTGGGTGCTGGTGTTCACCCTGGGCTGGGCGGTGGCGGATGGGCTGCTGTCCATCGTGCGCGCGGGGGCGCCGGCCGACATCCTGGGCCGCGAGGGCTATGGCGCGGTGACGGGCGCGCTCGCCCTTGCCTCAGCGCCGATGCGCGCCTTCGCCCCCGTGATCGTCGCGCTGGTCTGGCAATGGTCGGGCGGCTATGGCCCGGCCATCTGGATGCTGGCGGCGGCCGGGCTGCTCGCCGCGTTCGGCTTCGGCCTGGCGCTGCTCGACCGGCGCTGAGCCGGCCGTTACGCTGGCGGCGAGACAGGAGACGCGCGCATGGCCGCCCCCACCCAGCCCGCCCCGCTGCTGATCCTCTGGAACGACCAGAACGCGGCCTATCGGCGCGCGCTGGAGGCGGCCGGCGTCGCGGACGCCTTCCGCATCGCGGAGGTGAAGCGGGCCGAGCGGCCGAGCGCCGAGCAGCTCGCCGAGGCGGAGGCGATGATGTGCTGGGGCGCCCCGCCCGGGCTGCTCGCCTCCATGCCGCGGCTGCGCTGGATCCAGTCCATGACCGCGGGGGTGGAGCACTGGCTCGGCCGGCCCGACCTGCGCGAGGGCATCGCGCTGGCCTGCGCGCGCGGCACCCATCGCGTGCAGATGCCCGAGAACATCCTGGGCGCGCTGTTCCACATCACCAAGCCCTACCACCAGGCCGCGCTCGACCAGCGCGAGGCGCGCTGGACGCGGCGCGTCTCGCGCACGCTGGCGGGCTGCACGCTCGGCATCCTCGGCCTCGGCGCCATCGGGCAGGAGCTGGCGCGCAAGGCCGCGGCGCTCGAGATGCGCGTGATCGGCACGAAGCGTTCCCCCGCGCCCCTGCCGCATGTGGAGCGCGTCTTCGGCCCCGAGGGCACGGAGGAGGTTCTGGCGCGCGCCGATTTCGTGGTGCTCCTGCTGCCCTCCACGCCCGAGACCGACAACCTGATCGACGCGGCGCGGCTGGCGCGCATGAAGCCGGACGCCTGGCTGATCAATTTCGGCCGCGGCGGCGCGATCGTGGACGCGGATCTGGTGGCGGCGCTGGAGGCCGGCACCATCGCCGGGGCGGTGCTCGACGTGTTCCGCGAGGAGCCGCTGCCCCCCGACCACCCCTTCTGGACCGCGCCCAATTGCGTCGTGCTGCCGCATATCGGCGGGCTGCACCCCCGGCGCGACGAGGCGGTGGCGGCGCTGCTGGCGGAGAATGCGCGGCGCTTCCTGGCGGGAGAGCCGCTGCGCGAGGCGGTGGACCGCGGCCTCGGCTACTGACGCGGCGCGCCGCGGGGACGCTCACCCCGGCTGGAACACCTCGGCCCAGGCGGCCATCAACGCCCAGTCCAGCTCCGCCATGCTGGCGCGCACGCCGAGGTCGTGCAGGCTCGTCACGCCGTGCTCGCGGATGCCGCAGGGCACGATGCCGGAGAAATGCGAGAGATCGGGCTCCAGGTTCAGCGCGACACCATGCCAGGAGACCCAGCGCGTGACGCGCACGCCGATGGCGCCGATCTTGTCCTCGCGACCGCCGCCGCGCGCGACCCAGATCCCCACGCGCCCCGCGCGCCGCTCGCCGCGGATGTTGAAGCGGTCGAGCGCGCGGATCATCCATTCCTCGAGCGCATGGACATAGGCGCGGATGTCGCGCGCCGGGACGGGCCCGTGCGGGCGCGCGAGGTCGAGCATCACATAGGCGGTGCGCTGGCCGGGGCCGTGATAGGTCCATTGCCCGCCACGGCCCGCGGCGTAGGCGGGGAATCGACGCTCGACCAGCTCCTCGGGCTTCGCGCTGGTGCCGGCGGTGTAGCTGGGCGGGTGCTCCACCAGCCAGACGCATTCCGGGGCCTCGCCCGCCCGGATGGCGGCCACCCGCGCCTGCATGGCGGCCAGCGCCTCGGGGTAGGGGGTGAGGCCCGCCGAGACGGTCCATTCGAGATTCGTGCGGGGGTCGGTTGAACCGGGCGGGATCATGCGCTAAGCCCTCGCCGCGTCGCGGTCGTGGCGGAATGGTAGACGCGCTAGCTTGAGGTGCTAGTGGGGGCAACCCCGTGGAAGTTCGAATCTTCTCGACCGCACCACCGCCGCCCGTCAGCGCGGCCACCCTCTCCGCCGAGAGCCGACCCACCGAGAGCCGAGACAGGCTGAGCCTCCGCGCCGGGCGAGGCGCTTGTCCTCCCTCCTGCCGCATCTTCGCCTGCGCGGGCTCGACCCGCGCCGGGCGCGATTGACAGGGCGAGGCGAAACCGCTTTACGGCGCGCGCTTCCGGCCGCGTGCGGAGGGGTGCCCGAGTGGCTAAAGGGGACAGACTGTAAATCTGTTGGCGCGAGCCTACGTTGGTTCGAATCCAACCCCCTCCATGTCTCCGGTGCAGGAAGCGGGCGCCGCTCATCCGGGTGGTGCTCCTGCTGGCAGCGTCCGCCTCGGTGCGGGTGTAGCTCAATGGTAGAGCTCCAGCCTTCCAAGCTGGCTATGGGGGTTCGATTCCCCTCACCCGCTCCAGGGTGGAAGCTCCCTTGCGCTGCGCTCCCGCCGGTGCGGCTTCGGATCAGATCATTCTTGGAGCGGGACCACGATGGCCAAGGCGAAGTTTGAGCGCACCAAGCCGCACTGCAACATTGGGACGATCGGCCATGTGGACCATGGCAAGACGTCGCTGACGGCGGCGATCACGAAGGTTTTGGCGAAGCGTGGTGGTGCGACGTTTACG
>JAOAIK010000023.1 GCA_026414745.1 Roseococcus sp.
ATCAGGTTTGTCCGCACGGATTTGGGCCGACGTCTCGCGCAGCGAGGCGGCTCGGCGCTCCGCTGCATCCCCGGTGTCACCCCGGCCCTTTGTGTTCCCGGGCCAGCCCCAGGCCAACCCCTTGAAAAACTGGCGGACCCGGCGCGATTCGAACGCACGACCTTTGCCTTCGGAGGGCAACGCTCTATCCAGCTGAGCTACGGGTCCGGTATTCGCCTGATACCGCGCCCGCCGCCCCGCGGGAAGCCCCGAATGGCCGGTGGGCTACTTCCGCCGCGCCTCCACCAGCACCCCCGCCGCCTCGAGCCGCGCGATCTCGTCCTCCGAGAATCCCTTGGCGGCCAGCACGCTGCGCGTGTGCTCGGCGAAGCGCGGGGGCGCGGCCCGGGTGCCGCCCGGCGTGCGCGAGAGCTTGATGGGCGTTCCAAGACCCACGAAGCCGTCCTTCTCCGTGATCATGGCGCGATGGGCGGTGTGCGGCTGCGCCATCGCCTCGTCCACATGCAGCACGGGTCCCGCGGGCAGGCCTGCGGCCAGCATGCGGCGGCAGAGCTCATGGCCGTCCTCCTCGGCGAAACGCGCCTCCAGGATCTCGGCCAGCGCCGCCCTGTTGACCACGCGCTGCCCGTTTGTGGCGAAGCGCGGGTCCTGCGCCAGCTCCTCGAGGCCGAGGAAGGCGCAGAACTTCCGGAAGGTCGGGTCATTGCCGCAGCCCACGAAGATCTCGCAGGTGCGGGTGCGGAACTTCGCATAGGGCGCGAGGTTCGGGTGCGGATTGCCCGTGGCCACCGGCCGCTTGCCGCCGAGGAAGTAGTTGGCCGCGTGCGGATGCAGCAGCGCCATGCCGCAGTCGTGCAGCGTCATGTCGCAGAACTGACCGCGGCCGGACCGCTCGCGCTCGTGCAGCGCCATCAGGATCGCGATGGCGGAAAACAGGCCCGTGGCGATGTCCACGATGGGGGTGCCGAGCCGCGTCGGCCCGGAATCCTCCGTGCCGTTGATGGACATCAGCCCCACCATGGCCTGCACGATGGCGTCATAGCCCGGAAAGCCGCCCAGCGGCCCGTCCGCCCCGAAGCCCGAGACGCGGCAATGGATCAGCCGCGGGAAGCGGCGGGACAGCACCTCCTCATAGCCCAGCCCCCATTTCTCCATGCTGCCGGGCTTGAAGTTCTCGATCAGCACATCGGCGCCCTCGAGCAGGCGCAGCAGCACCTCGCGCCCCTCGGGCCGCGAGAGATCGAGCCCCACCGATTGCTTGTTGCGGTTGACGCCGAGGAAATAGCTCGCATCCCCGTTCGCGTCGAAGGGCGGGCCCCAGTCGCGCACCTCGTCGCCCTGCGGGGGTTCGAGCTTGATCACCTCCGCCCCGTGGTCGGAAAGGATCATGGTGCAATAGGGCCCGCCCAGCACGCGCGTCAGGTCCACCACGCGCAGCCCCGCCAGGGCGCCCGGGCCGGCGGCGAGGGCGCGGCCCTCGGTCATCGGAATCGCGTCGGTCATGCGGCCACCTTCCGCCCGAACACGCGGGCGCAGAACTCGGGATAGGTCTCGCGCATCTCGTCGCAGACGGGGCCGCGCAGCAGCGCGAGCTCGGCCTGCGTCGGCGCGGGGGTCTCGGGCACCTCGCCCTCGACGTCGAAGGCGAAGCCGGTCATCGCCCGCACGCTCTCCACGCTCTCGCCCGGATGGACGGAGGCGAGGGAGAAGCGCGCGCGCTCGGGGTGGAAGCGGAAGACGCAGCGCCCGGTCACCAGCGCCTGGGCGTGGCCGCGGCGGAACACGCCCGGCGCGCTCACGCCGGGGGCGGAGATGTGCGCCACCCGCTCCACCAGCACGCGGGGCGAGTGCTCCTCGCGGAACAGGACGGTGCGCCCCGCCATGTAGTACATGAAGGCCGAGCCGAAGCTGCCCGGAAAGCGCACCGTCATGCCCGGCCATGCGCCGGTGCCGATCAGGTTCAGGTTCGCCTGCCCGTCGATCTCGCCGCCGCCGAGGAAGAACAGGTCCACCCTGCCCTGCCCCGTCAGGTCGAACAGCTCGCGCGAGCCCTCGGTGAAGGGGTTGCCGCTGCGTTTGTGCAGCAGCGAGAGCCGGATCGGGTCGCCCTGCTTCACGCACAGCCAGCAGGCCGCGGCCGGGATGGGCGAGGCGGCGCCCACCGCGATGTGGCGCGTCGGCACGGCGCGGATCAGCCGCGCGATGGCGGTGGCGAGCAGCTCCTCGGGCCGGAAGGGGACGCTCATGCCGCGGCCGCCGCGCGCCCGGCGAAGACATGCGCGGCGCACCATTCGGCGAAGCCCCCCTCCGTCTTCGCGGCGCGCGCGTACTCCATGACGGCGGCGCTGTCGAAGCCGTACTCGTCGAGCAGCGCGGCCGGCTGGGCGCCGCGCTCGGCCACCGCCACCGCCTCGATGTAGGCGGCGCTGATGGCGCCGGGGCAGAGGCGCTCGTCCTCCAGGAAGTTACCCTCCACCACGCGCTCGACGGTGACCAGGACGCGCCGGCTGGCATGGGCGATGGTGGCGCATTCGCGGCGTCGCCCCACCCAGACATTGCCGTGGCTGTCGGCCATCACGGCGTGGAAGGCCGCCACGTCAGGGTGGAGCGCGGGCAGGAGGACGATCTTCTCGCCGCCGGGCAGCGCGGGCTCGGCGAAGGGGCTCTCGATCACCTTCCAGTCCGGCCGGTGGGCGAGGAGGTCGCTGCCGATGAGCCCGCGGAGCGGCATGAAGGGCACGCCCTTCTCGGCCGCCTGCAGCATGGTGTGCATGGCCGGGCAGGTGGCGTCGCGGATGGTGATGCGCCCCTCCCTCAACGCGGCGGTGAAGCGCGGCGCGAAGCCGGCCTCGCCCAGCGTCACGGCGCTGGTTTCCACCTCGGCCACGCAGCCGGCGCCGATCAGGATGTCGGTGGCGAAGCCCGAGATCGGCACGCCGATGAGCCGCAGCCCCCTGGCACCCCGGCGGATCAGCGCCTTGGCCAAGGCCACCGGCGGCAGCGAGTTGTCGGGCGGCAGCGCGAGGCTCGCGCCGTCCGGGATGGAGGCCGCCATGGCCTCCAGGCTGATCGGGGTCATGTCGCACGCCCTCCCGCCCTCCTGCATACGCCCGAAGCGGGAAGGAGGCGAGGGGGCGCGCGGTCGGGTCAGAAGGGCTCGGCGCGGTCGGCGCGCAGCAGCCGGGCGAAGCCCGCCTTCTCGCGGTCATGGCCGGTCACCGCATCGGCCAGCGCGTCGAGCCAGCCGGCGAACCAGGCCTTCCCCCAATTGCCGGTCTGCGCCATCGGGTTCTCCAGGACCGAGGCGCCGGCATAGAAGGCCTGGCGGCCGGCCGCATAGGCGTCGTCGGTGACGAACTCGTCCTCGGGGTCCACGTCCTCGGGCACCGTCGGCCTCCTGCTCTCGGCGCGGCCGCGTGGCCGCCTCCGCTCATATAGGGCCCGTGGCGGATGGGTGACAGCGCCGCCCTGGCATCGACTTAACCGCGCCTTCATCGGCCCCGCGCGAGACGGGAAGCGTGAGCCTGCCAGACCCCATCCTGTTCGATCCCGTCCGCTTCCCCGGTGAGACCGAGGAGGAGCCCTGGCCGCCGCCGGCCTTCGACTTCGCCGCCCCCTGGCTGCGGGAACCCGACCTCGCCTTCGAGCGCGGGCCCGACGGGCAGATCATCTTCGTCCGGCGCTGCGAATCCCTGCGCCTCGTGCTCGATGTGGAGACGGCGCACTCCGCCCTCGACCTCGTCCCCGGCAGCCGGGATTTCCGGCTTCTGCGCCTCATCCCGTCGGCGCTGCGCCTCGTCGAGGTGGTGGTACCCGGGGACCCGGTGCCACCCACCCTGCGCGGCGAACCCCCGCCCGCACCGCGCGAACACCACGTCTATGCCGCCACCACCGCCCTGGTCGCCGCCCTGGAGCGGGATGCCGGCCGGGCCGGCGAGGCCTATATGGCGGCGCTGCGCCGCACGCCCCCGGGCCCCCACATGTTCGAAATCGCCGCCGCGCGCTGCGTGACCGATGAGCGGCTGGAACTCGAGCGCGTCGCGCGCCTCGCGCGCGCTCTGCAGCGGCTGGCCCGGGCCCATGCCGGCGTGCTCGCCGCCCATGCCGAGCAGCCCGACTATCCGGGGATGGAGCGCATGGTGCAGGCGACAGCCCGGGTGCTGCTGCGCGAGGCCGGCTGGTCGGGCGATCTCCTGGGCCATGCGGTGCGCCAGGTCTGCCCGCTCGCCAGCATCCCGCGCGAGACGGCGGAGGGCCTGCGCCGCGCCGCGGCGGCGGAACTGGAGGGCCAGACAAGCTTCGCCGCCCTCGAGGCGCATGTCGAGCGCCAGGCCCAGCTCCGCGAAAGGCTGGTGGAACTCGGCCTGTTCTGGCGGCGCCTCGCCGCGGCCTGGGCCAGCGTCCATCCCGAGACCACCGACCGGCGCGAGGTGGAGGCGCTCTGCCGCAACATGATCCGCCGCCTCCAGCTCAAGAGCCTCTACGCCCCGCCCTGATCCGCGGGCGGGGTGGATGCCGCGCCGCTTTTCCGCCAGCCTGTGGCCGAGGCGAGGAGGGCAGGGCATGACGGCTTCGCTGCCGGAGGCCTTCGGCGTGGAAGGCGAGTGGACCATCGCGCGGCGGCATGTCGTCCGCTGGTCGGAGTGCGACCTTTACGGCCATGTGAACCACGCGGCCTACCTCGTCATGTTCGAGGATCTGCGCATCGAGCACTGGCTCTCCCTCGGCCAGGCGCTGCGGCCGGGGGCGCCCGGCCCCGTGGTGGCGAAGCTGGAGGCGCGCTACCACCGCTCCGTCGGCTTCCTGGACGAGGTGCTGCTCACGCTGCGCGTGCCGAGTCTGCGGCGCAGCAGCTTCGTCCACGAATACGCGGTGTGGCGCAACGGCCTCGTGTTCTCCTGCACGGCGCTGCTGGTCTGCGCCCAGGACGGGGCGAGCCTGCCCATTCCGGACGAGGCGCGCCGACTGATGGTGGAGCGTGACGGCGCCCGTCAGGCGTGACACCCGGCGCGGGCCGGGTCAGCCCCCCGGCGGCCTCTCCGCCGGCCGCGCGGCGGCATCGAGCAGCCGGATCACCTCCGCATCGTCCAGCTGGTGGAAGTCGTCGTAGTGCGCGCCCACGCCCCAGAAGGGATCCGGCTCGCGCAGGCAGATCACCTCGTCCGCCACTTCCCGCAGCGCCGCCACCGCCTCCGGCGGCGCGACCGGCACGGCAAGCAGCAGGCGCGCCGGGCCACGGCGGCGCAGCGCCTGCAGCGCCGCGCGCGCGGTGGCGCCGGTGGCCAGCCCGTCATCGACCACCACCGCCGCGCGGCCGCGCGGATCAGGCCGCGCCCGCCCGGCAAGGTAGAGGTGCCGGCGGCGCTCGATCTCGGCCAGCGCCGCCTCGCGCGCCCTGGCCAGATAGGCCTCGTCCGCCCCGGTGGCGCGCATGATCGCGGGGTTGAGCACCGTCTCGGCCGTGCTTTGCCCGTCCACCACCGCGCCGATGCCGAGTTCCGGCTGGCCGGGCGCGCCCAGCTTGCGCACCAGCACGAGGTCGAGCGGCGCATCGAGGGCACGCGCCACCTCCGCCGCCACCGCCACCCCGCCGCGCGGCAGCGCATAGACGACAGGCCGATCGAGCCCCGCGCCGCGCAGCCGCGCGCCGAGCAGCCGCCCCGCCTCGGCGCGGTCGGCGAAGCGCGCCCCGCGCATCATGCGCCGAGCGCCGCCTCGAGCGGCAGCGGCGCCTGCCCCAGCGCCGCCGCCACGGCCGGATGCACCAGGCGCCCGGCATGCACGTTGATGCCGCGGGCGAGGTGCGGGTCCGCCGCCGCCGCGCCCCGCCAGCCGCGATCGGCGATCTGCAGCACGAAGGGCAGGGTGGCGTTGTTCAGCGCCACCGCGGAGGTGCGCGCCACCGCCCCGGGCATGTTGGTGACGCAGTAGTGCACCACCCCTTCCTCCACATAGGTCGGCTCCGCATGGGTGGTGGGGCGAGAGGTCTCGACGCAGCCGCCCTGGTCTATGGCCACGTCCACGATCACGCTGCCCGGGCGCATCCGCCGCACCAGATCGCGCGAAACGAGGCGCGGCGCCTCGGCGCCCGGCACGAGAACGGCGCCGATCAGCAGATCGGCCTCGACCACCGCGCGCTCGATGGCGTCGCGGGTGGCGAAGAGCGTGTCCACCATGCCGTTGAACTCCACGTCCAGCGCGTGCAGCGCGGCCGGCGCGCGGTCCAGCACCGTCACGCGCGCGCGCATGCCATGGGCGATGCGCGCAGCATTCGCCCCGACCACCCCGCCGCCGAGGATCACCACCTGCGCGCCCGGCACCCCCGGCACGCCGCCGAGCAGGATGCCCGCGCCGCCCATCTCCTTCTCCAGGCAGCGGGCGCCGACCTGCACGGCCATGCGCCCCGCCACCTCGCTCATCGGCGCGAGCAGGGGCAGCCCGCCGCGCGCATCGGTCACCGTCTCGTAGGCGATGGCGGTCACCCCGCTCTCCATCAGGCCGCGCGCCTGGGCCGGATCGGGTGCGAGGTGGAGATAGGCGAAGAGCACCTGCCCGGGCCGCAGCCGCGCCCATTCGCCGGGCTGCGGCTCCTTCACCTTCACCAGCAGCTCGGCGGAGGCGAAGACCTCGCCGGCATCGGCGGCGATCGCCGCGCCGGCGGCGCGATAGGCCTCGTCATCGAAGCCGATGCCCGCGCCGGCCCCGCTCTCCACCAGCACCTCATGCCCGTGCGCCACCAGCTCGCGCACCGCGGCGGGAACGAGGCCCACCCGGTACTCGTGCACCTTCACCTCGCGCGGAACGCCCACGCGCATCGCGCCCTCCCTCGCCGCGGCCGCGCCCGATCAGCGCATGCGCGCGCCGCCCCGCGCCTTGCGCTGGCGCAAGGCGGGGCGCGCCGCACGGGTCCAGGCTCTCCTCGGGCGGGCGCCCCGCCCGCGCGGGAGAGGAACCATGGCGAGCACCGGCCTCGAGGTCTGGGACAAGAGCCTGCAGACCACCAACATCTGGCTCGACGAGATCATGGCGGAGCTCGGCCCCGACCGGCAGACGGCGTGGCATGCGCTGGGGGCGGTGCTGCGCGCCCTGCGCGACCGGCTGCCCATCGAGCTGGCCGCGCATCTCGGCGCGCAGCTCCCGCTCATCCTGCGCGGGGCGTACTACGACCAGTGGCGGCCGGGCGCCCAGCACGAGCCGGCGCGCAGCCTGGACGAGTTCCTGGCGCGCATCGAGGAGAATCTCGGCCGCGGCCGCCCGCTGAACCCGGCGGATGCGCTGGCCGCCTCCTTCCGCACCCTGGCGCGGCATGTGGACCATGGGCAGGTCGAGAAAGTGCTCGGGGCCTTGCCCCATGGCATCCGCGCCGCGCTCGAGGAGGCGATCGCCGCCTGAACCGCCGCGCGGCGTGACGGCAGAGGGAAGGGAGGGCGCCCATGGGCGTGAAGGACATCCTCGTGCATCTCGACGGCGGGCCGCCGGGGCCGCGCCTTGCGCTCGCGGCGGATCTCGCCCGGCGGCTCGGCGCGCATCTCGCCGGCCTCTTCGTGGTCGAGGTGCCGCTGCCCGTGCTCGCGGGGGCGGATGGCGGCGGCGGTCTCGCCCTGGCCGCGCTGATCGAGCAGCTCCGCGAGGCGGAGATCGCCAAGGCGGCGCTGCGGAAGGCCGAATTCGAGGCGGCGCTGGCCCCCTTCGGCCTCGCAGGAGAGTGGCGGCAGGAGGAGGGCGCGGCGCTCGGCATCCTGCCCCGCCACGCCCGCCACGCCGACCTTCTGGTGCTCGGCCAGCCCGAGAGCGAGGACGGGGCGGCCATGGCGCGCGTGGAGGCGGCCCTCTTCGCCAGCGGCCGGCCGCTGCTGATGGTTCCGCATGCCGGTGCGCCGGCGCGCATCGGCCGGCGCGTGCTCGTCGGCTGGAACGCCAGCCGCGAGGCGGCGCGGGCGCTGCACGATGCCCTGCCGCTGATGGCCGGGGCGGAGGCGGTGACCGTGCTCGTCGCCAACCCCGAGGCGACCCCCGGCGCGCATGGCGACCAGCCGGGGGCCGACATCGCCCGGCATCTGGCCCGGCATGGCTTGGCGGTGACCGTGCAGGTGGTCGCCAGTCCCGAGCTCGGCGCGGGGGAGCTGCTGCTCAATGCCGCCGCCGATCTCGGCGCCGATCTGCTGGTCATGGGCGGTTACGGCCATTCGCGCCTGCGCGAATGGATCCTCGGCGGGGCAACCCGCACCCTGCTGCGCGAGGCGACGCTGCCGGTGCTGATGTCCCACTGAGCGGGGGCGGGCCTCCCCGCCCCCGCTCAGCCCTCCAGCACGCCGCGCGAGCCGCTGATCATCGAGAGGAACTCTCGCCGCGTGGCGTCGTTCGTCCGGAACTCGCCCAGCATGCGCGAGGTGACCATGGACACGCCCGGCTTGTGGATGCCGCGCGTCGTCATGCACTGGTGCGCCGCCTCGATGACCACGGCCACGCCCTTGGGCTTGAGCACCGAGTCGATGGTGTTGGCGATCTGCGCCGTCAGCTTTTCCTGGATCTGCAGACGCTTCGCGTAGGCCTCGACGACCCGCGCGAGCTTCGAGATCCCCACCACGCGCCCGTTGGGCAGGTAGGCGACATGGGCGCGGCCGATGATCGGCACCATGTGATGCTCGCAATGGCTTTCGAGCCGGATGTCGCGCAGCACCACCATCTCGTCGTAGCCGTCCGTCTCCTCGAAGGAGCGGGCGAGCATCTCCACCGGGTCGGTCGCGTAGCCGGCGAAGAACTCCTCATAGGCGCGGACGACGCGGGCGGGCGTGTCCACCAGCCCCTCGCGGTCCGGGTCGTCGCCGGCCCAGAGCAGGAGGGTGCGGACGGCGGCCTCGGCCTCCTCCCGGGTCGGGCGCGGCGGGGCGCTGGACTTCTCCTCGGCGGTCAGCGTCTTGGGCGCCTGGATGTTCATGACCTGGTGGGTTCCTCGCTGCGACGCGCGCCCCCCGGCGGGGCGGGCCTCTCTCGCCTGCCCAGATGGGGCGATGTCGGGGTCGTGCAAGCGGGCGGCGCGCACAATCCCCCTGCGGCTCAGATGACCAGCTCGATCAGGAAGGGCGCGGGGCGGGCGAAGCTCTGCACCATCAGGTCGCCCGCCTCCTCGAGCGTGGTGGCCGTGGCGGCCTCCACGCCCATGGCGCGGGCGAGCTGCGCCCAGCCGATGTCGGGGTTGCCCAGATCCATCATGTCGAGCGCGGTGCGCCCCGGGTTGGCGCCCACATTGCGGTATTCGCCGAGCAGGATCTGGTATTTCCGGTTGGAGAGGATGAGGGTGGTGACGGGCAGCCGCTCGCGCGCCTGGGTCCAGAGCGCCTGCACCGTGTACATGGCGCTGCCATCGGCCTGCAGGTTCAGCACGCGCCGCCCGCCGCCGCCGATGGCCGCGCCCGTGGCCAGCGGCAGCCCGCAGCCGATGGCGCCGCCCGTGATCTGCAGCCAGTCATGCGGGGGCGTGGCATGGGTGGCGGGGAAGAAGCCGCGGCCATAGCTCACGGATTCGTCCACCACGATGCAGTCCTCCGGCATCAGCGCGCCGACCAGCCGCGCCAGCCCCTCGGGCGAGGGCGCGCCGCGCGGCGCCTCGGCGCGCGGGCCGGGATCGGGCACCGGCACGGAGGGCGCGCCCAGCTCCTCGGCGAGCGCGCGCAGCGCGGCCTCGGCGTCCTGCTCGGGGCGCGTCAGCACCGTGATGCTCGCGTGCTCCGGGTAGTGCTTCGAGGGCATGTTGGGATAGGCGAAGAAGCCGATGGGCGCCTTGGAGCCGACGAGGATGAGGTGCTCCACCCCCTTGAGCCGCTCGATCGCCACATCGGCCGGATAGGGCACGCGCTCGAGCGGCAAGCGGCCGCGGCCGCGCTGGAAGCGGCTGTTGGAGGTCTCGGCCAGCAGCCGCGCGCCGCTGTGCGCGGCGATGCGGTGCGCCTGCCGCTGCGCCTCCTCGGTCAGCGCCATGGCGCCGCCGAGCAGGACGAGGACGTTGCGCTTCTCCCGCAGCACGCGCGCCGCGGCGCGGATGGCGTGCATCTCCGCCTGGGGCGTGGCGGGCACGGGCAGCGGCTCGGCCACCGCTCCGCCCTCGTCCCAACAGGTGTCGGAGGGCAGGATCAGCGTCGCGATCTGCCCCGGCGCGGTGCGGGCGGCCTGCACCGCCACAGCCGCATCCGCTCCCACCTCCCGCGCCCGCGCGCAGGTGCGGACCCAGTGCGAGACGCCGCGCGCCCAGCCCTCCGTGTCCGCGGTCAGCGGCGCGTCATAGGGGCGGTGATAGGTGGCCTGGTCGCCCACGCAGTTCACGATGCCCGAGCGCGCGCGCCGCGCGTTGTGCAGGTTGGCCAGCCCGTTGGCGAGGCCGGGCCCGCAGTGCAGCAGCGTCACCGCCGGCTTGCGCGTCATGCGCCAGTAGCCGTCGGCGCAGCCGGTCACCACGTTCTCCTGCAGGCCCAGCACGCAGCGCATGCCGGGAATCCGGTCGAGCGCCGCGACGAAATGCATCTCGCTGGTGCCGGGGTTGGAGAAGCACACCTCCACCCCGCTCTTGAGAAGGGTGTGGACCAGGCTTTCGGCGCCGTTCACGGGATCGTCCCTCGCATGTCTTTACGCGGGCGGAAGCCTGGGCCGAAGATCGCGCCCCGGCAAGACAGGGGCGGGCGATGCGGCATCCTCTCGCGAAGGTGGGCGTGCTCGGATTCGCCTGCGGCGCGCTGGCCTTCGCCGCCTTCCACCAGGGCACGCAGCATGTGCTGCACAACACCGTGCACAACTGGCCCGCCCTGGCCGGGGCGCTCGGCCCCATGCCGGGGCCGGGCTGGAACCTCGCGCCGCTCGCCGCGCCGCCGCTCGCGGGGCTGGCCATCCCTGTCCTGGCGGCGCAGCTCCTCTGGGGCGGGGCCTGGGGCGTCCTCATCGCCGCGGCGATCCGCTGGGCGCATCTGCCCGATCTGCTGACCGGCGCGCTGATGGGCGGGCTGGGCGCCACCCTCGCGGCCTCGCTCGGGCCCGTCTCGCCCGAGGGGCTGGAGCCGGCGCTGGACGCGCAGAGCCTGCTGCGCTGCCTGCTGCTGAACGGCGGCTTCGGCTTCGGCGCGGCGCTGCTGATGCGCCCCTTCGGCATCCAGCGCCCCCTCCGGCGCGGGCATTGAGCGGCCGCGCCGCGCGCGCCATATCGCGCGCATGGACCTGACCGAGCTGCGCGTCGCCCCGAACCCCGCCGACCCGCGCCTGACCCGCCGCGTCGCCGGCCTCGACGAGGCCGGCCGGCCCGTCGAGACGAGCGTGACCATGGAACGCCCGCTGACGCTCTACCTCAACGGGCAGGAGATCGTGACGATGATGACGATCCTCGACCGGCCCGAGGATCTTGCCGTCGGCTACCTGCTCAACCAGGGCATGCTGCGCGCGGAGGACCGGCTGAGGGCGGTGGACTACGACGAGGATCTCGGCGTCGTCGTGGTGCGCACCGAGGCGCGCACGGATTTCGAGGAGAAGCTGCGCAAGAAGACGCTGACCAGCGGTTGCGCCCAGGGCACCGCCTTCGGCGACCTGATGGAAGGCTTCGCGCAGGTGCGGCTGGACCCGGAGGCGCGGCTGCGCACCAGCGAGCTCTACCGGCTGCTGCACCGGATCAACACCATCCCCTCGCTCTACCTCGAGGCCGGGGCGATCCATGGCTGCGCGCTGTGCCGCGCGGACCAGCCCATCGTGTACATGGAGGATGTCGGCCGCCACAACGCGGTGGACAAGATCGCGGGCTGGATGTTCCGCGAGGGTGTCTCCGGCGCGGACAAGCTGTTCTACACCACGGGCCGCCTGACCTCCGAGATGGTGATCAAGACGGTGCGGATGGGCATCCCCATCCTGCTCTCGCGCTCGGGCTTCACCGCCTGGGGGGTGGATCTGGCGCGCGAGGCGAACCTCACCCTCATCGGCCGCGCCAAGGGCAAGCGTTTCACCGTGCTCGCGGGCGAACAGCGCCTGATCTTCGACGCCGACACGCGCTATGTGCCGGAGGAGAGCGCGAAGCACTGGCGCAAGAACAGCGCCGAGGCGCTGGACGCCGGCGCATGAGGCAGGCGACGCAGGGCGTGGTGCTGGCCGGCGGCCTGGCCCGCCGCATGGGCGGGGGCGACAAGCCGCTGCGCCTGCTCGGCGGGCGGCCGATGCTCGATCACGTGCTGGCGCGGCTCGCGCCGCAGGTCGCGGCCGTGGCGCTGAACGCCAATGGCGCGGCGGCGCGCTTCGCCGCCTATGCCCTGCCCGTCTGGCCGGACACGCTGCCCGGCCACCCGGGGCCGCTGGCCGGCATCCTCGCGGCCATGGAGGCCTCGCCCCTGCCCTGGGTGGTGACGGTGCCGGGCGACTGCCCCTTCCTGCCGACCGACCTGGTGGCGCGGCTGCACGCGGCGCGGGAGCTGGCGGGCACGCCGCTGGCCTGCGCCGCCTCGGGCGGCTTCGCGCATCCGCCCATCGGGCTCTGGCCCAGGGCGCTGGCCGCCGATCTGCGCGCCGCGCTCGTCGCGGGCGAGCGCAAGATCGACCGCTGGACGGCCCGGCACGGCGTGGCGCAGGCGGAATGGCCCGCCCTGCCCCACGACCCCTTCTTCAACGCCAATACCCCCGAGGAGCTGGCCGAGGCCGAGGCGATCTTGCGCGGCACCGCCATTTCGCCGTAACCCTGAAGTCAGGGTTGAGACCGTCACCGGCAAAGGGAGGCCCGCATGAAGGCCATCATCACCGGCATCATCGCCGCCGCCGCGTTCGCCGCCGCTGCCGCCTTCGTCCTCGACACGCGCGTGCAGCAGACCGCCGACCAGCGCTTCCAGACCACCGGCGTGCGGCTCTGACAGGCTGACGGCGCGACGGCGGGGTCACGCGGCGCCGAGGGAGATCTCGAGCCAGCCCTCCGCGCGCATCCGCGCCGCATCGCCGGGGAGCAGCAGCACGGTCGTGGTGGCGCTCTCCACGATGGCCGGGCCGGCGATCGCCTGCCCGGCGGCCAGCGCCTCGAAGGCATAGACGGGGAGGCGTCGCGCGCCACCTTCCAGCAGGCAGCGCCGTTCGCCCAGCGCCGCGCCGGGCAGCGTCGCCCCCGCCGGGCGACGCGGCGGAGCGGGCAGGAGGCCGCGCGCGGCGGCGCGCGCCGTGACCAGCACCACCTCCTCGCCCGGCAGGTCGTAGGTGAAGAGGGCGCGGTGGCGCGCATGGAAGGCGGCGCAGAGCGCCGCGCGCGTGGCGGGCACGCCGTCCAGCGGCACCGTCACCTCGAAGACCTGCTCGCCGTAGCGCATGTCGGCCGCGCGGCTCACGGCGATCTCGCCGCCATGCCAGCCGGCCAGCCGCACCCGCGCCTCTTCCTCCAGCCCGGCGAAGAGGGCGGCCAGGGCGGCGTCCTCCGGCAGCCCCTCGGCGCCGAGCACGCTGCGCGCCGTCTCGACGCGCAGCTCCGTCTGCAGCATGCCCCAGGCCGAGAGCCCGGCGGCGAAGAGCGGCACCGCCACCCGCGCCATGCCGAGGTCGCGCGCCACGGCGCTGGCATGCAGCCCCGCCGCGCCGCCGAAGGCCAGCAGCGTCGCCCCGCGCGGATCCACCCCGCGGCGCACCGTCGCCACCCGCACCCCGTCGGCCATGCGCGCGTTCACGAGCCGGTGGATGCCGAGCGCCGCCTCCTCCGGCGCGAGGCCGAGCGTGGAAGCGAGCCGCCCCACCGCCGCCCAGGCGGCCGCCTCGTCCAGCCGCTGCGCCCCGCCGAGGAAGGAGGCCGGGTCGAGATAGCCGAGCACGAGATTCGCATCCGTCACCGTCGGCTCCGTCCCGCCGCGGCCGTAGCAGGCCGGACCCGGCCGCGCCCCGGCCGAGCGCGGCCCCACCTGCAGCGTGCCCCCCGGCCCGAGATGCGCGATGGAGCCGCCGCCGGCGCCCAGCGTGATGATGTCGAGGCTGTCCAGCGCGATGCGCTCGCCCCCCACCTCGCGCCCGCGCCCCAGCGCCGCCGCGCCATCGGTGACGAGGGCGATGTCGGTGGAGGTGCCGCCCATGTCGAAGGTGACGATGTGGCGGGCGGGCGCCCCGAGCCCGCGCCGCGCCAGCGCCACCGCCGCCGCCACCCCGCCCGCGGGGCCCGAGAGCGCCGTGCCCGCGGCGAGCCGCGCCGCCTCCGCGATCGGGCTCACCCCGCCATGGGAGAGGATGACGAAGACCGGCGCGTGGCAGCCCGCCTCGTGCAGCCGCTCCTCCAGCCGCCGCAGGTAGCGGGCCACCGGCGGGCCGACATAGGCGTTCACCGCCGCCGTGGAGAAGCGCTCGTATTCCTTGATCTGCGGCAGCACATCGGCCGAGCAGGTGACATAGGCGCCCGGCAGGGCGGCGCGCACGCGCGCGGCGGCCGCGTGCTCGTGGCGCGGATCGGCCCAGGAGTGCAGGAAGCAGATCGCCACCGCCTCCACCTCCGCCGCGCGCAGGGTGGCGATGGCGGCATCGAGGCTCGCCATGTCGAGCGGGATCTCCACCCGCCCGTCGGGGCGCAGCCTCTCGCGCACCGGCAGGCGCAGCCGGCGCGGAATGAGCGGCGCCGGCGCCGGCAGGCGCAGATCGTAGCGCGCGGGCTTCAGCCCCTCGCGCATGGCGATCACGTCGCGGTGGCCCTCGGTGGTGAGCATGGCCGCGCGCGCGCCGCGCCGCTCGAGCAGCGCGTTGGTCGCCACCGTGGTGCCGTGCACGATGCGCACGGTGGAGTCGAGCAGCTCCGCCAGCGTCAGCCGCAGCGCCGCCGCGAGGTTGGCGAGGCCCTGCATCACGCCCAGGCTCTGGTCCTCGGGCGTGCTCGCCGCCTTGGCGAGATGCTCGTTGCCCTCGTCGTCCACCCCCACCACGTCGGTGAAGGTGCCGCCCACATCCACGCCGATGACGTAGCGCATCAGAGCAGCCCCTCCGCCGCGTCCTCGGCGATGCGCGCGGGGTCGCGCCGCGCCGGGTCGCCCCAGCCGCCGCCGCCGGCCGAGCGCACCTCGATGACCTCGCCCGGCTGGATCACCACCCCCGATTCCTTGGTGCGCAGCGGCCGTTCGGAGCCGTCGGCGCGGCGCAGCGCGTAGCGGTGGGGCGGGCTGTCCTCGCCGCCGCAGATGCCCGCGCTGCCGTGCCGCGCCCCGTCGCCCGCCGTGTTGGCGAGGGCCGGCCCGTCGCTCTCCACGACGAGCTCGAGCCGCGCGCCGAAGCCTCCGCGGAACTGCCCGCGCCCGGCCGAGCCGGGCAGGAACTCGTGGTGGCGGACATGCAGCGGGAAGCGCGCCTCCGCCATCTCCACGCTGCCGAACTTCAGCCCGCCCACGCTGTGCCACTCGCCCGCGCAGGACCATCCGTCGCCCCGGGCATGGCCGCCGCCGCCCGGCCGGGCATGGAACAGGTGCCAGACGAAGCGCCGGCCCGGCCGCCGCGCGTCCCGCCCCGTGATGGCGATGCGGAAGCGCCGCCCCCAGCCGCCCATGGCGCGCTCCGGGCAGCAGTGCTGCATGGCGCGGATGATCGCCTCCACGATCTCGTTGCTGCAATGGCTGGTGCACAGCGTCACCGCCGCGCCCTCGCGCGCCCAGACCACGCTGCCCTCGCGCGCCAGGATGCGCAGCGCGCGGAAGGCGCCGTCGTTCTTCGCCACCTCGGGGTCGAGCAGATAGGCGAAGGCCATGCTCACCGCGCTGACCATGTTCGGATAGGAGGAGTTCACGAAGCCCGCCACCTGGTCGTCGGAGTCCGAGAGGTCCACCGTCAGCGTCCCGCCCTGTTTCGTGCAGGTGGCGCGGATGGCGATGTCGGTGCGGCCGTGCCCGTCATCGTCCAGGAAGGCCTCGCCCCGCCATGTCCCGTCCGGCCAGGACTGCAGGATGCGCGCCGCATGCGCGTGGGAGAGGGCGAGGATCTCCTCCACCGCGGCGAGCAGCGTCGCCGCCCCGTGCTGCGCCGCGAGCGCCGAGAGCCGCTCGGCGCCCAGCTTCGCCGCACCCAGCATGGCCGCGAGGTCGCCCTCGAAATCCCGCCCGATGCGCGTGTTGAGCGCGAGCATGGCGACGAGGTCGCGCCGCAGCGCCCCCTTCTCGCCGAGCCGGATGGGCGGGATGCGCAGCCCCTCCTGCCAGATCTCCGTGGCGGCCGGGTTGTAGCCGCCATGGGTGGCCCCGCCGATGTCGCTCTGGTGCGCGCGCACCACCGCGAAGAACAGCGGTTCCGCGGGCGCGGCCCCGGACTGCGCGCCGGCCGGCGCGGCGGCGAAGACCGGCAGCACGATGGTCAGGTCCGGCAGGTGGGAGCCGCCATGCCAGGGGTCGTTCAGCAGGAACACGTCGCCCGGGCGCAGCTCGCCGGTGAAGGCGTCGCGCACGGCGCGCGCGGCGAAGGGCATGGCGCCGACATGCACGGGGATGTGGTCGGCCTGCGCCACCAGCCGCCCCGCCCCGTCCGTGACCGCGATGGAGAAGTCGCGCGAGGAGTTGAGGATCTGGCTGTAGGCGGTGCGCAGCAGCGCCTCGCCCATCTCCTCCACGATGGCCGAGAGCCGCGCCTCCAGCACCGCGAGCGTCACGGGGTCCATGCCTTGCCTCCTCCCTTGGCGGGGGGCGGGAGGGTGGCGCATCCTGCCGCGCGCCAAAAGGGGAGGGCGGCATGGAGTGGACGGTGCTGGCGGAGGGGCTGCGCTTCCCCGAGGGGCCGGTGGCGATGGCCGACGGCTCGGTGATCCTGGTCGAGATCGCGCGCGGCACCATCACCCGCATCGCGCCCGACGGCTCCGCCAGCGTGCTCGCCACGCCGGGCGGCGGGCCCAACGGGCTCGCCCCCGGGCCCGATGGCACGCTGATCCTGTGCAACAATGGCGGCTTCGCCTGGCATGAGGCGCCGGGCATGCTGCGTCCCGTCGGCCCGGCGCCGGACTATGCGGGCGGGCGGATCGAGGTGGTGGAGATCGCCACCGGCCATGTCCGCACCCTCTACGACCGCTGCGGCGCGCACCCGCTGAAGGGCCCGAACGACCTGGTGCTCGACGGCAAGGGCGGCGTCTGGTTCACCGATCTCGGCAAGGTGCGCGCGCGCGACCGCGACCATGGCGGCGTGTATTGGGCGGCGCTCGACGGCTCGCGCATCGTCGAGGCGGCCTATCCCGTGCCGGGGGGCGCGAACGGGATCGGCCTCTCGCCGGAGGGCGAGACGCTCTATGTGGCCGAGACCGAAACGGGCCGCCTCTGGGCCTTCGACGTGATGGGGCCGGGCCGTCTGCGCCACGCCCCCTGGCCGAGCCCGCATGGCGGCTACCTGCTCTGCCAGTTCCCGGGCTTCCGCCGGCTGGACAGCCTGGCGGTGACCGAGGCGGGCAACATCGTGGTGGCGGTGCTGGCGGCGGGCGAGATCGCCACCGTCTCGCCGCGCGGGGAGATCCTCGACATGGTGAAGATGCCCGAGCCCATGCCCACCAATATCTGCTTCGGCGGGAAGGACCGCCGCACCGCCTATGTCACCCTCTCCACCACCGGGCGGCTGGTGGCGGCGCCCTGGCCGGAGCCGGGCCTCGCCCTGCCCTTCGCGGCATGAGCGGGGCGGCGGCGGATGCGGCGCTGCGCCGCACGGTGGCGGTCGTCGCGCTGCTCAACCTCGCCTATTTCGGGGTGGAGTTCTCGGTGGCGCTGGCCATCGGCTCCGTCTCGCTGCTCGCCGACAGCGTCGACTTCCTGGAGGATGCGGCGGTCAACCTGCTCATCCTGGTGGGGCTGGGCTGGAGCCTCGCGGCGCGGGCGCGGCTGGGCGCGGTGCTGGCGGGGCTGATGCTGGTGCCGGCGGCGGCCTTCCTCTGGGCGCTGGCGCAGAAGCTGCTGGCCGGCGCGCCGCCCGAGCCCCTGGCCCTCTCGGCCACCGGCGCCGGGGCGCTGGCGGTGAACCTCTCCTGCGCGCTGCTGCTGGCGCGGCACCGCCATCACGGGGCGAGCCTGGCGCGCGCCGCCTTCCTCTCGGCGCGCAACGACGCGCTGGCCAATGTGGCGATCATCGGCGCGGGCCTCATCACCGCCCTGCACCCCTCCATCTGGCCCGATGTGGTGGTGGGGCTCGGCATCGCCTGGCTCAACCTCGACGCGGCGCGCGAGGTGTGGGCGCGGGCGCGGGCCGAGGGCCGCGCGGCACGGGAGGGGGAGCCGGCCGCCTGACGCCTATTCCGTCGGCGCGGGGGCGGGCTCGGCCGGCTGGCCGGCCACCACCACCAGGGCGGGCTTGAGCAGCCGTCCGTTCAGCGCCCAGGCGCTGGACCAGGCCTGCAGCACCGTCCCGGGGGCGACGCCCTCGGGCGCGGGCGCCTCGCTCATCGCCTGGTGCCACTCGGGATCGAAAGGCAGGCCCAGCGCCGGCTTGCGCACCACCCCATTGGCCTCGAGGCGCTGGAGGAGGAAGCGCTCCACCCCCTCGAAGCCGCCGCGCATCCTGGCGATGATCTCAGGCTCGTCCTCGGCGGGCGGGGGCAGCAGGTCGAGGCCGCGGCGGAGGTTCTCGGCGGCCTCCACGAGGTCGGCGGCGAATTTCTGGATGGCGAAGTTGCGCGCCCTCTCCACCTCGTCGCGCGCGCGGTTGCGGGTGTTCTGCACCTCGGCCTCGGCGCGCAGCCAGCGGTCGCGCATCTCCGCGAGCTCGGCCTCCAGCGCGGCGATGCGGCTTTCCGGGCCCGGCTCCGCCGCAGGCTCCGGCGCGCCCTGCGGCGCGGGCTCGGGTACGGCCTGCGGGGGCGGCGTGTTCGGATCCGTGCTCATGGTCGTTCAGGTAGTCGGGCGCGCGGCCGCGATCAACCCAGCAGCCGGCCGATCACCCGGGCGGTGTAGTCCACCACCGGGATCACCTTGCCGTAGTTCAGCCGCGAGGGGCCGATCACGCCGATGGCGCCGACGATGCGCTCCTGCGCGTTGCGGAAGGGGGCCACCACGACGGAGAGGCCGGCGCTGGAGAACAGCCCGCTTTCCGCGCCGATGAAGATCTGCACCCCCTCGCCGCGCTGGGCGAGTTCGAGCAGGCGCAGCGTGGTCTCCTGCGCCTCCAGCCGCTCGAACAGCGCCTGGATCTCCTGCACGCGCGCGAGGTTCTCGATGTTCTCGAGCAGCCGCGCCTGGCCGCGCAGGATCAGCGCCCCCGCCCCGCCCCCGGCCCAGGTGGCCAGCCCGGCCTCGATCACCTGGGTGGTGAGGGCGTCGAGCGCGGTGCGGTTGGCGGCGATCTCCTGCGCCACCAGCCCGCGCGCCTCCTCGAGCGTGCGGCCGGCGAGGCGGGCGTTGAGGTAGTTCCCCGCCTCCACCAGCGCCGAGGGCGGCAGCCCCTCCGGCACCTCGATCACCCGGTTCTCCACCCGTCCGTCGGCCTGCACCAGCACCACCAGCGCCCGGCCGGGGCCGAGGGGGACGAACTCGATGTGGCGCAGCGGCGCCTCGCTCTTCGGGGCGACGACCAGCCCCGCCGCGCCGGCGAGGCCGGAGAGCATCTGCCCCGCCTCGGCCAGCGTCTCCTGCAGGCTGCGGCCATGCGCGGCGCAGCGCGCGGCGATGGCCTCGCGCTCCTCCTCCGAGAGGTCGCCGAACTCCAGCAGCCCGTCCACGAAGAGGCGCAAGCCCCGCTCGGTGGGCAGGCGGCCGGCGGAGGTGTGCGGCGCGTAGAGCAGGCCGGCCTCCTCCAGATCCGCCATCACGTTGCGGATGGAGGCGGGCGAGAGGTTGAGCGGCAGCCGGCGCGAGAGGGTGCGGCTGCCCACCGGCTCGCCGGTCTGGACATAGACCTCGATGAGTTCGCGCAGCACCGCCGTGGCCCGCTGGTCGAGCCCCGAGGCGGCGGCGATGGGCGGGGTGCCCGGCGTGAGGGGCGTGTTCATGCTCCTGCCAGAGGTTGGGAAGCGACGGCCCCCGGGTCAACCCGCTTGTGCGCGCCGCCCTGCATGACGAAGCTGCCTGCCATGCGGGGCGGCGGGACGCGCTGGGTGGTCTTCGACGTGGGCGGCGTGCTCGTCAACGAGGCGCGGCTGTGGCGCGGCTGGGCGGCGCGCCTGGGCATGCAGGAGGCCGAGCTCCTCGCCGCCCTGCGCGCCGGGATCGCCGCCGGCAACGGCATCGGCGGCACGCTGCGGGCGCTGGCGCCCGGCCTCGACCTGCGCGCCGAGCGCGCCCGGCTGGCGCGGCTCGAAATCCCCGAGGAGGCGGACCTCTACCCCGATGTGCGCCCCGCCATCGTCGCGTTGCGGCGGGCCGGGGTGCGAATCGGCATCGCCGGGAACCAGCCGCCCGGGGTGGCCGAGGCCCTGGCGCGGCTCGGCCTCGGCGCCGCGTTCATCGCCACCTCGGCCACCTGGGGCGTGGCCAAGCCCGATCCGCGCTTCTTCGTCCGCGTGCGGGAGGCGACGGGCGCGCCGCCCGAACGGATCGCCTATGTCGGCGACCGGCTGGACAATGACGTGGCCCCCGCCCGCGCCGCGGGGCTGCGCGCCCTCTTCCTGCCGCGCGGCCTCTGGGGCGAGCTGCATGACGCCGAGGCGCACGGGGCGGAGCGCCTGGCCTCGCTCCTCGAGCTGCCGGCGCGGCTTTCCTGAGCGCGCCTGCCCGCCGCCTGGGCAACGGCGCCGCGCCTTTGGGCAGCGATGACGCTTGCAGCCCCCCTGCCGGCGCGGCTAGCTGCTTCCTCCCGGCCCGTCGGCCCCGACATGCTGCGCCACAGAGGCGATGGAGGACAGGATGCGCACTCGTTACCGGATCGAACGGCGCGCGCTGGTCGGCGGCGGCGTCGCGCTCACGCTGGCCGCGGTGCCGGGCGCGCGCGTGCCCTACGCGCAGCAGCTCGACCGCATCTCCTTCCACACCGACTGGCGGGCCCAGGCCGAGCACGGCGGCTACTACCAGGCGGTGGCGGCGGGCATCTACCGCCGCTACGGCATCGAGTGCGAGATCCGCATGGGCGGGCCGCAGCAGAACCCCGCCCAGCTGCTGATCGCCGGCCGGGTGGACGCCATCATGGGCAACGGCTTCCAGGCGCTGAACTTCGTGCGCGAGAACATCCCCTTCCTGTGCATCGGCGCGATCTTCCAGAAGGATCCGCAGATCCTGATGACGCACGAGGGCAACGGCATCACCCGCTTCGAGGACATGCGCGGCCGCCCCATCCTGGTGGGCGCGGCGGGCCGCACCACCTACTGGCCCTTCCTGCGCGCGCGCTTCGGCTTCACCGACGAGCAGATCCGCCCCTACACCTTCAACATCCAGCCCTGGCTGGCCGACCGCATGGCCATCCAGCAGGGCTTCCTCAGCTCCGAGCCCTTCAGCGCCATCCAGGCCGGCGCGCGGCCGCGCGTCTTCCTGATCGCCGATGCGGGCTACGAGAACTACAACTGCACCATCAACGTCAGCCGCCGCATGGTGGAGGAGCGCGGCGACCTGCTGCAGCGCTTCGTCAACGCCACCATCGAGGGCTGGACGCAGTACATGCGGCGCCAGGACATCGAGGGCGCCAACCGCCTCATCATGCGCGACAACCCGGAAATGACGCAGGAGCGGATCGACTACGCCATCCGCGTCATGAACGAGATGGGCATCGTCATGAGCGGCGACGCCGAGCGGCTCGGCATCGGCGCCATGACGGACGCGCGCTGGGAGAGCTTCTACAACGCGACGCGCGACGCGGGCGTGAACCCGCCGGGCATGGATTTCCGCCGCGCCTATGACCTGCGCTTCGTCAACAAGCGGGTGGGGCTGAGCTGAGCCCGTTCGACGCTTCCGCCCGCCCTCCGCTCGTCTCGCTGCGCGGCGTGGCCAAGCGCTACGCCACCGGCACCCTGGCGGTCGAGGGCGTGGATCTCGACATCGCGCGCGGCGATTTCCTGGCCCTCCTCGGCCCCTCGGGCTGCGGGAAATCGACGCTGCTGCGCATGATCGCCGGGCTGATCCCCGCAAGCGAGGGCCGCCTCGACTTCCCCGCCGATGCGGCGGCGCGGCGCAGCATCGGCTTCGTCTTCCAGGAGCCGACGTTGATGCCCTGGGCCAGCGCGCTGCGCAACGTCGCGCTGCCGCTCGAACTCGCCGGCACCCCGCGGCGCGAGGCCGAGGCGCGCGCGGCCGAGATGCTCGCGCGGGTGGAGCTCGGGGGCTTCGAGCACGCCTATCCGCGCGCGCTGTCGGGCGGCATGAAGATGCGCGTCTCCATCGCCCGAGCCCTGGTGACGAAGCCGCGCCTGCTGCTGATGGACGAGCCCTTCGCCGCGCTGGACGAGATCACGCGCTTCCGCCTCAACGCGGACCTGCTCGATCTCTGGCGCGCCGAGCGCTTCACGGTGATCTTCGTGACCCATTCCGTCTTCGAGAGCGTCTTCCTGGCCGAGCGCATCGTCGTCATGGCGCCGCGCCCGGGCCGCATCCTGCGCGAGCTCGCCGTGCCGGCGGCCGACCGCGCGGTGCCGGAGTTCCGCACCTCCGCCATCTACGCCGCGCATTGCCGCGAGGTGAGCCACGCCCTGGCCGAGGCGATGGGGGGCGCGTGATGCGGGCCACGCGGCTGCTGCGCTGGATGGCGCCCACCCTGCTCGGCGTCCTGTTCCTCGCGGGCTGGGAATGGGCGGTGCGCGCCAAGGAGGTGCCGCCCTTCATCCTGCCCGGGCCCGTGCTGATCGCCGAGACCCTGGCGCGGGACTGGTCCTCGCTCTCCGTCTCGCTGCTGATCACGCTGCAGATCACCTTCGCGGCGCTGGCGGTGGCGGCCTCGCTCGGGCTTCTGCTCGCCGTGCTCTTCGCGCAGTCGCGCGTGGTGGAGATGAGCCTCTTCCCCTATGCGGTGATCCTCCAGGTCACGCCGATCGTGGCCATCGCGCCGCTGATCATCATCTGGGTGGACGATGTGCGCGCGGCGCTGCTGATCTGCGCCTGGATCGTCGCCTTCTTCCCCATCCTCTCCAACACCACGGTCGGGCTGAACAGCACCGACCGCAACCTCGAGGACCTGTTCCGCCTCTACGGCGCCTCGCGCTGGCAGGTGCTGTGGCGGCTCAAGCTGCCCTCGGCCATGCCCTATTTCCTCGCGGGGCTGCGCATCTCGGGCGGGCTGGCGCTGATCGGCGCCATCGTGGCGGAGTTCGTGGCGGGCACGGGCGGGCGGGCCTCGGGCCTCGCCTACCGCATCCTGGAGGCGGGCTACCAGCTCCAGATCCCGCGCATGTTCGCGGCCCTGGTGCTCGTCTCCGGCACGGGCATCGCCATCTTCCTCGCGCTGTCGCTGCTCTCGCACCTGCTGCTGCGCCGCTGGCACGAGAGCGCCCAGGCCGGAGAGCCGCGATGATGCAGGCCCTGCGCGCCGCGCTGCGCGAGGCGGGCGCGCGCTTCTGGCTGCGCGACGCGCGCGTGCCGGCGAGCCTCGCCGAAGGCGCGCCCGCCACCCCCGACGCGCAGGACCTGCTGCGCCTCGATGTGCGGATCGAGGAGGGGCGCATCGCCGCCCTCGCCCCCGCCGGCAGCGCGCCCGAGGGCGTGTCGCTCGAGGGCGGGCAGCTCTGGCCCGGCTTCGTGGACGCGCACACCCATCTCGACAAGGGGCATATCTGGCCGCGCACGGCCAACGCCACCGGGGATTTCGCCGGGGCGCTGGAGGCGGTGACGCGCGACCGCGGCGCGGCCTGGACGGCCGAGGACATCGCCGCCCGCGCCGATTTCGCCCTGCGCTGCGCGCTGGCGCACGGCACGGTGGCGATCCGCACCCACCTCGACAGCTACCTGCCGCACGCGCACACCACCTGGCGCGTGTTCCGCGAGCTGCGCGCGGCCTGGGCGGGGCGCATCGCGCTGCAGCTCGTCTCCATCGCGCCGCTCGACCGCTTCGCCGGCCCCGAGGGCGAGGAGCTGGCCGATCTGGTGGCGGAGTCGGGCGGGGTGCTCGGCATGGTCACGCGGCTCTCGGGCGGCGTGCACGACGCGCTGCCGCCCGACTACGTGCCGATGCTGGAGCGCTTCTTCGCGCTGGCCGAGGCGCGCGGCCTCGACCTCGACCTGCATGTGGACGAGAGCGGCGAGCAGGGCGCGCGCGGCCTGCGCGAGATCGCGCTGGTCGCGCTGCGGCGGAGGTTCCGCGGCCGCATCCAGGTGGGCCACTGCTGCTCGCTGGCCGTGCAGCCGGAAGACTTCGCGCGCGAGACCATCGCGCGGGTGGCCGAGGCCGGGATCGACGTGGTCAGCCTGCCCCTCTGCAACATGTACCTGCAGGACCGCGCGCCGGGCCGCACCCCGCGCTGGCGCGGCGTGACGCTGCTGCACGAGATGCGCGCGGCGGGGATCACCGTCTCGGTCGCCTCGGACAACACGCGCGATCCCTTCTACGCCTATGGCGACCTCGACATGGTGGAGGTGTTCCGCGAGGCCACGCGCATCCTCCACCTCGACCATCCGCCGGCCGGCTGGGCCGCCACGGCGGGGCGCAACCCGGCGCGCGCCATGGGGATTGCGGCCGGCGTGCTGCGCGTCGGCGCGCCGGCCGATCTCGTGCTGTTCCGCGCGCGCGGGATGACGGAGTGGCTCGCGCGCCCGCAGGCCGACCGCATCGTGCTGCGCGCCGGCCGCGTGCTGGACGCCGCGCCGCCCGATCACCGCGAGCTCGATCCGCTCTTCGCGGGCGCGGTGGGATGAGCTCACGCCAGCGGCCGCTTGCTCCGACTCTCCGGCAGGCGGTGCGGCCGCTGGCATCTCCGTGTTTCGGCGCGCCGCCGCCTGCCAACCCGTCGCGCGCGATCGCTCCGGCCATGCGGCCGGCCGCATCACCAGGCGGAGAGGCGCCGCGCCACCTTCGCGAGGAACCGCTCGCGCTCCGCCTGGCCGCGGTGGTCCATGCGGTTCAGCGAGAGCCAGTCCACCGGGCAGCCCTTCGCCATCAGCCGCCGCACCCCGCCCGCGATCACGCGGCGGTCCGGCCAGCCGAGCCAGGCCAGCAGCCACCAGGGCGAGCCGTAGGTGGTCACCACGCCCAGGCGGCGGATGTTCGTCAGCCGCGGCTCGATGGCCCCCGCGCCGAGCGTGAAGGTGACGCCGGGCACCCAGACTCGGTCGAACCAGCCCTTGAGCATGGCCGGCATGCCATACCACCAGGTGGGATAGACCAGCAGCAGCGCCTCGGCCCGCCGGAGCTGCGCCACCTCCGCCTCGATGCCCGCCGTGTTGCGCTCGAGGTCGTGATAGACGCCGCGCTCCTCGGCGCTGAGCACGGGGTCGAAGCCCTCGGCGTAGAGGTCGCGCAGCTCCACCTCGTGGCCCCCGGCGCGCAGCGCGCCCAGCGCCGCGTCGCGCAGCGCGGCGCAGAAGCTGTCCTCGCGCGGGTGGCAATAGACCAGCAGCACGCGCATGCGCGGAGCCCCCTCTGATGCGTGTCCTCGTCCTCTTCTCGCATCCCCTGCCCGAGAGCTTCAACGCCGCCGCGCATGCGGCGGTGCTGCGCGGCCTGCGCGCCGCCGGCCACGAGGTGGACGATTGCGACCTCTACGCCGAGGGCTTCGACCCCGTGCTCAGCGCCGAGGAGCGCCGCAACTACCACGACCCGGCGCTCAACCGCCGGCGCGTGGCGGGCCATGTGGAGCGGCTGCAGCGCGCCGAGGCGCTGGTGCTGGTCTATCCCACCTGGTGCTTCTCGCTGCCGGCCATGCTCAAGGGCTGGATGGACCGCGTGCTGCTGCCCGGCGTCTCCTTCGAGCTGGTGGACGGGGTGGCGCGGCCCGCGCTCACCCACCTCAGGCGCATCGCGGGCGTCGTCACCTACGGCCGGCCGCGCTGGACGGCCTGGATGGTGGGCGACCCGCCGCGCAAGGCGGTGACGCGCTATCTGCGGCTGCTCAATGCCGGCCGCGCGCGGGTGGAGTACCACGCGCTCTACGACATGAACCGCGCCACGCCGGCGCAGCGCGAGGCCTTCCTCGCGCGGGTGGAGCGGCGCTTCGCGCGGTGGTGAGCTACTCGAGGATCTCCTCCGCCTCCGGCGCCTCGCCGAAGAGATAGACGCGGCGCGGGCGCGCCGGCGTCCAGTCCGGATCCTCCCAGGCGATCATCTTGCCCGGGTTGAGCAGGCCCAAGGGGTCCGCCTCGCGCTTGAAGGCGAGCTGCGCCGCGTCCACCCGCTTCATGCCGCCCTCCTCGAGCGTGTAGGCGTGCGGGTTGAAGATGGGCGCGCCGGCCTCCTCGTGCAGGCGGATGATCTCGGCGAGGCGCTCCTCGGTGGTGAAGCGCACGAGCTGCAGGCCGAAGCAGCACACCTCGCCGCCGAAGCGCACGAACTCGAGGTGCATGGGCACCTCCTCGCCGAACATGGCGTGCATCCTCTCCACCAGCGCGAGATGCCCCGGCGCGGCGAAGAGCGTCTGCAGATAGGTGACGCCGCGGTCGGTCTTGAGCACCTGCAGCGTGGTGTGGTTCCAGGAATGCTCGTAGGCGGGCACCGGCGCGTCCTCGGTGCGGATGCGGAGCCGTTCCACGCCCTTGTGGCGGGCCAGCACGGGCGCCACCGTCTCGATGTAGGGCGGCGCCAGCATGCCGAGCACCACCGCCTCGCCCTCCGGGATCAGCCCCTCATAGGCCTTGAAGTGGCGCTGCGGGATGGGCGCGTCGATGACGCAGACGAGCTTCTTCACCACCCCGTCCATGCGCGTCAGCGCGTCGCCGAAGCGCGCCGCGTCCATGAAGCCCGGGAAGCTCCAGACCAGGTCCACCCAGTCCTCGGCGGGCGCGAGCGGCATCTCCACCTCGGTGATCACGCCATTGGTGCCATAGGCGTGGTTCGCCTTGTCGATGTCGGCGCCGCGCAGCTCCAGCACGCGCGGTTCGGCCTCCATCGTCACCACGCGCAGGCCGAGCACATTGCCCGGCTCGCGCAGGATGCCCCAGGTGCAGGAGCCGATGCCCGAGCTGCCGCCGGCGATGAAGCCGCCGATGGTGGCGGTGCGCTTCGTCGAGGGGTGGAAGCGCAGCTCCCCGCCCACCGCGGCGCGGGTGTGGCGGTCCATGTCCATGAGCTTCGCCCCCGCCTGGGCGCGCACCACGCCGGGCCTCGCCCAGAGCACGCGGTTCATCCCGGAGAGGTCGACCACCACCCCGCCCTCCAGCGGCATGGCCTGGCCGTAGTTGCCCGTGCCCGCGCCGCGCGGCGTGACGGGGATGCGCCGCGCATGGCAGGCGGCGAGGAGGGCGATCACCTCCTCCTCGCTGCGCGGCAGCGCCACCGCATCGCCCTTCGCGCCGTTGAGTTGGCGCTTGAGCACCGGGCTGTACCAGAAGAAGTCGCGCGATTTCTGGCGCACCAGCGCCGGGTCGGTGATCCAGGCGATGTGCGGCAGCGCGGCCATCAGGCCGGCGATGTCGTGGCTCATGCGGCGCTGTCCTCGGCGGGCGTGAAGTCCCGCATCTTGCCGGGGTTGAGCAGGCCGAGCGGGTCCGTCATCCGCTTGAAGCCGAGCTGGTCGCCCGGCACGCGGCGATAGCCGGAGCCCTCCTCGATGGTGAACACATGCGGGTTGGCGATGCCGATGCCCAGGCCCTCGAAGGCGGCCATGATCTCGGCGAGGCGCGCCGCATCGCGCCAGCGGATCACGGGCAGCGCCGTCATGGTCGGCCGGCCGCCGAAGCGCACGCATTCGGTGTGCATCCACACCTCCTCGGGGAAGAGGGCGGTGGCGGCCTCCACCGCCTCCACCGTGCCCTCGAAGGGGAAACGGCATTGCAGGTAGGTCACGCCGCGGTCCTTCTTCAGCACCTGCAGCGTCGCGTGGTTCCAGCAGTATTCGTAGAAGGGCGTGGCGTCGGGGTCGCGCTCGGCGGCCAGCGTCTCCTGCTCGGCGACCAGCGCGCCGCCATGCTCGCGCGCGAGGTCGGAGAGCGCGATCATGCCCGCGGGCGTGACCATGGCGAGGACGAAGGCCCGCCCCTCCGGCAGCGCCGCGGCCAGGCCGCGGAAGAAGGGCCGGAACACGGGCTGGAAGGCCGCGCACATCTTCTTCGCGATGCCGTCCGCGAGCGCCAGCGCCTGGGCGAAGCGCAGCGCCGCGCCGAAGCCGGGGAAGGCGAGCGCCACGTCGCGCCAGGGCTGGGCGGGGGCGAGGGGAATCCGCACCCGCGTGATCACGCCCGTGGTGCCATAGGTGCGGTTCACCGGATTGGCCGCATCGCCCGAGAGGTCGAGCAGGGCGGGCGGGTCCTGCATGGTGGCCAGGCGCACGCCGTTGAGGTTCCCGCGCTCGCGCATCGTGCCGTGCGCGATGCCGCCCACCCCCGCCCCGCCCCCGGCGACGAAGCCGCCGATGGTGGCGCTGCGCTTGGTGCTGGGCCAGAGGCGCAGCTCGAAGCCGCGCTCCCGCGCCCAGAGGTCGAGGTCGATGAGCTTCGCCCCCGCCTCCGCCTCCAGCACGCCCTGCTCCAGCGCCAGCGGCGCGGCCATGGCCGTCATGTCGAGCAGCACCCCGCCCGCCAGCGGCACGCATTGCCCGTAGTTGCCCGTCGCGCCGCCGCGCACCGTCACCGGCACGCGCGCGGCGCGGGCGGCGGCGAGCACGCGCAGCACCTCGCCCTCCTCGCGCGGCTGCACCCAGAGCTCGGCGGCCTTGCCGTCCAGGCGCTCCTTCAGGAGGGGGCTGTACCAGTAGAAGTCGCGGCTCTTCTGCCGCAGCAGGGCGCGGTCGTCGTCGCACGGAATGCCGGCGAGCGCCGCCCTGAGCGCGGCGAGGTCACGCATCGGGCGCGTTGCCGAGCCAGGCGGCGATGTCGAAGCGCCGCACCTCCTCCAGCATGGCGGCGATCTTCGCGGCGGCGTGGTCGAGGATCGCCTCCCCCGCCTCGGCCGTGGCGCGCGAGGCGTCGCCCACCGCGCCGGCGGCGTTGAGGTCCTGCGCCTGCCAGGCGATGGCCGCACCGCCGCCGGGGACGAGGTGCGGCGCGGCGTTCTCCGCCACCATCCAGGCCGAGGGGAAGTCCCGCGCCTTGCTCATGTCCACGAGATCGGGCCGCAGGGCGAGCATGGCGCTCGTCTCCACGAAGCCGGCATGGATGCCGTAGCGCGCCTCGAGCGGCGGGACGAGGCCGGGCGGCATGCCGAAGCGCGACCACATGGCGCCCACGCAGAACAGCCCGGCCTCGATGCGCAGCCGCCGCGCCACGATGTCCATGATCTGGATCTGCCCGCCATGGCTGTTGAGCAGCACCAGCCGCTTCACCCCCGCGCGGGCGACGGAATGGCCGATCTCGGTCCAGAGCGCGATCAGCGTCTCGGGCGTGGAGGTCAGCGTGCCGGGGAAGCGCAGATGCTCCACCGAACAGCCCACCACCTGCGCCGGCAGGACCAGCACGGGGAACTCCGCCGGCAGTCGGTCCAGCACGCGGGCCAGCACGCCCTCGTTCAGCACCGCGTCCACCGCGACGGGCAGATGCGGCCCGTGCTGCTCGATGGCGGCCACCGGCAGCACGGCCACCGTGTCCTCCGGCAGGGCGCCGAAGGCGGTCCAGGGCAGATCGCGCCAGAGGCGCGTGGGAAGACTCATGCGGGAATCAGGCCCTCAGGTCGGCTGCCGGAGGGAGGTAGCGCGGATCGTAGATCTCGTTCCAGGCCATCGGACGGGCGATGTTGAAGGCCTCGCGCACCATGTCGATGCTGCGCTGCAGCCGCGCCGTGTCCACCTGGCCGAAGCCGTTCGCGCGCACATGCGGCGTGAAGGTGAGCTGCTCCAGCGCCATGCGCAGCCGGGCGGTCTCCAGCGGCACGTCGGTCAGCGGCTCGCGGCGGCGCAGCACCTCGATGGCGCCGGCCATGTCGTTCAGCGATTCGTATTGCGCGCGCACCAGGCCGCGGATCAGCCCCGTCACCGCCTGCGGGTTCGCCTCGGCCCAGCGGCGCGTCGTCAGCAGCGAGGTGGCGAAGAAATCCGCGCCGTATTCGTTGTAGCGGAAGGTCACGATGTCCTGCTCGGGGATGCCGAGGCCGCGCAGCGAGAAGATGCCCGAGGTGATGAAGCCGGTGATGGCCTGGGCCCGGCCCTGCGCCAGCATCGGCTCGCGCAGGGGCGGCGCCACCGACATCCAGCGCACGCTGGAGGCGTCGAAGCCCGCCGCCCTGGCGAAGGCGGGGAAGAGCTGGCGGCCGGCATCGGCGTCCGGCGCGGCGATGGTCTTGCCCGCGAGGTCGCGCGGGTGGGCGATGTTCTCGCGCCTGAGCGTCATCGCCGCCAGCGCCGTCGCGTCGTAGATCAGGAAGGGCGAGAAGATGTCCGCCTGCGGGTTCTCGAGCCGGATGCGGATGGAGGGGTTGATGTCCGCGACACCCACATCGAAGGCCCCGCCCAGGATCTTCACCGGCACGTCGCCGGAGCCGAAGCCGCGCTCCATGGTCACGTTCAGCCCCTCGCGGCGGAAATGCCCGCGCTCCAGCGCCATGAGGAAGGCCGCCTGCGGGCCCTGGAAGGCCCAGTCGAGCGAGAAGCGCACGTTCACCAGGGCCTGGGCGTGGACGGCGGGCACGGCAAGCGGCGAGAGGGCGGCAAGGCGAAGGGCGGTGCGGCGATGCATGGCGGGGGCCTCCTGTCTCGCCGCCTCTCTAGCAGGCGCGGGCGCGACGTGGCCGGCCGCGCCCCAGGCCGCTGCGCGCGGCGCGGGCGGGGCTGCCCAAGGCGGCGGCAAAGGCGGTCCGGCCGCGCCGATCCGCGCGGCAATCGAGGGCGCGCCGCCGGCGCGGCGGGCGCTAGGCTCGCGCCCGAGGAGGCCACCCCATGCTCGCCCCCGCCACGCCGCTGCTGCGCCGATTCTGGTATCCGCTCATGCCGCTCGCCATGCTGGCCGAGGGGCCCAAGCCCTTCCGCCTGCTCGGCCAGGATCTCGTGCTCTGGCTCGACGGCGAGGGCGAAGCTTCCGTGATGGAGGACCGCTGCTGCCACCGCACGGCGAAGCTCTCCAAGGGCTTCTACCAGGACGGCCGCCTCGCCTGCGGCTACCATGGCTGGGAGTTCGGGCGCGACGGGCGCGTGCTGCGCATCCCGCAGCTTCCGCCCGAGCGCCAGAACGCCGGCCGCATGGGCAGCCGCGCCTTCCATGCCGCCGCGCGCTACGGCTATCTCTGGGGCGCGCTGGAGGAGCCGCTCTTCCCCATCCCCGATTTCGAGGAGGAGGCCGAGGGCTTCCGCCGCATCGACGAGTTCTACGAGGTGTGGAACTGCGCCGGGCTGCGCGTGATGGAGAACAGCTTCGACAACGCGCATTTCAGCTTCGTCCATCGCGCGAGCTTCGGCGACCAGGGCCACCCCGAACCCGCGAAGCTCGAGATCGAGGAGCACCCCGACGGCTTCCTGATGCTGACCGAGGTGCCCGTCCGCAATCCGGAAATCCAGAAGAAGGTGCTGAAGATGGAGAGCGACACCACGGTGCGCTCGATGCGCGGCCGCTGGTACATGCCCTTCCTGCGCAAGCTGCGCATCCGCTACCCCAACGGGCTCTCGCACAGCATCGTCACCGCCGCCACGCCCATCGACGACGGCAGGAGCCAGATCGTCCAGTTCGTCTATCGCAACGACACCGAGGCCGACGCCCGGGCCGAGGACGTGATCGCCTTCGACCGGCTGGTGACGGAGGAGGACCGCGACATCCTCGAGAGCACCGATCCCGACGTGCCGCTGGAGCAGGCCGGGCGCGAATACAACATGCCGAGCGACCGGCCCGGCGTGCTGATGCGCCGCATGCTGGCCGCCCTCATCGCGCGCGAGGGGGCGGCGCCGCTACGCGCCTCGGCCTGAGGCCGGCGCCTCCTCGCCCTGGCGGCTGACGAGCGCGAGCCAGGCCATGATCCAGGCCAGCAGCAGGAAATCCCCGCGCAGCAGGTTCGCCTCGGTCTGCGCGCGGATGGCGGCGGCGAGCAGCAGCAGAAGGGTCCACTGCCCGGCCACCCGCCGCGGCCCGCGCAGGCGCAGCAGCGCGGCGGCCAGGGTCGCGCCGGCCACCAGCAGCACCGCCGCCTGGCCGACGAGACCGAGCTGCAGCGCGATGTCGCGCAGGCCGTGGTGGGAGTCGGGGGCCTCCCAGACGAGCTCCAGCCAGATCAGCTCCATGGGCCGGGTTCCGGCCACCCAGAAGGCGGCGAAGCCATGGCCGAGCCAGGGGCGCTCGGCGATGGCGCGGTCCACCGCCTGCCACACATCGGTGCGCCCCGTCAGCGTCTCGTCGCGCCCGAGCAGCGCGAAGACGCCCTCCGCCCCGAAGGCGGCGATGAACCCGAGCGCGAGCGTCGCCCCCGCCCCCGCGCCCAGCAGCGCGAGCCCCGCCGCCAGCCCGCCGCGCCGGAGGGCGAGCAGCAGCAGCGTGAGGCCCATCACCAGCAGCGCCAGCACCGCCGAGGTGGCCGAGCGCGAGAGGGCGAGCAGCCCGAGCAGCAGCAGCGCCGCCGCCGCATCCCGCCAGCCCGCCGCGCCGCGCCGCAGCACGAGATAGGCGAGGGCGAAGACCCCCGCGAGCAGCGCCGCGCCGAAATTGTTCTTCTGCAGGAAGACGCCGCGCACCGCGTTCGCGTAGTCGCCCGTGTCGAAGCCCGTCGCGGGGTCCAGCGCCGCGGCGACCAGGCTCATCCCCCCCGCCGCGAGCACCACGGCCAGCGTCAGCCGCTGGAAGGCGGCGAAGCCGAGATGGCGGAAGAGCAGGAAGGCGAAGAGGAACTGCGTGGCCAGCCCGACGCAGCGGCGGACGGTCGCCCCCGGGGCCTGCGACCACAGCACCGAGAGCAGCGCCAGCCCGAGCAGCGCGAGGAAGGGGGCGGCGTCGCGCAGCGTCTCCGCCATGGCGCGCCACTGCCGCAGCGCATAGCCCAGCCCCACCGCGAGGAGCAGGAGCTGCACCGCCGCGTTCACCGGGTCGGAGCCGGCGGTGACGCCCTCCGCCTGGCGCAGGAAGGGGATTTGCGCGTCGAGGTAGTAGTAGAGGCCGAAGGCGCAGAAGAGCAGGCCGAGCCGGCCGCTCTCGGCCCGCCCCATGGCGCCGCCCAGCGCCGCCGCCCCGCTCACGGCCCGGCCACCACCTCGCCCAGCGGCCGCACCGCGCAGCCCGCGGCCAGCGCGGCGCGCACCACCCAGTCCAGGTCCGCGGGCGTCACGCCATAGGGGCCCGGATCGGGCTGCACGTCGTGGGTGTAGAGCACGAGCCAGGCGCGCCGCCGCACCGCCTCCTCGACGAAGCGCGCCAGCAACTCGCGGTCCCGCCGGACGCTCTCCAGCGGCACGGCGCGGATGTAGGCGAGGTCGATCTCGCCCTCGTTGAGGCCGGGCTGCACGCTGCGCGCGGCGCGGTAGCGCGCCATGGCCGCGCGCTTCGCCCGCAGCGGCGCGCGGCCGTAGGGATAGGCGAAGCTGCGCGGCCGCTCGCCCAGTTGCGCCTCCAGCCAGGCGGCGTTGCGGTCCATCTCCGCGCCGATGCCCGCCGCGTCGAGCCGGAACAGGTCGGCGTGGGAGAAGCTGTGGCAGCCGATCTCGTGCCCCGCGGCATGGACGGCGCGCAGCAGCGCCGCATCGCCGGATGGGCCGAGCTCGCCCCGGCCGCCGATGGTGCCGCCATTGACGTAGAAGCTGCCGCGCACCCCGGCGGCCTCGAGCACCGCCGCGCCCGTCTCCGCGGCGGTGGCGAGGAAGTCGTCGAAGGTGACGGAGAGGGTGGGCCGGTCCAGCGCCAGCGGGGCCGGGACGCGCGCGCCGCGCTTCGCCAGCTCCCCCCGCCATCGCCGCCGCAGCCGATCGAGCATCGCCATCGCGCGCATCATGCCGCGCGCGCGGGCCCGCGCCCAGGGGCGGGCGCCCGGTTGCCACTCCCGCGCCCTGCCCCGATGCTGCGCCCGCCAGCACAGGAGGCCTCGGCACATGACCGGCGCGGCGCCGCCGCTTCTCAGCGTCGTCATCTGCACCTTCCGGCGCAACGCGCCGCTGGAGGCGCTGCTGCGCGCCCTCGCGCCGCTCTGCGCCGGGCGGCCGGTGGAGGTGGTCGTGGTGGACAACAGCCCGGAGGCCGGGGCGCTGCCGCTGCTCGAGGCGCTGCGCGCGGGCCCCCTGCCCGGGCTCGTGCTGCGCCACGCCCAGCCCGCCTCCATCTCGGTGGCGCGCAATGCCGGCGTGGCGGCGAGCCGCGCCCCCTGGGTCGCCTTCCTCGACGACGATTCGGAACTGCTGAACGACTGGGTGGGCGGGGTGCTGGAGGCCATCGCCGCGGGCGGGGCCGAGGGCTTCTTCGGCCCGGTGCGCGCGCGCTACGAGGGCGGCTCCCCGCCGCCCTTCGACCCCGTGGGCCGCTTCTTCTCGCGCGAGACCGGCCTGCCGGACGGCGCGCGCCTCTTCATCGGCGGACCGCGCCGGTCGCGCCGGACGGTGATGGGCGCGGCCAATGCGGTGCTCGACCGCGCCGCCTGCCTCGCCGATCCGGAGCCCTTCGACCCCGCCTTCGGCCGCAGCGGCGGCGAGGATCTGGACCTGTTCCTGCGCGCCGAACGGCGCGGCGCGCGCTTCCTGTGGCGCACCGGCTTCCCGGTCGGCGAATGGGTGCCGGCGGCGCGGCAGGGCTTCGACTACGCGCTGCTGCGCGCCTTCACGGGCGGGCAGGTCTTCGTCGCGGTGACGCGCAAGAACAGCCCGACCCCGTGGCTGACCGAGGCGCGGCTGCTCGCCACCGGGGCGGCGCAGGCGGGGCTGGCGGCGCTCCGGCTGGCCCTGGCGGGGCCCGAGGGGCGCGCAGCGCAGCGCCTCGCCCTCGCCTCGGCGCTGGGCAAGCTGCGCTGGCGCGCGCTGATGGGGCTCTACGCGCTGCCGCCGGGCGGGGCGCCCGTCTCGCCCTGGCGGCTCTTCCTGCGCGGGGGGCCGGGCTGATGCGCGTGCTGGTCACCGGCGGGCACGGCTTCATCGGCCGCGCCGCCTGCGCCCGCCTCGGGCGCGAGCACGCCGTCATCGCCGCCTCGCGCCGCGACGGGCTCGACGTGACGCGGCCGGCCACGCTGGCCCCGGCGCTGGCAGGGGTGGAAGCGGTGGTGCATGCCGCCCTGGGCGGGCGGGCGGGCATCGTGGAGGGCACGGCCAAGCTGCTGGCCGCCATGCGCGCGGCGGGGGTGCGGCGCCTCGTGCATCTCAGCTCCGTCGCCGTCTATGGCGCGGCCGAGGGCGCGGTGCGCGAGGACACGCCCCGCGCCCCGGCCGATTCCGGCTATGGGCGCTGGAAGGCCGAGGCCGAGGCGCTGGTCGAGGCCGCGCCCGGCCTCGAGGCGGTGATCCTGCGCCCCGCCCTGGTCTATGGCCCGGGCGACCCGCTCTGGGTCGGGCGGATGGCGCGGCGGCTCGCGGTCGGGGCGCTGGGGCCCATGGGGGCGGCGGGCGAGGGCCTCGCCGACCTCGTGCATGTGCGCGACGTGGCCGAGGCCATCGCCCTCGCCCTCACCGGGCCGGCTGGCGCCTACAATCTCGGCGGGCCGGAGCCGGTCTCCTGGAACGACTACCTGGCGCGGCTGGCCGCCGGGCTCGGTCTCGCGCCGCGGCCCCTCTCGCCGGCGGCGCTCGCCTGGCGGGCGCGGCTCGCCCTGCCGGTGAAGGCGCTGGCCCGCGCCATGCCGCCGCTCGCGCCGCTGCTGCCGGCGGCGCTGCGCGAGGCGCCGGGCGCGGGCGAGCTCGCCCTGTTCCGCCGCCGCGCCCGCTACCCCTGGGAGAAGGCGCAGGCCGCGCTGGGCTGGGCCCCGCGCATCGGCCTCGCGGCCGGCTTGGCGGAGAGCCTCGCGGCGCTGCGCGGAGCCTGAGGCCGATGCACTGGAAGATCGTCTATCCCTCGCAGCGCGGCGCGCGCATGCCCTGGATGACCGACCACATCCCGCCCGCGCGGCACGATTTCGAGCTGATCCCCGCCGACTACGCGCATGACCGTTCGCGCCCGCGCACCGATGCGCGGCAGTGGCTCGACTATCTGCGCCATGCCTGGCGCGGCTGGCGGGCGGCGACGCGCGATCCGCGCCAGCCGGTGGGCATCGTCACCGCCTTTCCGCAGCTTCCGGTCTTTCTCGGCCTGTTCAACCGCCTCACCGGCGGGCGGAGGCCCATCCTGTGCTGGAGCTTCAACCTGGGCCGCGCCTATGGCGGCTGGCGGGCGCGGCTGGCGCGCGCGGGGCTCGCGGGGGTGGGCCGGCTGGTGGTCCATTCGCGCCGCGAGGCGGAGAGCTACGCCGCGCTGCTCGGCCTGCCCAGGGAGCGCTTCGTCTTCCTCCCCTTCTCGGTCCGGCCGCTCGCGCCCTCCCTGCCCGAGGAGGAGGAGGCGCCCTTCGTCCTGGCCATGGGCACGGCGCGGCGCGACTACGCCACGCTGCTGCGGGCGCTGGCGCGGCTCGGCCTGCCCGGGGTGATCGTGGCCGGCCCGCATGCGCTGGAGGGGCTGGAGCTGCCCGCCCATGTGACGCTGCGCTCGAACCTGACGCTCGAGGACTGCCACGCCCTGGCGCAGCGCGCGCGCGTGAATGTGGTGCCGGTGGACAATGACAGCACCGCCTCGGGCCAGGTCACCATCGTGGAGACGATGATGCTGGGCCGCCCCGTGGTCGCGACCCGCTGCATCGGCAGCGAGGACTACGTGACCGAGGGCGAGACGGGGCTGCTGGTGCCGCCGCGCGACGCCGAGGCGCTGGCCGCGGCCATCCTGCGCCTGTGGGAGGACGCGGCCCTGCGCCGGCGGCTGGGCGCGGCGGCGCGCGCCCATGCGCTGCGCCACTTCACCTTCGAGGCGAGCGCCGCCCCCCTGGCGGCGGAGCTGGACCGGCTGGCGCGCGGGGAGTGATACCAGATCCCGCGGATCGTGACCGATCCGCCCTCAGACGCCGGCGCGCACATGCGCGCGCTTGGCTCCGCCGCATCTGCGGCGGCGCCCGTTCGGGCGCTCGCCCGCCTCCGGCGGGCGCAGGTCACGATTCATGGGAACCGGTATGATTCACCCCTCCCGCACGAAATCGAGCCCCGTGCCGATGCCGAGCTTGCCCAGCCCCTTCGCCACGCCGAAGCGGTGGCGCATGCGCCGCGCGGGCGGCGCGCCCCGCGCCAGCGCCCAGAGCGCGCCATGCACCGCCACCTGCCCCAGCCCGATGCCCCAGACCGCGAGCCGCGTCAGCGCCGGGTGCCGTGCGTGCATGACGCGGAAGATCGCCCCGTGCCGGGCGCTGCGCGCCAGGCGCGCGCGCATGTAGTCGGCCGAGAGGCGGCCGGCGAGGTTCATCTCCACCACCCTCGCCGAGGGGCACCAGAGGAAGCGCCGCCCCTGCCGCGCCAGCCGGAACAGCAGCTCCGTGTCCTCGCCGCCGGCGCGGCCGAGCACCTCGTCGAAGGGGGCGGGGCCGGCGAGGCAGGTGGCGCGGCGCATCATGGAGTTGCCCGCGCCCATGCCGCGCCCGCCGCCATGCCACCAGGCGAGCGGGTCGAGCACCGCGCCCTCGGGCAGGCCGAGATCGGTGCGGAAATAGTGGCCCTCGGGGTCCCATTCCGGCGGCGCGCCGGTTTCGTAGGCGGGCTCCTTCGGCCCGAAGCTGGCATCGGCGCCGCTGCGCTCCAGCAGGGCGAGATGCGCGGCGAGGCAGCCGGGCTCGGGCGCCTCGTCGTCGTCGATGAAGGCGATGTAGCGGCCGCGCGCCGCCGCCACGCCGCGGTTGCGCGCGGCGGCGATGTTGCGGTGCGGGGCGGCGGCCACATGCACCGCGCCGAAGCGCGCCGCCAGCGCGCGCGCGGGCGAATCGGGGTGGTTGTCGGCCACCACGATCTCGGGCGCCTCGCCCCCGGGCAGGCGCTGCGCGGCGAGCGCGGCGAGGGTGCGCTCCAGCAGCGCCATCCGGTCGAAGCAGGGAACGACGGCGCTCGCCGTCACCGGCGTGTCGGGGGCGGGGCTCATCGGGGCTCACCACTCCATCAGGCTGCGGCGGAGGAACAGGCCGATCACCCGGGCGATTCGCCGCTCCAGGCGTTTGCGCCGCCACTCCCAGGGGGTGAAGGAGCGGATCGGCCCCTCCGCGTAGCGCCAGAAGGCGCGCTCGGCGTGGTCGGGCTGGAAGCCCTTCAGCGCGTCGCGGATGTGCCGGCGTCGCCAGGGCTTCTCGAAGATCATCGTGTGTCCGAGGATATGCGTGAAGGGAAAGCGGCCCAGCGCCTCCACGCCGAGGAAGCGGTAGGGCGCCTCGCTCGCCATCAGCGCCGCGTTCAGCACGTCCTGGTCGGCGCGGGAGAACTCGGGCCACTCCGCCTCGTCCCTGAGGCGCGAGAGGTCGGCGCCTCTCGCTTCCCTCTGGCGCAGCAGCGCCTGCCAGACGTCCAGGAAGGCGAGATGCGGGCGCGGCACGCCGAGGAAGCCGGCATTGGCGTAGCCGGTCACCTCGCGACAGGCGAAGCCGGCCTCCGCCGCCAGGGCGCGCCAGGCATCGCGGAAGGCGTGGCAGGGCGGCATGAAGGTGTCCGCCACGTCCAGCGCCGCCAGCACGCCGCCCGCCGCCCAGCGGGGAAAATGCGCCCAGGGCCCCATCACCACCACATCGGCGTCGAAATACCAGGCGCGCTCCGCCTCGGGGCAGTGCCGCGTCAACGCCTCGCGCAGCAGATGCGGCTTGAGGTTCGTCAGGTGCCAGCCGGCCGGCACCGGCAGCAGGCGCAGATCGAGCCCGGGCGGCAGGGGGCCGGCGGTCCAGGCGGGCGCCGGGCCGCGATGGCCGACCAGCACGGTCCCCGTGAAGCCGTTCCGGAGCAGCGAGTTGATCAGCGCCGCGACGCCGTGGAAATAGCTGCCCTCGGCCAGCACGCACACCACGTCGGGCCCGCCGGCCCTGCGCGCCGCGCCCGTCATGCGCCGCTCCGCCCGGGCAGCAGGCGCCGCAGAAGGAGCCAGACCGCCCCCGCCGCCGCGGCGACGACGAGGCTGCGCGCCACGGCGGCCCCCTCCGCCCCCGCCCAGGGCACCACCGCCCCGCACAGCAGCAGGGTGAGCGCCAGCGAGGCGCCGACCAGAAGCAGGCGCACCGGCTGCAGCCGCGTCGCGCTCAGCACATCCGCGCCCAGCGCGAACAGGGCCTGCGTCAGCGGCAGCAGGCAGAGCAGGCGCAGCAGCAGCGGCAGATCCTCATAGCCGGGCCCGAGCAGCAGCGGCACGAGATCGGCGAAGGCCAGCACGCCCAGCGCCGCGGCGAGGCCGAGGCCCAGCGTCACCGGCCGCACCCGCCGCGCATAGTCCAGGCTGCTGCCACGATCCGCCTCCCCCAGCCGGAACAGCCGGCCATAGACCGCATAGCCCAGCGCGCGCATGGGCAGCAGCAGGGTGCCGATGATGCGCGCCGCCGCCGCGTAGTGCCCCGCCGCCACCGGCCCCGCCAGGGCGAGCACCAGCGGCTTGTCGAGATCGGCCGCGGCGGCGGTCAGCGTCGCCTCCGCGGCGAAGGCCGCGCCGTCGCGCCACTCCGAGGGCCAGGCGGGAAAGCGCGGCGCGCCGTGGTCGCGCAGCACCAGCGCGAGGCAGGCCGCCGCGCCCAGCAGCGCCGAGGCGGCATACCACCAGGCCCAGGCCTGCAGCGTCAGCGCCCCCGGCATCAGCCCCGCCAGCGCGATCGCGCCGCAGCGCGTGGCGCTCATCGCCACCATGGCGAGGCTCTGCCGCCGCGCCGCGCCGGTGGCGAGATAGACCGCGGAGCACAGGTTGGCCACGCGGCCCAGCAGAAGATCCGCCGCCAGGATGGCGCAGAGGGCGAGCGGCCCGAGGCCGGAGAGCCCGATGGCCGGCAGCAGCCACAGGAACAGCGCCGCAAGCGGCAGACCGGTGAGCATGATGGCCGTGAGCCCCGCGCCGAAGGCCCGCGGCATCGCCGCCGCATCGCCCGCCGTGCGGCGGATCAGCAGCTGCTCGCAGCCCGGCCCGGCGAGGTAGGAGGCCGCGACGGTCACCGCCGTCAGCCCCACGAACAGACCATAGCCCTCGGGGCCGAGGAAGCGCAGCGCCAGCAGCAGCCAGCCCACCTGCAGCAGAAGCTGTACCGAGAAGCCGCCGAACAGGATGCCGCCATCCCGCGCCAGGGCGCGCTCGGGGAGGAGCCGCGTGAGCCGCGCGCGCCAGCCGCTCATGTGGGCGCGACGGCGCGACGCGCGGCGCCTGGGCGCCGAAAGAGGCAAAAGGCCGGAGTCACGCCCCAAGGCTAGCCCGGCTCGCCCCGTGCCGCGAGATCCCCGGCCGCGGCGCTTTGCGCGGCGTGGCGGCTTCCGTCATGTTGCGCCGGCGCATAGGGGCGAAAGCGGGAGCGGCTGCCGGCATGACCGGATCTGCAGTGGACGAGAGGGCGAGCATGGCACGGCTTCCGCCGCCCCTGCGCGCGCCTCCGGCCGCCCCGCCGCCCGCCCCCGGCCTGCTGGCCCTCGCCGCGGCGCGGATCACGCCCGCGCAGCTCCTCGTCACCGCCTGGCTGCGGCGGCGCGCGCTGCTGCTCGCCCTGCTGCTGCCCGCCGCCGGGGGGATCGCCCTCGCCGCCACCCGCGCCCCCGTGTTCCAGGCGGAGATGGCGATGCTCGTGCAGGTCAGCCGCGAGGCGCTGGGCGGGCAGGACATCGCCGGGCTCGGGCCGATGGTGATGTCGGTCGAGCAGCTGAAGGTGGTGCGCGCGGAGATGGAGATCGCCACCAGCGCCCCCGTGCTGCGCGCCGCCGCCGAGCGGCTGGGCCCGGCGACCGTGCTGCCCGGCCTCGATGCGCCGCCGCGCTGGCCCTGGCAGCGCGCGCCCGAGCCCGAGGCGCGCCTCGCCCTCGCCGCCGAGGCGCTGGGCCGGCTGGTGAAGGCGGAGACCGAGCCCGCCACCAACATCCTGCGCCTCACCGCCCGGGCCACCGACCGCGAGCGCGCCATCGCCCTGGTGCGCGCGGTGGGCGAGGCCTATCTGCGCCAGCGTGGCGCCGTGCTCGCCGAGGGCTCGGCCCGGCTGCTGGGCGAGGATCTCGGCCGCCAGGCGGCCGAGCTGCGCGAGCTGGAGCGGCAGATCGCCGCCGCCAAGCTGCGCTTCGAGGTGACCGACCTCGCGCAGGACATCACCCTCGCCGCCAACCGCCTGGATGGGCTGCTGCTGCGCGAGAACGCGCTGCGCGAGCAGCGCGCCGCGGCCGAGGCGCAGCTCGCCGCCGGCCGCCAGGCCCTCGCCGCCCTGCCCGAGCGCGTCTTCGCCGGCAGCGACGCCGCCACCGCCGGGCCGAACGACGACATCCGCAACACCCTCGCGCGGCTGCTGCAGGAGCGCGAGCACCTGCTGCGCCACTACGCACCGGGAGACCCGCTGCTGCGCGACCTCGAGGGGCGCATCGCCATCGCGCGGCAGACCCTGGCGCAGAGCGGCTTCGCCACCCGGCGCGAGATGCGCAACCCCGCCTGGGACCAGCTCAACGCCCGCGTGGCGCAGCTCCAGGTCGAGGCGGAATCCCTCGGCCGGCAGCTCGAGGAGGTGCGCCGCCTGCGCGCCGAGGCCGAGCAGCGCCGGGCCACGCTGCTCACCGCCGAGACGGTGCTGCGCGACCTGATCCGCCGGCGCGACGCGCTGGAAGGGATCCTGCGCACCTTCACCACGCGCGAGGCCGGGGTCCGGCTGGAGGAGGATGCCCGGCGCTCGGGCGCGACCGCGGTGCAGGTGGTGCAGCCGCCCACCGCGCCGCTGGAGGGCATCAGCCGCGCGCCGCTCTTCGCCGCCGCGGGCCTGGCGGGCGGGATGACCGTCTCGGGCGGGCTGCTCCTGCTGCTGGCGGCGACGCGGCGCAGCCTCGTCACCCGCGCCGAGGCGCGCGAGACGCTGGGCCTGCCCGCGCTGGCCGGCTTCGCGCCGCTTGGCGCCACGGCGCGCGAGGAGCGGGCGCTGGCCGACCTTGCGGCGCTGCTGCTCGATGCGCGGCGCACGCCCGGCGAGGGCGCCGCCGTGCTGCTGCTGCCCGCCGGCGAGGGCGCGGACGAGCGCCAGCTCCTCGCCCGGGCCCTGGCGGTGGAGGCCGGTGCCCGCGCCCGCCGCCCCACCCTGCTGCTCGACCTCGAGACCGACGGGGCGGCGCATCTGCGCGCCCTGGGCGGCGCGCCCGAGCCGGTGGAGGAGCGCGTGCCCGGCCATGTGCTGGCCTTCCCCACCGGCTGCGAGACGCTCTGGGTGGCCCATGAGTCGCAGCACTCGCATCTGACCGATCCCCACGCCGCCCTGGCCGAGGCGGAGCGGCTGCTCGCCCTGCTGCGGCGCGAGTTCGACCTGATCCTGATGGTCGGCGGGCCGTCGCGGGAGAGCTACGTGTTGCGGCGGCTCGCGGCGCTCGCGGACGCCACGGTGCCGGTGGTGAACGCGGGCACGACCACCCTGCCCGCGGCGCGGGCAACGGTGGAGGCGCTGCGGGCCGCCGGAGCGGCGTTGCCCGGCTTCGTCTTCACCGGCGAGGCGCCGGTGCTGCCGCCCCGCCTCGCGCGGCTGGCCGGGCTCGAGGCGGCCTGATACCAGGTGCACGACGTCCCAACCCTGCGGCCCGCGGTCTGTGCCGCGACGCCATGGCGGCCGGAAGGCCGCCGCACGGCGACGGGACCCATGGCGGCGTGCCGCCATGGGCGCCCGACCGAGGGGCGCGACGGTGACACCCTCGTGCGCATGGCATGAGACGGGCGGCATGACATGCCGCCCGCAGCGGGGGCAGGGTTCGCGCCCCCCGACGCGCGGGACCGCATCGGGGGCCCGGCGTGGCGGCTGCGCGCCGCAACAGGGGGATGCCTGCGGCCGCTCCGCCTTCCCACGGGTCGAAGACGGCGGCCGCTGGTCTGAGCGGCCGGCCCCCCCGCCTCACGGCATCGCGACGTCGATGCCCTGGTAGAAGTAGTTCATGGCCCGGATCTGGTCGTCCGTCAGCCGCTGGCCGGCGGCGATCACCTGGGTGCCGTCCTGGCGGAAGATCGGGCCGTCGAAGGGGTGCAGCGTGCCCGCGGCCAGCGCATCGCGAATGCGCGTGGCCTCGCTCACCTCCTCGGGGGTCATGTTGGTGAAGGGGGCGAGGCGGAACATGCCGGAGCCCAGGCCGCCCCAGGTGTCGGCCGGGCGCCAGTTGCCCTCGAGAAGCAGCCGCGCGCGTTCGGCGTAGTAGTCGCCCCAGTTGTTCACGCTGCTGGTGAGGTGGGCGCGCGGGGCGAAGCGCGTCATGTCCGAGGCCTGGCCGAAGCCGAACACGTTGCCGCGCTGCTCGGCGAGCTGCAGCGGGGCGGGGCTGTCGGTGTGCTGGCAGATCACGTCGCAGCCCTGGTCCATCAGGGCGCGCGCGGCATCCGCCTCGCGGCCCGGGTTGAACCAGGCATTCACCCACACCACGCGGATGCGCATCTGCGGATCGACGCTCCAGGCGCCGCGCATCACCGTGTTGATGGCGTGGATCACCTCCGGCACCGGGAAGGAGGCGACATAGCCGATGGTCTTGCTGCGCGACTTGCGCGCGGCGATCACGCCCTGGACGTAGCGCCCCTCGTAGAAGCGCGCGTTGTAGATGGCGAGGTTGGGGCCGGTGGCGGTGCCCGTCGCGCTCTCCCACATCACGTTCGGGTGCTGGGGCGCGATGCGCTGCGTCGGCGCGAAGTAGGAGAAGCTGGTGGTGAAGATGAGGCGCGCGCCGGTGCGGACGAGCTGCGTGGCCACGCGGTCGAAATCCGGCGGCGCGACGCTCTCGACCTGGGTGGCGGTGACGCGGTTGCCGAGCACCTCGAGCATGCGGCGCCGGCCCTGGTCGTGCATGGTGGACCAGCCGAAATCCCCCACCGGGCCGATCAGGATGAAGCCGACATTGAGCGGCGCGCCTTGCGCGAGGGCGGGGGTGGCGGCGGGGCCGTTCAGCGCCGTGGCGCCGGCCAGCGCGCCGGCGCCGGCCATCAGGGAGCGGCGGGACAGGGTCATCGAGAGCGGTCTCCTCGTTTCGCGGCCGAAGCGCGGCCTGTCAAAGAGCTGCAGCAAGCACTCCGTTTAGCAAATGTCATGCCCGCTCAGCGGTCGGGCACGAAGGGCGTGCCCAGGGCCGCCGGCGCGGCCGCGCCGCCGCGCCTCAGGCGCATGATCAGCACGAGCACGAGGATGGTGATGAGGTAGGGCAGCGCCGAGAGAAGCTGCGAGGGCAGAGGCACGCCTGCCCCCTGCGCGTGCAGTTGCAGGATGGTGATGCCGCCGAACAGATAGGCGCCGATGGCCGCGCGCCAAGGCAGCCAGGAGGCGAAGACCACGATGGCCAGCGCGATCCAGCCGCGCCCGCCCGTCATCCCCGAGGTCCAGAACGGCGTATAGGCCAGCGAGAGATAGGCCCCCGCCAGCCCCGCGCAGGCGCCGCCGAACAGCACCGCATAGAGGCGGATGCGCAGCACCGGATAGCCCAGCGCATGGGCCGAGGCGTGGTTCTCGCCGCAGGCGCGCAGCACCAGGCCGGCCCTGCTGCGCCACAGGAACCACGACACGCCGACCACCAGCGCGAAGGAGGCATAGACGAAAGGATCCTGTGCGAAGAGCACGGGGCCGAGGAAGGGGATCTCCGACAGGAACGGAATCTCGATCTTGCCGATGCCCGCGCGCTGCACCCCCACGAAGGGCGCGCCCACCACGCCCGAAAGGCCGAGGCCGAAGATGGACAGCGCCAGCCCCGCCGCCACCTGGTTCGTGGCGAGCCCGAGGGTGAGGAAGGCGAAGACCGCCGCCAGCGCCATGCCCGCCAGCACCGCCGCGAGCACCCCGAGGCCCGAGTTGCCCGTGGTGATGGCCGCGGCGATGCCCGCCGCCGCGCCCATGATCATCATCCCCTCGACGCCGAGGTTCAGCACCCCCGCGCGCTCCACCACCAGCTCGCCGATCGCGGCGATGAGCAGCGGCGTGGAGGCGGTGATAATGGTGAGGAGGATGGCTTCCAGGAGAGTCATTTTGTGCCCTCAGGCGCCGGGCGCGCGCTTGGCTGCACGCCGCGGCGGGCGCGCGGGCCGGGAGATCGGCCTGGGCGCGCCGGCCGCGTTGCGGCCGGATTCCCGCAAGCAGGCGCCGTGTCTGCTCCGGCGCTCATGCCGCCGCGCCCCGCACCAGCCGCACGCGGTAGAGCAGCAGCGTGTCGCAGGCCAGCACGTAGAACAGAAGCAGCCCCTGGAACACCCGCGTCACGTCCAGCGGCAGGCGCAGCAGGATTTGCGCGTTCTCGCCGCCGATGAAGGTGATGGCGAGGAACACCCCCGCAACGAGGCAGCCCACCGGGTTCAGCCGGCCCAGGAAGGCCACGATGATCGCCGTGAAGCCATAGCCGGGCGAGATGGCGGGCTGGAGCTGCCGCACCGTCCCCGCCGCCTCCAGGATGCCCGCCAGCCCCGCCAGCGCGCCCGAGAGGGCGAACACCGTCCAGGTGAGGCGCGTCTCGGAGAAGCCGGCGAAGCGCGCGGCGCGCGGCGCCTCGCCCACCAGCCGGATTTCGAAGCCCTTGAGCGTGCGCGCGGCCAGCACCGCCATCAGCGCCACCACCAGCAGCATCAGCGGCGTGCCGATGTTCAGCCGCCCGCCCTCCATCAGCAGCGGGATGGTGGCCTCGGGCTCGAAGATCACGGTCTGGGGCATGTTGAAGCCGTGCGGGTCGCGCCAGGGGCCGCGCACCAGCCAGTCCATCAGCAGCTCGGCCACATAGACGAGCATGAGGCTGGTGAGGATCTCGTTCGCGCCGAAGCGCGTCTTCAGCAGCGCCGGGATCAGCGCGAACAGCGCCCCGCCCAGCGCCCCGCAGGCCAGCATGGCAGGCAGCAGCCAGGGGCCGTCGGGCGCGCCATGGGTGGCGAGGGCCAGCCAGCTTCCGGCCAGCGCGCCGACGAGGAACTGCCCCTCGGCGCCGATGTTCCAGTTGTTCGAGCGGTAGCAGAGCGCGAGGCCGACGGCGATCAGCACCAGCGGCGTGGCCTTCACCGCCACCTCCTGCAACCCCCAGGAGTCCGAGAGCGGCATCACGAAATAGATGTGCAGCGCCCGCCAGGGGTCATGGCCCAGCGCGGCGAAGATCACGATGGCGGAGAGCAGCGTCAGCGCCACCGCCAGCAGCGGAGAGCCGATCCTGAGCGCGAGCGGCGTCTCGGCCCGGCGTTCGAGAACAAGGCGCATCACCCCGCCTCCGCGGCCATGGCGAACCCCGCCCCGCCCATCAGCAGGCCGATCTCCTCGCGCGTCAGCCCCGCCACGGGCCGCGCGGGCGAGAGGCGGCCGTGGAAGATCACCGCCAGCCGGTCCGCGATCTCCAGCAGCTCGTCCAGATCCTGGCTGATCACCAGCACCGCGGCCCCCTCCCTCGCCAGATCCACCAGCGCCTGCCGGATCAGGCGCGCCGCGCCCGCATCCACGCCCCAGGTGGGCTGGGCGACGACGAGCAGCCCGGGCCGGCGCAGCAGCTCGCGCCCCACCACGAATTTCTGCAGGTTCCCGCCCGACAGCGCGCGCGCCTCCGGGTCGCGCGGGCCCTTGCGCACGTCGAAGGCGCGCGTCACCGCATCCACCCAGCCCAGCATCCGCCCGCGGTCCAGCAGGCCGCCGCGCACGAAGCCGTTGGCCGCATGGCCGGAGAGCAGCGCATTCTCCGACAGCGGCAGGCGCGGGGCGGCGGCGTGGCCCAGCCGCTCCTCCGGCACGAAGGCCGCGCCGCGCCGGCGGCGGGCGTTGATGTCCTCCCGCCCCACCGGGGCGCCGTCCAGCAGGATCTGCCCCGCGCGCGGCGCCAGCCGCTCGCCCGACAGCGCGGCGAAGAGCTCCTCCTGCCCGTTGCCCGCAACACCCGCGACGCCGAGGATCTCGCCCCGCCGCAGGTCGAAGGAGACATCGCGCAGCGCCGTGCCGTGCGGGTCCTCGGCGGGCAGGGACAGGCCGCGCACGGAGAGGCGCACCGGCGCGTCGCTCTCGGCCGCCGCCTCGTGGCGCAGCGCGGCGACATCCCCGCCCACCATCATGCGCGCGAGGCTCGCCGCCGTCTCGGCGCGCGGGTCGGTCGCGGCCACCACGCGGCCCTGGCGCAGGATGGTCGCGGTCTCGCAGATGCGCCGCACCTCCTCGAGCTTGTGCGAGATGTAGAGCACCGCCCGACCCTCGGCGCGAAGCCGCGCGATGGTGGCGAAGAGGCCCTCGCATTCCTGCGGCGTCAGCACCGAGGTGGGCTCGTCCAGGATCAGCAGCTTCGGGTCCTGCATCAGGCAGCGGATGATCTCCACCCGCTGGCGCTCGCCCACCGAGAGGCGCCACACCTCGCGCCCGGGCGAGAGCGGCAGCCCATAGGCGGCGGAGAGCTCGGCCACGCGCGCGGCCACCTCCGGCAGGGGCGCGGCCGCATCCAGCGCCAGCGCCACGTTCTCCGCCACGGTCAGGTTCTCGAACAGCGAGAAGTGCTGGAACACCATGCCGATGCCCAGGGCCCGCGCGGCCTTGGGGCTGGGCAGGGTCACCGGCCGGCCCTGCCAGAGGATGCGCCCCTCGTTCGGCTGCAGCAGGCCGTAGAGCATCTTCACCAGCGTGGACTTGCCCGCGCCGTTCTCCCCCAGCAGCGCATGCACCTCGCCGACCCGCACAAGGAGGTCCACATGGTCGTTGGCGAGCAGCGCGCCGAAGCGCTTCACGATCCGCTGGGCTTCGACGAGGGGAGGGGTCATCGTCTCGCTGGGCTCGGGATGAGGCCGGAGGAAGCAGGCCCGGCCGGGCCTGGCCGAGGCTGCCGGACCGGCGTCCCCATGCGGAAATGAACTTCCCGCAATCTCCCCTTGGCGGCCTTTAGCGGAGGCGCGCGGCCTTGCAAAGCCTCAGGGGCGTTCGCCGCGCGCGAGACGGGCGGCGATCTCCTCCAGCACGGGCGGCAGGTCGGCGATGCCGTCCACCACATAATGCGCCCCGGCCGCGCGCAGCGCCCAGGCGGCGCGGGCGCGATGCGCGGCGCGCTCCTCGGCCGTGCAGGCCTCAAGCTCCGCGAGGGAGAGGCCGCACTCATTGCCGGTCAGCGCCACGCCCACCGTCCAGCAGCCTGCCGCCACGCCCTCGGCGATGCCGGGCGGCGTGTCGTCCACCTTGACGCAGGCCGCGGCCGGATCGACGTCGAGGTCGAGGAAGCAGCGATACATCATCATCGCCGAAGGGCGCCCGCGCGGCAGATCCCCGGCGCAGACGAGATTGTCCGGCGCATAGCCCTGCGCGGCGGCGATCGGCAGCAGCGGCGCCATGATCTCGCGCGTATAGCCCGTGGTGCTGCCGATCTTGAGGCCGCGCGCGCGCAGCCAGGCCACGGTGCCGGCCGCGCCGGGGATCAGGGTGCAATAGGGCGGTTCGGCCACCACCGCCGCATTGAGCGGCACGAAGGCGTCATGGATGGCATCGATGTCGGCCTCGCTCACCTCGCGCCCATGGGCGGCGCGCCAGGCCGCGGCAATGCGCGGCATGCGGCAGAGGCTTCGGATATGGTCGCGTTTGGCGAGCCCCATCGGCCCGCGCGCCTCGGCGATCGTGATCTCGACGCCGAAGCGGCGGAACACCTCGACGAAGGCGCCCATCGGCGCGCGGCTGCCATGGTCGATGACGGTGCCGGCCCAGTCGAGGATCACGGCCTTGAGTGCGCTC
>JAOAIK010000030.1 GCA_026414745.1 Roseococcus sp.
GCAGCTTCAACGCCGACAGCGACAACATCCGCGGCATCGGCGGCCTCGGCATGCAGGCCCTCGCCCTCTACTACCAAACAGAAGAATCCAAGGAGGGCGTGCGCGCCTTCAACGAAAAGCGCCGGCCGGAGTTCCGCAGGCACGCGAAGTAGCGCCATGCTGGACGACGCCGAGCAGGACTTCGCCGAGGCGGCGCGCCGTTTCGCCCGCGCGCGCATCGCCCCGGGCTACATGGCGCGCGAGAGCGCGGCGCGGGTGGAGCGGGAGCTGGTGCGCGAGATGGGCGCGCTCGGCCTCATCGGCGCCGACCTGCCCGAGGCGCTGGGCGGCCACGGCCAGCCCAGCGTGATGGCCGGCATCGCCATCGAGGCGGTGGCCGAGGCCGACATCAACATGGCCTATGTGCCCCTCCTCGCCTCGCTCAACGGGCAGATCATCGCGCGCCACGCCGCCCCCGGCCTGGCGCGCGAATGGATCTCCCGGCTCGTCACGGGCGAGGCGCTGGCCTGCATCGCGCTGACCGAGCCGCGCGGCGGCTCGGACGCGGCGAACCTCGCCCTCGCCGCGCGGCGCGAGGGCGGGGATTACGTGCTGAGCGGCGAGAAGTCCTCGATCAGCATGGCCGACCAGGCCGATGTCGCGGTGGTCTTCGCGCGCACCGGCGAGCCGGGCTCGGGCGCGCGCGGCGTCAGCGCCTTCCTCGTGCCCATGGACCTGCCGGGCATCGCGGTGACGCGCTTCCGCGACCTCGGCAGCCACGCCATCGGCCGCGGCTCCCTCTTCTTCGACGGGGTGCGCGTGCCCGCCGCGCACCGGCTGGGCGAGGAGGGGGCGGGCTTCGTGCAGGTGATGCAGGGATTCGACTACAGCCGCGCGCTCATCGGCCTGCAGTGCTGCGGCGCGGCGCAGGCCTCGCTGGACGAGAGCTGGGCCTATATCCGCGAGCGCGAGGCGTTCGGCGCGCCGCTCGCGCAGTATCAGGGCGTGAGCTTCCCGCTCGCCGAGGGCGAGGGGATGATCGCGGCCGTCCGCCAGCTCTGCTACCACACGCTGCGGCTGCGCGACGCGGGGCGGCCGCATACGGCCGAGGCCGCCATGTGCAAGTGGCTCGGCCCCAAGACGGCGGTGGAGGTGATCCACCAGTGCCTATTGACCCACGGCCATTACGGCTGGTCGCTCGACCTGCCGCACCAGCAGCGCCTGCGCGACGTGATGGGCCTCGAGATCGGCGACGGCACGGCGCAGATCATGAAGCTGATCGTGGCGCGCGAGCGCGCGGGCCGCGCCGCCGTGCAGCACGCGCGGAAGAGATAGCGCGCCGGAAGGGAGGAGCGCGATGACGGAACACCGCAACAGCCTGGCCTGGCGCGCCCGCGCCATGCGCGAGGCGGGGCATTGGGGCGAGGAGACGCTGCTCGACCATCTCGCCCGCGCCGTGGCCGCCACGCCCGGCAAGACGGCGCTGGTCGCGCGCCGCAGCGACACGGGCGAGGAGACGCGGCTGACCTACGCCGGCCTCGCCGAGCGCGCGGCGCGCCTCGCGGGCGGGCTCGCCGCGCGCGGCGTCGGGCGCGGCGATGTCGTCTCCTTCCAGCTCCCCAACTGGTGGGAGTTCACGGCGCTGCACCTCGCCTGCCTGATGCTCGGCGCGGTGAGCAACCCGCTCATGCCGATCTTCCGCGAGCGCGAGCTGCGCTTCATGCTCGGCCTTGCGGAGTCCAGGGTGCTGGTGGTGCCGCGCCGCTTCCGCGGCTTCGACCACGGCGCGATGGCCGAGGCGCTGCGCGCGGAGCTGCCCCGCCTCGCGCATGTGCTGGTCGCCGGCGAGGCGAGCTTCATGGCGCTGCTTGACGCGCCGCCCCTGCCGCCCGGCCGCGGCGCGGGGCCCGACGATGTCATCCAGCTCCTCTACACCAGCGGCACGACGGGCGAGCCCAAGGGCGTGACGCACAGCGCGAACACGCTGCTGTCGAACCTGCGCCCCTTCGCCGCGCGCCTCGGCCTCGGCGCGGAGGACGTGGTGCACATGCCCTCGCCGCTCGCGCATCAGCTCGGCTTCATGTACGGGCTGATGATGCCGGTCATGCTGGGCGCCACCGCCGTCCTGCAGGACGTGTTCACCGCCGAGGAGATGGCGCGCCAGATTCGCGCCGAGGGCGCGACCTTCACCATGGGCGCGACACCCTTCCTCAATGACCTGACCGAGCATGTGGCCGCGAGCGGCCAGGGCACGCCGAGCCTGCGCGTCTTCGTCTCGGCCGGCGCGCCCATCCCGCGCGCGCTGGTGGCCAAGGCGCGCGCCACGCTGGGGGCGGCCATCGTCTCCGCCTGGGGCATGTCGGAGAACGGCGCGGTGACGACGACGCGCCTCGAGGACGATGCGGCCCGCGCCACCGAGACCGATGGCCTCGCGCTGCCGGGGATGGAGCTGCGCGTGCTGGACGCCGCGGGCCGCCCGGCGCCGCCCGGGGTCGAGGGCGCGCTGCAGGTGCGCGGCTGCTCCAACTTCCTCGGCTACCTCAAGCGCCCCGAGCTCGACCCGCAGGACCCCGAGGGGTGGTTCGACACGGGCGACCTCGCGCGGATGGACGCGGAGGGCTACATCCGCATCGCCGGCCGCGCGAAGGACATCATCATCCGCGGCGGCGAGAACATCCCGGTGGTGGAGGTGGAGGGGCTGCTCTACCGCCACCCCGCCATCGCCGAGGTGGCGGTGGTGGGCTATCCCGATCCGCGGCTGGGCGAGCGCGCCTGCGCCTTCGTGCGGCTGCGCGAGGGCGCGAGCCTGACCCTGCCCGAGATGGTGGCCTATCTCGAGGCGCAGCGGATGGCCCGGCAATACATCCCCGAGCGGCTGGAGATCCTGGACGCGCTGCCGCGCACGCCGAGCGGCAAGATCCAGAAGTTCCGGCTGCGCGAGATGGCGGCGGGCGAGAGGACGTCCGCCGCAGGGTGAAACCGGCGCGTCAGACCGCCGCGATCGCCTCGCGCCGCAGCTCCACCGCCAGCGCATCGAGCGCGCGGCCGAAGCGGGCCAGCATCTCCTCGACCTCCGCCGCCGTGATCACCAGCGGCGGAGCGAAGGCGATGCTGTCATTGGGCAGGCTGCGCAGGATCAGCCCCTGCGCCTCGCCGTGCTTGACGAGGCGCGGGCCGATCCTCAGCCCCGGGTCGAAGTTGCGGCGCGCCGCCTTGTCGGCCACCAGCTCCACCGCGCCGATCAGGCCCACGCCGCGCACTTCCCCCACCAGCGGGTGGTCGGCGAAGCGGCGCAGCCCCTCCTGCAGGACGGGTGCGACGCGGCGCACATGGCCGATGATGTCCATTTCGTCGTAGATCTTCAGCGTCTCCACCGCGACGGCGGCCGGCACCGGGTGGCCCGAATAGGTGAAGCCGTGGCCGAAGGTGCCGATGCCGCCCGAGCCCTCGGCCAGCCCCTCGAAGACGCGCTCGCTTACCATCACCGCCGAGATGGGCAGGTAGGAGGCGGAGAGCGCCTTGGCGCAGGTCAGGATGTCGGGGCGCAGGCCGAGCGTCTGGCTGCCCCAGTAGTTGCCGGTGCGGCCGAAGCCGCAGATCACCTCGTCGGCCACCAGCAGCACGTCGTGCCGCGCCAGCACGGCCTGGATCTTCTCGAAATAGGTGGCGGGCGGGAGGATGACGCCGCCCGCGCCCATGATGGGCTCGGCGAAGAAGGCGGCCACCGTCTCGGGGCCCTCGGCCAGGATCAGCGCCTCCAGCTCCTCGGCGAGGCGGGTGGCGAAGGCCTCCTCGCTCTCGCCCGGATGGGCGTTGTGGTAGTGGTGCGGGCAGGCGGTGTGCAGGATGCCCGCGATGGGCAGGTCGAAGAACTTGTGGTTGTAGGGCAGGCCCGTCAGCGAGGCCGAGGCGACGGTGACGCCGTGATAGCCCTTCAGCCGGCTGATGATCTTCTTCTTCTGCGGCCGGCCCAGCGCGTTGTTGAAGTACCAGATCATCTTCACCGCGCTGTCATTCGCCTCGGAGCCGGAGTTGGCGAAGAACACCTTGCTCATGGGAACGGGCGCGCGCTCCAGCAGCATCTCGGCCAGTTCCACCTGCGGCTCATGGGTGCGGCCGGTGAAGCCGTGGTAGAAGGGGAGCTGGCGCATCTGCCGCGCCGCCGCCTCGACCAGCCGCTCGTTGTGGAAGCCCAGCGCGGCGCACCACAGCCCGGCCACCGTCTCGATATAGGCCTTGCCCTGCTCGTCGAAGACGCGCACGCCCTCGCCGCGGGCGATGACCAGCGGGCCGTTCCTCTGGTGCGCGCGCGCATCGGTGTAGGGGTGCAGCACCGAGGCGACGTCACGGACGGCGGTGGAGTTGCGGGGCGGCGTCATCGGCGTCTCCTCGTGGCGGATGGGGCGTCGCGCGACTGTAGGCGCGCGGGGCGGCGCCGTCACGCCGGCGCTTGACCGGGCGGGCCGCCGCGTTCCAATGCGCCGCATGACCGAGATCAAGCCGCACGCCGCGCATTGGGGATTCTTCGACGCCGTGACCGAGAACGGCCGCCTCCTCGCCGTGCGGCCCTTCGCGCGCGATCCGGCCCCGCCCGCCCTCATCGCCAGCACCCCGGCCACGGTGCACAGCGCCGCGCGGATCGACCGGCCCTACATCCGCAAAGGCTGGCTCGAGGGGCGCCGGCGCGGGACGCTGCGCGGCGGCGATGCCTTCGTCCCCGTCTCCTGGGACCGGGTGACGCGCATCCTGGCCGAGGAGATCGCCCGCACCCGCGCCGCGCACGGGGATGCCGCGATCTTCGGCGGCAGCTATGGCTGGTCCAGCGCCGGGCGCTTCCACCACGCGAAGAGCCAGCTCCAGCGCTTCCTCGGCATGGGCGGCGGCTACACCACCTCGATCAACGCCTACAGCTACGCCACCGCCCAGGCGCTGATGCCGCACATCCTCGGCACCAACGAGGTGTTCCTGGGCCGCATGACGGACTGGGCCGCCATCGCGCGCCATGCGCGGCTCATGCTCTGCTTCGGCGGGCTCGCGGCGAAGAACGGCGAGGTGACCTCGGGCGGCGCCTCGGTCAGCTACGGCCCGAACATGCGCGCCGCCGCGGCGGCGGGGGTGCGGATGGTGAACATCTCCCCCTATCGGGGCGACACGGAGGCGGCGCTCGGCGCAGAATGGGTGCCCATCCGCCCGGGCACCGATGCGGCGATGATGCTCGCCATGATGCGGCACATCGTGGCGCTGGGGCGCGAGGACCGCGCCTTCCTCGCCACCCATTGCGTGGGCTGGGAGAGGCTCTGCCCGACGCTCGAGGAGCGCACGCCCGAATGGGCCGAGACGATCACCGGCGTGCCCGCCGCCACCATCCGCGCCCTGGCCGAGCGCTGCCTCGACGCCCCCACCATGCTCACCGCCGCCTGGTCCCTGCAGCGCGCGGAGTTCGGCGAGCAGCCCTACTGGGCGCTGGTGGCGCTGGCCGCCGTGCTGGGCAGCATCGGCAAGCCGGGGCAGGGGGTGGCCTTCGGCTACGGCTCCTCCGGCGGCATCGGCAATCCGCGGCGCGAGCTGCCGGGGATTTCGCTGCCGCCCGCGCGCAACCCCGTCCCGCATTTCATTCCCGTGGGCCGCATCACGGAGCTGCTGGAACGCCCGGGCGGCACCCTGTCCTACAACGGGCGGGAGCTGCCGCTGCCCGACATCCGCATGATCTTCTGGGCCGGCGGCAACCCCTTCCACCACCACCAGGACCTGAACCGCCTGCTGCGCGCCTGGGCGCATCCCGAGACCATCGTGGTCAGCGAGCCCTGGTGGACGGCGGTCGCCCGCCACGCCGACATCGTGCTGCCCGCCACCACCACGCTGGAGCGCAACGACATCGCCCATTCCTCGCGCGACCGCTTCCTGCGCGCCATGCACCAGGCCATCCCGCCCCAGGCCCAGGCGCGCAACGACCACGACGCGCTGGCCGACATCGCCGATGCGCTCGGCTACCGCGAGCGCTTCACCGAGCAGCGCGACGAGGCCGCCTGGCTGCGCCACCTCTACGGCCGCTGGCGCGGGGCCTGCGCAAAGCTCGGCGTCGAGGCCCCGGAGTTCGACCGCTTCTGGGCCGAGGGCCATGTCGAGCTGCCGCCCATCGCGCCGGGCGAGGAATACACCCAGTTCGCCGAGTTCCGCGCCGACCCCGAGGCGCATCCGCTCGACACCCCCTCGGGCAAGGTGGAGCTGTTCAGCGAGACCATCGCCGCCATGAAGCTGCCCGACTGCCCGGGCCTTCCCTGCTGGCTGCCGCCGCGCGAATCCCTGCTGCACGCCGCGCCCGGGGAGCTGCATCTGCTGACCTGCCAGCCGCCCACCCGGCTGCATTCGCAGCTCGACCCGGGACCCATCGCGGCCGCCGACAAGATCGAGGGCCGCGAGCCCATCCGCTTGAATCCCGAGGACGCGGCCGAGCGCGGCCTGCGCGAGGGGCAGGTCGTGCGCGTGTTCAACGCGCGCGGCGCCTGCCTTGCGGGGGTGCGGCTCGATCCCGGCTTGGCGCGCGGCGTGGCGCTGCTCGCCACCGGCGCCTGGTTCGACCCGCTGGAGCCGGGGGTGCCGGGCTCGCTCTGCGTGCACGGCAACCCCAATGTGCTGACCGCCGACATCCCCACCTCCGCGCTCACCCAGGGCGTCTCCGCCCAGTCCTGCCTCGTGCGCGTCGAGGCCTGGGAGGGGCCGCTGCCGCCGGTGCGCGCGCATCAGCCGCCGCGCATCGAGGAGATCGCCGCATGAGCCTCTCCCGCCGCTCCCTCCTCGCCGCCCCGGCGCTGCTGGCCCTGCCGGCGCGGGCGCAGAACCTGCCCGCCGTGGCGCAGGACGATGCGGCCGCGCCGGGCTGGCGCCGCACCACGCTCATCCGCTGGGGCGACCGCGTGACCTTCGACGCGCCCCCCTTCGACCCGCGGCTGCTCGATGCCGAGGCGGCCTCCGCCCAGTTCGGCTGGGATGCGCGCATCGCCGCCCTGGTGCTGCCGCCGCGCGCGGCCGATGGCGTGCCGCGCGCGGTGCTGGCGGTGGCCCACCCCACGGTGAACGCCGCCATGGCCTTCCCCGGCGGGCGCGACCGGCCCGAGGCGGCGGCCGAGATGCAGGGCGCGAGTCTCGTGAACCTCGAGCTGCAGGGCGGGCGCTGGATCGTCGTGGATGGCGGCTTCCAGGCGCGGCGGCTGGCCGCGCACACGCTCTGCCGCGCGAACGGCCCGCTGGCCGAGGAGCTGGGCGGCGCGCTGCGCGGCGTGCTCGCCGTCACCGGCGGTGCGGCCACCCCCTGGGGCACGCTGCTGCTGACCGAGGGCGACCCCGCCCCCTGGGCAGGCCGCCTGCCGGGCTTCGGCCGCGGCCAGGGCTTCGGCTGGCTGATCGAGCTCGACCCGCTCGACCCGCAGTCCATCCCGGTGAAGCAGACGGCGGCGGGCCGCTATCCCAAGGCGGATGCGGCCGCCGTCCTGGCGCGCGACGGGCGCGCCGTGGTGTTCCTGGCCGAGCAGGGGCCGGCCGGCTACCTGTTCCGTTTCGTGGCCGCCCGGCCCGAGGCGGGGCAGGTGCTGGGCGCGGGCGGGCTCTCCGTCGCGCAGCGGCAGGATGGGCGGCTCGTCTGGCTGCCGCTGCCCGAGGGGGCGGCGGCCAATGCGCCCGAAGCGGCGCGCGCGGCCAACGCCACACCCTTCGCCGGCCCGCAGGGCCTCTCCTGGGACGCGCGCGGCAACCGGCTGCTGTTCTGCGGGGATTTCGGCGCGCTCGCCCTGGCGCCCGAGGGCGGGGATGCCGGCGGCCCCTCCATGGGCGTCGCCGCCCTGCCGGTGCAGGCGCTGGGCCGCATCGGCGCGATCGCGGCCGATGCGCGTGGGCGCGTGCTGCTGGGCACGCTGGGCGAGGGGCGGGTGGGGGCGCGCGCCCAGGCCCTTGTCGCGCTCGAGGCCGGCGCCTTCTCCACCCTCTACGCCGCTCCGCGCGCGGCGGATGTGGGCGGCGTCGCCCTCAGCCCCGATGGCGGCACGCTCTTCGTCGCGGTGCGCCGCCCCGGCGCGGAGCCGGGCGCGAGCTTCGAGCGCCCCGCCACGCGCTGGCCGGAGTTCATCCCGGGCCAGCCGCCGCGCTCGGCCATCGTCTCCCTCGTGCGGGGATGAGGCCGGCCGGGCCCCGGGTGCTCGCCACCATCACCCCCTCGGGCAACCGGGTGGTGGAGGCGGTGACCCAGGCGGCGCTGCGCGACAGGCGCGACATCCTGCCCATCTTCTCGCGCATCGCCGTGCATGGCGCGGCCGATCCCTTTTCCGACCGCTACGACCTCGAGGGCATGCTGCGCGCGGCGGAGCTGCGCGCGCACGCGCGGCCCGAGGTGATCCAGTGGAAGGGCTCCAAGGGCGGGATGATCGGGCTCGATCACGATCGCGACCTGGTCGCGCGCATCACGGCGGCGACGGGGATTCCCGCCACCACTTCGGCGCTGGCGCTGGAGGCGCGGCTCGCGGCGCGCGGGCCGGTGCGGATCGGCCTCGTCACGCCCTACACCGACGCCACCCAGCGCCGCCTGATCGCCGCCTTCGCCGCCCGCGGCTGGGAGGTGAGCGCGCAGAGCCATCTCGGCCTCTCGGACAACCTCTCCTAAGCCGCGGTGCCGCCCGCGAGGATCCGCGCCCAGTGCGAGGCCATCGCCCCGCGCTGCGATCTGCTGCTGGCCTGGTGCACCGACTTCCCGGCGGCCGCGCTGGGCGGCGAGGTGGCGGGCCGGCCGCTCTGGGATTCCACGCTCTTGGGCGTGGCGGCGGCGCTGGGCATGATGGGCGCGTCATCCGGCACATTTCCTTCCTGATCCCCTCCGCAACACGGAGGTCCCCATGCAGCGCCGCCGACTGCCCGCCCTTGCGGCAACCCTCTGCCTGCCCGGCTTGCAGGCGCGCGGCCAGGCGCCCTGGCCGACGCGGCCGGTGCGCATCCTGGTGACATTCCCTCCGGGCGGCTCCTCCGACATCACGGCGCGGCTGCTGGCCGAGCACTATTCGGCCACGCTCGGCCAGCGCTTCGTGGTGGAGAACCGCGCCGGCGCGGGCGGGACCATCGCCGCACTCGCCCTCTCGCGCGAGGCGCCGGACGGCTACAACCTGCTGCTCTCGAACTCGGCGCCCATCACCACCTCGCCGCCGCTCTATCCGAACCTCGGCTACGATCCGCAGCGCAGCTTCACGCATGTGACCTTCATCGGCGCGGCGCCGATCGCCCTCGTGGTGAACCCGGCCTTCATCCCGGCGGCCGAGCTTCCCTCGCTGCTGGCCTGGATGCGCGCGCAGCCGAGCCCGCCGGCCTATGGCAGCTCGGGCGCCGGCGCGGTGGGGCATATCCTGGCCGAGATGTTCCAGCGGCGGCTCGGCATCGCGCTGAGCCATGTGCCCTATCGCGGCTCGGCCGCGCTGCTGCCCGATCTGCTGAACGGCCAGGTGCCGCTCGCCTTCGACACGCTGCCGCACTACGTGGAGCATGTCGCGGCCGGCCGGCTGCGCGGCATCGCCGTCTCCAGCCCCGAGCGCAACCCCATGGCCCCCGCCCTGCCCACGCTGCGCGAGCTCGGCCAGCCCGAGCTGGTGGCGCTGAACTGGGTGGGCATCTCGGGCCCCGCCGGCCTGCCGCCGGCCATCGTCGAGCGGCTGGACGCGGCCACCCAGGCGGGGCTGCGCACCGAGCAGGTGGCCCGGCGCCTGGCCGAGCACGCGATCACGCCCACGCCGCTCGGCCCCGCCGCCTTCACCGCCTTCGTGGAGCGCGACGTGCGCGAGATCGGCGGGATGATCCGCGCGCTCGGCATCACGGCGGGGTAGGCTCAGGCCGCCCCGCGCCCCGCCGCCAGCGCGCGCCAGACCTTCTCGGGCGTCAGCGGCATGTCGAGATGCGCGACACCCAGCGCGTCGCACACCGCGCCCACCACCGCGGGCGGCGCGCCGCAGGCCCCGCCCTCGCCCGCGCCCTTCACGCCGAGGTCGTTGGAGGGGCAGGGCACCACGTTCAGGTCCACCGCCAGCCCGGGCACATCCGCGGCGCGGGGCAGGCAGTAGTCCTGGAAGCTGGCGGTGAGGAGCTGGCCGCTCTCGGCGTCATAGCGCGCGTGCTCGTAGATCGCCTGGCCGATGCCCGCGACGATGCCGCCATGGCACTGCCCGTGCACCAGCAGCGGGTTGAGCGGCACGCCCACATCGTCCACCGCCGCATAGCGCACCACCGCCACCTCGCCCGTCTCGGGGTCCACCTCCACCTCGGCGACGTGGCAGCCATTGGGGAAGTTGCACTCGGTGTTGCGCCTGTAGAGCAGCTCCTCGTCGAGGCCGGGCGTCTCGCCCGGGATCTCGGCGGCGGCGAGCGCAGCCCAGCTCACGGCGCGGTCGGTGCCGGCGATGCGGAACACCTCGCCCGCGTGCTCCACATCCGCCTCCGCGCACTCCAGCAGATGCGCCGCGAGGCGTCGCGCCTTGGCGAGCACCAGCTCGCTCGCCCGCGCCACCGCGACGCCGCCCATCTGCGAGGAGCGCGAGCCGCCCGTGCCGCCGCCCTGGGGCACGAGGTCGGAATCGCCCTGCACCAGGCGCACCTTGTCGAAGGGGATGCCGAGCTTCGCGTGCAGCACCTGGGCGAAGGCCGTCTCATGCCCCTGGCCGTGGCTGAAGGTGCCCACATGCACCAGCGCCTCGCCCGCGGGGGTGATGCGCACGCGCGCCCATTCCGCGGGCTGCCCGCCCGAGGCCTCGATGAAATAGCCGAGGCCGCGGCCGCGCAGCCGGCCGCGCCGGGCGCTCTCGGCGCGGCGGGCGGCGAAGCCCTCCCAGTCGTCGAGGGCGAGGGCGAGGCGCTGCGTCTCCTCGAAGCGGCCGCTGTCGATCTCGTTGCCCGCGCTGTTCACGTAGGGGATCTGCTCGGGGCGGATGTAGTTGCGCGCGCGGATCTCCTCGCGCCCGATGCCGAAGGCGCGCGCGCCCTGGTCGAGCAGGCGTTCGATCACATAGGCCGCCTCGGGCCGGCCCGCGCCGCGATAGGCGTCGGTCGGCACGGTGTTGGTGAAGACGCAGCGCACCTGCACGTTCACCGCCTGCATGTCATAGACGGTGCCCTGGATGCGCCCGCCGGCGATGGTGGGGATGCGCGGGCCGAAATCGAGCAGATAGGCGCCCATCGCCGCGATGGTGTCCACCCGCATGCCGAGGATGCGCGCATCCGCGTCGAAGGCCATCTCGGCCCGCGTCACGTGGTCGCGCCCGTGCGGGTCGCAGAGGAAGGTCTCGGTGCGGTCGGCGCGCCACTTCACGGGCCGGCCCGTGCGCTTCGCCGCCCAGAGCACCATCGCGCTCTCGGGGAAGAGCTTGCCGCGCAGCCCGAAGCCGCCGCCCACATCGGGGCTGACGACGCGCAGCCGCTCCTTCGGCACCTTGAGGACGTGCTTCGCCAGCCCCTCGCGCACGCGCACCACGCCCTGGGTGGGCGAGTGCAGCGTGTAGCGGCCCGTCGCGGCGTCGTACTCGCCGAGCGCGACGCGCGGCTCCATCGGGTTGCCGACGAGGCGGTTGTTCACCAGCTCCACCCGCACCGTGCGCGCGGCGCGCGCGAAGGCCGCCTCCACCTCCGCCTCGCGCCCGCTCGACCAGTGGACGCAGAGGTTGGAGCCGCGCTCGGGCCAGATCACCGGGGCGTCCGGATCGAGCGCGGCGCCGGTCTCCGTCACCGCGGGCAGGATGTCGTAGTCCACCTCGATGAGCTCGAGCGCGTCCAGCGCCTGGGCGCGCGTCTCCGCCACCACCAGCGCCACGGGGTCGCCGACGAAGCGCACCACCTCGCCCTGCAGGATCTCGCGCGGCGGGCACCAGAGCGGCTGGCCGTCGCGCCCGGGCACCTCGACCAGCACGGGGAAGAGGCCGAGCCCGTCCGCCCGCGCCTCCTGCGCCGTCAGGACCGCGATCACGCCGGGCGCCCGCCGTGCCGCCTCGGTGGAGAGCGCCACGATGCGCGCATGCGCGTGCGGGCTGCGCAGCACCGCCATCCAGGCCATGTTCTCGCGCACCAGATCGTCGGTGTAGGTGCCCTGCCCCGTCAGCAGCCGCACATCCTCCTTGCGGCGCACGGGCTGGCCGATGCCGAACTGGTCCATGAACGACTCATTCTCCCTGCCGTCGCGGGGACAGTAGGTGCGGGGGGTCGCGCTGTCCACGCGGGGGGGATAGGCTTGGGCGCGGAGGAGATGCGATGCGCTTCGAGGTGCCGGAACTTCCCGCCGGTGCGGCCGCCCTGCGCGCGGAGGTGCGCGCCTTCCTCGCCGAGGCCGGCCGCCACTGGACGCCCGCGGTGCGCGCGCGCTCCTGGATGGGCTTCGACCGCGCCTTCTCGCGCGAGGTCGGCGCGCGCGGCTGGATCGGCATGGTCTGGCCGCGGGACTACGGCGGCCAGGCGCGCAGCGGCCTCGAACGCGCCGTGGTGCTTGAGGAGATGCTCGCCGCCGGGGCGCCGGTCGGCGCGCATTGGATCGCCGACCGCCAGTCGGGTCCGCTCATCCTGCGACTGGGAACCGAGGCGCAGAAGCGCCGCCTCCTGCCCGCCATCGCGCGCGGGGAACTCGCCTTCTGCATCGGCCTGTCCGAGCCCGAGGCGGGCAGCGACCTCGCCGCGCTGCGCACGCGCGCCGAGAGGGTTCCGGGCGGCTGGAGGCTGAACGGCCGCAAGATCTGGACCACCTTCGCCCACCTCTCGGACTACATGATCGCGCTGGTGCGCACCTCGCCGCCGCCGGAGGGCGGCTCGCGCCATCTCGGCCTGTCGCAGTTCCTCGTGGATCTGCGCGCGAGCGGGATCTTGATCCGCCCGATCCGCGACCTTCTGGGCGAGGAGAGCTTCAACGAGGTGACCTTCGACAACGTGCTTCTGCCGGAGGAGGCGCTGCTCGGCCGCGAGGGCGCGGGCTGGGCGCAGGCGACGAGCGAGCTCGCCTTCGAGCGCAGCGGGCCCGACCGCTACCTCTCCTCCTTCCCGGCGCTGGCCGAGGGCATGGAGGCGCTGCGCGGCGCGCCCGGCGCGGAGGCCGCGGTGGGCCGGCTCGTCGCGCGGCTGGCCACGCTGCGGCAGATGTCGCTCTCCCTCGCCGCCATGCTGGAGAAGGGCGAGGACCCGGCGCGCGAGGCGGCGCTGCTCAAGGATCTCGGCAACGCCTTCGAGCAGGCGCTGCCCGAGGCGCTGCGCGCCCTGCTCGACCCGGAGGAGATGCCGCCCCCGCTGCGCGCGCTGCTGGACGACCTCGTCCAGCTCTCGCCGACCTTCAGCCTGCGCGGCGGCACGCGCGAAATCCTGCGCGGCATCATCGCGCGCGAACTCGGGCTGCGCTGATGCGCGAGATCATCCTGGAGCAGACGGACCGGCTGCTGGCGGAGGAGGCCGGCGTGGCGCTGCTGCGCCGCGTCGAGGCGGGGGAATGGCCCGGCGCGCTCTGGGCGCGCTGCGAGGAGCTCGGCCTGCCGCTCGCGCTCGTTCCCGAGGCGGCGGGCGGGGCGGGCCTCGCCTGGGCCGATGCGGCGGCGCTGTGGCAGGTGCTGGGCCGCCATGCCGCACCGGTGCCGCTCGGCGAGGCGATGCTGGCCCATGCGCTGCTGGCGGCCGCCGGGCTCGATGCGGCCGCGGGCTTCGTCACCCTCGGCACCAGCGCCGCGCCCTTCGGCCGCCATGCCGCGGCGGTGCTGCGGCATGACCGGGGGCACATCGCGCTGCACCTGCCCGACAGCCAAGTGCCGCACGCGAACATCGCGCGCGAGCCGCGCGACCGCCTGACGCCGGGCCCCCTGATCGGCCAGGGGCGGCTTCCGCAGGGCTGGGGCGCGCGCGCGCTGCGGCTCGGGCTTGCGCTGCTGCGCGCGGCGCTGATCTCCGGCGCGGCGCGGCAGGCGCTGGCGCTGGCGGTGGAGTGGGCGAACACCCGCAGCCAGTTCGGCCGGCCCATCGGGAAGTTCCAGGCGGTGCAGCAGTCCCTCGCGGTGGCGGCGGGCGAGGTGGCGGCGCTCGAGGTGGCGGTGGCCGCCGCGGCGCGGGCGGTGGACCGGCACGGGATGGAGGGTGCGGCCTTCGAGATCGCCTGCGCGAAGGTGATGGCGGGCGAGGCGGCGGAGGCGGTGGCGGCGCGCGCCCATCAGGTCTTCGCCGCCATCGGCATCACCGAGGAGCATGCTCTGCACCACCTCACCCGCCGGATGTGGGCTTGGCGCGACGAGGCGGGCAGCGCCGTGACCTGGGCCAGGGAGATCGGCCGCGCCGCGCTGGAGCGCGGCGGCGCGCGACTCTGGCCGGACCTGACGGCGCGGGATGGCTAGCGCAGCGGCCGCCGCCCCGGGGTGGAGAAGGGTGCCGCGCCGTCCGGCGCCGTCCCGCGCGCCGGCATGAAGACGAAGGAGACGCACAGCATGGGCTTCCTGACCATCGCCGAGGAGGGGGCCATCGTCACCCTCACGCTCAACGCGCCGGAGCGGCGCAACGCCATCTCCTCCTTCGAGGACTGCGCGGAGCTGGAGGAGGCCTGCCGCCGCCTCGCGCGCGACGCGCGGGTGCGCTGCGTCATCCTCACCGGCGCCGATCCGGCCTTCTGCGCGGGCGGCGATCTCAAGGGCATGCGCGACCGCACCGGCATCATGGAGGCGGACGGCCCCGCGGAGATGCGCGAGAACTACCGGCGCGGCATCCAGCGCATCCCGCTCGCGCTGTGGGAGCTCGACATCCCCACCATCGCAGCGGTGAACGGGCCGGCCATCGGCGCGGGCCTCGACCTCGCCTGCATGTGCGACATGCGCATCGCCTCGGAGAAGGCGATCTTCGCCGAGAGCTTCGTGCGCGTGGGCATCGTGCCCGGCGACGGCGGCGCCTGGCTGCTGCCGCGCGTGGTGGGGTTGCCGATGGCCGCCGAGATGAGCTTCACCGGCGATCCGCTCGACGCGCAGCAGGCGCTGGCCGTGCGGCTCGTCTCGCGCGTCGTGCCGCATGGCGAGCTCATGGCCGCGGCGCGCGAGCTGGCCGAGCGCGTGGCCCGGAACCCGCCCGGCGTGCTGCGCATGACGAAGCGCCTGCTGCGCGAGGGGCAGCACATGTCGCTCGCCTCGCTGCTCGAGCTCTCCGCCGCCTTCCAGGCCATCGCGCAGGAGACGGCCGACCACCGCGAGGCGGTGGCGGCCATCCTCGAGAAGCGCGCGCCCGTCTTCACCGGGCGCTGAGGCGCCTCAGCCCCGCCCCTCGAAGGGCATCTTGGTGGCCTTCACCATGAGGAAGAGCACATTGGCCTCGAGATCCAGGCTGTCCATGTAGAGCACCGCCTTGGCCACGTTCTGCACGTCCATGGTGGGTTCCACCATCATCTCGCCGTTCGGCTGCTTGACGCCCCTGGTCATGCGCTCGGTCATGTTGGTGGCGGCGTTGCCGATGTCGATCTGCCCCGCGCAGATGTCGTATTTGCGCCCGTCCAGCGCCAGCGACTTGGTGAGTCCGGTGATGGCGTGCTTGGTGGCGGTGTAGGCGATGCTGTCCGGCCGCGGCGTGTGCGCGCTGATCGAGCCGTTGTTGATGATGCGCCCGCCGCGCGGCGACTGCTCCTTCATCATGCGGAAGGCGGCCTGGGCGCAGTAGAAGCTGCCGTTGAGGTTCACGTCCACCACCTGCCGCCACTTCTCGATGGGCAGATCCTCCAGCAGATAGCCCTGCACGCCCATGCCGGCATTGTTGAACAGCAGGTCGCAGCGGCCCCACTTCGCCTTTACCGCGGCGAAGAGGCGCTCCACCTGCGCCGGATCGGCCACGTCGGTGGCGAGCGGCAGGGCGTTCGCGGCGTTGGCGCCCGCCATCTGCGCCGTCTCCTCCAGCGCCTCCTGCCGGCGCGCGGCCAGCGCCACGCGATAGCCCGCGCCCAGCAGCCCCAGCGCCACCGCGCGCCCGATGCCCGTGCTGGCGCCCGTCACCACCGCCACCTTGCCCGTCATGCCGCGTCTCTCCCCTTGTCGTCCGGCGCGGCGGAGATTGCGCCGCGCGGGGCGGGCGCGCAATCTCGCGGCCGATGAGCCTCCCCTTCACCTGCGCGCCGGCCAACCCCTCCACCCGCGCGCCGCGCCGCCCAGCGCCTCCGGGCGCCTGCGACAGCCACTTCCACATCTTCGGGCCCTATGACCGCTTCCCGCTGAGCCCGAGCCGGCCCTACACGCCGCCGCCCGCGCTCGTTCCGCACTATCTCGACATGGCCGGCACGCTTGGCCTCTCGCGCCATGTGGTGGTGCAGGCCAGCGTCTATGGCACGGACAACCGGGTGACGCTCGATGCGGTGCAGGCGCTCGGTCCCGCGCGGGCGCGTGCCGTGGTGGTGGTGGACGAGGCCGCGGACGAGGCCGCGCTGCACGCCATGGCGCGCCAGGGCGCGGTGGGCGCGCGCTTCAATGCCGTCAGCGGCAACGGCACGCCGATCGCGCAGCTCGAGGCGCTGGCGCGGCGCCTCGCGCCCCTCGGCTGGCACATCCAGCTCTTCGTCACCGGGGCGACGCTGCTGGAGATCGCCCCGCGGCTCGCCGCCCTGCCGGTGCCGGTGGTGCTCGACCACATGGCCGGGGCGCGGGCCGAGGAGGGGCCGGACAGCCCCGCCATGCGCGCCGCGCTCGCGCTCCTCGAGGGCGGCCGCGCCTTCGTCAAGCTCTGCGGCTACCGTGCGGCGCGCCCGCCCTATGCCGGGCTCGCGCCGCTCGCGCGCCGTTTCCTCGCCGCCGCGCCCGAGCGCTGCCTCTGGGGCACGGACTGGCCGCACACCCAGTTCGCCACGCCCGAGGAGATGCTGGACGACGGGATGCTGTTCGACTGGCTGCTCGACTGGGTGGAGGAGGACGCGGCGCTTCTGCACCGCGTCCTGGTCGCCAACCCCGCGGCGCTCTACGCCTTTCCGGCGTAGCTCCTGGCCATGCCGGCCTCGGGGTCCACCTGCGGGCCGTAGGGCATGATCGGGTAGCGCAGCCCGGCCCTGGACAGGCCCTGCAGCCCCTCCACCGCGCGCGCGAGATCGGCGGGCGGGCAGGCCATCAGCATCTCGTCATCGGCCACGCCGCCGTAGCGGCGCTCGGCATAGCAGGGCAGGGAGAGGCACACGGTGCGGTCGCGCAGCGCCCGGCCCCAGGAATCGGCGCAGGCGCTCTCGCCGGTGATGGAGAAGTCGTAGCGGCGGTAGCGGCGCCACTGCAGCCCGTTGATGAACAGGATCATCTGCGCCGGGTTGCCGTAGAACAGGCACACGTCCGGCGGGTCGAGCCGGCCGCTGCGCAGCGGCGAGACGACGAGGGCGTGATACTCCGGGGCCACGCGCGGCATCTGCGCCTGATGCGCCGCCGCCGCCTCGCGGTTCTCGAACCACACCCCCTCCATCTTGCGCCCGGAGAGGTAGAGGTCGGAGGGCGTGTTCAGCCCGATCACGCCGCCGCAGTTGGAGAACTCGGGCACGTTCTCGTGCGTGATGGCCAGCGTGAAGCCCGCGATGCGCGCCTGGGTGACGAGCTGGCAGGTGGAGAAACGCTTGCCGGGGGGCGGCCGGCGCAGGCCGGGAATCGCCTCCAGCTCCGCCGGATCGCGGATCAGCTTCATGCCGAAGGGCAGGGTGCGGAGCTTCAGGAGTTCGACGAGCTGCGCAGCCAGCTGCTGCAGCTGCGCCGCATCGGGCGCGGGGGCCTCGGTGGCGCCATCGGGCATGTTGTCCTCCCTCGTTTTCGCGGGCAGCGTGCCATGGCGGGAGAAGGGAGGGAACCATGCGGCTCGGAGAGGGACAGGGGGCCACGGCGGGGGCGCGGCTGCGGGCGCTGATGGCGGCGCACCGGCCGCTGGTGGTGCCCGGCTGCTTCAACGCGCTCTCGGCGCGCATCCTGGAGGCGGCGGGCTTCGAGGCGGTGTACATGTCGGGCTACGGCACCTCGCTGAACCTGCTCGGCCTGCCCGATGCGGGCCTCGCCACGCTGACCGAGATGGCCTGGAACGCCCGGCTCATCGCGGGCGCGGTGCGCGTGCCGGTGATCGCCGATGCCGACACGGGCTTCGGGAACGCCATCAACGCCATCCGCACGGTGGAGGAATACATCCGCGGCGGCCTCGCCGGCCTGCACCTGGAGGACCAGGTGGCGCCCAAGCGCTGCGGCCATGTGGCAGGGCGCGAGGTGATCGGCCGCGCCGAGGCGGTGGGCAAGATCCGCGCCGCGGCCGATGCGCGCAGCGCTCTCGATCCGTCCTTCGTCATCGTCGCGCGCACCGATGCGCGCGGCGCCCATGGCGGCTCGCTCGAGGAGGCGATCTGGCGCGCCAACGCCTTCCTCGACGCCGGGGCGGACCTCGCCTTCGTCGAGGGCCCGGCCAGCGAGGCGGAGGTGGAGCGCGTCTGCCGCGAGGTGCGCGGCCCCCTCTTCTACAACATGACCGGCATCTCGCCGCGCATGAGCGCCGAGCGCATGGCCGGGCTCGGCATCGCGCTCGCCATCCTGCCCGGGGCGCTGATGCGCCAGGCCATCATGGCGATGCACGACCTGGCGGCGGAGCTGCGCGCCGAGGGGCCGATGGCCGAGGCGCGGGTGGACGCCCGCTTCAAGGCCCATCCCCGGGGCGACCTGCACGGCTTCGCCGGCTTCGACCGCATCCGCGCCCTGGAGGCGCGCTACCTGCCCGAGGAGGCGCAGGAGAAATACGAGGGCGGGCTCGGCCACATGCCCGCGGCGTGACAGGGCCGGGCGCGCGTGCTCTAGGATCGCGCCCGAGATGGACCAGCACGCCGCCCTCGCGCCCTTCGACCTGTTCCGCCCGGCCGCGCCGCGCTGCCCGCTCCTCTTCGCCTCGCCCCATTCGGGGCGCGACTATCCGGCGGAGTTCCTGGAGGCGGCGCGGCTCGACGCCACCGCGCTGCGCCGCAGCGAGGACGCCTTCGTGGAGGAGCTCTTCGCCACCGCGCCCCGGCTCGGCGCGCCGCTGCTCGCCGCCCGCTTCCCGCGCGCCTGGTGCGATGCGAACCGCGAGCCCTGGGAGCTCGATCCGGGCATGTTCGACGCGCCGCTCCCGCCCTGGGTGAACAGCGCAAGCCCCCGGGTGGGGGCGGGGCTCGGCACCATCGCGCGGGTGGTGGCCTCGGGCGAGGCCATCTACCGCCGCCGGCTCTCCTTCTGCGAGGCCGAGCGCCGGGTGCGCAGCTGCTGGGAACCCTTCCACGCCCAGCTTGCCGCGCTGATCGAGGAGACGCGCGCGCGCTTCGGCGCCTGCCTGCTGATCGACTGCCACTCCATGCCCGCGCCTGCGGGCGGCGCGGATGGGCCGGACATCGTGCTGGGCGATGCGCACGGCACCTCCTGCGCGCCGCGCGCCACCCGGGCGCTGGAGGCGGCGCTGCAGCGCCAGGGCTTCCGGGTGCGCCGCAACGACCCCTACGCCGGCGGCTACATCACCCGCCATTACGGCCGTCCGCGCGAGCGGGTGCATGCGATCCAGGTCGAGATCGCCCGCGGCCTCTACATGGACGAGCAGCGCATCGAACGGCACGCGGGATTCGAGCGGCTGCGCGCCTCTCTCGCCGCGGTCATCGCGGGGTTGGTGGAGGCGGACTGGTCCTTCCTGTAGCCGGCCCTGGCACGGCGGCAAACCTGCCCGACACGGACATCCCGAGCCGGCGGACCGCTCCTTCCCGCCGCCGGGCGCGCGCGGCTCAGTCGCAGGCGCAGCCCGGGGTGGGGCCGCGGCTGCCGCGGACGACGTGATGATCCACCCATTCCGCCACCAGCCGCCGCGCCTCGGCCACCGAGGCCTCGGGGTGATGCACGCGATAGAGGGTGGTGCAGGCCTGGAAGGCGGCCAGGTCGCTCTGTCCCATCTCGCGCAGCTCGCGGTAGGCGGTGACGACGGCGCGCTCGCAGCGCCGCGCGATGTGGCTGAAGTCGCGACCCATGGCCCCTCCAGTTGCGAATCGCTCGCAACACTCGGCGACGATAGCGATATTTGAACGGGTGTTCAAGTGTCGTCGGCCCCCCTTGCGCCGCCGCAACGCCCGCGCTGCGCTCAGCTGGCAGGGTAGGCCTGCAGAGCGAGGAGTCACGGCATGACGAAACCCCGAGACTGGGCCTTGATCGCCGACGCGCAGCACGCGCGGGTGCTGGAGCGCACCGCCCCCGCCGGCCCCTGGCACGAGCTGGAGTCGGAGGCCGAGGAGCGGTTCGACCCGCCCTCGCGCGCCCAGGGCAGCGACCGGCCGGGCCGGGTCATCGAGAGCGTGGGCGGGGCGCGCCATGCCGTCGAGCCGCGCCACGATCCGCACCGCGAGGCCAAGCGCGCCTTCGCCGAGGAGCTGGCCGAGCGGCTGGAGGCGGCGCTGCGCGCGGGGCGCTGCCAGCGCCTGATCCTGGTCGCGCCGCCGGCCTTTCTCGGCGATCTGCGCGCCGCCCTCTCGCCGGCGGCGAAGCGCGCGCTGATCGGCACGTTGGACAAGGATCTGACGCGCCACCCGCTGGCCGCGATCCTGCCGCATCTGGAGGAGGTCCGCGCGCCGGAGTGAGGCCCGGCGGGCGCGCGCGTCAGGCCCGCGCCACCTCCTCGGCGATGGCCTTGCCCACCTCCACCGTGCCGGCATTGCCGCCCATGTCGCGGGTGCGCGGGCCGCCCTCGGCCAGAAGGCGCTCGATGGCGTCGGTGATGGCGCGGGCCGCCTCGCGCTCGCCCAGATGCTCGAGCATCATCGCCCCCGACCAGATCTGGCCGATCGGGTTGCAGATCCACTTGCCCGCGATGTCGGGGGCCGAGCCGTGCACCGGCTCGAACATGGAGGGAAAGCGCTTCTCGGGGTTGATGTTCGCGCTCGCCGCGATGCCGATGGAGCCCGCCACCGCCGGGCCGAGATCGGAGAGGATGTCCCCGAACAGGTTCGATCCCACCACCACGTCGAACCAGTCGGGGTGCTGGACGAAATGGGCACAGAGGATGTCGATGTGGAACTGGTCGGCCGTCACGTCGGGATACTGCTTCGCCATCAGGGCGAAGCGCTCGTCCCAGTAGGGCATGGTGAAGGTGATGCCGTTGGACTTCGTGGCGCTGGTCACCTTCTTGCGCGGCCGGGTGCGGGCGAGCTCGAAGGCGTAGCGCAGGATGCGGTCCGTGCCGGTGCGGGTGAAGATGCTCTGCTGGGAGACGAACTCGCGCTCGGTCCCCTCGAACATGCGCCCGCCGACGCTGCTGTATTCGCCCTCGGTGTTCTCGCGCACCACGTAGAAGTCGATCTCGTGCGGCTGGCGGTTCGCGAGCGGCGTGCGCGCGCCCGGCAGCAGCTTGCAGGGGCGCAGGTTCACATACTGGTCGAAGCCGCGGCGGATGGGGATGAGCAGGCCCCAGAGCGAGACATGGTCGGGCACGCCGGGCCAGCCCACGGCGCCGAGGAAGATCGAGTCGCTCTCCTTCAGTCGTTCGAGCCCGTCCTCGGGCATCATCCGCCCGGTCTTGAGATAGGTGTCGCAGGACCAGTCGTATTCGGTGAGCCTGAGCTCGAAGCCGAAGCGGCGCGCCGCGGCCTCCAGCACGCGCAGCCCCTCGGGCGTGGTCTCCTTGCCGATGCCGTCGCCGGGAATCACGGCGATGCGGTGGGTGCGGGTCATGGGCGTCTCCTTCCTCTCGCGGCGGCGGATTACGCCGGGCCCCGGCCTGCGGCAATGCGCCGCAGGCCCGCCAGGGCCACCAGCGCCGCGGCGACGATCCCGACCCAGACCGCCGGGCGCGGCCCGAAGGCGAGGTCGAGATTGGCCAGCGCAATCCGCCCCGCCGGCAGGTTGGTGGCGAGCGCGTACCACAGGAACTCGATCAGCGCCGCGCCCAGCATCGCGCCGAGGCCGAGCGCCAGCAGCGCGCCGGGCCGCCCCTGCCAGGGCGCGGGCAGGACCCGCCAGCCCAGCAGCCAGAGCAGGAATCCCGCCAGCAGCACCGCCTGCGAGGCGTCGGACTTCGACTGGATGAAGGCGTGCAGCAGCGCCAGCGGCGCCAGCAGGAAGACCAGCCGGTGCAGCCGCTTCCAGCGCCGGCCGAGGCGCCTCATCCAGCCATCCGTGCTCGTCCAGCCCAGCACCGCGAGGCCGCACAGCGCCGCGAAGCCGATGGCGAGGTAGGCGCGCTGCGCGATCTCGGCCGCCACGCGCCACAGCACGCCGTTCTGCTCCGCCACGAAAAGGCCGAGATGCAGCCCCGCCCAGGCCAGCGCGCCGAGGCCGAGCATGCGCCGCAGCGCGAACAGCCGCGGCCAGCCCAGCACCCGCCCGAGCGGCGTGACCGCGAGCGTCAGCACCAGGAAGCGGATGGCCCAGCGCCCCGTCTCATGGGTGGCGCGCTCCACCGGATCAGGGCCGAGCGTGCCCGCCGCCCAGCCCTGCAGCAGCAGAAGCCCCGGCGCGGAGAGCAGCGCGAGCGCGGCGAGGCGCAGCCCGCAGACGCGGCCGGCGCGGTCCCGCCAGGGAGCGGTCAGAGCCATCCGCGCGCCCGGATCGCGGCCGCCACCCGCCCCGTCTCGTCCAGCGCCGCGCGCGGCGGGGGCGGGGGCGCGCCGAGCGGCGCGGCCAGGCCGCGCGCGATGAGCCCCGCGGCCAGGGCGCGGTGGCGCGGCCCGAGCCCGCCCGGATCGGCGATCAGCAGCGGTGCGGTGGTCATCAGCGCCTCCGAGAGCATGGAGATGCTGTCGCCCGTCACCACGAGAAGATCGGCCAGCGCGAGAATGCCGAGATAGGGGTTCGCCCCCGGCGCGCCGTAGCGGTGCAGCCGGTGCGGCACGCCCGCGAGCGCCGCCGCCACCGCCTCGCCCGCCGCCGCGCCGGTGCGGCGCGAGGTGCTGGCCATCACCGAGGCGCCGAGCCCCGCCGCCGCGCGCGCGATGCGCCCCGCCGCCTCGGGCGCCATGCCCTCGCCCCGCACCGGCCCGCCCAGCAGCAGCCCGAGCCGCGGGCGGGGCAGGGCGGCGAGGTCGGGAAAGCCCGCCGCGGCCGCGGCCAGGGCAGCGGGGGTGACGCGGTGCATCGCCCCCTCGATCAGCATCAGGTTGGGCGCGGGGCGCGGCGCGTCATGCGCCCCGATCACCAGCAGGTCGAAGCGCGCGGCGCCGAAGCCCGGGCGCATGGCGTGCACCGTGCGCGCCCCGCGCGCGCCGAGCCAGAGCGCCACCGGCGCCGCCCGCCGCCCGGCCGAGATCACGAGGCGCGGCCAGGGCGGCGCGAACCGCACCCGCCCGCGCAGCCCGAGCAGGGTGGGGAAGGGCCAGGGCAGCCGCGCGAGCGGCCCCCATTCCAGCGCCAGCTCCCGGAAGGGCGCGCCCAGCCGCTCGGCCAGCCCCAGCGCCTGCGCCGCCGTGCCCGCCCGCGGGTCCCGCAGCACCCAGACGGCTTCGGTCATGGACGCCGCCTCGCCCGGGGGCTAACTCCGAAGCGCAGGAAGAGGGGTTCCATGACGACGCACCACGCCTCGGAGTTCGATCGCGACGCGGCGCTGACCACCGCGCGCATCCTTCTGGAAATCCAGGCGGTGAACTTCCGCCCGGAGGAACCCTACACCCTCACCTCCGGCTGGAAGAGCCCCGTCTACATCGACTGCCGCAAGATCATCTCCTACCCGCGCGCGCGGGCGCGCATCTGCGACCTCGGCGTGGAGAAGATCAACCGCTGGGTGGGCTTCGAGACGATCGAGAGCATCGCAGGCGGCGAGACGGCTGGGATCCCGTTTGCCGCCTGGATCAGCGACCGCATGAACCTGCCCATGGCCTATGTGCGCAAGAAGCCCAAGGGCTTCGGCCGCAACGCGCTGATCGAGGGCGATGTGCCGGTGGGGAAGGAAACCCTGCTCGTCGAGGACCTCACCACCGACGGCGCCTCCAAGATCCGCTTCGCCGAGGCGCTGCGCGCGGCCGGGGCGCGCTGCGCGCACACCTTCGTCGTGTTCTACTACGGCGTCTTCCCCGGCAGCTTCGAGCAGATGAAGGCCATGGGCCTCTCGCTGCACCACCTCGCCACCTGGTGGGACGTGCTCGAGGTCTGCCGCGAGCGCCCCTATTTCCCCGAAAGCGCCCTTGCTGCCGTGCGCCGCTTCCTGGAGGACCCGGTGGGCTGGAGCCGGGCCCATGGCGGGGTGGGCAGCCTCGAGGAGGCGCTGGCCCACAAGGGCGGCAAGGAGTAGCCGGGCGTGGGGCGCCTTCTCCTCGCCCTGCTTCTGCTCGCCGCCCCGGCGCTCGCGCAGCCGCGCGAGACGCTCACCATCGGCATCACGCAATACCCCTCCACCCTGCACCCCAACATCGAGAACATGGTGGCGAAGTCCTATGTGCTGGGCTTCGCGCGTCGCCCCGTCACCGCCCATGACGCCGACTGGCGCCTCGTCTGCCTGCTCTGCGAGGAGCTGCCCAGCCTCGAGAACGGCCTCGCGCAGCGCGAGACGACGCCCGATGGCCGCCCGGGGCTTCGCGTCACCTGGGTGCTGCGCGAGGGGCTGCGCTGGGGCGACGGCACGCCGGTCACCACCGAGGATCTGCGCCTCACCTGGGAGGCGGGGCGCGAGGCCGCGACCGGCATGGGCCCCGCCGAGTTCTACCGCTCGGCCTACGAGTTCATCGCCGAAGGTCCGCGCCGCTTCACGCTGCGCTTCGACCGCGTGACCTTCGAGTTCGCGAGCCTCGGCGACTTCGCGCCCCTGCCCGCGCATCTCGAGCGCGCGCGCTGGCAGGCCGATCCGCGCGGCTATCGCAGCCGCACCCTCTACGACACGGAGCCGACCCACCCCGGGCTCTGGAACGGCCCCTACCGCGTGGCGCAGGTGCAGCCGGGTGCGGCCATCACCCTCGAGCGCAACCCGCACTGGTCGGGCCCCGCGCCGCAGTTCCGGCGCATCACCGTGCGCACGGTGGAGAACACGCCGACGCTGGAGGCGCAGCTCCTCGCCGGGCAGATCGACATGATCGCGGGCGAGCTCGGCCTGCCGGTGGAGCAGGCGGCGGCGCTCATCCGCCGCACCGGCGCCCGCTTCCGCGCCGAGTTCCGCCCGGGCCTGATCTACGAGCACCTCGATCTCAACCTCGACCTGCCCGCCCTGCGCGACCGGCGAGTGCGCCAGGCGCTGCTGCTCGGGCTCGACCGCGCGCAGATCGTGGCGCGGCTCTTCGAGGGGCGGCAGACCGTCGCGCACAGCAGCGTGAACCCGCTCGACTGGCCGCATGACCCGGAGGTGCGGCAATACCCCTTCGACCCCGCCCGCGCCGCCGCCCTGCTCGCCGAGGCGGGCTGGACGCCGGGCCCCGACGGCATCCGGCGCAACGCCGCCGGCGAGCGCCTCTCCTTCGAGCTGATGACCACCGCGGGCAACCGCTCGCGCGAGGCGGTGCAGCAGGTGATCCAGGCGCAGTGGCGCGCGATCGGCGTCGAGGCGCGCATCCGCAACGAGCCGCCGCGCGTGCTGTTCGGCGAGACGCTCTCGCGCCGGCGCTTCCAGGGCGCCGTGCTGTTCGCCTGGGTCTCCGCCCCCGAGGGCGTGCCGCGCAGCGCGCTCCACTCCTCCGAAATCCCGAGCGCGGAGCGCAACTGGTCGGGCCAGAACTACACGGGCTTCCGCCACGCGGAGATGGACGCGATCCTGGAGGCGCTGCCCGTCGAGCTGGACCGCGAGGCGCGGCGCGCGCTGTGGCGCCGGCTGCAGGCCATCTACGCCGAGGAGCTGCCCGCCCTGCCGCTGTGGTTCCGCCAGGACGCGCACATCTGGCCGCCCTGGCTCGAGGGCGTGCGGCCCACCGGCCACCTCAACCCCTCGAGCCTCTGGGCGGAGCACTGGAGGGCGCGGTGATCCGCCTCCTCGCCGCGCGGCTCGGGCAGATCGCGCTGGTCACGGCGCTGCTCTCCTTCGCCGCCTTCCTGCTGATCGGGCTGATGCCGGGCGATCCCATCGAGATCGCGATCGCGGGCGATCCGCGCCTTTCCAGCGAGGACGCCGCGCGGCTGCGCGCGCTGCACGGGCTCGATCAGCCGCTCTGGGCGCGCTACCTCGCCTGGGCGGGCGGGGTGCTCGAGGGGCGCTTCGGCCATTCCCGCCTCTTCGCCCTGCCGGTGGCGGCGCTGCTCTGGCCGGCGCTGATCGGGACGCTCGAACTCCTCGGCCTCGCGCTGCTGGTCGCGGGCGTTTGCGGCGTGGCGCTCGGGGCGCTGGCGGCGCTCCGGCCGCGGCTCGGGCCGCTCGTGCAGGGCTTCGCGCTCTTCGCCCAGGCGGTGCCGGCCTTCTGGCTGGGCATGCTGCTCATCATCCTCTTCGCCGTGCATCTGGGCTGGCTGCCCGCGGGCGGGAGCGAGGGCGGCTGGCGCGCGCTGGTGCTGCCCGTGGCCACGCTCGCCTTCGCCAATCTCGCGGCCTATGCGCGCCATGGCGCGGCGGCGCTCTCGGCCGCGCTCGAGGAGCCGCACATCCGCACCGCCCGCGCCAAGGGGGCGGGCGAGCGGCGCGTGCTGCTGCGCCACGCCCTGCCCAATGCCGCCGTGCCGCTGCTGACCGTCGCCGCCCTCGATGCGGGCGCGCTCGTCTCGGGCGCGCTGATCGCCGAGACGGTGTTCGCCCGGCCGGGCATGGGCAAGCTGATCTACGACGCGGTGATGGGCAGCGACTTCAACCTCGCCCTCATCGCGCTGCTGGTGGTGGCGGTGGTGACCATGCTCGCCACCCTCGCCGCCGATCTCGCGCAGCGCTGGCTCGATCCGAGGATCGCGTGAGGGCGGGGCTCGGCCTGCTCGGGCTGCTCGCGGCCTTCGCGGCCGCCGCGCCCTGGCTCGCGGCGCTGCTCGGGCATGATCCCTTCGCGCCCGACCTGTTCAACCGCTTCGCGCCTCCCTCGGCCGCGCATCCGCTGGGCACGGACGAGCTCGGGCGGGATCTGCTGCTGCGCCTCGCGCACGGGGCGCGGGTCTCGCTCGCCGTGGGGCTCGCGGCGGCGCTGGCGGCGACGCTGATCGGCACCCTGGTGGGGCTGCTCGCCGCCTGGCGCGGGGGGTGGCTGGATGCGGTGCTGATGCGCCTGGCTGACGGGCTGCTGGCGCTGCCCGCGCTGCCGCTGCTGGTGATCCTCGCCGCCCTCGATCCGGCGGCCGTCGGGCTGCCGCGGGGCGAGGCGCTGGCGGATGTGCTGCGCCTGTCGCTGCTGCTCGCGGCCTTCGGCTGGGTGGGGGTGGCGCGGCTGGTGCGCGCCGGTGCGCTGTCGCTGCTCGCGCGGGATTACGTGCGCGCGGCGCGGGCGCTCGGCGTCTCCGAGGCGCGGCTGTTGTGGCGCCATGTGCTGCCGGGCCTCGCCGCGCCCATCGCCATCGCCACCGCGCTGGCGGTGGGCGGGGCGATCCTGGCCGAGAGCGCGCTCAGCTTCCTCGGCCTCGGCATCGCCCCGCCCGCACCCTCCTGGGGGAACATGCTGGCCAATGCGCAGGAGCTGGTGTTCCAGGCGCCGCTCGCCGCGCTCTGGCCGGGGCTGGCCATCCTGCTCGCGGTGCTGGGCTGCAACCTTGTTGCGGACGCCATCAGCCGGGGGCGGTGATACGGTCGGCCGAATGGCCGGACGCACCGCGCGCAGGGTTGGGGTGGCGGCTGCGCGCCGGAACGAGGTCATGCCAGCGGCCGTGCCGTCTTCTCACGGGTCGGAGGAAGCGGCCGCCGGCATGAGCGGGCCGATCCGCCCCTCGAAGCTGGCACGCACGGCCGCGGCGTGCCGGGCGATCTCGGCGCGCAGGGCCTCCTGGTCCGGCACGGCGCGATGCAGCAGCGCCGCCGCCTGGTCGCGCATCGCCGCCTCCAGCGTGGCGGGCAGGGCGGGGTCGGCCCAGCGGCCCACGGTGAGGCGCAGCAGCCCGAGCAGGGTGCGCCAGAGCCGCTCGGCCTCGATCAGCGTCGCCGCCTCGCGCTCCTCGAGCAGCCCGTGGCGGCCGAGGGCGGCGAGCACCTCGCGCGTCGTGCGCCGCAGCAGGCGCGGCTCGCGCGCCGCATGCGCGACGGTCAGCGCCTGGGCGATGAACTCCACCTCCGTCAGCCCCCCTGGCATGGCCTTGATGTCCCATGGGCCCTCGGGCGGCAGCTCCTTCAGCAGGCGCGCGCGCATGGCCCGCGCGTCCGCCAGCACCTTTGCGGGATCGCGCGGGGCGGTCAGCGCGGCGTCGAGCGCGGCGGCGACGGCGCGCGACAGGGCGGGGGGGCCGGCGACCACCCGCGCGCGCGTCAGCGCCATGTGTTCCCAGGTCCAGGCCTGCTCGGCGTGGTAGCGTTCGAAGGCGGAGAGGCGCACCGCCACCGGTCCCTTGTTGCCCGAGGGGCGCAGCCGCATGTCCACCTCGAAGGCGCGCCCCTCGCGCCCGGGGGCGGTCAGCGCCGCCACCACCTGGTGCGCGAGGCGGATGAAATATTCGCTGGGGGCGAGGGGCTTCGCGCCGCCCTCGCTCGCCTCGGCCGCCGGGTCGTGGTCGTAGATCAGGATCAGGTCGAGGTCGGAGGCGGGCAGCATCTCCCGCCCGCCGAGCTTGCCGACCGCGAGCACCGCCATCGCCCCCCCGGCCACCCGGCCGAAGCGGCGGGCGAAATCGCGCTCCACCGCGGGCAGCAGGGCGGCGATGGCGGCATCGGCGACGGCGCTGCGCTGCTCGCCCGCCGCGTCGGCGTCGAGATGGCCCTCGAGTGTCGCGGCGTCCACCTCGAACATGCGCTCGGTGACGAGGCGCCGCGTCGCCTCCAGCGCCTCCTCGAGGTCGCGCGCCTCGCGCAGCAGGGCGGGCAGGGCGGCGAGCGGCTTCTCGCCCGGCGCGGCGAAGCTGCCCGCGAGCAGCCCCTCCAGCGCCGAGGGGTGGCGCGCCATGTGGTCGGCGAGGCGCGGGGCGGCGCCGAGCAGCAGCGCGAGCCGGTCGAGCAGGCGCGGGTTGCGGTGCAGCAACGAGAGGAACTGCACCCCCGCGGGCAGCCGGTTCAGCAGCTCGCCCAGCCGGATCATCGCCTGTTCGGGCTCGCGCTGGCGGCCGAAGGCGGCGAGCAGCGCGGGGGTGAGCTCGGTCAGCAGCTCGCGCGCGCGCTCGCTGCGGGTGGCCCGCGGCCGGCCATGGTGCCAGGCGCGGATCAGCGCGGCGATGGTGGAGGGTTCGCGGAAGCCGAGGCCGCGCAGCGTCTCGAGCGTGGCCGGATCGTCCTCGACGCCGGTGAAGACCAGGCTGCCCTGCGGCGCCCCGAGGCTCGGGGCCGACTCGAACATGCGGCTGTAGTGGTGCTCCACGCGGCGCTGGTGCTCGGTCAGCGCCGCGCCGAAGGCGGCGCCGTCGGCGAATCCCATGAAGCGGCCGATGCGGTCGAGCTCCTCCCTCTCCTCGGGCAGGCGATGGGTCTGGCGGTCCGCCACCATCTGCAGCCTGTGCTCGGTGGTGCGCAGGAACACATAGGCGTCGGCGAGGTCGGCCGCGGCGCGGCGACTCATCTTGCCCGCGGCGGCCAGCGCGGCGAGAGCGCCGAGGGTGGTGGGGTCGCGCAGGGCGGGGTCGCGCCCGCCCCAGATGAGCTGGAGCACCTGCACGCTGAACTCGATCTCGCGGATGCCGCCCCGGCCGAGCTTCACGTCATGGCCGGCCACCGCGATCTCGCCGCCCGCGCCGCGCTCGGCCTTGTGGACGTGGATCTGGCGCTTGATGGAGTGGATGTCGGCCACCGCGGCGAAATCGAGATGCCGGCGCCAGATCCAGGGGCGGAGTTCGCGCAGGAAGGCCTCGCCCGCCGCGCGGTCGCCCGCCACCGGGCGGGCCTTGATCATCGCCGCGCGCTCCCAGTTCTGCCCGAGGCTCTCGTAGTAGGAGAGGGCGACGGGCACCGAGACGCAGAGCGGCGTGGCGTCCGGGCGCAGCCTGAGGTCGGTGCGGAAGACGTAGCCCTCGCCCGTGCGCTCCTCGAGCAGCCGCACCAGGTCGCGCGCCAGCCGCACCCAGGGGGCGGCGCCGTGCTCCTCGTGGTAGGAAGGCGACTCGGGATCGTGCAGCAGCAGGAGATCCACATCCGAGGAGTAGTTCAGCTCGCGCGCGCCGAGCTTTCCCATGCCCAGCACGATGAGGCCGGAGCCCTTCGTGACCTGCCGCGCCTCGGCGCGGGCGCGGGGCAGGGCGATCTGCCCGCGCCGCGCGGCCTCCAGCAGCAGATGCGCGCAGGCGAACTCGATGGCGGCGTCCGCGAGGTCGGAGAGCGCGCCGGTCACGCGGTCGAGCGGCCAGAGCCCGCCGAGATCGGCCGCCGCGACCAGCAGGGCGCCCTGGCGCTTGGCGCGGCGCAGCAGGCTCGCCACCGCCTCGCGCGGGGAGGCGGGGTCGGCGGTGCCGAGCGGCTCGAGCACGGCGGCCATCGCCGCCTCCGCGCCGCGGTCGAGCAGGCGGTGCAGCACCGGGGCCTCGCGCAGCGCGAGGTCGGAGAGGAAGGGGCTGTGCGCGCCGATCGCCTCGAGCAGAGGGCGCGCCTCGGCGCGCTGCGCCAGCAGCCGGGCGGCGTCCTCGCCCTCCGCGAGGCGGGAGAAGAGGCGGGCGACCCCGTCCGGGTCGTGCAGGGGGCGGGTCATGACCGGGCAGGGGAGCCCCCGGGATGAAGGCCGGTCAAGCCCTGCGGGCGCTGCTCACCTTCTGCGTGGCGCTGCCGCTCCTGGCCGGGACGGCGCTCGGCGTGCTCGCGTGGCGGCTCTCCCATGCGCCGCTCGAGTCCGACCTGCTGGCACGGCAGATCGAGCGGGCGGCCAATGCCGCGGGCGGGCCGCTCACCCTCTCGATCGGGCGCGCCTTCCTTGCCTGGGGCGGCTTCCGGGGCGAGGGCGCGCCGCTCGAAATCCGCGTCACCGGCGCGCGGCTGCGCGATGCGGCCGGGCAGACCGTGGCGCTGCTGCCCGATGCGGAGGTCACGCTCGCGCTGCGCCCGCTGCTGCGCGGGGTGCTGGCGCCGGCCACGGTGGAGCTGCTCGGCCCCACCCTGCACCTCAAGCGCGACGCGGCGGGCGCCCTGGCCCTCGATGCGCCCGGCGCGGCCGCCCCCCCTGGCGGGGCGCCCGCCGGGCCGGAGGCCGACGGAGCCGGGCTGCTGCTCGTGCTCGCCGATCTGATGCGCCCCGCCGAGGAGCGCGCCGCCCACACCGCGCTGCGCCGCGTGCGGCTGATCGCGGGCCAGCTCACCCTGCGCGACGAGCGGCTCGACATCGCCTGGGCGCTGAGCGATGCGCGCCTCACCCTGCAGCGGCGCCCCGGCGGCGGGGTGGAGGCGCAGGGCGAGGCCGTGCTGCGCGCCCTGCCCGCCGAGGGCGAGGCGATGGTCGTGCCCGTGCATCTCTCCGGCGGGGCGGCGGGCAGTCCCGCGCGGCTGACGCTGCGCCTCGATCTGCCCGTGCTGCGCCCGCCCGAGCTCGCGCGCCTGCTGCCGCCGCTCGCGCCCCTCGCGCTGCTCGATGCGCCGCTCGCCGTGCAGGCGCGGTTCGCCTTCGACGAGGCGGGGCGGGCGCTCGGGGCGGGCCTCGCCTTCCAGGCGACCGAGGAGGGGCGGCTGCAGCCCCACCGGGGCTTCGCCATCCGCTTCGCCGCGCTGGAGGCCGAGCTTTCGGGCAGCGCCGAGCGCCTGGTGCTGGAGCGCGCGCGCATCGAGCTGCCCGGCGCCGCGGGCACCGCCCTCGAGGCGGCGGGCGAGCTCAGCCTCGGCCCCGAGGGCTGGGCGGGGCCGCTGCACCTGCTCCTGAGCGAGGCGGATCTGCCGGCCCTGCCCGCGCTCTGGCCGCCCGAACTCGCCCCCGAGGCGCGCGAGCAGGCGCGGCTCGCCCTCATCGCGGGGCGGGTGGAGGAGGCGCGGCTCAGCCTCGATCTGCGCGCCGGGCCCGATCTCGCGGGCTGGGAGGTCGCGGGCGGGCGGGGGGCGCTGCGGCTGCGCCAGGCGCGGCTCGCGCCCCCGGGCCTCTCGCCCGTGGCGCTCGATTCGGCCGAACTCTCCGCGCGGCTCGGGGCCGAGGAGGGTGTGCTGGAGGCGCTGCGCCTCGTGCTTCCGGCCCCCGCCTCCGGCGCCCCTGCCCCGATGATCGTCGCCGCGGGCGGGCTCCGCCGCGGCCCGGAGGGCTGGGGCGGAAGCCTCGACCTCGCCCTCGACCGCACCCGCTTCCAGGACCTGCCGGTGCTCTGGCCGCAGGGGCTGGGCGAGGGGGCGCGGCGCTGGATCACGGAGAACATCACCGAGGGCGAAATCAGCGAAGGACGCTGGCGCTTCACCCTGGGCCCGGGGGAGGGCGGGGCGGGGCTGCGCCTCGTCGGGCTGGAGGGGGAGCTCGCCGCAACCGGGGCGAGCGTGCATTTCCTGCGCCCCATGCCGCCCGTCACCGGGGTGGCCGCCCGCGCCCGCTTCTCCCTGGACGAAGTGAGTGTCGCCACCTTGGGCGGGCTCCTTTCGCTCGGCGGCCCCCCGATCCGGGCGCGGGAGGCGGCGCTGCGCTTCCTCTTCCGCCCCGCGGGCGAGCCGGACCTCGCGGAGATGTCCTTCCAGCTCGCCGGGCCGCTTGTCGAACTCGCCGCCGCGCTGCGCCACCCGCGCCTCGGGCTGTTCGAGCGCCGGCCCTTCCCGGTCGAGGTGGCGGCCGGCGGCTTCGAGGGGCGGCTGCTGCTCGGCTTCCCCCTGCTCGACCGCCTCTCCATGGACGAGGTGCGGCTGCGCGCGGAGGCGCGGGCGCAGGGGGTGCGGCTCGCCCGCCTGCTCTTCGAGCGCGACCTCGAGGAGGCGCAGATGGAGGTGGTCGCGGATACCGAGCAGCTCCGCCTCGCCGGCACGGGCAGCCTCGCGGGCATCGCCGCGCGCTATGGGGCGGATCTCGACTTCCGCCCCGGCCCTGCGGCGCAGGTGGTGTTCCGCCACACGGCGAGCCTGCGCGCGGAGGCGCAGCAGCTGGCCGGGCTGGGGCTGGATGCGGGGGAGCTGCTGCGCGGCCCCCTCGGGATCGAGACGCGCGGCGAGCAGCGCCGCAACGGCCAGCACCAGGTGGCCATCCGCGCCGATCTGCGCGCCGCCGCCATGGCCTTCCCGCCGCTCGGATGGAGCAAGGCGCCCGGCCAGCCCGCCTCCGCCGAGGCCTCGCTGCGCCTCATCGGCGAGCAGGTGACCAGCCTCGAATCGGTGCGGATCGAGGCGCCCGACCTCGCCCTGCGCGGGCGGATCGCGGCGCGCGCGGGGCGCATCGAGCGGGTGGAGCTGCAGGAGAGCACGCTGGCCGGCTCGCGCTTCGCCGGCGATGCGCGGGCGGGGGCGCGGCCGGGCGAGCCCTGGGCGGTGACGCTGCGCGGCCCGGTGCTCGACCTGCGCGCCGCCATGGCCGCCCCGCGCGAGGCCGAGCGCGGGGCCGAGCGCGGGGCAGGGGGCGCGGCGCGCCAGCCGCCGCTCGCGCTCGACCTGCGCTTCGACCGGGTGCTGCTCGGCCCGGGCCGCGAGCTCTTCGCGCTGCAGGCGCGGGCGCGGCTCGACGAGGCGGGGGTGCTGCGCGAGGCGGGGCTGCGCGGGCGCACCGCGCGCGCGGCCGGGGGGTTCGACCTCGCCATCACCCCCGCGGCGGGCGAGCGGCGCGGCCTGCGCGGCACGGCCGAGGACGGCGGCGCGCTGCTGCGCGCCTTCGGGCTGACGGAGTCCATCCAGGGCGGGCGGCTGAGCCTCTCGGGCGAGTTCGCGCACCCGCGCCCCGGCGCGCCCCTCTCCGGCACGGCGGAGCTGGAGGGCTTCGCGGTGCGCAACGCCCCGGCGCTGGGCAAGCTGTTGCAGGCCATCACGGTGTTCGGCGTCTTCGACGCGATTCAGGGCGGCGCGGGGCTCGCCTTCACCCGTGCCGTGGTGCCCTTCACCCTGACGCCCGATCTGCTGCGGGTGCAGGAGGCGCGGGCCTTCTCGCCCTCGCTCGGCCTCACCGTCCAGGGGAGGCTCCAGCGGGACAGCAACACGCTGGACATGGAGGGCACCATCGTCCCCGCCTATGTGGTGAACACGCTGCTCGGCAATCTGCCGGTGATCGGGCGGCTGTTCAGCCCCGAGCGCGGCGGGGGGCTCTTCGCCGCCGCCTTCCGGGTGCGCGGCCCGGTCGATGACCCGGAGGTGACCGTCAATCCGCTCTCCGCCCTCACACCGGGCTTCCTGAGGGGGATTTTCGGGCTCGGACAATAGCGCGCATTAGCGGAACCGAAAGGCGGCCGCCTCCATACGGCGCGGGCAACCAGAAGTTGGAGGCTTCATGGCGCTCGACCTGCGATGTCTCGCGGCCTCGGTGCGCACGCCGCTGCTCGGCGTCGCCCTTGTTCTCGCCGTGCTCGCGCTGGTCCCGGCCTTCTCCGTCCTGGGCGAGGCGCTGCGGGCACGAGAGGCGGCGCGGGTGGCTTATGCGATGAACCTCGCCGCGGCCCGGCTCAACGAGGGCCTGTTCGAGGTGCTGCTGGAACGCGCGCAGACCAACGCCGCCCTGGCCGCCGCCACCCCCGCCGCGGCCGAGGCGCGCGCGGCGATCGAGGCGCATCGCCGCCGCTTCGCCGAGCGCACGGACGCGGCGCTGCGCCACCTCGCCGAGGCGCGCACGCCCGAGGCCGCGCGGCTCGCGGGCGAGATCGGCGCGGCCCTGCCCGGCCTGGAGGAGCTGCGCCGCCAGGCCGATGCCGACATGGCGCGCCCGCGCGAAGCGCGCAGCGCCGCGCTCGCCGAGGGCGGCTTCCATCGCCGCCTCTCGGAGTTCGTGGAGGCGCAGCAGTCCGCCTGGGCCGCCATGCTCGCCGCGACCGGCGAGGTCGATCCCCTGGTGGCGCGCCTCAACATGCTGATCCAGGCGAGCTGGATCGCGCGCGACGCCTCCGGGCGCGAGCGCAGCGCGGTGGCCGGCGCCATCGCCGCGAACCGCGCCGTGAACGCGACGGAACGCGCGACGATCGGCGCCTCCCGCGCCGCGGTGGACGCCGCGTGGCGGATGGTCCTCGCCGAGCGCGCCGCCAGCGAGCACCCGGCGCTGCGCGCCGCGGTGGAGACGGCGCGGCGCGAGTATTTCGAGGCCTTCCGCACCCTCGCCGCCCAGCAGGCGGAGGCGGGGCCCCAGCGCATGCCCGCCTCGGCCTTCATCGAGCGCACCACCCCGCAGATCGGCGCGCTGCTCGCGGTGCGCGACGCGGCGGCGCTGCTGAACGCGGAGCGCCTGCGGGCGCTGGTGGCGGCCGGCGAGCGACGGGCGGCGGTGGCCGCGGCCGTGCTGGGCGGCACGCTTCTGGCGCTCGGCCTCAGCGTCTGGCTCCTCGCCGCGCGGCTGCTGCGGCCGCTCGCGCGCCTGCAGGCCGAGACGGCGCGCCTCGCCTCGGGCGACTACGGGCGCGAGGTGGCGGGCACCCTCCGCGCCGACGAGTTGGGGGCGCTCGCGCGCGCGCTGGAGGCGCTGCGGCAGGAGGCGCTCCGCGCCCGCGCGCTGGAGGCGGAGCAGGAGGCCGCGCGCACCCGCCGCGCGGCAGAGGAGCGCGAGGGGCGGCTTGCGCTGGCCGGGCGCCTCGAAGCCTCGCTCGGCGAGGCCCTGGCCCGGCTGAACGCCCGCGGCGAGGAGCTGCGCGCCGCGGCCCAGTCGCTCGACACCACCGCCGCGCAAACGGCGGTCTTCTCGGCCGAAGCCGCCGCGGGCGCGGGCCGCGCCACGCAGAATGTGCAGACCGTGGCCGCGGCCGCCGAGCAGCTCGCCGCCTCGGTGGGCGAGATCACGCGGCGCGTCAGCCACGCCGCCGCGGTGGCCGCGCGCGCCGCCGAGGAATCCCGGGCGACCGACGCCACCATGACGGCGCTGTCCGCCGCCGCCGAGCGCATCGGCGAGGTGGTGCGGCTGATCGAGGGCATCGCGGGGCAGACCAATCTGCTGGCTCTCAACGCGACGATCGAGGCGGCGCGGGCGGGCGAGGCCGGAAAGGGCTTCGCGGTGGTGGCGGGCGAAGTGAAGTCGCTCGCCGCCCAGACCGGCCGCGCCACCGGCGAGATCGCCGAGCAGATCGGGGCCATCCAGCAGGCGACGCAGGACGCCCTGCGCTCCATCCAGGCGATCGGCGGCGTGGTGGAGGAGATCAACGAGGCCGCGGCGGCCATCGCTGCGGCGGTGGAGGAACAGGGCGCCGCCACCCGCGAGATCGCGCGCGGGCTCGCCGAGGCGGCAGCCGGCACGGAGGAGGTCTCGACGCGCATCGCCGAGCTCGGGCGACGGGCGGGGCAGACGAAGGACGCCGCCGCCTCCCTCAGCGAAGCCAGCCGTGACATCGGGCAGCAGGGGGCGATGCTGCGCGCGGGCTTCGGCAACATGCTGGAGGGTCTGCGCGCGGCCTGAGCCGGGCAGGGGACGGGCGGCGGCGGCCGGTGTAGGCTTGGCACCATGTCCGGCGCCTCGCTCTTCGGCCAGCCCCTCCGCCGCGTGGAGGATTTTCGTTTTCTCACCGGCCGCGGCCGCTATGTCGATGACATCGCGGTCGAGGGCGCGCTCTGGGCCGCCTTCCTGCGCAGCCCGCACGCCCATGCGCGCCTTCTCTCCCTCGACGCCGCCCCCGCCCGCGCCCTGCCCGGGGTGCGCCTCGTCCTGACCGGCGACGACCTCGCCGCCGCGGGGCTCGGGGCGCTGCCCTGCGGGGCGGTGCTGGCGGCCGAGCGGCCGCTCGTTGCGCCCCCGCGCCCGGGCCTCGCGCGCGGGCGGGTGCGCTTCGTGGGCGAGGCGATCGCCTGCGTCGTCGCCGAGACCCGCCACGCCGCCGAGGAGGCGCTGGAGGCCATCGCCGTGGACTACGCGGCGCTGCCCGCGGTCACCGACCCCATGGCCGCGCTGGCCGAGGGCGCGCCGCAGCTCCATGCCGAGGCGCCGGGCAACCTCGCCTTCCTCTGGCGGAAGGGGGATGCGGCGGCGGTGGAGGCCGCCATGGCCCGGGCCGCGCGCATCGTCACCGCCGCCATCCCCAACCCGCGCGTGGCCTGCGCGCCGATCGAGCCGCGCGCGGCCATCGCTCGTCCCGAGGGCGGGCGGCTCTCGCTGCTCTGCAACGGCCAGAACGTGCATGGGCTGCGCGACCAGCTCGCGGCGGCGATGAACCTTCCCCCCGAGGCGCTGCATGTCGCCGCCCCCGATGTGGGCGGCGGCTTCGGGGTGAAGAACATGGCCTTCCCCGAGCATCTCTGCCTGCTGCACGCCGCGCGGCTGCTCGGCGCGCCGGTGCGCTGGACGGCGAGCCTCTCGGAGGACTACGCGGCCTCCGCCCATGGGCGCGGCCTGCATGCGCTGGGGCGGCTCGCCCTCGATGCCGAGGGGCGCTTCCTCGCCCTCGAGGTCGAGGGTGTGGCGGAGATGGGCGCCTGGCTCTCGCACTACGGCCCGCATTGCCCGACCAATGCCGCCGCCACCGCGATGGGCGGCGTCTATGCCATCCCGGCCATCCACATGACGGTGCGCGGCGTCTTCTCCAACACCTGCCCGCTCGAGGCCTATCGCGGCGCGGGCAAGCCGGAGGCGAACCTCATCGTCGAGACGCTGATCGAACAGGCGGCGCGCGAGACGGGCCGCGACCCGGCGGCGCTGCGCGCGGCCAACATGATCGGCGCATTCCCCCACCGCACCGCCATGGGCATGGAGATCCGCGACGGCGCCTTCGCCCGCCGCCTGGCCGAATGCGCCGAGGCCGCCGACCGCGCGGGCTTCCCCGCCCGCCGCGCGGAGAGCGAGGCGCGGGGGCTGCGCCGCGGCTTCGGCATGACCGCCTTCCTCGAGACGGCGCGCGGCGCCTTCGGCGAATGGGCCCGGCTCTCGGTGGACCCCGAGGGGGTGGTGACGCTCGCCATCGGCACCCAGTCCAACGGGCAGGGGCATGAGACGAGCTTCCCGCAATACATCGCGGCCGAGCTCGACCTGCCGCCCGAGCGCATCCGCTACCTCCAGGCCGACACCGACCAGGTGGCCTTCGGCCATGGCCATGGCGGGGCGCGCAGCCTGCACATGGGCGGCGAGGCGATGCGCCAGGCCGCCCACGCCCTGCTGGCCGAGGCGCGCGGCCGCGCGGCGCGGCTGCTGCAATGCCTGCCCGATGCGCTGCACTACGCGGGCGGGCGCTTCGTGCTGGCCGATGGCCAGTCCGTGACCCTGGCCGAGCTTGCCGCCGAGGAGGGGGCGCTCTCGGCCGAGGCGCGGCACGGGCTCGACCTCTGCACCTTCCCCAACGGCGTGCACGCCGCCGAGGTGGAGCTGGACCCGGAGACGGGCGAGGTCTGGCTGCGCCGCTACACGGCGGTGGACGATTACGGGCGGCTGCTGAACCCGCTGCTGGCCGAGGGCCAGGTGCAGGGGGGCGTGGCGCAGGGCATCGGCCAGGCGCTGCGGGAGGCCATGCGCTACGACGCCGACAGCGGCCAGTTCCTCACCGCCACGCTGATGGACTACGCGCTGCCCCGCGCGGCCGACCTGCCCGGCTTCGCCATCACCCTGCGCGAGGACGCGCCGACCGCGGCCAACGGGCTCGGCGCGAAGGGGGCGGGGCAGGCGGGCTGCATCGCCGCGCCCCAGGCGGTGATGGCGGCGATCGGCGACGCGCTCGGGGCGGCGCTGCCCATGCCCGCCACGCCCGAGGCGGTGTGGCGGGCGCTGCGCGGCGGCTGATCAGCCGCCCTCGGCGCCCTCGGGCTCCAGATCGACGCTCACGTGCAGGCGGTGCGCGCCGCCGCCGAGCAGCACCCCGCGCAGCGGCGAGACATCGGCGAAATCCCGCCCCCAGGCGAGAACCACGTGCTCGTCCGCCACCACCATGTCGTTCGTGGGGTCGAGCTGCACCCAGCCGAGCCCCGGGCCGAGCCAGGCCGAGACCCAGGCGTGCGACTGATCCGCCCCGCGCCGGCGCGCCTGCCCGGGCGGCGGGCGGGTGCGGATATAGCCCGAGACATAGCGCGCCGGCAGGCCGAGCCCGCGCAGCCCCGCGATCATCACCTGCGTGAAGTCCTGGCAGACGCCGCGGCGGGAGCGCAGCACCTCGACGACGGGCGTGGTGATGGAGGTGACGCCGGGCTGGAAGGTGAAGTCCCGCCGCATGCGCGCGGTGAGGTCGAGCAGCCCCGCCAGCACCGGCCGCCCGGCGGGAAAGGAGGGGCGGGCGTAGTCCGCCGCCTCGGCCAGGCGCGGGATCAGGGCGCTGGGCAGGAGGAACTCCGCCGTGTCCGGCCCCTCGGCCGCCTGCGTCACCGCTTCCCAGGGCGGCGTCGCCTCGGCCGGCGGGGGCGGGGGGAAGGCGACATCGACGAGGCTCTCCGCCGTCACCTCGAAGGCGGTGTGCGGCGCGGCGAGGAAGAGTCGCGTCGCGGCATTGCCGAAATGGTCGTGCGTCTCGCTGTGGTGGTCGGGGGCGGGCAGGCAGGTCAGGCGCGCCGAGAGCACGCGCTGGCCGGGCAGGGCGCGCGGCTTGAGGTGCAGCAGATGGGCCGCGAGGTCCACGGGCTGCGCGTAGGAATAGGCGGTGCGGTGCCGCAGCCAGTAGAGCATGGGGCGAGGCTACCACCGTGGCGGGGCGCTCAGAACACCCCCTTCAGCGCGGCCAGCGCCCAGGCCACGTCCTCCTCGGGGTTGTAGCCGTGGAAGCTGACGCGGATCCGCCCGCGCCCGTTCCAGGCCAGCACCCCGCGCGCCTGCATGGCCGCCACCGCGGCCGCGGCCTCGGGATGCGGCAGGCAGACGCTCGCGCCATGGCGCTCGGGCGTCATCACCGGCAGCCCGGCCTGGAGGCAGCGGGCGCGCAGCTCGCCCGCGAGGTGCAGCACATGCGCCGCCACGGGCGGGCGCCGCGCCGCGTAGTCGAGCGCGTGGTCCAGCGCATAGACCGCGGCGTGGCAGGGGTTGCCGCGGCAGAAGCGCATCGCGTCCGGCACCAGCTCGGGCGGCGCGCGCCAGTCTGGCCTTCCCTGGGCGGCGAGCGAATACCAGCCCGCGCTGGCCGGCCGCCAGCCGGGCTGGCGCGCGCGGTTCCAGTGCGCGATGGCGAGGCCGCTGATGCCCAGCAGCCACTTGTAGCAGGCGGCGAAGCTGAAATCCGCGAGCCCGGCCTCGATCGGCATCCAGCCTGCCGCCTGGGTGTGGTCGAGCACCAGCAGCGCCCCCACCGAGTCGGCCAGCGCGCGCAGCCGGTGCAGATCCGCCGCCTCGGCGGTGAGGAAGGAGACGCTGGAGGCCGCGATGACGCGCGTGCGCGGCCCGATGGCGGCGGGCAGCCCGGCATAGCCCTCGGCCACGCGCAGCCGCACCCCGGGGCGCAGCGCGAAGGGCGCGGCGAGGGAGGGGTATTCGATGTCGGCCAGCGCCACCTCGTCGCCTTCGCGCCAATCCAGGCTCTCGGCCAGCATCGCCACCCCCTCCGCGACCGAGGAGGCGAAGCCGATGTCCCCCACGGGGCAGCCCCAGTCGCGGGCGATGCGCGCGCGCAGCCGCGCCACCATCGCCTCCTGCCGGGCATCCCCGGCCGGCCCGTCGGACTTGTCCGCCAGATAGGCGCCGAGCGCCTCGGGCAGGCTGCGCAGCGCGGGCGTCTTGCCGCCGGCGCAGACATGGACGATCCCGGGCGGGATCAGGAAATCGGCAGGGTCGAAGGGCGCGGCCATGCGCCCCATGTGAGGGCGCGGGCGGATTCCGCGCAATCCGGGCGGTGCTGCGCCGCGGAAAGCGGGCTACAAGCGGCGGCAGTGCCGGAAGCGAGGGGCCCCGCCGCATGTCCATCCACGTCGCGCTGACGCATCGCACCACCTACCGCTACGAGCGCGCCGTGACCCTCGGCCCGCAGGTGATCCGGCTGCGCCCCGCCCCGCATGCGCGCACCCCCATCCTCTCCTACGCGCTCAAGGTCGAGCCGACGCCGCATTTCCTGAACTGGCAGCAGGATCCGCAGGGCAATTTCCAGGCCCGGGTGGTGTTCCCGCAGCGCGTCACGCATTTCGACGTGACGGTGGACCTCGTGGCCGACATGGCCACGATCAACCCCTTCGACTTCTTCCTGGAGCCCGGGGCCGAACACTGGCCCTTCGACTACGACCATGTGCTCGACCACGAGCTCGCGCCCTTCCGGCGCTGCGAGCCCGCGGGGCCGCTGCTGCGGGCGCTGCTGGCGGAGATCCCGCGCACCCGCCAGCGCACGGTGGACATGCTTGTCGATCTCAACCGCCGCATCCAGCGCCGGATCGCCTACATCGTGCGCATGGAGCCGGGCGTGTGGGAGCCCGAGCGCACCCTCGGCGAGGGGAAGGGCTCCTGCCGCGATTCCGCCTGGCTCTTCGTGCAGGCGGCGCGGCATCTGGGCTACGCGGCGCGCTTCTGCTCGGGCTACCTGATCCAGCTCGTTGCCGACGTGAAGCCGCTCGAGGGCCCGGAGGGCCCGGCCGCCGACTTCACCGATCTGCACGCCTGGGCGGAGGTCTATCTGCCCGGCGCGGGCTGGGTGGGCTTCGACGCCACCTCGGGGCTGCTGGCGGGCGAGGGCCACATCCCGCTCGCCGCCACCCCCGATCCGCAATCCGCCGCCCCCATCAGCGGCATGGTGGAGGCCTGCGAGGTCGCCTTCGACTTCGCGATGCAGATCACGCGCATCCGCGAGACGCCGCGCGTCACCAAACCCTACACGCGCGCCGAGTGGCAGGCCATCGAGAGGGCCGGACGCGAGGTGGACGCGGCGCTGCGCCGGCAGGACGTGCGCCTCACCATGGGCGGGGAGCCGACTTTCGTCGCCGCCTCCGACCGCGACGCGCCGGAATGGAACACCGAGGCGCTGGGCCCCACCAAGCGCGCCTTCGCCGGGCGGCTGCTGCGGCGCCTCGCACCGCTCTGGGCGCCGGGGGCGGCGCTGATGTATGCCCAGGGCAAGCAATATCCGGGCGAGCCGCTGCCGCGTTTCGCGCTCTACGCCCATTGGCGCCTGGATGGCGAGCCGGTGTGGCGCAACCCCGCCCTGCTCGCCTCCGACGAGGACCGCGACGACGCCGACCACCTCGCCGCGGCCCATTTCGCGAAGACCCTGGCCGTGCGGCTGCAGCTGGACCCCGCGCTGGCCGTCCCCGCGCATGAGGACATCCACTACTACCTCTGGAAGGAGGGGCGGCTGCCCGCCAACGTCGTGGCCGAGGAGTCGAAGCTGCGCGACCCCTTGGAGCGCGCCCGGCTGCGCCGGCTCTTCGCGGGCGGCCTCGCCACCCCGGCGGGCAGCGTGCTGCCGCTGCGCCGCGTCATCACGGCGGGGCGGAGGCGCTGGCAGTCGGGACGCTGGTTCTTCCGCGACGAGGTGCTGTTCCTGATCCCGGGCGATTCGCCGATGGGCTTGCGCCTGCCGCTCGCCTCGCTGCCCTGGATCAGCCCCGAGGCGCTGGCGCGCGAGGCGGAGAGCGAGGCCGATCCCTTCGCGCCCAGGGAGGGGTTGCCCCTGCTCGACCAGATCCGCGCGAGCTTCCGCCGCGGCCTCTCGGCCCAGGAGGACGGCATGGAGGGCTTCCGCCCCCGCCCCCAGCCCGCCCCGGAGGCGGGGGAGGACGCCGCCGCCTGGGTGCGCACCGCGCTCTGCGTCGAGCCGCGCGGCGGGCTCCTGCACGTCTTCCTGCCGCCGCTTTTCGCCGCCGAGGACTGGCTGGAACTCGTCGCCGCCGTCGAGGACACGGCCGAGGAGCTCGGCCGCAAGGTCATCCTCGAGGGCTATCTGCCGCCGCAGGACGAACGGCTCAACCACTTCTCGATCACGCCCGACCCCGGCGTGATCGAGGTGAACATCCACCCCGCGTATTCCTGGGAGGAGATGGCCGAGCGCACCTCCCAGCTCTACGAGGCGGCGCGGCAGACCGGCCTCGCCACCGAGAAGTTCATGCTGGATGGTCGCCATGTGGGCACGGGCGGGGGCAACCATGTGGTGATGGGCGGGCCCTCCGCGGCCGAGAGCCCCTTCCTGCGCCGGCCCGACCTGCTGCGCAGCCTGGTCGCCTTCTGGCACAACCACCCCTCGCTCAGCTTCCTGTTCTCGGGCCTGTTCATCGGCCCGAGCTCGCAGCACCCGCGCGTGGACGAGGCGCGGATGGACGCGCTGCGCGAGCTCGAGATCGCCTTCCGCGAGCTCGACCGGGCGGGGCCCAACCCGCCACCCTGGCTGACCGACCGCCTGTTCCGCAACATCCTCGCGGACATGACGGGCAACACGCACCGCACCGAGTTCTGCATCGACAAGATGTACGACCCCAACACGGTCGGCGGCCGGCGCGGCCTCGTGGAGTTCCGCGCCTTCGAGATGCCCCCTCACGCCGAGATGAGCCTCGCGCAGATGCTGCTGCTGCGCGCCGCGGTCGCGGTCTTCTGGGAACAGCCCTATCGGCGGTCGCTGGTGCGCTGGGGCACCGCCCTGCACGACCGCTTCCTGCTGCCCCGCTACTGCGTCGCCGATTTCCACGGCGCGATCGAGGAGCTGCGCCAGATGGGCGCGCCGCTCGATGCGGCGTGGTTCGCGCCGCACATCGAGTTCCGCTTCCCGAAGATCGGCGAGGTGAGCGTGGCCGGCATGGGGCTCGAGCTGCGCCACGCGCTCGAGCCCTGGCATGTCCTGGGCGAGGAGGCGGGCGGGGGCGGAACGGTGCGCTATGTGGACAGCAGCGTCGAGCGGATCGAGGCGCGGGTGACCAACTGGGTGCCCGAGCGCTTCGTGCTCGCCGCCAACGGCATCGGCGTGCCCCTGCAGGCGACGGACCGCGCGGGGGAATACGTGGCGGGCATCCGCTTCAAGGCGTGGAACCCGCCCTCCGCCCTGCACCCCACGGTGCGCGCGCAGTCGCCCATCATCCTCGACGTCTATGACCGCTGGACCGGCCGCTCGCTCGGGGGCATGACGCATCACGTCGCGCATCCGGGCGGGCGCAACTACGAGACCTTCCCGGTGAACGCGAACGAGGCCGAGGCGCGCCGCCGCGCCCGCTTTTTCCCCTTCGGCCACAGCCCGGGCCCGATGGAGGAGCCGCGCCCCGCCCCCAGCCTGGAGCATCCCTGCACCCTGGACCTGCGGGCGCATGCGTGAGGGGCTGCCGGCGGCGCTGCTGGCCGGCGGGCCGGACGAGATGGTCTCCGGCCACGGCCGCATCCGCGCGCACTGGCGCGCGGTGATGGGCGCGGTGGGCAGCCTCGGCCGGCCGGCCCTGGCCGAGCGGGCCGAACGTCTTGCGCGCGCCATGCTGGACGAGGGGGTGGCCTCCATCCTGCCCGGGGCGGGCGGCGCGGGGCTGTGGCGCCTCGACCCGCTGCCGCTGCCGCTGGAAGGTGCGGAGTTCGCCGCGCTGGCCGAGGGGGTGGTGCAACGCGCCCGGCTGCTGGAGGCGGTGCTGGCCGATCTCTACGGCGCACAGGCGCTGCTGGCGGAGGGGCTGATCCCGCCCCTGCTCGCCTTCGGCAGCCCCGGCTTCGTGCGCGCCGCGCACCGCGCCAGCGCCCCGCCGCGCCGGCCGCTCTTGCACCTTTACGCGGTGGACCTGCTGCGCGGCGCCGATGGCGCCTGGGCGGTGCTGCAGGACCGCACCGGGGTGGCCACGGGCCTCGGCCAGCTTCGCGAGAACCGCCGCCTGCTGGGCGCGGCCATGCCGGAGGCGATGCGCGCCGGGCAGCCGCGCAGCATCCAGCCCTTCTTCGAGCTGTGGCAGGAGGCGCTGGGCCGCCTCGCCCCCCGCCACAAGCCCGATCCGGCGGTCGCGCTGCTCTCGCCCGGCACGGCCGATCCGCACTGGTTCGAGCATGTCGTGCTCTCGCGCGAGCTCGGTTGCGCCCTGGTCGAGCCGGGCGACCTGACGGTGCGCGGCGGCGGCCTCTTCCTCAAGACGCTTGCCGGCTTGCAGCCCGTGGATGTGGTGCTCAGCCGGCTCGACGCGGCCGCGCTCGACCCGCTCGACCAGCCGGAGGCCGATGCGGCGGCAGGGGTGCCGGGAATCCTCGACGCGGTGCGCCACGGGGCGCTCGCCTTCCTCAACGCGCCCGGGGCGGCGCTGGCCGAGGCCCCGGCGCTGCCGGCCTTCCTGCCTGCCCTCGCCCCCCGCCTGCTGGGCGAGGCGCTGCGCCTGCCCTCCCTGCCCACCCTTTGGCTGCGCCCAGGCGAGGCGCCGCCCCCCGTGCCCGAGGGGCACCTCGCCTGGGCCTTCCGCCCGGCCGGGCAGGGGGCGGCGGCGGAGAGCTTCACCCCGCCCGCGGAGCCCCCGGCCTCGGGCCTCGCCGCCATCGCCCTGCCGCGCCTCTCCCTCGCCCCGGCGCTGGAGGGCGGGGCGCTCGCGCCCGTGCCGCTGGTGCTGCGGCTCTTCGCCGTCTTCGACGGGCAGGGCTGGCAGGTGCTGCCCGGCGGGCTGGCGCGGCTGGTCACGCCCGGGGCGCGGCTGACGGGGCGGCTGCCCGGCGGGGGCTGGTGCAAGGATGTCTGGGTGCCGGCCGATCCCTCCGAGGCCATCATCGGCCCGGCGGCGCAGAGCGCGCCGCCGCTCGCCATCCGCCGCAGCCCCGCCGCCATCCCCTCGCGCGTGGCCGACAACCTGTTCTGGCTCGGCCGCTATGTGGAGCGGCTCGACCGCGCGGCGCGGCTGCTGCGCGCGGCCATCTCCCGCCTGCGCCGGGGCGCGCCGCTGCCGCGCGAGCTCGCCGAGCTCTCGGCCCTCGTCACCTGCCTGATCGAGGCGCAGCTTCTCGACGCGGAGGCGCGGGTCTCGGCCGGCTCGCTCGCGCCGCTGGCCGAGGCGCTGCAGCGCACCGCCCGCCCCGCGGTGCGCGGCCTGCTCGACCGCATCGGCGCGCTGGTGGAATCCGTGCGCGACCGGCTGACGGCGGACATGCACGCCACCTTCACGCAGACCCTGCGCGCCGCCGAGGAGGCGCTCGACAACGCGCCGCCCGAGCTGCCCGAACTCTCCCGCGCGCTGATCCCGGCGCTGCGCTTCGCCACCGCGCTGGCGGGCGTGACCAGCGAGAACATGGTGCGCGGCGGCGCGCGGCTCTTCCTCGAGCTCGGCCGGCGCGTGGAGCGCGCCCAGGCCGTGGCGGGCGAGGTGGCGGTGGCGCTGGATGCGCCGCCCGCGCGCATCGAGGCGGGGCTGCGCCTCGTCCTGGAGCTGTGCGACTCCGTCATCACCTATCGCAGCCGCTATCTCGGCGTGCTGCAGCCCGCCCCCGCGCTCGACCTCGTGCTGGCGGACGCGGCCAATCCGCGCGGCCTCGCCTTCCAGCTCCAGGCCATCCGCGAGGCGCTGGCCGAGGTGGCGGGCGATGCCGAGGATGCCGGCGCGCGCGAGGCCGCGCGGCTGCTGGCGCTGGCCGAGGACATGACGCCGCGGCTGCTGGCCGCGCGCGACCAGGCGCAGGAGGCGGCGCGGCTGCCGCCCGTGCTGCGCCAGATGGCGCAGGACCTCGGCGCGCTGTCGGACCGGATCTCGCGCCGCTACTTCGCGCTGCTGCCGCCGGCGCGCGCGGTGGGGGTGGATCTCGGCGAGGCGGCGGTGATCGAGGCGTAGCGCCGCCCGGCGCATCCCCGCCATGCGCGCATTGCCGAAGCGCCCCGTCCGGGCCACATCGGGCGCATGACGAAGCTCCCTCACGATCCCATCGGCTGGCATGGCACCACCATCCTCTGCGTGCGCCGGGGCGGGCGCGTCGCCATGGCGGGCGACGGGCAGGTCTCGCTCGGCCAGACGGTGGTGAAGGGCAATGCGCGCAAGGTGCGGCGCATCGCGGGCGGGCGGGTGCTCGCCGGCTTCGCCGGCGCCACGGCCGACGCCTTCACCCTGCTCGAGCGGCTGGAAGCCAAGCTCGAACGCTTCCCCGACCAGCTCGAGCGCGCCTGCGTCGAGCTGGCCAAGGACTGGCGCACCGACCGCTACCTGCGCCGCCTCGAGGCGCTGCTCGCGGTGGCGGACGCGAACCGCTCCCTGCTGCTGACCGGCAACGGCGACGTGCTCGAGCCCGAGGACGCGGTGATCGGCATCGGCTCGGGCGGCAACTACGCGCTCGCCGCGGCGCGCGCGCTGCTCACCGTCGAGGGGCTGGAGGCCGAGGAGATCGCGCGGCGCGCGATGCGGATCGCCGCCGACATCTGCGTCTACACCAACGGCAACCTCGTCCTGGAAAGCCTGCCGGCATGAACGAGATGGCTCCTGTCGAGACGGTGAACCTCTCCCCGCGCGAGATCGTCTCCGAGCTCGACCGCTTCATCATCGGCCAGCACGAGGCGAAGCGCGCGGTCGCCATCGCGCTGCGCAACCGCTGGCGCCGCCAGCAGCTTCCCGAGGCGCTGCGCGAGGAGGTGGTGCCGAAGAACATCCTGATGATCGGCCCCACCGGCTGCGGCAAGACCGAGATCGCCCGCCGCCTCGCGAGGCTCGCCAACGCGCCCTTCCTCAAGGTGGAGGCGACGAAGTTCACCGAGGTCGGCTACGTCGGCCGCGACGTGGAAAGCATCGTGCGCGACCTCGTGGAGGCCGCCATCGTCCAGGCGCGCGAGGCCGCGCGCAAGGGCGTGCAGGCGAAGGCCGAGCTCGCCGCCGAGGAGCGCCTGCTCACCGCGCTGGTGGGCGAGGGCGCCTCGGGCGAGACGCGCATGAAGTTCCGCCGCATGCTGCGCGAGGGAGCCCTCGAGGGCCGCGAGGTCGAGGTGCAGGTGAGCGAGCCGCAGGCCGTTCCGCTGGGCGTGATGGACATGCCGGGCCTGCCCCCGGGCCAGATGCAGAACATGCAGGAGATGCTCTCGCGCATGTTCGGCCGTGCCGCGAAGCCGCGCCGCATGAGCGTGGCCTCGGCACGCGAGGCGCTGATCCGCGAGGAGGCCGACAAGCTGCTCGACAGCGAGGCGTTGACGCGCGAGGCGGTGCGCAACGCCGAGAACAACGGCATCGTCTTCCTCGACGAGATCGACAAGATCTGCGCCCGCACCACCGAGGGCGGCTTCCGCGGCGGCGACGTGAGCCGCGAGGGCGTGCAGCGCGACCTGCTGCCGCTGATCGAGGGCACCACCGTCAACACCCGCCACGGCCCGGTGCGGACGGACTTCATCCTCTTCATCGCCTCCGGGGCCTTCCACCTCGCCAAGCCCTCCGACCTTCTGCCCGAACTCCAGGGACGCCTGCCCATCCGCGTCGAGCTGAAGGCGCTGACGCGCGAGGATTTCCGCCGCATCCTGACGGAGCCCGAGCACTCCCTGCTCAAGCAGGCGAGCGCGCTGATGGCGACGGAGGGCGTGACCCTCGTCTTCGCCGAGGAGGCGGTGGACGCGCTGGCCGACCTCGCCGCCGAGATCAACGCGCGCGTGGAGAACATCGGCGCGCGACGCCTGGCCACGGTGCTCGAGCGCCTGCTCGAGGAGATCAGCTTCACCGCCCCCGACCGGCGCGGCGAGACGGTCACAGTGGATGCGGCGATGGTGCGCGCGCGCGTGGCGCCGCTCGCCGCCAGCGCGGATCTCTCGCGCTACATCCTCTAGCGCGGCACGAAGAAGGGCGTCGTCGCGAGCTCGGGCTCGTCGAAGGCCTCCAGCGCGGCGCGGATCGCGGGCCACTCCGCCTGCACGAGGCCGCGCAGGATGGCCCGCGCCACCCGCTCGCCGGCCTCGGCGACGCCGGGTATGTCGCTCGCGATGCTGCCGTGCGAGGCGAAGGCGCCGTGGTTCACGAGGTGGATCAGCCCGAGCTCGGGCGGCGCCTCCGGCCCGCGCGGGGTGAGCTCGAAGCCGGGGCCGAGGAAGGGGAAGGCCTCCATCTCCGGCCGCGAGAGGCCGGGCGGGGGGCGGTAGCGGTCGCCCCAGCGCGCGATGTGCGGCGCGAAGGCGGCGAGTTCGGGCACCGCGTCCATATCCACCCGGAAGCCGGTGCCGACCACGAGGAAATCGTGGCGCACCTCGCGCGGCCGCGCGCCGCCGAGGGAGAGCACCACGCCACCGCCCGGGCCCTCGCCGCGCACCGCCTCGACGGGCGTGCCGAGTTCGATGCGAAAGCCCGGCTGGCGCAGGGCGCGGTGCACCGTCTCGTGCGGCGGCGGGGCCTGCATGTCGTGCAGATAGGCGATGAGCTGCCAGCGCCGCTCGGCATCGAGCGCGTCCCAGCCCTGCAGATAGGCCGGACCCGCGCTGCCGCGGCCCTTGTTGATCTGCGGCAGCTCCGCCCGCCGCACATAGAGCGTGGCCGAGGCCGCGCCATGCTCCAGTGCGGTGGCGGCATTGTCCCAGGCCGCCGCGCCGCCGCCGATCACGCCGAGGGAGCGGCCGGCGAGGCGGGCGAAGTCGATCGGGTCATAGGCATGGGCGGCGCGCGCGGGCCGGAGGTCGCGCGGCACGAAGCCCGGCCAGGCGAGGCCGCCCGCCCCCGCGCGCCCCGTGGCCAGCACCGCCCGCCGCGCGAGCAGGCGGCGCGGGCCCTCGGGCGTGTCGAGGGTGAGGCGCAGCAACCCCTCCTCGGGCGCCAGCGCGACGAGGCGCGTGCGGTGCGCCACCGGCAGGCCGAGCACGCGGATCAGCCAGGAGAGATAGTCCTGCCAGACGGCGTTGGGGATCTTGTAGAGCGCCTCCCAGGCCGCCGCCCCCTCGCGCGCCTCGAAGAAGGCGCGGAAGGTGAGCGAGGGGATGCCGAAGCAGGGGCCGGGCAGCGTCTTGGGCGAGCGCAGCGTGTCCATGCGCGCCACCGTCACCCAGGGGCCCTCTTCCCCGGGCGCGGCGGCGTCGAAGAGGCGGATGTGCGACACGCCCCGGAACAGCAGCGCCCCGGCCGCGGCGATGCCGCACATGCCCGCGCCGATGATCGCCACATCCAGCACCCGCTCGCCCCCGCGGTGCAGGGCCGGCACCCAGTCCTTCGCGGGAAGCTGGAGCATCTCGAGATCGCGCCGCAGGCGGGCCTCCAGCGCAGCGAGGCCGGCCTCCGGACGAAGTGTCTGGTTCATGCGCGTGATCTGTGCTGCATTGCGGCAGCCACTGTGTCACCCGGGGCGCGCGCTGTCACGCGGGCCCTGAGCCCGGCTTCCGCGGCCATCGCGCGGTTGCCTGCGGGCCCTGTCGGGAGGAGCCGCGCCATGCCCTTTCCCTCGCGTCGCCTGATGCTGGCCGGCCTGGCCGGCGCGCCCGCCATGGCGCGGGCGAATGTGCCGCTGCCCTCCGGCTGGCCCGAACGGCCCATCCGGCTGATCGTGCCCGCCGCCGGCGGGGCCGGCACGGCGGACACGCTGGCGCGGCTGCTCGCCCTCGAGCTCGACAAGCGGCTGCCGCAGCGCACCCTGGTGGACAACCGCCCCGGCGCCAACGGCAATGTGGGCGCGACCGCCGCCGCCCGCGCCGCGCCCGACGGCTACACCTTCCTCTTCACCTGGGCCGGGACCATGGCGACCAGCCCGGCCCTCTATCGCGATCTCGCCTTCGACCCCGTGCGCGACTTCGAGCCGGTTGTGCTGCTCGGCAATGTCCCGAACATCCTGGTGGTGAACAACGGGCTCGGCGTGCGCACGCTGGAGGAGTTGACGGCGCTGCTGCGCCAGCGGCCGGGCCAGCTCTCCTTCGGCTCCTCGGGCAATGGCAGCTCCATGCACCTCGCGGGCGAGATGTATCGCCGCGCCACGGGCACGGAGATGGTGCATGTGCCCTATTCGGGCATCCAGCAGGGCTTCACCGACCTCTTCACCGGGCGCATCCAGGTGATGTTCAACCTGGTCACGGGTGCGGCGCCGCAGGTGCGGGCGGGGCAGGTGACGCCCATCGCCATCCTCTCCGAACGCCGCTCGCCCGTGCTGCCCGAGGTGCCCACCACGGCGGAGCTCGGCATGCCCCAGCTCGTCTTCGGCACCTGGTTCTGCGTGATGGCGCCGCGCGGCACGCCCGCGCCCATCGTGCAGGCGATGAACCGGCTGCTGAACGCGATCCTGGAGGAGCCCGAGAGCCGCCAGCGCCTGCTGGCCCAGGGGCTCGACCTGATCGGCGGCGGGCCCGAGCGCCTCTCCAGCCTGCTGGCGGCCGAACTCGTCACCCATGCGGAGCTGGTGCGCTTCGCGGGCGTGCGGGTGGAGTAGCGCAGCCTGCGCCAGCCGGGGCGCCGCACCCGGCATGGCGCATGGCCGAGGCGCGCGCCGGGGTGGGGCGGCCTCGGCTCAGGCGATGATGATCTGATCGGCGAGCTGGGCCGCCGTCATGCCGAAGACGATGACCCCGCCGCTGCCGCCGAGCGCCGTGGTGGAGACGAGGCAGTAGCCGGCGAAGTCGGTGAAGGTGAGGGCCGCGGCGGGCACGCCCTCGAAGCGCAGGTAGTCGAAGTTGCCGCCGCCGAGGTTCTCGCCGAAGTCGAAGATCCGGTCGAAGACGCCGCTCTGGAAATCGGCGGCGAGAAACCAGAACTGGTCGTTGCCCTGCTGGCCGTAGAGGTCGTCGGCGCCCGCGCCGCCGAGGAGCTGGTCGTTGCCCGCGCCGCCCACCAGCACATCGGCGCCGCCCTGGCCGTAGAGCCAGTCATCGCCCGCCATGCCGAGCAGGGTTTCGCTGACGGCGCCGCCGATGAGGTAGTCGGCGAAGCCGGAGCCGATGAGGCGCTCGATGGAGACGAGCATGTCCTGCGCCGCATCGCCGCCCGCGCCGACGCCGATGTCGAGGCGGACGACCACGGCGGCGGAGGAGCCGGCGTAGGTCGCGGTGTCGATGCCGTGGCCGCCATCGAGCCAGTCGGCGCCGGGCCCGCCGTCCAGCGTGTCGTTGTCCCTGCCGCCCTCGAGGATGTCGGCGCCGGCGCCGCCGTAGAGCATGTCGTCGCCGTCGCCGCCGCGCAGCACGTCATTGCCGCCCCCGGGCGAGGAGGGGAGGGAGCCCGTGAGCGCCAGCGTCACGGAGCCTGAGACGGCCCCGTCGGTCTCGCCGTTGTGCGTGTAGTTGATCGTTCGCGAATAGGAGGAGAGGTTCACCGTGCCGGCGAGCGGCATGTAGCCGTAGAGGATGTCGTTGCCTGCCCCGCCGTCCAGGACGTTGTCGCCGAGCCCGCCCCAGATCTCATCGTTGCCTGCATCGCCGAAGAGCAGATCGCCGACATCTTCCTGGTTGATGTTCAGCCGCCCTCCGAAAATGAAGTCGTTGCCCCCGCCGCCGAACACGATGTCCGATCCCCAGCCGGCGACGATGAAATCCGAGCCGCCGTCGAGCGAGGTCGGATCGGATGTATCCCCGAAAATCACATCTGAACCGCCAATCGCGTCGATGGCATCGTTGCCAGCACCCCCGATGAGGAGATCGTTCGCGTTGAACGAAGAGATGTAGTCGTCCCCCGCCCCGCCATCGACGAAGATCGGCTCGCCGCCGCCCAGATTGAAGAACTCGTTCCTGTTCGAGACACCGACGTATCTATTCGTGGCGATGGTCGTCATCGCGCATGTCCTTCTCCTTCGATGGCCGACGCGGTGGCGCCGGCCCGGGGCGGTGAGAGGAGCGCGAGCACGGAGCGACCGGTCGGGCTCCTTTCGGCTCCGACCAGCCCGGACGGCTGACCGGCACGATCTCTCGCGCGACTGGCCTCGATGGCATGTCCTGATGGCGGCGCAAGGTCACCGGCCCAGCCGGAGACGGAGAGAGCACGCGAAGGGTTGTGCCCGGCGCCGAAACGCCACCCTTTCGTTGGAATGCTGTCACGACGGTTGCCAAGGCCCAGCATGTGCGGCGCGCTTCGCCCTCCTGCTCCAGCCCCGGACCAGGGAGCATGTAGCGCGAGGCGGAGGGTGGCGACAATCAAATTGCGGCGGCCAGGACATGCTCTGGTCATGGCCTCCGGCCTCCCCCTGCCGCATGGCGAGAAACAGTGAGGCGGCAACGGACGACTCGCGTCGCGTCCTCGTCGCGGGCGGGGCCTGCGAGCCCCGTCCTCGGAACCGCGCCGCGCGCCCGGGCGAGACGGAGGCGGCGCTGCGCGCCTACCAGCAGGCGCGGGCGCTGCGCACGGCGCGGGTGGTGCTGCAGTCCCGCGCCGTGGGCGAGCATGTCTATCACCCCGAGGGCGCGCACGCGGCGCTGCGCAACGCCATCATGGCGGCCAAGAGCCAGGCCGAGTGGCGGGAGGCGCTGGCCTGGCTCTATGAGGCGCGCTGAGCCGGCGCCTCCAGCGCCGCGCGCAGCGCATCCAGCAGCCGGCCGAGATCCTCCTCGCGCAGCGCCCCGGGGGCGAGGCGCCCACGCAGATCGGCCGCCCAGTCCTGGCGCTCGGCGGTGGCGGCGCTCTGCAGCGGCGAGAGCCCGGCCTCGGCGACGGTGCGCGCCACCTCGCGCATCTCCTCGGCGCGGCGGCGGCCGTGCTGCAGCGCGCGGCCCATCATGTAGCGCGCCTGCCCCGCCCAGTCGGGATGCGGCAGCGTGTCGGCGAGGCTCGCCAGCACCTCGCGCTCCACCCCGTAGTGGCGGGCGGCGAGCAGGCATTCCGTCACCAGCGCCTCCAGCCCCTTGATCATCACGCTGCGGCACATCTTCACCGCCGAGGCGCGGCCGATCTCCTCCGAGAACACCCGGGCCTCGAAGCCGAGCGCGGCGAGCAGCGGCTGCGCCGCCGCCGCATGCGGCCCGCCGAGCAGCATGGGCGCGCGCATCCCGTGCGGCGGCACGCTGGTCATCACCGCGGCCTCGAGGAAGCGCGCGCCGGCGGCCTCCACGATGGCGCCGATCGCGGCCTTGGTGCCGGGCGAGACGGAGTTCACGTCCATGTAGAGCGCGCCGGGCGCGAGGCCCGGGGCGGCGGCGCGCGCCGCCTCCTCCGCCCGCCCGGCCGTGACGGCGGCGATGACGAGCTCCGCCCCGCGCGCCGCCTCGGCGGCCGAGGGGGCGAGCGGCAGGCCGAGCGCGCGCGCCTGCCGCGCCGGGGCGGCGCCCGCCTCGCCCTGGCGGATGTCGTAGGCGGCGCACAGGGGCGTGCCGCGCGCGGCCAGGTCGCGCGCCAGGATGCCGCCCACCTCGCCCAGGCCGATGAGGGCGAGGCGCATCACTGCACCCGGATGCCGCGGGCGCGGATGAAGTCGCGCCACTTGTCGCTCTCGGCGCGAAAATACTCGGGCCAGGCCTCGAGGGGCTGCGCCTCCACCGTCAGCGCCATCTGCTGCCAGCGCGGCTGCATGTCGGGGGCGCGCAGCGCCGCGGTGGCGGCGGCGTTCAGCCGGCGCAGCAGGGGCTCGGGCGTGCCGGCGGGGGCGAGCAGGGCGACATGCTCCACCACCTCGAAGCCGCGGAAGCCGAGCTCCTCGAAGGTCGGCACATCGGGGGCGAAGGGCGTGCGCGCGCGCGTGGTGGCGGCCAGGGCGCGGAGCGCGCCAGAGGCGATCTGCGGCATGGCCGCCGCGGCGGGCATGGCCAGCATCCCCGCCTCGCCCGCGAGCACCGCCTGCAGCGCGGGCCCGCCGCCGCGATAGGCGATCTCCTGGATCTCCACATTCGCCATCTGCTTCATCATCTCGATGGCGAGCTGCGAGGTGGCGCCGACGCCCGAGATCGCGTGCGTCATGCGCTGGCCCGGGCGGCGCGCCGCCTCGAGATACTCCGCAAGGCTGCGATAGGGCGCATCGCCGCGCACCAGGATGAAGAGCGGCGAGGAGACGAGCAGCGAGACGCCGGCGAAGTCGCGCTCCTGGTCGTACTGCACCGGGTAGAGGTGCTGGGCGATGGCGTAGGTGCTGTTGGGCGCGATGACCAGGGTATGGCCGTCGGGCCGCGCGCGCGCCGCGGCCAGCATGCCGATGCTGCCCGCCGCGCCGCCGCGGTTCTCCACCACGAAGGGCCGGCCGAGATCGCGCCCCAGCCGCTCGGAGAGCACGCGGGCGAAGGCGTCGGTCGGTCCGCCCGCGGGCCAGGGCACGATGACGGTGACGGGACGCGCGGGCCAGTCCGGCCCGCCCTGGGCGCGGGCGAGCGGGGGCGCGGCCCCGAGCGCGAGCGCGCCCAGGGCGAAGAGGCGTCGGGGTGTCATGGCGGTCTCCTCCGTCAGGCGAAGCGGTCGGGCGTGCCGGCCCAGATCTCGTCGAGGGTCAGCGCGCGCGGGATCAGCCCCTGCGCCGCGCACCAGGCCGAGGCGAGGGACAGGGCGGGGGCGAGGGCGGCGCGCGTGGTCACCTCCGCGCCCGAGGCGGCGAGCGCCGCGAGCAGCCGCGCGATCTCCCCCGCGCGCGCAGCCGCCACCTCGCGGCGCGCGATCAGCAGGTGGTTCACCGGCGTGAAGCCGTGCGCGGCGCGGAAGGCGGCGGCCGCGCCCTGCGGGTCGGGGAAGACGCAGCGCAGCGCCGCGTCCTGCGGCGCGTCGTTGCCGAAGATGGCGGCGTCCAGCGCGCCTTCGCGCAGCATTCCCTCGAGCGAGGCGCCCGCGGGCGCGCGGGTGCAGAAGGGCGGGTCGCGGAAGCCCGCCACATGCGCCTCCTCGAAGGTGATCCAGCGCATCCCGGCGGGGGCGAGGCCATGGCGCTCGGCCAGCACCCCGCGCAGCCACATGCCCGTGGTCTGGCTGTAGGCGCGCACGCCGATGCGCGCCCCGCGCAGATCCTCGGGGCCGCGCAGGGGGGCTCCCGCGCGGCAGAGCAGCGATCCCTCCTGCGCGCGCGCGGCCAGCACGCAGGGCAGCAGCACCACCGGCAGGGCCGCGGCGCGCGCCATGAGAAAGCTCGCGATCGCCATCTCGCTGAGGTCGTAGCGGCCCTCGCGCAGCATGGGGGCGAAGGCGCGGCTCACCGGCTGCACCGCGACCGGCGCGACGCCCTCGGGCGGGGCGGCGAGCAGCGCCGCGGTGCGCGCCGTGCGGCCGATGGCGAGCGAGAGCGCGCTCACCCCAGGCTGTCCAGCACATGGGGGAAGACGGACTGGTAGCCCTCGCCCCAGGTGATCGCCTTGTCGCTGTTGCGCGCCGCCTGCGCGCCGCGCTGCAGCGCGACGCGGGTGTAGTATTCCCACAGGTGCTCCTGCCCGGCCATGCACTCGATGGCGGCGCGCTTCTTCTCCCAGACGGGCGAGATGTCGAGCAGCACATCGGGCTTCCAGTCGCACTGCTCGGGCTGGTGCGGCTCGAAGAGGAAGACGGGCGGCGCGCCCAGCACCCTCTGCCCCGGATTGTGGCCGTGCGCCTGGGCGGTGATGCGTGCGTGCTGCGTGAACTCGCTCACGCGCGGATGGTCGCGGTTGTAGATGTCCTCCTTGCTGTGGGTCAGCACGAAGCGCGGCTGCAGGGCGCGGTAGAGCTCCACCAGCCGGTAGAAGGCCGCATCGGTGAGCGCGATGGGATAGTCGCCGAGATCCCAGAACTGGACGTCGTGCACGCCCAGCACCTCGGCGGCGCGGCGCGCCTCGGCCTCGCGCTCCTGCTTCACGCGCTCGAGCGTCATGCCGGGCTGGCGCCAGAGCTTGGCGCTCTCGCCGCGCTCGCCGAAGCTGAGGCAGACCACCGTGACCTGCCAGCCGCGCGCGGCGTGCACGGCGATGGCCCCGCCCGCGCGCCAGACGAAATCGGCGGAATGGGCGGAGACGACGAGGGCGGTCTGGCTCATGGAGTCCTGTTCCGTGGTTCAGCGTGGAAGAAGGCCGCGCAGCGCGTCGGTCAGCGCCTGGTCCGCGCTGCCGATCGCGAAGACGGTGGAAAAGTGGTTGTGCCCATCCAGCTCCAGGATCGCGGGGCATGGGCTGCGCGCGGCGCACAGGGCCTCGCGCAGCAGCGCGGCCTGGGCGCGGAAGGGTTCCGGCTCGCTGCCCGCGCGCGCGATCAGCAGCGGGATGGCGAGGCGCGCAAGCCCCGGCAGGGCGGAGCGCGCGGCGAGCTGCGCCTCGTCCTCGCCGTAATAGGCCCGCGTCGTCGCGGCGCGCGGATAGCGCGCCACGTCATAGACGCCCGAGACGAGGGCGGCCGCCGCCACGCCCGGCGCCTCGGCACGCGAGGCGAGGTAATCCGCCACATGCGCCGCGCCGGCCGACTGGCCCATCAGGATGATCCGCTCCGGGTCGCCGCCATGCGCCGCGATGTTCGCGCGCAGCCAGGCAATGGCGGCCGCGACATCCTCGCGCGCCGCGGGGAAGGGGTGCTGTGGCGCCAGGCGATAGGTGATGTTCACGCCCACCCAGCCCTGGGCGGCGGCCCAGGCGGCGATGTTGTCGTAGACATGCATGCCCGGGCGCGTCTTGTCCCCGCCCACGAAGCCGCCGCCATGCACGAAGACGAGCACGGGCCGCGCCCCGGGGCCTGGGGTGAACACGTCGAGGCGGTGGCGCGCGTCCGCGCCATAGCGCAGGTCCCGCAGCGGCACGACGCCGGGGGCGGGAATGAAGGGCGCAAGCGCCGCGGCGGTGCCGGCCACGGCCTCGGGCCCCATGGCGGGGCCGATGCGCGCGATGGCCGTGCGCGCCTCCTCGGGAAGGGCGGCGAACTGCGCCTGCGCCGGCGCGGCGCAGAGCAGAAGCATGGGGAGGAGCCGGCGCATCACGCCCCACCCTGCCCCGGCAGGGGCGGCGTGCCATGGGTGTGGAAACTCTCGATGGTCTTGAGGCCCCAGGCCTGGCCCTTCTTCCGTTCCGTCTCGGTCCAGGTGATCGTCTTCCAGTCGGGCGCGAGGACGAGGCGCGCGCCGGCATGCGCCACCTCGATGCGGTTGCCGCCGGGCTCATAGACGTAGAGGAAGAAGGTCTGCTGCACCGCGTGCTTGTGCGGGCCCGTCTCGATGAAGACCCCGGCCTCGAGGAAGGTGTCGGCGGCCTGCAGCACCGCCTCGCGGCTGTCCAGGGCGAAGGTGAGGTGGTGGAGGCGCCCGGGCACGCCATGCGCCTCCTTGGTGAAGGCGACATCGTAGGACTTGTTGGTGGCGGTGAGCCACATGCCCGCCTCCTCGCCGCTGTCGAGCTCGATGCGCTCGGTGCAGCGCAGGCCGAGCGTGCGCTCGAAGAACTCGCGGCAGCGCCGCACATCCACGGCCAGGCAGTTGAAATGGTCGATCCGGCGCACGTTCACCCCGCGCGCGGGGTAGCGCTCGGCCTGGTTCTTCAGCGCGGGGCGCCGGTCGGGCGGGGCCTCGTACCACTCCGTCTCCCAGTAGAGCTCGAAGACATGACCGTCGGGGTCGAGGAAGCGGTAGGCCTTGCCGTGGCCGAAGCTGCGCGGCACCTCGCTGACCGCGCAGCCCTCCGCTTCCAGCGCGGCGCGGCGGCGCTCCAGGGCGGCGGCGCTGCGCGTGCGGAAGGCGGCATGGCCGAGCCCGGAGGTGGCGGCGGCGGTGAGCTGCAGCGAGTAGCGCTCGTAGTCGTCGAAGCCGCGCAGGAAGACGGAGGCGCCCTCCTCGCCGCTGACCGTCATGCCCATCACGTCGCGGAAGAAGGCGAGGGATTCGGCGGGCCTGGGCGTCAGCAGCTCGACATGGCCGAGATGCGCGACATCCATCACCGGCTCCTGCTCCATGGCGCTTCCTCCCGCTTCCACCTCCGCCACCCTAGCCGCGCGGGCGGGGGCGCGTCCCATCGCTTCGCCGTCGCGGGCTATCAGCATCCGGCATGGCCCGCGCCAGCTCGGCGAGATGCGCCGAGAGGGCGGCGAGGAAGGCCTCCGCGGCAGGCGAGGGCGGCGGGTCGGGCGGCATGATCACGCCGGCGGGGCGCGGCGGGCTCGGCGCCGCCACGGGCAGGGCGCGCAGCGCCCCGCGCAGCAGATCGCCGAGCACGAGATGGCGCGGCATCACCGCCAGCGCCTCGCCGCCCAGCAGCATCTCGCGGATGAAGCCGTAGGAGGAGCTGCGCAGCGCCGCCTCGCCCGAGAGGCCGAGCGCGCCGAGGAAGCGCTCGATCTCCTGCCCCACGCGCTGGCTCACGGTGGGCAGCAGCAGCGCGTGCCGCGCCAGCGCCGCGCCCGGCAGCGGGCCGCGCCGGCGCAGCAGCGGATGGCCGGCGCGCGCGATCACGGCCAGCGGCTCCTCCCACATCGGCCGGCGCAGGAAGCCGTCGGGCAGCGGCGGCTCGTAGAGGCGGCCCACCACGAGGTCGATCTCGCGCGCGGCCAGCCGCGGCAGCAGCTCCTCCGTCCGCCCCTCCTCGAGGCGCAGCCGCAGCCCGGGATGGCTGGCGGAGAGCCGCGCCAGCGCCCCGGGCAGCACGCCCACCGAAGCGACCGGCAGCACGCCCAGCGCGAGCCGCCCCGTGGCCGCGCCGCCCACCCCGTCCAGCGCCTCGTCCAGCCGGCGCAGCGCGCCGAGCAGCGCCCGCGCCTCGCGGATCACCAGCACCCCCGCCTCGGTGGGGCGCACGCCGCGGGGGTGGCGCTCGAAGAGGCGATGGCCCGCGATGGCCTCGAGCTCGCGCAGGCTGCGGGTGAGCGCGGGCTGGCTCAGCCCCAGCGCGGCCGAGGCCTTGAGCAGGCTGCCATGGGTCCCCAGCGCATCGGCGAGCCGCAGCAGCGAGGGCTTCAGGCGCCGGTCGAGATGGCGCCCCGGCACGCTCGCCCGCCCTCAGGCCGGCAGCCGCGCGCGGGCGAGGAAGTTGCGCAGGATTCCGTGCCCGTGCTCGGAGGCGATGCTCTCGGGATGGAACTGCACGCCATGGATGGGCAGCGCGCGGTGCGCGAGGCCCATGATCAGCCCGTCCGAGGTCTCGGCCGTGACGGCGAGATCGGCCGGCAGCGTCGCCCGCTCCACCACCAGCGAGTGGTAGCGCGTCGCGCGCAGCGGCGAGGGCAGGCCGGCGAAGAGGTCCTCGCCATGGTGCGTCACCTCCCACACCTTGCCGTGCACGGGCTCGGGCGCGCGGATCACCCGCCCGCCGAAGGCCTGGCCGATGGCCTGGTGGCCGAGGCAGACGCCGAGCAGCGGCAGCTTCGCCTCCGCCGCCGCGGCGATCAGCGGCAGGCAGATGCCGGCCTCGTTGGGCGTGCAGGGGCCGGGCGAGAGCACGATGGCCGAGGCGCGCATCGCCTCCTGCACGGTGATCGCGTCGTTGCGGCGCACCACCGGCTCCACGCCCAGATCGCCCAGGAAGTGGTAGAGGTTGAAGGTGAAGCTGTCGTAGTTGTCGATCAGCAGCAGCATGGCCGCACAGTCCGGCAGGGGCGCGCGCCGGTCAAGCGCGGCGCGCCCCGGGGGCGGAGGCGGGCGGCGGGCTCAGCCGCGGATGCCGGCCTTCTCGGCCTCGGCGATGAGCGCCTCCAGGCAGCCCAGCACCTCGGCCGAGGCCTGCTGCATGGCGTCGAGGTCGCGGGCCACCGCGGCGCGATCGCCGCGCGCGAAGGCCTCCGCCGCCGCCTTGCCGTGGGTGTGGACGCGCTTGTGCGGCGCCGCCAGCGCGGCATAGGCGGGCAGCTTGCGGTAGGGCAGGCTGGCGGGCCCGAAATACCATTTGCCGAGGCGGCAAGCCTCGTCGGAGGCGAGCTCATCGGCGCGCAGGGCGAGCAGCCCCGCCTGCATGTCGCCCAGCCGCTTCTTCCACAGCAGATGGTCGAGGCGCGCGATGCGCAGCACCTTGTGCGGGATGGGCCGCTCGTAGAGGGCGTTGACATGGCGCAGCGCCAGCGCCTCGGAGGCGCGGCGCGCCTCCACCCCCTCCTTCGCGGCGGCGAGCACATTGGCCGCGCGCGCCGCGGCGGCGGAGACATTGTCGGCCAGCGCCTCGGCGGCGCCGCGCTGCTCGCCCAGCAGATCGGAAATGCGCTGCATGCTGCGCGCGGACTCGCCCATCGCGCCCGCCAGACGGTCGGAGGCGGCGGCAAGGCCCGCGATGCGCTCCTCCACGGCGCCGACGGCGCCGGCGGCGCGACCGGTGGCCGCCGTGACCGCCTCCATCTCGGCGCGCAGGGCGGCGACGACGCGGCGGATGTCCTCGGTGGCGTGGGTGGTCTGGGCGGAGAGGTTCTTCACCTCGGAGGCGACGACGGCGAAGCCCTTGCCGGCCTCGCCCGCCCGCGCCGCCTCGATGGTGGCGTTGAGCGCGAGCAGGTTGGTCTGCGCCGCCACCTGCTCGATCATGCGCGCCGTCTCGGCGATGCGCGCCAGGGTGCCGGCCATGCTGCGCACCTTGTCCTCGGCGTCCTGCACCTGGGCGGCGAGGCGGCGCATCTCGGCCAGCGCCTCGCCCGCCGTCGCGCGCCCCGTGGCGGACTCGGCCTCCGCCTGCGCGACGTCGCGCGCCACCGCCTCCGCCTCGCCGGACATGCCGGCGGCGGCGGCGAGAAGCTGGCTGGTGGCGGTGCTGATCTCCGCAAGCCGCGCCTCCTGGTCGCGCAGTTCGGAGAAGACGCGCGCGGCCGTGACGGCGCCCTCGGCCTCCGCGCCCAGCAGGGCGATGAGGGTCTCGAAGGCGCGGGTTTCCTCCTCCACGCCCTGGGGCGCTGCGGCGGCGGGGGGGGAGGGGGAGGGCGCGGCGGCGGGCGCGCGCCGTTCGGCGAGGATCTCGCGCAGCCGCTGCACCGCGGCTTTCCGCCCGAAGGGCAGGGGGGATTCCAGCGCCGCGAGAAGCCGCTCGATTTCGGTGGCGGCGGGCGAGGAGGCAGGGGGCGTCTCGGCCGGGGGAGGCGGGGCGATGGCGTTCATGCGGGACGTGTCTCCAGTCGGGCGCCGTGCGGCGGCCGCTGCAGGAGTGCCCCGGCGATTCTTGCCAATCGGTTGATACCAAGTGATGTCAAGCCGTTGATAAGGCGTGGGGTCGAGCGCCCCCTCAGCCCCCCGAGGCGGCGAAGCGCACCGCCTCCTCCGCCGCGCGGAACAGCGCCTTCGCCTTCTGCACGCATTCCTCGTGCTCGGCGCGCGGGTCGGAATCCGCCACCACGCCGGCGCCGGCCTGCACGTAGAGGCGGCCCTCCTTCACCAGCGCCGTGCGCAGCGCGATGCACACGTCCATGTTGCCGTCCACGCCGAAATAGCCCACCCCGCCCGCGTAGAGGCCGCGGCGCGAGGGCTCCAGCTCCTCGATGATCTCCATGGCGCGCACCTTGGGCGCGCCCGAGAGGGTGCCGGCCGGAAAGCCCGCCACCAGCGCGTCGAGCGCGGAAAGGCCGGCGCGCAGCCGCCCGCGCACCTCGGAGGCGATGTGCATCACCTGGCTGTAGCGCTCGATGCGGAACTGCGCGGTGACGCGCACGCTGCCGATGGCGGCGACGCGCCCGACATCGTTGCGCCCGAGGTCGAGCAGCATCAGGTGCTCGGCGCGCTCCTTGGGGTCGGCCAGCAGCTCCGCCTCCAGCGCCGCATCCTCCTCCGGCGTGGCGCCGCGTCGGCGCGTGCCGGCGAGCGGGCGGATCGTCACCTCGCCATCCTTCACGCTGACCAGGATTTCCGGCGAGGCACCCACCACCGCGAAGCCGCCATGGTCGAAGAAGAACAGGTAGGGGGCGGGGTTGATGCGCCGCAGCGCGCGGTAGAGCGCGAAGGGCGGCAGGGCGAAGGGCGCCTCGAAGCGTTGCGAGGGCACGATCTGGAAGGCGTCGCCGGCGCGGATGTACTCGCGCGCGCGCTCCACCGCGGCCATGAAGGCCTCGGGGGTGAAGTTGGAGACCGGCGCGGGCGGAGGTGGCAGCCGCGCGGGGGGCGCGGGGCGGGGAAGGGGCCGGGCGAGGGCGGCCTCGGCGTCGTCGAGGCGCTGCTGCGCCAGCGCCCAGGCGGCCTCCGCATTCCCTCCTGCCTCGGCCCAGACGGGCGTGGCCAGGGTCAGCACGTCGCGCACATGGTCGAAGACGGCGATCAGGGTGGGGCGGACCAGGATCGCCTCGGGGATGCCGAGCACATCGGGCTTCAGGCTCGGCAGGCGCTCCATCTGCCGCACCATGTCGTAGCCGAGATAGCCGAACAGCCCCGCGGCGATGGGCGGCACGCCGGGCGGCAGGCGCATGCGGATGGCGGCGATGCGCCGCGCGAGCGCGGCGAGCGGCGCCTCCTCCTCCGGCTCGAAGGCGTGCGGCGCGGCCAGGAACTGCGTGTTGCACTCCGCCACCCCGCCCCGGCAGCGCCAGACGAGGTCGGGCGCGAAGCCGATGGCCGAGAAGCGCCCGCGCGCCGCGCCGCCCTCGACGCTCTCCAGCAGGAAGGCGTGCGGCCGGCCCTCGGCCAGCTTGAGGAAGGCCCCCACGGGCGTTTCCAGGTCGGCCACGCGCTCGCGGAACAGAAGCTGGTTCTCGCCGCGGGCGAAAGCCTCGCGGAAGGCGGCGTCGGGCCCGCTCATCTCAGTTCCCCGCCACGCGCTCGAGCAGGCGCGGATTGATGCGCACTTCGGCGCGCGCGCGCAGCGCGGCCTGGTGCTGGGCCTCCAGATCCTCGGCGACCGCCTGCGCCCCCTCGCGCCGGATGGCGGCGAGCTGCGCCGCGAGGTCGGGCGGGTCGGGCCGCGTGACGGCGAGGAGCTGGATCACCGCGAAGGACTGCGCGCGCGCCACCATGGTCACGCCGCCCGGGGGCAGCTCGAAGGTCGGGGCCAGGAGGTCGCGCGGCATGGGATTGCCGCCGCCCGGGGTGCGGGGGAAGGGGCCGAGCTCCTCGGGCCGGGCGCCGGCGGCCTCGGCGGCGGCGGCGAGGCTCTGCCCGGCGCGGGTGGCGGCGAGCAGCGCGGCCGCCCGCCCCTCCTGGTGGCGGCGGCGCTGGTCGGCGATCCAGGCGGCGGTCGCCTCCTCGCGCACCGTCTCGAGCGGGCGCAGCCGGGGCGGGATCACCTCGCGGATCTGCACCGCCATGAAGCCCCAGGGCCCCTCCAGCAGCCGGATGTCGGCGCCCCGGTCGAGGGCGAAGATGCGCGCGAGGGCGGCGGCGCGCGCGGCCTCGGCCACCGGCAGGGCGGCGGGCTCGCCCTCGGGCGTCAGGCCGCGCGCGTCCAGCCGCGCGGTGGCGAAGCCGAGGTCGTAGCGCCGCGCCACCTCCTCGAGCGGCGTGCGCGCGGCCAGCGCGTCCTCGATGCGGTTGGCGCGCTCGAAGGCGAGGTCGGCGGCGCGCTCGGCGGCGATCTCGAGGCGCAGCTCCTCGCGCACCTCGGCGAGGTCGCGCCGGGTGGCGGGCTCGATCTCGGCCACCCGGAGAACATGCCAGCCGAAGGGGCTGCGCAGCGGCGCCGAGACGGCCCCCGGCGCCAGGGCGAAGGCGGCCTGCGCGAGGGCGGGAATGGGCAGCTCGGCGGCGCTGGAGAGGCCGAGATCGCTCGCGCTGCCGCCGGCCTCGCGCGCCGCGGCCTCGATCTCGGCGAAGGGCGTCGCGGCGCCCCAGCGCGCGGCCAGCGCCTGGGCGCGCGCCTCGTCGGGCAGGAGGGCCTGCAGCACGCGCCGGCGCTCCGGCGTCTCGTAGCGGGAGCGGTGCGCGGCGTAGGCCTCCTCGATCTCGCGCTCGCTCACCTCGACGGCGGCGATCATGCGCTCGGCGTTGAGCACCGCGATGCTCACCTCGCGGTATTCGGGGGTGGAGAAGCGCTCGGCGTTGTTCTCGTGGAAGCGGGCGAGTTGCGCCTCCTCCGGCTGGCCGGGGTCGGGCGCCTCGGCGAAGGGCAGCTCGACGAGGGTGACGCTGCGCTGCTCGACCTGCCAGGCGAGCAGGGGGCGGGCGGCCGCCTCGGGCAGGGCCGCGCCGGCGCGCACCGCACCCGCGATCTGCTGCCGCGCGAGGTCGGCGCGCAGCAGGGCGAGGAAGCCGGCCTCGGTCAGCTCGTTGTTGCGCAGGAAGGCGTTGAACATCTCGCGCGAGAAGCGCCCGTCCGGCCCCTGGAAGCCGGTGATGCGGAAGACGTAGTCGCGCACCGCCGCATCCGGCACCACCACGCCGAGCCGCGCCGCCTCCTGCCGGATCAGCCGATCGAGCACCAGCCCCTCCACCGCCTGCTCGGCGATGGCGCGGCGGATGCGCTGGTCGGGCTCGAAGCCGCCCTGCAGGGCGCGGGTGATGCGCTGCAGCTCGCGCCGGGCCGCCTCCTGCGCCTCCGTCGCCTCGATCGCCTCGCCGCCGACCCGCGCCACCGCGTCGTCGCGGCCGATGTTGCGCACCATGTCCTCGATCCCCCACACGGCGAAGGAGAGGATCAGCAGGACGAAGAGCGCCTTCGCGAACCAGGTGCCGGCGAGCCGGCGCATCCACATGATCATGGGGGGCGCATAGCGGGTCGGCGGGCTGTTGCCAAACGCCGCGCTGGGCTATCCGGGGGCGCAAGGAAGGGAGAACGCCCCCATGACGCCCGGGATCCGCCCGCTCATCGCCGGCAACTGGAAGATGCACGGCACGCTGCGCGAGGCCGTGCAGCTCGCCGAGGCGCTGCGCGACGGGGTGGAGGGGGTGGATCTGCTGGTCTGCCCGCCCTTTCCGCACCTGCATGCGGTGGCGGTCGCCCTGCTCGGCGGGCGCGTCGCGGTCGGCGCGCAGGACTGCCACGCCGCCCAGCGCGGCGCGCACACGGGCGATGTCAGCGCGGCGATGCTGCGCGATGCCGGCGCCACCCATGTCATCCTCGGCCATTCCGAGCGGCGCACGAACCACGGCGAGAACGACGCGGCGGTGCTCGCCAAGACAGAGGCGGCGCTGGCCGCGGGCCTCCTGCCCATCATCTGCGTCGGCGAGACGGAGGCCGAGCGCCTCGCCGGCCTCGCCGAATCGGTGGTGGAGAAGCAGCTCTCGGGCTCGGTGCCCTACGGCTTCGTCACCGCGGGCGGGATCATCGCCTATGAGCCGGTCTGGGCCATCGGCACGGGCCGCACGCCGACGGAGAGCGACATCGCGGCCATCCACGCCGCCATCCGCCGCATCCTGGTCGCGCGCTTCGGCCCAGCGGCGCGCACGACGCGGCTGCTCTATGGCGGCTCGGTCAAGCCCGCCAATGCGGCGGCCATCCTCGCCCTGCCGGAGGTGGACGGCGCGCTGGTCGGCGGCGCCTCGCTGGTGGCGGCGGATTTCCTGGCCATCGCCGGCGCCGTGCCGCGCTGAGCCGCCCCCGTTGCCCGCCACCCGGGCGCATGCCACCACCGCGGCCATGCTCAAGCCCGAACGCCCGTATTTCTCCTCCGGCCCCTGCGCCAAGCGCCCCGGCTTCTCGCTGGCGGCGCTGGAGGGGGCGCTGCTCGGCCGCAGCCACCGCGCCGCCGCCCCGAAGGCGAAGCTGCGCGAGGTGATCGAGCGGTCCCGCGCCCTCCTCGGCATGCCCGCCGACTGGCGGCTCGGCATCGTGCCCGCCTCGGACACGGGGGCGGTGGAGATGGCGCTATGGTCGCTGCTCGGCCCCCGCGGGGTGGACGCCCTGGTCTGGGAGAGCTTCTCGGCCGAATGGGCGGCCGACCTCGCCGAGCAGCTCCGCCTGCCCGATCTGCGGGTGCTCAAGGCCCCCTATGGCCGGCTGCCCGATCTCTCGGCGGTGGACTGGGGGCGCGACGTGGTCTTCGTCTGGAACGGCACCACCTCGGGCGTGCGCCTGCCCGATGGCGGGTGGATCGCCCCCGACCGCGAGGGGCTGGCCATCTGCGACGCCACCAGCGCCGCCTTCGCCATGGCACTGCCCTGGGAGCGGCTGGATGTGGTCACCTGGTCCTGGCAGAAGGTGCTGGGGGGCGAGGCGGCGCACGGCATGCTCGCCCTGTCGCCGCGCGCCGTGGCGCGGCTCGAAGCGCATCGCCCCGCCTGGCCGCTGCCCAAGATCTTCCGCCTCACCCGGGGCGGGCGGCTGATCGAGGGCATCTTCCAGGGCGAGACCATCAACACCCCCTCGCTGCTCTGCGTCGAGGATGCGCTCGATGGGCTGCGCTGGGCGGAGTCGCTGGGCGGGCTGCCCGCGCTGATCGCCCGCGCCGAGGGCAACCTCGCCCTGGTGGCGGAATGGGTGGCGCGCAGCGACTGGGCGGCCTTCCTGGCCGAGGATCCGGCCACCCGCTCCTGCACCTCGGTCTGCCTGCGCTTCAAGGCGCTCGCGACCGGGCGCCAGGCGGAGGTGGCGCGCCGCATGACGGCTTTCCTCGAGCGCGAGGGCGTGGCCCTGGACGCCGCCCATTACCGCGACGCCCCGCCCGGGCTGCGCCTGTGGTGCGGCGCCACGGTCGAGCGCGAGGATGTGGCGCGCCTCCTGCCCTGGCTGGATGCGGCCTATGCGGAGGCGTTGCGGGGCTAGTGCCGGCCCGGCCGGATGTCGCGCCGGCTGAGTTCCGCCGCCGCCGCCCCGCCCGCCACGGCCACCGCCGGCAGATGCGGCAGGCTGCCGAGGCGACGCAGCGTCTCGCGCGGGCCGAGGGGGAAGAGTTCGGGCAGGTTCAGCGCCGCCTCGGCGCGCACGGGGCTGCCGGCGCGCAGCCCCTCTGCGGCGGCGCGCAGGGCGCGCTCCACCGGCTCGGCGGGGGCGGCGGGGGCGATGCCGAGGGCGGCGCGCATCTCGCGCCGCCCCTCCTCCAGCGCGGTGAGGGTGGCGGGATCGGTGCCCGGCGCCCAGCGCGGGTCGCTGCGGAAGCTGCGCGCCAGGAACTCGAGCTGCGCCGCGGCGATGGCCGCGCGTTCGGGATGGCCCGCGAGGGCGGCGGTGTCGCCGAGGTTGCGCGGCGCATGGAGGGCCGCGCCCCGCACCGGATCGCCGATGCCGCCGAGGTGCCCCGTCACCGGATCATCGGCGCAGGCGGCGAGCAGCAGGGGCAGGACCAGCAGGGGGCGCATGGCCGCATCCTGCCCCGGCGCATCTTGCCGTCCAACCACCCCCCTGCCACACAGCGCCCGGCATGAACGAAGCGCCCCCCATGGCCGCCGGCCTGCTCCCCGCGGGCCTGATGGACCTCCTCCCGCCCGAGGCGGAGCGCGAGGCCGCGCTCGTCGCCGCGCTGATGGAGAGCTTCGCCCGCCACGGCTACGAGCGGGTGGAGCCGCCGCTGCTGGAGTTCGAGGAGGGGCTGCTCGGCGGCTCCGGCGCGGCGGTGGCCGAGCAGACCTTCCGCCTGATGGACCCGGTGAGCCAGCGCATGATGGGGCTGCGCGCCGACATCACGCCGCAGGTGGCGCGCATCGCGGCCACGCGGCTCGGCCTGCAGGCGCGGCCGCTGCGCCTCTGCTACGAGGGCCAGGTGCTGCGGGTGCGGGGCAGCGAGCTCGCCCCCGCCCGCCAGCTGACCCAGGCCGGCATCGAGCTGATCGGCTCCGCCGCGCCCGAGGCCGATGCCGAGGTGGCGCTGGTGGCGGCCGAGGCGCTCCTCCGGCTTGGCATCACCGGCATCACGCTGGATGTCACCCTGCCGCGCATGGCCTCCACCCTGCTCGAGGCGGCGGGGATCGCGCCGCCCCTCGCGGGGCGGCTGATCCGCGCGCTCGATCGCAAGGATGCGGCTGCCGTGGCCGCGCTGGCCGGCGAGGCGGGACCGGTGGCGGGGCTGCTGTCGCCGCTCCTCGCGGCAGCGGGGCCCGCGCCGGCCGCGCTCGGCGTGCTGGAGGCGCTGGCGCTGCCCGAGGCCGCGCGCGCCATCGCCGCCCATGCGCGCGAGGTGATCGACGCCATCGCGCGCCGTGCGCCGGCGCTGCGTGTGACGCTGGACCCGGTGGAGTTCCGCGGCTTCCGCTATCATGTCGGCGTCGCCTTCACGATCTTCGGTCCCGGCGCGACGGGCGAGCTGGCGCGCGGCGGGCGCTATCTTTCGGCCAATGACGAGCCCGCGACGGGCATGACGCTCTATCCCGATGCGGTGCTGCGCGCCGCGCCGCCCTTGCCGCGCCGGCCGCGCTGCTTCCTGCCGCCCGGCACGCCGGCCGCGGCGGGCGAGGCGCTGCGCGCGCAGGGCTTTGCCACGGTGGCCGGCCTGTCGGCGGCGGATGACGCGCGGCGGCTGCGCTGCTCCCATGTATGGGACGGGGCCGCGGCACGGCCCCTCCGAGAGGAAGGTTCGGACTGATGGCGAATGTCGCCGTGATCGGCGTCCAGTGGGGCGACGAGGGCAAGGGCAAGGTGGTGGACTGGCTCGCCAGCCGCGCCGACATCGTGGTGCGCTTCCAGGGCGGGCACAATGCCGGCCACACCCTGGTGGTGGGCGGCGTCACCTACAAGCTCTCGCTGCTGCCCTCGGGCATCGTGCGCGGCAAGCTCGGCCTCATCGGCAACGGGGTGGTGCTCGACCCCGAGGCGCTGCTGGGCGAGATCGCGAAGCTGCGCGCGCAGGGGCTCGACGTCGGCCCGCACAACCTGCGCATCGCCGAGAACACGCCGCTGATCCTGCCCCTGCACCCCGCGCTCGACCGCGCGCGCGAGGCGGCGCGCGGGCAGCACAAGATCGGCACCACCGGCCGCGGCATCGGCCCCGCCTACGAGGACAAGGTGGGCCGGCGCGCCATCCGCCTCTGCGACCTCGCGGAGCCGGAGACGGTCTCGGCCAAGCTCGACGAGCTGCTGCTGCACCACAACGCGCTGCTGCGCGGCCTCGGCGCGGCCACCTTCGAGAAGGCGGCGCTGTTCGAGGCGCTGATGGCGCTGGCGCCGCGGCTGCTGCCCTATGCCGAGCCGGTGTGGGAGCGGCTGGAGGCCGCCCGCCGCGAGGGCCGGCGCGTGCTCTTCGAGGGCGCGCAGGCGGTGATGCTGGACGTGGACCACGGCACCTACCCCTATGTGACCAGCAGCAACACGGTGGCCGGCAATGCCGCGGCCGGGGCCGGGGTGGGGCCGGAGGCCATCGGCCTCGTGCTGGGCATCGCCAAGGCCTACACGACGCGCGTGGGCTCCGGCCCCTTTCCGACGGAGCTGCACGACGAGACGGGCCGGCTGCTGGGCGAGCGCGGGCACGAGTTCGGCACCGTCACCGGCCGCCCCCGCCGCTGCGGCTGGTTCGACGCGGCGATGGTGCGCCAGGCGGTGAAGATCGGCGGCGTGCAGGGCCTCGTCCTCACCAAGCTCGACGTGCTGGACGGGCTGCCGGAGCTGAAGATCTGCACCGGCTATCGCGTGAACGGCGAGCTGCTGCGCCGCCTGCCCTTCGCCATGCGCGCCCAGGCGGCGGCCGAGCCGGTCTATGAGGTGATGGAGGGCTGGTCGGGCTCCACCCGCGGCGCGCGCAGCTATGCCGAGCTGCCGGCCCAGGCGGTGAAATACGTCCGGCGCATCGAGGAGCTGGTGGAGGCGCCGGTGATGATGCTCTCCACCTCGCCCGAGCGGGACGACACCATCGCGCTGCGGGATCCGTTCGCGGGGTAGCGGCTTGAGCGACGACCTGTTCTCGGAACCGAAGCCCGAGAACACTTGCGCCTTGTGGGACGCGCTCATTCGGGATGAGCCGCGCGCTCGCTTCCTGCGCGAGCAGATTCAACGGCTTTGGTCGCGGTTCAGGCCCTTCGCCACGAACCAGTTCCGCAAAGAGTTTCCGTCGCGCACCCACCACAGGCTGTGGGAAATGGCGTTGACCGTCGCCCTTCTGGAGCAAGGGCTCCCGCTCGAGCCGCAACCCGATGCCGCCCCCGATCTCGGGTTTCTCACCCCCGACGGAAGGCGCGTGTGGATCGAGGCCGCATGCGTGACACCCGGGGCGGATGGCAATCCGGATCAGGTGCCGGTGCTGCGCCCGGCGATGGAGGTCGGGATCGCGCAGCGCTTTCCCGAGGAGCGGATTCTCTTGCGGCTTCTGGAGACGATTGACCGCAAGCGCGCGCAGCGGCGCCGCCACCTGGCCGCTGGTCGCGTCTCGATTCACGACGCTTATGTGATCGCCTTGAACATCGCGCACGCCCAGGAACCCGTGCTGTGGGGCGCGCAGCACTTGATCGTGAAGGCCGCGTTCGGGCTTGGCAGGCTGGTGCTCGAGTTCGATCCATCGCTTGGCAGAACCGTCGCCGTCGTGCACGAAGAGCGTCCTCACCTCGTGCGCGCCAAGGGACGGCCGATCTCCTCCTCCCTGTTCCTCGACGACGAGGCGGCGGAGGTCTCCGCGCTGCTGTGTTCGGATTTCCACGCGGGGCGGCTCCTCGCTGCCCCGGTTCAGGAGGTCTGCAGCGAGATGGTTTGCGTCCACAACCCCTTCGCCTCGGTGAGGTTGAAGGAGGGATGCCTCGGCGCCGGTCACGAATATGTCGCGGTCGCCGACGGCGCGGGGGATCTTCGGATCCGGCGCGTCGTCGCCCAGCCGGGCGGTTGAGGGCTGATCGTCAGCGTCGCGCGGTGCTGCTTCCTGCCCCGCGGTCGGAAACTCTGCTAGACTTGCCGGATGAGCGACAATCTGGTGCTGGAGCACCTCCGGCATATCCGTGCTTCCATTGACGCCTTGCGCGAGGAGGCGCGCGAGGTGCGCGCGCGTCTGACAGCCGTCGAACTGGGCCTTGCGGCGGTGCGCCGGGAACTGGCCAGCCTTGCCGAAGCGGATGCGCATCTGGCCGCCCGCACCGACCGCCTGTCGGATCGCATCGAACGCGTGGAGCGCCGCCTCGAGATCGCGCCCAACGGGTAGCCGCCCGCCCCCTCCCGCGCCATGCTCCGCGCCCGGGAGGAGACCGCCGCCATGCACCGCCGCACCCTGTTCGCGCTGCCCGCCGCCCTGGCCACGCCTGCCCTGGCCTCGCCCGCCCTCGCCCAGGCGCGGCCCTTGCGCCTCGTCGTGCCCTATCCCCCGGGCGGCAGCGCCGATGTGCTGGCGCGCGCGCTGGCCGAGCAGATCGCCGCCTCCGGCAGCCGCACCGCCATCGTCGAGAACCGGCCCGGCGCCTCGGGGACCATCGGCGCGCTGGCGGTGGCGCGCGCGCCGGCCGATGGCGGGGTGGTGCTGCAGGCCGATGGCTCGCCCATGTCCATCCTGCTCGAGGCGGGGCGCACCCAGTATCGTGCGGAGGATTTCGCGCCGCTGGCGCGGCTCGCCACCTCGCCCTTCGTGCTCGCCACCCGCCCGAACGGGCCGCTGGCGAGCCTCGGCGACGTGGTGGCGGCGGCGCGCGCGGCCCCTGGGCGGCTGACCTACGCCACCCCGGGCATCCTGAGCTTCGCCCATGTGGTGGCCGAGCGCTTCGCCGCCGCGGCGGGCATCGCGCTCACCCATGTGCCCTTCCAGGGCACCGGGCCGGCCACCGCCGCCGTGCTGGGCGGGCAGGTGGACCTGATTCCCGTGCCGCCCGGGCAGGTGCTGGACCATGGCGGCGGCGCGATCTTCCGCCCGCTCGCGATCACCACCGAGGCGCGGCATCCCGCGCTGCCCGCCACGCCCACCTTCCGCGAGGCCGGGACGGATCTCGTCTTCCTCGGCTGGCGCGGCTGCTTCGCGCCGGCCGCGACGCCGCCCGAGACCCTGGCGGGGCTGGAGGCGCTGCTGCGCGCGGCGCTCGAGGGGCCGGGCGGGCAGGCGGCGCTGCAGCGGCTGGGCGAGGCGCAGGCCTGGCTCGGCGCCGCCGATTTCGCCCGCTTCTGGGCCGAGGACCGCGCGGCGGTGCGCGCCATCCTTCCCCGGCTGCCGCGCGAGTAGGAACAGGATACCAAGGGCACGACGTCCCGACCCTGCGGCCCGGAGGGCCGAGGCCGCGGATGCGCCCCGCGGCCTGTGCCGCGAGGCCAAGGCGGCCGGATGGCCGCCGCCCGGCGACGGGACCCATGGCGGCGTGCCGCCATGGGCACCCGACCGAGGGGCACGAAGGTGACACCTTCGTGCGTGTGGCATGAAGGGCGGGGCGGCCCGCGCCACCCCGCCCGCCTTCTGGCACGTCCGCGAAGGCCGCGCGTCAGAGCCGCACGCGCAGCCAGTTCCCGATCTCGCCCACGATCCCGCGGCGGAAGGCGAGCACGCAGAGCACGAAGATCACGCCCTGGATCACCGTCACCCAGGCGCCGAACTCGGCGAGGTAGTTCTGCATGGTGATGATCACCGCCGCCCCCATCACCGGGCCGAAGATGGTGCCGAGCCCGCCGACGAGCGACATCAGCACCACCTCGCCCGACATGGTCCAGAACACGTCGGTGAGGGTGGCGATGCCGAAGACGATGGCCTTGGTGCCGCCGGCCACGCCCGAGAGCGCGGCCGAGAGCACGAAGGCGACGAGCTTGTAGTCGTCCGTCCGGTAGCCGAGCGAGGTGGCGCGCGGTTCGTTCTCGCGGATGGATTTCAGCACCATGCCGAAGGGCGAGTGGATGATGCGGTGGATCAACAGGAAGCCGGCCAGGAAGACGATCGCCACCACCCAATACATGGTCATGTCCGACCGCAGGTCGAAGACGCCGAACAGCACGCCGCGGGGAATGGCCTGGATGCCGTCCTCGCCGCCGGTGAACTCCGCCTGCAGACAGAAGAAATAGACCATCTGCGCGAAGGCCAGCGTGATCATCGCGAAGTAGATGCCCTGGCGCCGGATGGCGATGGCGCCGATCACCACGCCGAGCGCCGCCCCCGTCGCACCGCCGATGAGGATGGCGAGTTCAGGGGGCAGGCCCCAGACCTTGGCCGCATGGCCCGCGAGATATCCGCCCATGCCGAAATAGGCGGCATGGCCGAAGCTCAGCAGCCCCACATAGCCGATGAGCAGGTTGAAGGCGCAGGCGAACAGCGCGAAGCACAGCACCTTCATCAGGAAGACGGGGTAGAGGAAGAAGGGACTGATCGCGATGAACGCCACCATCGCCAGGAAGGCGATGAGCTGGGTGCGCGTGAAGCCGAAGAGGACCGCGTCCTCCTGCTTGTAGTCCGTGCCGGAGAAGCCGCCGGGCGCCGCCATGGCTCAGGCCCTCCCGAACAGGCCGGCCGGCCGCGTGAGCAGCACGATGGCCATGACGACGAAGATCACGGTGGAGGAGGCCTCCGGCCAGAACACCTTGGTCAGCCCTTCGATGACGCCGAGCGTGAAGCCCGTGACGACCGAGCCGAGGATGGAGCCCATGCCGCCGATGACGACGACGGCGAAGACGATGATGATCAGGTTCGCCCCCATCTGCGGGTTGACGGAATAGATCGGCGCGGCCAGCACGCCGGCGAAGGCGGCCAGCGCCACGCCCGCGCCGTAGGTCAGCGTCATCATGCGCGGCACGTTGATGCCGAAGGCCTGCACCAGCGCCGGGTTCTCGGTCGCCGCGCGCAGGTAGGAACCGATCTTGGTCTTCTCGATCACCAGCCAGGTGGCGAGGCAGGCGACGATCGCCACGATCACCACCCAGCCGCGGTAGATCGGCATGAACATGAAGCCGAGATCCCAGGAGCCCTGCAGCTCGGCCGGAATGCGGTAAGGCATGCCCGAGCTGCCGAACTCGTTGCGGAACACCCCCTCGATGACGAGGCCGACGCCGAAGGTCAGCAGCAGGCCATAGAGGTGGTCGAGTTTGTAGAGGCGGCTGATCATCGTCTTCTCGATGATCACGCCCGTGAGGCCCACGACGAGCGGCGCGACCAGCAGCGCCCACCAGTAGCCGAGGCCCGCCCAGTTCAGCAGCATCCAGGCGACGAAGGCGCCCATCATGAACTGCGCGCCGTGGGTGAAGTTGATCACGTTCAGCATGCCGAAGATCACGGCGAGCCCAAGCGAGAGAAGGGCGTAGAAGGCGCCGTTGATCAGTCCGAGCAGGAGCTGTCCGAAGAGCAGCGGTGCCGGGATTCCGAAGATCTCATCCATGCGTGAGCCTCTGTGGGCGGCCGGCCCGTGGGCGGGGCCGGCCGCGGGTTGACGCGGCTAGCTGCGCACCAGCGGGCAGTTCCCCTCGGCGAGGGGCCGGAAGGCCTCCTCGCCCGAGAGCGTGGCGGCGAGCTTGTAGTAGTCCCAGGGGCCGGTGGATTCGCGCGGCCCCTTCACCTCGAACAGGTAGACGGGATGCAGCTTGCGCCCGTCCTCGCGGATGCGGCCCGGGCCGAAGGCGTCGTCGTCGGTCGGCATGGCCTTCATGCGCGCCACGACGGCCCGCCCGTCGGCCTTGGCGGCGGCGGGCCCCATGTCGGCCACCGCCTTGAGGTAGTGCAGCGCCGCGCCGTAGCAGCCCGCCTGCACCATGGCGGGCGGCCGGTTCTGGTTCGCTGCGCGCACGCGCCGGGTCAGGGCGCGGGTGCGGTCGTTCAGGTCCCAGTAGAAGCTCTCGGTGAGCAGCAGCCCCTCTCCGGCATCGAGGCCGAGCGCATGCACGTCCACGATGCCCATGAGCAGGGCGGCGAGGCGCATGCTCCGGTGCAGCCCGAACTCCCGCGCCGCCTTGATGGTGTTCACGGTGTCGGTGGAGGCGTTGGCCATGCCGAGCACCTTGGCCCGGCTGGCCCGCGCCTGCACGACATAGGCGGAGAAGTCCGTGGTGGCGGGGAAGGGATAGCGCGCCGCGCCGAGCACGCGCCCGCCCGCCGCCTCGACGAAGCGCGTCGTGTCGCGCTGCAGGGCATGGCCGAAGGCGTAGTCGGCGGTGATGAAGAACCAGGTGTCGCCGCCCGTGCGCACGATGGCCGCCCCGGTTCCCTTCGCGAGCATGTAGGTGTCGTAGGTCCAGTGCACCGTGTTCGGGCTGCACTGCGGCCCCGTCAGGTCGGAGGTCGCTGCCCCCGAGTTCAGGAACACCTTGTTCTTCTCGCGCGCGATGCCGCTGATGGCGAGGGCGACCGAACTCGTCGGCACGTCCAGGATCACGTCCACGCCCTGGTCGTACCACTGGCGTGCCAGGTTCGCGCCGACATCCGGGCGGTTCTGGTGGTCGGCCTGGAGCACCTCCACCTGGAAGCCCTGGGCGGCGAACTCGGCCACGGCGGCCTGGGTCATCACCACGCTGCCGGGCCCTGTCGCATCGCGGTAGGGCCCCGACATGTCCGACAGCACGCCGAGCCGGATGGTGGGCCGGGCCTGCGCCCGGGCCGCACCTGCTCCCGCGGCCAGCGCTGCACCAGCGGCGAGCGCGCCGCGGCGGTTGATCTGCATGATCCGTCCTCCCGTCTCTTGCGCCGCGATGGGTGGGGGCCGCGGGCGCCGGCCGCGGCGGCGCCAACGCCCGCGCGCGGCCGGGGCGCCGGAGCGCCCCGGCAGTCCGGGTGGATCAGCTCAGCTGCGCACCAGCGCACAACCCCCGGCGGCGAGGGGCCGGAAGGCCTGGTCGGCCGGCACGGTCTGCAGCAGCGTGTAGTAGTCCCAGGCGTAGCGGCTCTCGTTCGGCGCCTTCACCTGGAACAGGTAGGCCGGATGGATCTTGCGCCCGTCGGGGCGGATGGTGCCCTCGCCGAAGGCGTCGTCGCTCGTGGGCATGGCCTTCATCCGGTTCACCGCGTCCACGCCCGAGGCCTTGGCCGCGGCCACGCCCATGTCGCCCACCGCCTTGAGGTAGTGCAGCACGGCCGAGTAACAGCCGGCCTGCACCATGGAGGGGCGCAGCCCCCCCGGCATGCTGCCCAGGCGCTGGGTGAAAGCGCGGGTGCGGTCGTTCAGATCCCAGTAGAAGGTCTCGGTCAGCACCAGGCCCTGCGCCGTCTGCAGGCCGAGGCTGTGCACATCCGTGATGAAGACGAGCAGCCCCGCAAGGCGCACGCCGCGGCGGGTCAGCCCGAACTCGGCCGCCTGCTTGATGGAGTTGATGGTGTCGCCGCCCGCATTGGCGAGGCCCACCACCTGCGCCCGCGAGGCCTGCGCCTGCACGAGGAAGGAGGAGAAGTCGGTGGTCCCGGGGAAGGGGGTGCGCACGGCGCCGAGGATGCGCCCGCCCGCCTGGCGGACGAATTCGGAGGTGTCGCGCTCCAGCGCATGGCCGAAGGCGTAGTCGGCCGTGATGAAGAACCAGGTCTGGCCGCCCGCCGCCACCATCGCCCCGCCGGTGCCGCGCGCCAGCATCCAGGTGTCGTAGGTCCAGTGCACCGTGTTGGGGGAGCACTGCGCGCCCGTGAGGTCGGAGGTGGCGGGGCCCGAGGCGAGGAAGACCTTGTTGCGCTCGCGCACGATGGTGTTCACCGCGAGCGCCACCGAGGAGGTGGGAACGTCCACGATCACGTCGATGCCGTCGCGGTCGATCCACTGGCGCACCACGGTGGAGCCGACATCGGGCCGGTTCTGATGGTCGGCCTGGATCACCTCGACGTTCACGCCGCGCTGGGTGATGCCGCTCTCCTGCACGGCGAGGCGCACGGCCTGGGTGGAGCCGGGGCCGGTGATGTCGCGATAGAGGCCCGACTGGTCGTTCAGCACGCCGATGCGGATGGTGTTCGCCGCCTGCGCCCGGGCCGACCGCCAGGGCAGGGCGCCCCAGACCGGGGCGGTGGCGGCAGCCCCGAGCACGGCGCGGCGGGTGGTGTCCTGGCTCATTCTGCTCTCCTCGGATCCTCTCGTTGCGGGAAGGCTCAGCTGCGCACCATCGGGCAGGCGCCCTCGGAGAGCGGCCGGAAGGCTTCCTCGGCGCTCACCGTCTGCAGCACTTTGTAGTAGTCGAAGCGTCCGCGGCTCTCCTCGGGGCGCTTCACCTCGCACAGATAGGCCGGATGCATCTTGCGCCCGTCCTCGCGGATGGTGCCCTCGCCGAAGGCGTCGTCGCTGGTCGGCATGCGCTTCATGCGCGCCACCACGTCGCGGCCGCTGGCCTTGGCCGCCGCCACGCCCATGTCGGCGACCGCCTTGAGGTAGTGCAGCGTGGCCGAGTAGTCACCCGCATGGCTCATCGCCACCGGCATGTCGGCGCCCGAGAGCTGCAGCACGCGCTGCGCCACCCGCCGCGTGCGGTCGTTGAGGTCCCAGTAGTAGGTGTTGGCGCAGACGAGGCCCTGCGCCGTCTGCAGGCCGAGCGCGTGCACGTCGGTGATGAACAGCAGCAGCGAGGCGACGCGCACGCCGCGCCGCGTCACGCCGAACTCGCCGATCTGCTTGATCGAGTTGATCGTGTCCGCGCCCGCGTTGGCAAGGCCGATCACCTGCGCGCGGCTGGCCTGGGCCTGCACGATGAAGCTCGAGAAGTCGGTGGTGCCGGGGAAGGGGTGGCGCACCTGGCCGAGCACCCGTCCCCCCGCTTGGCGCACGAAGTTGGCCGTGTCGCGCTCCAGCGCATGACCGAAGGCGTAGTCGGCCGTGATGAAGAACCAGGACTGACCGCCGGCGCGCACGGTGGCGAGTCCGCTCACCTTCGCCAGCATGTAGGTGTCGTAGACCCAGTGGATCGTGTTCGCGTTGCAGGCGCGGCCCGTCAGGTCCGAGGTGGCGGTGGAGGTCGCGATCGCCACCTTGTTCCGCTCGCGCGCCAGTTCCGAGACCGCCAGCGCCACCGAGGAGGCGGCGAGGTTCAGCACCATGTCCACATTGTCGCGGTCGAACCACTGCCGGGCGATGTTCACGCCCACGTCGGGGCGGTTCTGGTGGTCGGCCTGCACCATCTCGACGTTGAAGCCCCGGTTGCCGAACTCCTGGATGGCGAGGCGCGTGGCGGCGATGGAGTTGGGGCCGTTGAGGTCGCGGAAGGGGCCGGAGAAATCGGTCAGCAGCCCGATGCGGATGGTGTTGGCGGCCTGCGCCCGCGCCGGGCGATAGGGCAGCGCGCCGGCCAGCGGCGCGGCCGCGACCGCGCCAAGAAGCCCGCGGCGGTGGATCTCGCTCATCTTGTTCGTCTCCCTTCCCGTTCTTGTCTCTCTTGTGCGGCCGTCTCCGGGCGCGGCCCCGCCCGCGGCGTCACACGCCGAGATACTCGTGCAGGCGGTCCATCGCGGAGGCCATCTCCTCGTTGCGCACCGAATCCACAACGCGGCCGTGTTCCATCACGTAATGGCGGTCGGCGACCGTCTGAGCGAAGCGGAAGTTCTGCTCCACCAGCAGAACGGTGAAGCCGCGCTGCTTGAGTTCGCGGATGGTGCGGCCGATCTGCTGCACGATCACGGGCGCGAGGCCTTCCGAGGGCTCGTCCAGCAGCAGAAGCTTCGCCCCCGTGCGCAGGATGCGCCCGATGGCGAGCATCTGCTGCTCGCCGCCGGACAGCTTGGTCCCCTGGCTGCGCGTGCGCTCCTTGAGGTTCGGGAACATCTTGTAGATCTCGTCCACGGGAAGGCCCCCGGGCCGCACCTCGGGCGGCAGCATCAGGTTCTCGTAGACGGTGAGGGAGGCGAAGATCCCGCGCTCCTCCGGGCAGTAGGCGATGCCCGCGCGCGCGATCTCGTCCGGCCGCGCGCCGATCAGCTCCCGCCCCGCGTAGTGGACCGAGCCCGACCGCCGCCCCACCAGCCCCATGATCGCGCGCAGCGTCGAGGTCTTGCCCGCCCCGTTGCGGCCGAGCAGCGTGACCACCTCGCCCTCGCGGATCTCGATGTCGACCCCGTGCAGGACATGGCTCTCGCCGTACCAGGCCTCGAGCCCCTTCACGCGCAGCAGCGGGGCGCCGCCGTCGGTCGCGGCGAGCGGGAGTTCGGCAAGCTGGTCAGCCATGGGAGGCGCCCTCCGGAACGCCGACGGAGGCGGGGTCCGTGCCGAGATAGGCCGCCTGCACCTCGGGGTTGCGGCTCACGCTCGCGTAGTCGCCCTCGGCCAGCACCTGGCCGCGCGTGAGCACCGTGATCACGTCGCTCAGCCCCTCGACCACCTTGAGGTTGTGCTCCACGAGCAGGACCGTCCGGCCCTTCGAGACGCGCTTGATCAGCGCCACGATGCGGTCCACGTCCTCGTGCGTCATCCCGGCCGTGGGCTCGTCGAGCAGCATCATCTGCGGGTCCATCGCCAGGGTGGTGGCGATCTCCAGCGCGCGCTTGCGACCGTAGGGAAGCTGCCCGGCCTGCAGCGTCGCGTAGTCCGTCAGGCCGACATCCTCGAGCAGCTCCTCCGCGCGGCGGTTGTAGCGGTCGAGCACCGTCTCGGAGCGCCAGAAGTCGAAGCTGCCGCCCCGTTCGCGCTGCAGCGCCACCCGCACGTTCTCGAGCACCGTCAGATGCGGGAAGACCGCCGAGATCTGGAAGGAACGGATGAGGCCGAGCCGCGCCACCTCGGCGGGCTTCATGCTGGTGATGTCGCGCCCGTCATAGACGATGCGCCCGCGCGTCGGGATCAGGAACTTGGTGAGCAGGTTGAAGCAGGTCGTCTTGCCAGCCCCGTTGGGGCCGATCAGCGCGTGGATACTGTTGCGCCTGACGCTGAGGTTGACGCCCTGCACCGCGACGAAGCCGCGGAACTCCTTCGTCAGATCCTCGGTCTGAAGGATGATGTCGCTCACCCGCCGCCGCCCCCTTGTCCGCTCCGCCGCATCGGCGATGCGGCGCCCACCCTGTCCCGGCGCTCACGCGGCGCCTGTTGCCGCTTGTATGGCTGGGCATTCCGGCGCTGGCAAGCGCCTTTACGCGCCGCGCGCGGCTGCCCTGATTTTGAGCAGGATCCTCTCGGGCGTGGCGGGCAGGTCGAGGCTCGCCAGCCCCGTCGCGTCGCGCAGCGCGTTCACCACCGCCGTGGCCAGCAGCAGCGGGGGCTCGCCCACCGCCTTGGAGCGGAAGATGGTGTTCGCCCGCGCCGGCGCCCCCTCGAGCAGCCGCACCTTCAGCACCGGCGGCGCATCGCGCGAGCCCGGGATCTTGTAGGTGGAGGGGCCGAGGGTGCGCTGCCGGCCCGCCTCGTCCCACCAGAGTTCCTCGGTGGTGAGCCAGCCCATGCCCTGCACGAAGGCGCCCTCGATCTGGCCGAGGTCGATCGCCGGGTTCAGGCTGCGCCCGCAATCCTGGACGATGTGCGCCGAGAGGCAGCGGTGTTCGCCCGTCAGCGTGTCCAGCAGCACCTCGGCCACCGCCGCGCCGTAGGTGAAGTAGAAGAAGGGCGCGCCCTTCATCGCCGCCGCGTCCCAGTGGATGTCGGGCGTGCGGTAGAAGCCGGTGGCGGAGAGGCTCACCCGCTCGCGCCAGCACAGCTTCGCGAGCTCGGCGAAGGAGAGGCGCTCGTTCGCTCCCGGCCGGGCGGGGAAGATGGCGCCGTCCTCGAACACCACCTCCTCGGGCGCGCAGCCGAAGCGGCGCGCCGCCACCTCCGTCATGCGCGCCTTGATGGCGCTGGCCGCGGCATGCGCCGCCCAGCCGTTGAGGTCGCTGCCGGTGCTGGCGGCGGTGGCGCTGGTGTTGGGCACCTCGGCCGTGCTGGTGGCGGTGATGCCCACCTGCTCGACCGGCACCGAGAACACCTCGGCCACCACCTGCGCCACCTTGATGAACAGGCCCTGGCCCATCTCCGTGCCGCCATGGGCGAGGCGGATGGAGCCGTCGGTGTAGACATGCACCAGCGCGCCCGCCTGGTTCAGATGCACGATGCCGAAGCTGATGCCGAAGGCGCAGACGAAATGCCCGAGGCCGCGGCGCAGCGTCGGATGGGCGGCGTTGAAGGCGGCGATCTCGGCGCGCTTCGCCTCCCAGCCCGCATCGCGCTTGGCCTCGGCCATCACGCGGCGCGTCAGCGCGGGCTCGAGCGCCTGGCCATAAGGCGTGCGATCGGCGAGGTTGAGCGCGCGCAGCTCCTCCACGTCGCGGCCCAGATGCGCGGCGATGCGGTGCAGCACATCCTCCATCAGCAGCGCGCCCTGCGGGCCGCCGAACCCGCGGAAGGCGGTGTTGCTGACGTGATTGGTCTTGACCGCGCAGGCGGTGATCGTCACGTCGGGCACGGCGTAGCAGTTCAGCGCGTGGGTCAGCGCGCGGAACACCACGCCGCCCGACATGTCGAGGCTGTGCCCGCCATCGGCGGCGAGCAGCGCCTCGAGCGCGAGCAGCCGGCCCTCGGCGTCGAATCCCGCCTCCCAGCGGTAGAGGAAGGGGTGGCGCTTGCCGGTCGCGGCCATGTCGGCGCGGCGGGGCAGGCGCAGCTTCACCGGCCGGCGGGTCAGCCGCGCCCCCAGCGCCGCCGCCGCCGCCACCCAGCTCGCATTGCTCTCCTTGCCGCCGAAGCCGCCGCCCATGCGCCGGCAGGTGACGGTGATGCGCTGATAGGGCACGCCCAGCACCCGCGCCACGATGTGCTGCACCTCGCTCGGGTGCTGGGTGGAGGAGTGGACCAGCATCTCCTCCTCCTCGCCGGGGATGGCGAGGGCGATCTGCCCCTCGAGATAGAAATGCTCCTGCCCGCCGGCGCGGAACGTGCCGCCCAGGCGGTGCGGCGCGCGCGCCAGGGCGGCCGCGGCGTCGCCCTCGCGGATGGTCTGGGGCGGGACGAGCCAGGCCTGCCGCGCGAGGCCCTCCTCGATGCTCAGCACCGGCGGCAGGGGCGCGATGGCGGGGCGGATGGCGGCGGCCGCGCGCAGCGCCGCATCGCGCGTCTCGGCCACCACCAGGGCCAGCGGCTGGCCGTGGTGCTCCACCACCCCCTCGGCCAGCATGGGCTCGCCCGTGCCGATGGGGGCGATGTCGTTCTCGCCCGGGATGTCGGCGGGGGTGAGGATGCGCACCACGCCGGGCATGGCGCGGGCGGCCGCGAGGTCGAGCCGCTGGATCCGCCCATGCGCCACGGGCGAGAGGGCGAGGGCGGCGTGCAGGGTGCCGGCGGGCTCGGGGAGGTCGTCGAGGAAGCGCGCCTCGCCGCGGGCGTGGCGCAGCGCGCTGTCATGGCGCATCGCCTGGCCGGCGCGGCGCAGCGGCTGGGGCGCGCCGTCCGTCATGCGAAGACCTCGGCGGGCAGGCCGGCCTGGCGCAGCGCGAGGCGCCGCAGCAGGCCGCGCGCCCCCTCGAGCCGGTAGGCGGCGCTGCCGCGCCAGTCGCTGACCGGCGCGAAATCCAGCGCCTCGCCCGCCGCGCGCAGCGCCGCGTCGTCGAGCGGGCGGCCGATCAGCGCCGCCTCGGCGGGCGCGCAGCGCCGGGCCGTCGCGTCCATGCCCCCGAAGGCGAGGCGCGCGGCGCGCACCACGCCGCCCTCGATGACGAGGCAGGCGGCGAGGGAGACGGCGCTGATGTCCTGGTCGTGCCGGCGCGAGAGCTTCTCCGCCGCCAGGAAGGCGCCGGCGGGCGGGCGCGGCAGGTGCACGGCGAGGATCAGCTCGTCCGGCGCCAGCGCGGTGCGACGGTAGCCGGTGAGGAAGGCCTCCACCGGCAGGCGGCGCAGCCCGCGCGGGCTCGCCAGTTCCACCTCCGCGCCGAGGGCGATCAGCACGGGCAGGGAATCGCCGATGGGCGAGGCGGTGCCGAGATTGCCCGCCACCGTGCCGAGCCCGCGGATCTGCCGCGAGCCGAGCCGCGCGAGATAGGGCGCGAGCGGCGAAAGCGCCGGCTCGGCGCGGCAGAGCCCGAGCAGCGCCCGATAGGGGGCGGCCGCGCCGATGCGCCAGCCCCCGGCGCCGGCGGTGATGCCCTGCATCTCGGCCACGTTGAGCAGGCAGAGCACCTGCTCGGGCCGCTCGCGGTGCTCGGAGAGGCGCAGGCCGAGATCGGTGCCGCCCATCAGCACCCAGGCCGCGGGATGGGCGGCGCGGATCGCCAGCGCCTCCTCGAGCGTGGCGGGCAGGTGGAAGCCGCCGAAGCGCGCCGGGGCGCGGGGCGGCAGGGCGGGCGGCGGCGCGCCGTCATCCTCCATGCGCGCCATGGCGTCGAGGATGGGGCGATAGCCGGTGCAGCGGCAGAGATTGCCCGCCAGCGCCTCGTGCGGGTCGCCGCCCTCGCGGGTGTGCGCCCAGGCGCTCATCACGATGCCCGGGGTGCAGAAGCCGCATTGCGTGCCGTCGCTTTCGGCGAGGAGGCGCGGCAGGGGGTGCTCGGGCCCCAGCCCCTCGACGCTGCGCAGCGCGCGGCCATGCATCTGGCCCAGCGCGCAGAGGCAGGCGTTGATCGGCACGCGCGCGCCGTCCGCCTCCTCCAGCACCACGGTGCAGGCGCCGCAATCGCCCTCCGCGCAGCCCTCCTTGGTGCCGGTGAGCCCTTCGGCGCGCAGCCAGTCGAGCAGCGTCATCACCGGGGAGACCTCACGCGGCAGGCGGCGCGGCGCGCCGTTCAGCACGAACTCGATCTGTTCCTGCATGCTGTCCGCCCCGGCCCTCTCGCCGCAGCTTACGGCGATGTCATCTGAGCCCGTCCTCGCCGATGATGCCCTCGACCGTCAAGCCGCCGATGCGCGGCAGCGGCCGCCCGCCATCGGTCAGCGCGAGGCAGAGCAGGATTTCGTCGCGCGCCGGCGCATCGGGCAGGCGGAACTCGATGGCGTCGAAATGGCTGCGGACATAGGCCGCGTCCTTGTGGCCGAGGGGGATGTCGATCGCCGTGCCGGGGCCCCCGCGCTTCTTGGCCGAGGGAATCAGCGCGGGCCCCTTGCCGAGCGCGGCGCGCACCGGCGCACCCATCTTCGGGTGCAGCAGGGCGGCGGCGTGCTCGAGCTCGCCCGCCTCGCCCACAATGGCGGCCTTGCCGAAGCTGTGCACCTTGGCGCCCTCGATGCCGAGGGCCGCGATGGCGCGCGCGGCGAGCTCGGCGCCCAGCGTCGCGCCCGCGTCGATCAACGGCGAGAGATCCTCGACATAGCGGCCGGCGAAGGGGTTCTCGATCACGCAGGCGGCGACGGCGCGGCGGATGGGGGGCGCGACCGCGCGCCCCGCCTCGCGCACGGTCTCGTGGACCAGCACGGCCCAGGCGCGCGGGGTCATGCCAGCAGCTCCGGGATGCGCGCGGCGGGGGGCGTGTTGCGGCTGCGGCCGCAGACCACCTTGCCGTCCACCAACACCATGCCGATGCCGGGCAGCTCGCCCTCCGCCAGGGCCTCGGCCGCATCGCGCCCCGCCCCGCCGATGGGGGCGTCGAGCAGCACCAGGTCCGCCGCGCGCCCGGGGGCGATCACGCCCGCCTCGATGCCGCGCCAGCGCGCCGTGTTCCCCCCCGCCGCCGCGATGGCGATGCCGGGATCGAGCCCGCCCAGCGCGCAGAGGAGGGAGATGGTCCGCAGCACGCCGAGCGGCTGCACGCCCGAGCCCGCGGGGCTGTCCGTGCCGATCACCAGCCGGTCGAGCCGGCCCATCTCGCGCAGCACGCCCAGCGCATGCAGCGCGTTGCGCGGGTTGCCGTTGTGCACCACCTCGATGGCGCGGCGCGTGCCCTCGATCACCTTCGTCAGCTCCGCGCGCGGCAGCGAGGTGGGGCCGCCATTGATGTGCGCCACGATGTCGGCGTCGGCGGCGATGACCACCGGCGCGGCCATGAGGTTGGAGCCCGCGATGGAGGGCCCGCCGCAATGGATCATGGCGTTGAGCCCGGCGGCGCGCACCCAGCCCATCACCTCGGCCACCTCGGCCTCGTCCTTCACGGTGCCGAGGCCGAACTCGCCCACGAAGCGCACGCCGGCGCCGGCCATCTCGGCATAGTCGGCGGCGGTGAGGCCGCGCTCGGGCACCGGCGCGCCGGCCAGCACCCGCGCGCCGAGCGGCCGGAAGGCGGAGAAGGCGCGCTGCGCGGCGATGGCGAGCGCCTTCACCCCCACGGGGTCGCGCGGCCTGCCGGGCAGATGCACCTCGCCCGCGCTGATCAGGGTGGTGGTGCCGCCCTGCACCATCCCCTCGATCCAGCCGAGCTGGTTCTGCCGCGGCGTCCAGTCGCCGAAGGCCGGATGGACGTGGTTGTCGATCAGCCCGGGCATGACGGCGCAGCCATGCGCCTCGATCACCGTCGCCCCGGCCGTGTCGAGATCGGCCGCGCGGCCGATGGCGGCGATGCGCCCCTCCTCGATGAGGATCGCATCCGCATCGAGCAGCGGGGCCGCGATGTCGCCCGAGAAGACGAGGCCGAGCCCGCGCAGCACTGTCCTGGTCATGCAAGCCTCCCCCACCCGGGGCCAGCGTAGTTTCCGATTGAGCGGCGCGCCAAGGGGCCGCATGCTTTGCATGACAAGATCCGGAGTGGGCGAGGTTGGGGAACTACTGGCGGCCCGCGACGCTGGAGGCGGCGCTGCGGATTCTCGGGGAGGAGTCGCCGCGGCCGCTGGCCGGCGGCACGGATGTCTATCCGGCGCTGGCCCAGGCCGCCGCCTGGGGCGCGGCGGAGGCGCCCGCGCTGCTCGACCTGACGGGCATCGCGGCGCTGCGCGGCGTGACGCGGAGGGGCGGGGTATGGCGCATCGGCGCCCTCACCCCCTGGGCGGCGCTGCGCGACGCCCCGCCCGCGCCGGGATTCCGCGCGCTGGCCGAGGCGGCGGCGCAGGTCGGCGGGCGGCAGATCCAGGCGCGCGGCACCATCGGCGGCAATCTCTGCAACGCCTCGCCGGCGGCCGATGGGGTGCCGCCGCTGCTCATCCTCGATGCGTCGGTGGAGCTCGCCTCGCGGCGCGGGCAGCGCGTGCTGCCGCTGCGCGCCTTCCTCCTCGGCAACCGCCGCACGGCGCGCGCGCCGGATGAGATCCTCACGGCCATCCTCGTCCCCGTGGAGGCGGCCGAGGCGCCCTCGGTCTTCCTCAAGCTCGGCGCGCGGCGGCATCTCGTCATCTCCATCGCCATGGTGGCGGCGAGCGCCAACGGGCGTGTGGCGGTCGGCGCCTGCTCCGAGGTCGCGCGGCTGTGGGAGGAGGGGGTGGCGCCGATCGGCGATGTGCGCGCCAGCGCCGACTACCGCCGCGCCGCGGCCGAGGAGCTGGTGGCGCGCGCCCGCGCGCGGCTCGCGGCATGATCGCGCTCACCGTCAACGGCGTGCCGCGCGCGCTCGACCTGCCGGGGCAGACGCGGCTCTCGGCGGCGCTGCGCGACAGGCTCGGCCTCACCGGCACCAAGATCGGCTGCGACGCGGGCGATTGCGGCGCCTGCACCGTGCTGCTGGACGGCGCGCAGGTCTGCGCCTGCTTGACGCCGCTCGGCCAATGCGCGGGCGCCTCGGTGGAGACGGTGGAGGGCATCGCCGCCACCCCCGAGGGCCGCGCGCTGATGGCGCGCTTCCACGCGGCCGGGGCGGCGCAGTGCGGCATCTGCACGCCGGGCATGCTCATGGCGGCGACCGAGCTGCTGCGCGCGAACCCCGCCCCCTCGGAGCGGGAGGCCGAGGCGGCGCTGGGCGGCGTGCTGTGCCGCTGCACCGGCTATCGGCGCATCCTGGAGGCCGTCTGCGGCCTGGGGCCCGCGGCCGAGGCGGGGGCGGTGGGCGCGCGGCTGCCGCGGCTCGACGGGGCGGGGAAACTCGACGGCACGGCGCGCTTCGGCGCCGATCTCGCGCCGGCCGATGCGCTGTGGCTGAAGGCCGTGCGCTCGCCGCACGCGCATGCGCGCTTCGCGCTGCCCGACATCCCGGCCTTCCTGGCCGCGAACCCCGGGATCCGCGCCGTGCTGACGGCGCGCGAGGTGCCGGGGCGCAACGGCTACGGCATCTACCCGCACATCAAGGACCAGCCCGTCTTCGCCGAGACTGTGGCGTTGCATCGCGGCGATGCTGTCGCGGCCCTGGTCGGCACGCGCGAGGCCGTCGAGCGGGCGGAACTTCCCGTCGCGTGGGCGCCGCTGCCCGCCCTCGAGGATCCCGAGGCCGCGCTCGCCGCCCCGCCGCTGCACGCCGCCTTCCCGGGCAATGTGCTCGCCGAGGGGGTGGTCCGGTGCGGCGACCCTGACGCGGCCTTCGCCGCCGCCGCGCATGTGGCGGAGGGCCGTTTCCGCACCAGCTTCGTCGAGCACGCCTACATCGAGCCCGAGGCCGGCTTCGCGCGCCGGGTCGGCGAACGCATCGAGATCTGGTGCTCCACCCAGGCCCCGGCGATGGACCGCGAGGAGGTGGCCGGCGTGCTCGGCGTCCCGCTGGAGGCGGTGCGCATCATCCCGAGCCAGTGCGGCGGCGGCTTCGGCGGCAAGCTCGATGCCGGCATGCAGCCCATGCTGGCGGTGGCCGCCTGGGTGCTCGACCATCCGGTGCGCGCCATCTGGTCGCGGCCCGAGAGCATGGCGGCCAGCACCAAGCGCCACCCCGCGCGCATCACCGCGCGCGCGGCCTGCGACGCGCAGGGGCGGCTGGTCGCGCTGGAGTTCGACGGGCTCTACGACACGGGCGCCTATGCCTCCTGGGGGCCGACGGTGGCGGGCCGCGTGCCCGTCCACGCGACGGGCCCCTATCGCGTGCCGCATGTGCGGGCGCGGGCGCGGGCGGTGTTCACCCATAAGCCGCCCGCGGGGGCCTTCCGCGGCTTCGGCGTGCCGCAGGCCGCGGTGGCGCAGGAGGCGCTCTATGACCGGCTGGCGGATGCCTGCGGGATGGACCGGCTGGAGTTCCGCCTCCTGAACGCGCTGATGCCGGGCGACGTGACGGCGACGGGCCAGCGCCTCGACCATTCCGTGGGCCAGCGCGCCTGCCTCGAGGCGCTGCGCCCGCGCTGGAGGGAGTTCCGCGCCGAGGCGGCGCGGCGCAACGCCGCCGGCGGGGTGCTGCGCCATGGCGTGGGCGTGGCCGCCATGTGGTACGGCATCGGCAACACCGGCATGTCCAACCCCTCCGAGATGCGGCTGATCCTCGCCCCCGGCGGCCGTCTCGGGTTCCGCAACGGGGCGGTGGACATCGGCCAGGGGAGTGCGACCGTGCTCGCCCAGATCGTGGCCGAGGCGCTGGGGCTGCCGGTCGCGGCGATCACGCAGATCCTCGGCGACACCGACCTCACGCCCGATGCGGGCAAGACCAGCGCCTCGCGCCAGACCTTCGTCTCCGGCCGCGCCGCGCTGGCCGCCGCCCTCGACCTGCGCGCCAAGGTGAATGGCGCGCTCGGCTGGGACGGCGCGCGCGTCACCGTGAACGGCGAACCCTATGCGGGCCCTGCGCTGGAGGGCCGTGGCCGCTTCGACCCGCCGACCGTCCCGCTCGACGCGGAGGGCCAGGGCGCGCCCTACGCCACCTACGGCTTCGGCGCGCAGCTCTGCGCGCTGGCGGTGGATGTGCGCCTCGGCACCGTGACGCTCGAGCGCTTCGTCGCCGCGCATGACGTGGGGCGGGCGATCAACCCCACCCTGGTGGAGGGCCAGATCCATGGCGGCATCGCCCAGGGCATCGGGCTCGCGCTGATGGAGGAGTATATCCCCGGCCGCACCGAGAACCTGCACGACTACCTGATCCCGAGCGTGGGCGACGTGCCGCCCATCGAGGTGATCCTCATCGAGGAGCGCGAACCCCTCGGCCCCTATGGCGCGAAGGGCGTGGGCGAGCCCGCCCTGGTGGCGACGGCGCCCGCCATCCTCTCGGCGATCCGCGACGCGACGGGGGCGGAGGTCACGCATCTGCCCGCGCTCCCGCATCGCCTGCGCGCGGCGCTGGAGGCGGCCGGATGGTAGACCGCACCGAGCAGTTCGGCGCGCGCGAGGGCGATGAGGGCATCGTGCGCTGCGACGCCTGCCCGGTGCTCTGCCGCATCCGGCCCGGCCGCGCCGGCGCCTGCCACCGCTACGCCAACGAGGGCGGGCGGCTGGTGCGCACCGACCCGCTCGTGCTGCTCACCCGCGCGGTGGAGGCGCAGGAGCCGGTGGTGCCCTTCCTCGACGCCGCGGAGGAATGGTCCGGCGAACTCGCTCCCCGGGAAGAAGTCTTCGTCACCGCGATCGGCGCCGGCACCACCTATCCGGACTACAAGCCTGCCCCCTTCATCGTGAGCCAGCGCCATGAGGGGGTGGACACCGTCACCGTCGTCACCGAGGGCATTTTCAGCTACTGCGGCCTCAAGGCGAAGATCGACACCGACCGCCATCTCGGCCCCGAGGCCGCGCCGGTGCGCCATGAGGGCGAGCAGATCGGCCATGTCACCACCGCCGAATACGGCTCGCAGATGCTCTCGCTTGGCGGCGTGCGCCACCTCACCGGCGGCTCGAAGCGCGAGGGGCAGGTGACCTGCGCCGCCCTGCTCGCCCTCTGCCGCAAGGAGGCGATCGAGGTGGAGATCGAGGGCGGCGCGCGCGTCGTCCTCCAGGCCGGGGCCGCGCCTATCGTGAACGGCGTGCGGGAGAGCCGCATGCGCGTGGGCTGCGGCAGCGCCGCCATCGGCATCTTCGCCCAGCAATGGCACGGCCATGTGGACGAGGTGGTGGTGCTGGACGACCACATCACCGGCGTGCTGACCGAGCACCAGGCGGGCAAGTGCCTCGGCATGCGCCCCTCGGGGCTGCGGCTGCGCGGCCGGCGCTCCACACCCGGGCGCTATTTCCAGGTGGCGCAGCCCGGCAGCGGCTGGGGCGGGACGGACGTGACCGACCCGCTCTCCGTCATCGAGGGCTTCGATGCGAAGCACGCCTGGCCCGGCATGCGCGTGCTGATGACCAGCACCACCGGCGAGGACGCGCTGTGGTTCGAACTCGACGAGGCGCTGCGCCCCGTGCCCCGTCCCATGCCCGAGGCGGTGGCGCGCACCGTGGCCCGCATCGGCGAGAACTGCGAGCCGGCGATGACCTCCATCCTGTTCATGGCCGGGGCGGGCGGGTCGCTGCGCGCGGGCGTGACGGAGAACCCGATCCTGCTCACCCGCAGCGTGCAGCGGGGCGAGGTGCGCGTGACCATGGGCGGCGCGCCCTGCTACCTCTGGCCCGGCGGGGGAATCACGCTCATGGCGGATGTGCTGCGCATCCCCGACAAGGCCTTCGGCCATGTGCCCACGCCCGCGCTGGTCGCGCCCATCGAGTTCACCCTGCGCGCCGAGCTCTATGCCGCGCTCGGCGGGCATGTGGAGCACGCCCTCCCGCTCGCGGAGCTGCTCGCCCGCCATGCAGCGGAGAGCGAGAGCGCGCCCTGGCCCGCCGCCAACCCCTGGCCCGAGGCCCCGCGATGATGGACGCCGCCGCCTGGCCGCCGCCGCGCCGCCAGCTCCTGCCCGATGGGCGGCTGCTGCTGGAGGACGGGCCCATCCGCCTCGTCATCGGCATCGAGGGCGCGCGCGCCGCGGTGCTGGAGGCGCGCGAGGCGGCGGCGCGCGCGCTGGAGGGGGTGCTGCCCGCCCTGGCCGAGGAGGTGGCGCTGCTGCGCCAGCCGCTGATGGGCCGCCCGCCCGCGCCGCGCCACCCCGTCGCGCGGCGCATGGTGGAGGCCGCCTGGCCCTACCGCGCGCATTTCGTCACGCCCATGGTGGCGGTGGCGGGGGCGGTGGCCGAGCATGTGCTGCTCGGCCTCACCGCCGTGCCCGGCCTGTCCATGGCCTATGTCAACAATGGCGGCGACATCGCCGTGCACCTCTCGGGCCGGGCGACGCTGCGCGTGGGGCTGGTCGAGCGGCCGGAGGCCGGGGCGCCGGACGGGCTCGCGGTGATCCGCGGCGGCGATGCGGTGCGCGGCATCGCCACCTCCGGCTGGCGCGGGCGCAGCTTCTCGCGCGGCATCGCCGACGCGGTGACGGTGCTCGCCGCCCGCGCCCCGGAGGCGGATGCGGCCGCCACCCTGATCGCCAATGCGGTGGACGCCGACCACCCGCTGATCCGCCGCGCCCCGGCGCAGAGCCTCGACCCCGACAGCGACCTGCGCGACCTGCCGGTGACCGTGGATGTGGGCGCGCTGCCGCCCGAGATCGTGCACCTCGCCCTCGACCGTGGCGAGGCCTTCGCCGAGGGGCTGCTGGCGCGCGGGCTGGTGCTCGGCGTGTGCCTGCGGCTGCAGGGGCAGGTGCGGGTGCTGGGCGCCTCGGGGGCCCTGGTGGCCATCGGCCGCGAGGAAAGGCTCGGCTGAGGCGGCAAAGCTGGTATGCTGCCCTCGGCTGGGCGGGGAATTCGGATGGTGGACGACGAGGACCGGCTGCGGCGGCGCCTGTTCGTGCTGCGCGTGGCGAGTGCCGGCGGGGCGATTCTGGCGGCGCCGGCCTGGGCGCAGGGCACCAAGGCCGGGCGCAGCCCGCCCGCGCCGCCGCAGGGCGGGGCCGGGCCTCCCTTCGGCGTCAGCGACGCCGACCCCGGCGATCCCCCGGGGAGCGGTCGCGGCACCGGCCCGCTGCCGCCGCGCGGCGGCCTGACCGACAGCGACCCCAACGATCCGCCGGGCCAAGGGCGGGGCGGTGGTCGGTTCGCGAGCGATGCCGACCCGAGCGATCCGCCCGGGCAGGGGCGCGGCGCCGGCCGCGGCTTCGGGCAGGGGCTGAGCGACGCCGACCCGACCGACCCTCCGGGTCAGGGCCGCGGCGGATCGCGCGGCCCCGCGGGCCCGACCGACACCGACCCGGCCGACCTTCCCGGCCAGGGCCGGGGCCTCGGACGAGGTCCTGTCGGCCCCACCGACACGGATCCGCAGGATCCCCCGGGGCGCGGCCGGAGCACGCCGCGCGGCGGCAAGGGGGTGTGAACCGCGTGCCGGGCTCCTCGCCGCTGATGCGGTCCGGTTCAGCCCGCGTTCAGGCGCTTGGGCGCAGCAGGGCGCGATGCACGCACGCCTGCTCGCGGGTCTTGCCGCGGCTCTTCTTCTCGCCCCGCTGCTGCTGCCCGCCGCGCACGACGCGCGTGCCAGCGAGCGCCGCGACCACGAGCGCGCCCGCGCCGCGCTGGAGGCGGGGCAGATCCGCCCTCTCTCCGACCTGCTGGCCGAGGTGGAACGCCGCTTCCGCGGCCGCGTGATCGAGGCCGAGCTGGAGCGCGACGACGCCCAGTGGCTCTACGAGCTCAAGATCCTGCCGCCCAACGGGCGCGTCTTCATCGTGGAGCTCGATGCGGCGACCGGCCAGCTCCTGCGCTCGCGCGGGCCGGTGCAGGAGCGCGTGCCGGGCGAGAGCGCGGCGCCCCGCCCGGGGGCGGCGCTGCGCTGAGCGCCGCCGGCGATGGACCACCCCCCGGCCCGCGGTGCATGCTGCGGCCATGCGCCTTCTCGTCGTCGAGGATCACGCGCAACTGAGCGCGCAGCTCCGTCAGGGGCTCGCCGAGGCCGGCTTCGTCGTGGATGTCGCCACCGACGGCGAGGAGGGGGCGCATCTCGGGGAGACCGAGCCCTACGACGCGGTGGTGCTCGATCTCGGACTGCCGCGGCTGGATGGGCTGTCGGTGCTGCGCCGCTGGCGCGCGGGCGGGCGCAACATGCCCGTGCTCATCCTCACCGCCCGCGACGCCTGGAGCGAGAAGGTGGAGGGGCTCAACGCCGGCGCCGACGACTATCTCGCCAAGCCCTTCGCCATGGGCGAGCTGGTGGCGCGGCTCAACGCCCTGATCCGCCGCGCCAGCGGCCTGGCCTCGCCGGTGCTGCGCTTCGGCCCCGTCACGCTCGACACGGCCACCCGCATGGTCACGCGCGACGGCCAGTCCGTCCGCCTCACGGCGATGGAATACGCGCTGTTCCAGTATCTGGCGCTGCATGCGGGGCGGCCCGTCTCCAAGACCGAGCTCACCGAGCACCTCTACGCGCAGGATTTCGACCGCGACTCGAACACGCTCGAGGTGATCGTCGCCCGGCTGCGTCGCAAGCTGGGCGAGGGGCTGATCGAGACCATCCGCGGCCAGGGCTACCGTCTGCCGGCGCCGCGATGAGGGGCGGGGCGGGGTGAGGGGGGAGGGGGCGATACGCGAGGCGCGGCCGCGCCTGCCTCGCAGCGGCTCGCTCACCTGGCGGCTCGCCGCCTCCGCCGCCTTCTGGGTGGCGATGGGGCTCGGCCTCATCGGCTGGTTCGTCATCCGCACCGACGCGCGCCAGATCGAGGCCGCGGCCGATGCGCGCATCGAGCGCCAGCTCGATTCGCTGGTCGCCGCCGTCGCCTTCGACCGCAGCCTTGGCCCGCTGCTGACGCGGCCGCTGGCCGATCCGGAGTTCGAACGCCCGCTGTCGGGCTTCTACTGGCAGCTCACCGGGCCGGGCGGCACGGTGCTCACCTCGCGCTCGCTCTGGGATTCCCGCCTGCCGCCGCCGCTCTCCGGAGGAGGGCGGCTGGTGGCGCGCGACCTCTGGGGGCCGCGCAGCGAAGCGCTGCGCGCGCTGGAACGCGAGGTGACCATCGAGGCGCCGGGGGGGCGGGTCGCCATCGCCGTGCAACTCGCCGTGCCGCGCGCGGCGATCGACGAGGAGATCCTGAGCCTGCGCCGCGGTGTGGTGCTCGCCTTCGCCGTGCTCGGCGCGGGGCTCGTGCTCGTCGTGGTCGGGCTGGTTGTCTGGGGCCTGAGACCGCTGCGCCGGACCCGCGAGGAGATCGTGGAGGTGCGCGAGGGCAGGCGCCAGCACATGGACGTCGCCGCCCCCTCCGAGATCGCGCCGCTGGTCGAGGAGATCGAGGCGCTCATCGAGCAGAACCGCGCCACGGTGGAGCGTGCACGCCACCATGTCGGCAACCTCGCCCATGCGCTGAAGACGCCCATCGCCGTGCTGCGCAACGCGCTCGAGACGGGCGATGCGGAGGCCGCGCGCGCCCAGGCCGTCACGCTCGAGAGGCTGGTGCAGCACCATCTGCGCCGCGCGCGCGCGGGGGCGCTGGCCGGCAGCGCGGCGGGCGAGAGCGCGCCCCATGAGGTGGCGCAGGCGGTGGCCACCGCGCTCTCGCGTCTGACGGCGCAGCGCGGCCTCGCCATCGAGGTGCGGGGCGAGCGTGCGGCCCGCGTGCGGGCCGACGCGCAGGATCTGACCGAGATGCTCGGCAATCTGATCGAGAACGCCACGAAGTTCGCCGCCCGGCGCGTGCGCGTGACGGTCACCGCCCCGCGCGGCCAGCCCGTGGCCATCGAGATCGAGGATGACGGCCCAGGCCTGCCGCCGGGCGAGGACGCGGCGGCGCTGGCCCGCGGCGTGCGACTCGACGAATCCAAGACCGGTTCGGGGCTCGGCCTCGCCATCGTGAACGACCTCGCCCAGCTCTATGGCGGCCGGCTGCGCCTGTCCTCGAGCCCCGCCCTCGGCGGGCTCAGGGCGCGGCTGGAGCTGCCGGGCTGGCGCGGCTGAGCGGCCGCCCGGACGACGCCTGCGCCGCCGGTCTCGCCGCTTTTCAGCTTTCCGGGACCTTGCCGGCGCGTTATCTCTACCGAGCGATGTCTCCGCCGCGCGTCACGACCGGCTCGGACTCCCCGGTCGCCGTCGAGGCCGGGGCGGTCACCGTCACGCTGCACCGTGACCTCCTGGCCGCCGAGCCGGCCTGGCGCGAGCTGGAGACGCACGGCACCCTCTTCGCCTTCCAGAGCCTCCTGTGGATGCGGACCTGGCTCGCGCATCTCGGCGCGCGCGAGGGTGTCGCCCCCCTGATCGTGACGGTCCATGCGGGGCCACGGCCGGTGATGCTGCTGCCGCTCGGGCTGCGCCGGCGTTTCGGGCTGCGCTGCCTCGTCTTCCTCGGCGGCGAGGCGACGGACTACCACGCGCCGCTCCTCGGCCCCGGGCTCGAGGAGGCGCTGGGCAAGGACGGGTTCGCCGGCCTGTGGAGCCGGATCCTCGCGATCCTTCCCCCGGTCGATCTGATCGCCTTCGAGCGGATGCCGGCCGAGGTCGAGGGGCGGACCAACCCGATGGCGGCGCTGCCGGGGGTCCAGCCCTGCGGCCATGCCTACGCGATCCGCCTGCCCGCCAGCCTCGAGGACTATCGGCGCACGCTGCGCGCAGGCTTCGTGGCCGATACGCGGCGCAAGCGACGCCGCCTCGCCGAGATCGGACCGCTGCGGCACCAGCTGGCCGGGACGGCGGCCGAGCGGGAGGCCGACCTCGATGCGATGATCCTGCGCAAGCGTCGGCGCTTCCGCGAGACGGGCGCGCCGGATGTCTTCACCGACCCTGCCGTGCGCGGCTTCTACGCGGCCATGGGCCGGCAGGCGGGCGGCGAGCTGCAGGTGTGCGCCAGCCGCCTTCTCGTCGGTGACGAGACGGTGGCCGCGCACTGGGGGCTCACCTTCCGCGGCCGCTTCTACTACCTGCTCATCGGCTGGTCCGGCGGCCCCTGGGCCCGCTACTCGGTCGGCCGAGTGATGATCGAGGAGCTGGTGGCCACAGCCATCGCCGAGGGCCATGCGGTGCTCGACCTCACCGTGGGCGACGAGGCCTACAAGAACGACTGGGCGAACGAACGCCTTCGGCTTCTCGCCCTGACCGAGGCGCGCAGCCGGGGCGGGCGCGCCTGGCTCGCGCTGCGCCGGGCCTGGGAGGGGCTGCGCGAGCGCCTCAAGCGCATCGGCTGGCTGCGCAACGCGGTGCGCCGCCTGGCCGGGCGCAAGCCCCTGCCGGGGCGCTGATCAGCCCCGCCCCGCCTGCCCCGCCTCCAGGATGCTCGCGAGGAAGGCGGTGAAGCCGAGCTGCAGCCCCGCCACCGCCACGGTGCTCGAGACGAGGAAGAGGCGGGGCGAGACGGGATCATCGATGTCCCCGAACCCCGCCCCCGCCCAGCCGCCGAAGGTGGCCGCCATGCCCGCGATCCCGGCCAGCAGCAGCAGCGCGGCGAGGATCAGCCCGCTCTCGAGCAGCGGCAGGCGCCGCCACCAGCCCTCGCGCAGCGGCGGCAGATAGCCCCGGCGCATCCCCGCGAGGCGCGAGATCACCGCGAAGGCCACCGCCTGCATCCCCGCGAGCAGGAACAGGCAGCCCGCCATCAGGCTGTGCAGGTCGAGCCGCACGGGGCCGAGTTCCGCAGGCCCCCCCACCAGCAGCAGGATGAGCGCCGCGCCGAGGCCGAGCAGCGCCAGCCCCGGGTAGAGGAACAGCCAGCGCGGCGAGTAGAAGAGCAGGAAGCGCAGATGCCGCCAGCCGTCGCGCCAGGTGCGCAAGTGCGGCGGGCGCGAGCGCCCGTCCGGGCGCAGCCGGGCGGGCACCTCGGCGATGCGAAGCCCCGCGAGCGCGGCGCGCACCACCATCTCCGAGGCGAACTCCATCCCCGGCGTGACGAGGCCGAGCCCGAGGATCCGCTCGCGCGAGAAGCCGCGGATGCCGCAGTGGAAATCCCCCGTCGGCACGCGGAAGAACAGGCGGCCGAGGAAGCTCAGCACCGGGTTGCCGAGCCAGCGGTGCAGGAAGGGCATGGCGCCCTTCTCGATGCCGCCCCGGAAGCGGTTGCCCATCACGAGCTCCGCCCCGCCGCGCAGCGCCTCCACGAAGGCGTCGAGATTCGCGAAGTCGTAGCTGTGGTCGCTGTCGCCCATGATGACGAAGCGCCCGCGCGCGGCCGCGATGCCGCCGCGCAGCGCCGCGCCGTAGCCGCGCTCGGCCACCGCCACCACCCGCGCGCCGAGCGATTCGGCGATGGCCTGGCTGCCGTCGGTGCTGCCGTTGTCGGCCACCAGCACCTCGCCCGCGATGCCGCTGCGCGCGAGGAAGGCCTGCGCGTCGCGGATGCAGAGCGCGAGGGTTTCCGCCTCGTTGAGGCAGGGCATGAGGATGGTGAGCTCGAGGCCCGCCTCGGCGGGAGGGGGCGCGGGCGCGGGGGAGGGGGGCGTCATGGCGGACAGGGTTCCGCGCCCTCACTGCGGCAGCGCGGCGCCGATGTCGAGGGTCAGCGCCCCGGCCTCTCGCCCAGCAGCCCCTGCGGCCGGTGGAGCAGGATGAGCTGCAGCGCGAGGCCGATGAGGAAGAGCCGCACATAGGCCGCGCGCGTCGCCGCCTCGCCCGGAAGCTGGGCGGCCAGGAAGTCGCTCGCCGCCCAGATGGCCCAGACCAGGACGGCGCCCAGCACCGCCCCCCGGTTGTTGCCCGACCCGCCGGCGATCAGCATCACCCAGACGAGGAAGGTGGCGGTGACGGGGTCGAGCGCATCGGGCCCCATGAACTTGAAGAAGCCCGCGAGCATCGCGCCCGCGAGGCCCATGCAGGCCGCGCCCAGGGCGAAGGCGGCGAGGCGGAAGGCGCCCGGGTTCTTGCCCACCGCCTTCGCCGCCTCCTCGTCCTCGCGGATGGCGCGCAGCGTGCGGCCGAAGGGGCTTCGCGCCGTCGCCTCGGCCATGGCGTAGAGCCCCGCGGCCACCAGCAGCACCAGGCCGAGATAGGCGAACTGCCCGGCCGGCTCGCCCAGCCCCTCGAGCGGTCGCGGGATCCCCGGCACGCCGAGCGGCCCGCCCGTCAACCAGTCCTCGTTGCGGACGACGAGGCGCAGGATCTCGCCGATGCCGATGGTGGCGATGGCGAGGTAGTCGGCGCGGAGCCGCAGCGCCGCCGCCCCCACGGGCAGGGCGAGCAGAGCCCCGGCCAGCGCCGCGAGCGGCCAGGCCGCCCACCAGGGCCAGCCGAAGCCGCCGCCATGGGCCGCGCCCGGCTGGGCGCTCTCGGGCGCCGTCAGCAGCGCCGCGGTGTAGGCGCCGATGGCGAGGAAGCCGAGCCCGCCGAAATTCATCAGCCCCGTCAACCCCCATTGCAGGTTGAGCCCGAGCGCGAGGCAGGCATAGACCCCGGCGAGGGTGAGCATGGTGGCGAGGTAGAGAAGCGCGGCCTCCATCAGCCCATCCCCCTGAACAGCCCCTGCGGCCGGACGACCAGCACGAGAATGAGCACCGCGAAGGCCACGGCCGTCTTGTAGGAGGGGTCGAGCAGCGGGGCGTTGCCGATCCAAGGGTAGGAGGAGAGCTCCTCCGCCACGCCCAGGATCAGCCCGCCCAGCGCCGCCCCCCAGGGCCGGCCGATGCCGCCCAGGATGGCCGCGGCGAAGGCCGCGAGCAGCACGTTGAAGCCGAGCAGCGGCGTCAGTTCCGTATCCACCGCGAGGAACACGCCCGCGATGGCGGCGAGCGCGGCCGAGACGGCCCAGGTGAGGCGGATCACGCCGGCCACCGGCACGCCGGTGATCCGCGCGAGGTCCGGATCGTCGGCCATGGCGCGCATCGCGCGCCCCGCGCGGCTGCGCGAGAGCAGCAGATGCACCGCCAGCGCCACCAGCAGCGCCCCGCCGAGGATGACGAGGTGGCGCTGCTGGATGCGGATCTCGCCCAGCAGCAGCGGGGGCGTGAAGCCGCGCGCGTAGCTCTCCGGCGTCGGGCCCCAGATCAGATAGACCAGGGCGCGGATCATCAGCGCCACGCCGAAGGAGGAGATGAGCAGCACCGCCGGGGCGGAGCGGCGCAGCGGCGCATAGAAGGCGCGGTCCGCCGCCAGCGCCACGGGGATGGTGGCCAGCACCGCCACGGGCAGGGCGAGCCAGGGCGAGATGCCCAAGGCGCCGACGGCGAGGAGCGCGGCATAGGCGCCCCAGGTCATCAGCTCGCCATGGGCGAAATGGGCGAAGCGCATCACCCCATAGACGAGCGAGAGGCCCGCCGCGGCCAGGGCGTAGATGCTGCCGAGCACGAGGCCCGGGATCAGGTAGAAGTTCAGGAACTCGATCATCGCTCAGGCGCCGAGGAACATGCGGCCGATCTCGGGGTTCGCGGCCATGGCGGGGCCGGCATCCTCGAAGCGGTTGCGCCCCTGCGCGAGCACGAGGCCGCGGTCGGCGATGGCGAGCGCCGGGCGCGCGTTCTGCTCCACCATCAGCACGGCGATGCCGGCCGCGGCGATCGCCTGCACGCGCTCGAAGATCAGCGCGCAGAACCTGGGCGAGAGGCCGGCCGTCGGCTCGTCGAGCATGACGAGCCTGGGCGCGAGCATCAGCGCGCGGCCCACCGCCAGCATCTGCCGCTGCCCGCCCGAGAGGCTGCCCGCGGCGGCGCGGCGCTTCGCCTTGAGGTCGGGGAAGGTGGCGTAGGCGCGCGCGAGCCCCTCCTCGGCCGCGCGGGGGCGGACATAGGCGCCCATGCGGAGGTTCTCCTCCACCGTCAGCGAGGGGAAGACGTTGCGCTCCTGGGGCACATAGGCGAGGCCGCGGCCGACCATCTCCTCGGCGGGGCGGTTGGTGATCTCGGCGCCGTCGAAGCGGATGCGCCCCTGCCGGACGCGCAGGAGCCCGGCCACCGCCTTCATGGCGGTGGACTTGCCCGCGCCGTTGGGGCCGATGATGACGAGGATCTCGCCCGGCGCGACGCGGAAGGAGACGCCCTGCAGGATGTCGGCCTCGCCATAGCCGCCGACGATGCTCTCGACCTCAAGCAGGGTCATCCCACCTCCGATCGCCGGAGGGCGCGGCGCAGCGCGCACCGCAGACGTGAATCGGCGGCGCCCATCACGCCGGCTCGATCGCCATGCCGAGATAGGCCTCGGCCACCATCGGGTCGGCGCGCACTTCCTCCATGCGGCCGCTGGCGATGACGCGCCCCTCGGCCATGCAGTGCACGGGCGTGCAGAGCTCGGCCACGAGGTCGAGGTCATGCTCGATCACGAGGAAGGTGATCCCCTCCTCCCGGTTCAGCCGGGCGATGGTGGCGGCGATCTCGCGCAGCAGGGTGCGGTTCACGCCGGCCGCCGGCTCGTCGAGCAGGATCACGCGCGCGCCGCTCATCAGCGCCCGGCCGAGCTCCACCAGCTTCTTCTGCCCGCCGGAAAGGGCGCTGGCCGGCGCGTCGGCGTGGCGCGCGAGGTTGAGCCGCGCGAGCACCGCATCGGCGCGGGCGGCGAGCGCGGCCTCCTCGCGGGCGATGCGCGCGCGCGCGAACCAGGGCGCGGGCAGGCGCTCCCCCGCCTGGTCGCGCGCCGCGACCATCAGGTTCTCCCGCACCGTGAGGCGGGCGAAGAGGCGCGGGATCTGGAAGGTGCGCGCGAGGCCCGCCGCGTGCAGCGCCCAGGGGCTCTCGCCTGTCACCTCCCGGCCGAAGAGGCGCACATGCCCCGCATCCGGGCGATGAAAGCCGGCGATCGTGGCGAAGGCGGTGGATTTGCCCGCGCCATTGGGCCCGATCAGCCCGGTGATCGAGCCCGCCGGCACGGCGAAGGAGGCGCCGTCGAGGGCGGCGAGGCCGCCGAAGCGCTTGACCAGCCCCTCGACCTCGAGCGCGTTCACTCGCTGAGCTGCGCGACCGAGACGAGCCGCCCCTCGCGCACGGCCCAGTGCTCGATGCGGCCCTGCGCGTCGCCGGTGGCGTTGAACTCCACGGGGCCGGAGGCGCCCTCGTAGTTCACCTTCACGCCGCGGGCGATCAGGTCGCGCGCGCGGGCGAATTCGCCGGGGCCGACCACCTCGCCGGGCGCATTGGCCACGGTGCGCAGGTTCGCGCGGATGGCGGCGCGCTCGGCGCTGCCGGCGGCCTGGATGGCGAGGCCGATCACATAGGCCGCGTCATAGGCCTGGGCGACGAAGGCCGCGCCGGGGTCCATCTGCGGGTTGGCGCGGCGGAAGGCCGCGGCATAGGCCTCGCGCCGCTCCGGCGCGGCCGCGGTGCCGGGGCCGGTGCCGAACATCCCCTCCAGCGCGCGCGCGCCCACCTGGTCGATCACGCTCTGGTCGCGCATGCCGTCGGTGCCGATGTAGCGCTGGAAGAAGCCGTTCTCGATGGAGTTGCGCAGGATGGTGTTGCCGCCCGAGGCCGGGTAGCCGATCAGCAGCAGCGCCTGCGGGTTGCCGGTCCGCGCCAGGGTCTGGAGTTCGGCGCGGTAGGAGGGGCGGTTCTCCTCGTAGTTCTGGGAGGCGGCGACGGTGCCGCCGCGCGCCTGGAAGGCGGCGGTGAAGCTGCCCGCGAGGCCGCGGCCGTAGTCGTTGTTGATCGCCATGATCGCGACGCGCTCGATGCCCGCCTCGCGCACGAGCCGCGCGAGCACCTGGCCCTGCAGCCCGTCCGGCACCGCGGTGCGGAACACCGTGTCGTTGTCGTTGATCTGGCTGACCGCCGGCGCGGTGGCCGAGGGGCTGACGATGGGCACGCCGGCCGGCACCGTCACGGCATTGGCCACCGCGATGGTGATGCCCGAGGCCATGGGGCCGATGATGGCCGAGACATTCTCGGCCTGCACCAGGCGGGTGGCGACGGTGACGCCGGCCTGCGGGTTGGTCTGGTCATCGGCCTCGATCATCTGCAGGCGGCGGCCGTTCAGCACCCCGCCCGCGGCGTTCATCTCCTCGAAGGCGAGGACGATCCCGGCGCGGATGGGCGGCACGAAGGCGGCGAGGCCGCCGGTGGCGGAGAGGATCACGCCGATGCGGATGGCCTCGCCCTGGGCGCGGGCGAGGGCGGGCGCGAAAAAGGTGGCGGCGCCAGCGGCCAGCGCGGCGCGGCGGGGCAGGCGGAGGGCGGTCATGGCGGGTCTCCCTGTCGGCTCCTTGTGCCCGGGATTAACGCCCCGTCAGGCCTCGCGCAACGCCGATGCGCCCCCGCCGCAGCAGCCGCCCCGGCAGGGCGCCCGTCGCCTTGCCGTCGCGGTAGGTGACGACACCGCGCTTGATGGTGGCGCGATAGCCGCGCGCGCCCTGCAGCAGCCGCCGTCCGCCCGCGGGCAGGTCATGCACCATGCGCGGCGCGGGCAGGGAGAGTTCCCCCTCCGCGATCAGGTTCAGATCGGCCAGCATCCCCGGCGCGATCACCCCGCGGTCCGTGAGGCCCATGGCGCGCGCCGTGTCGCTGGTCTGGCGCCGCACCAGCTCCTCCATCGGGAAGCCGCGCCGCGACCAGTGGGCGAGCAGGAAGGTGGGGAAGCTGCCGTCCGAGATGAAGCCGACATGCGCCCCCCCGTCGGAAAGGCCGACCAGCGCGATGCGGCGGCGCAGGCATTCGGCCGAGGCGTCGAGCGTGAAGTCGGCGTAGTTGGTCAGGGGGGCGAAGAGGAAGTTCCCGCCCTCGCCCTCGGCGAGGAGGTCATAGGCGACCTCCTCGGGCCGGCGCCCCTCGCGCGCGGCCCGCGCCTCGATGCTGGCTTCGCGCGGCGGCGCGTAGTCGGGCGGATCGCCGAAGGGGAACATCCGCGCCCAGGAGAGGCGCGTGATGAGCGGGAAGCTCGAGCCCGCGATGCGGTCCTCGGAGAGGATGGCCGCGCGCCGGGCCGGCTCGCGCATCGCCGCGGCGCGCGCGGCCGGCGGCAGGTGCTGGATGGCGCGGTAGGAGGGGCAGGCCGAGAAGGGATTCTGCGAGCCCTCGAGCCCGAGCAGGATGCCGATGGGGCGCGGCGGGAAGACGGGGCGGATGTCGAGCCCGTGCGCCGCGGCGTCCTCGGCCAGCGCGAGAAGCTCCTTCCACGCCTCGGTGCGGTCGTGCCGGGCGGTGAGGCTGAACAGCACGGGCCGGCCCGAGGCGGCGGCGACGCGCCGGACCATGGCGAACTCGGTGGCCGGATCGGGCGTGTTCCAGTCGGAGACGAGTTCGAGCAGCCCGCCCCCGCCCTCGCTCATCCCGCAGGCGAGGCCCAGCAGCTCCTCCTCCTGCGCCTTCAGGGTGGGGGTGGGGTCGCCGGCCAGGGTCTTGTGGCTGATGGTGCGCGAGGTGGAGGCGCCGAAGGCGCCGGCCGCCACCGCTTCGGCGGTGATGGCGCGCATCGCCGCGATGTCCGCCTCCGTCGCGTTCTCGAGGCGGAGCGCGCGCTGGCCCATCACATGCACGCGCAGCGCCCCGTGCGGCAGCAGCGCGCCGATGTCCATGTCGCGCGGCCTGCGCTCGAGCGCGTCGAGATATTCGGGAAAGCTCTCCCAGGACCAGTTCAGCCCCTCGTGCAGCACCGGGCCCGGGATGTCCTCCACGCCCTCCATGAGTTCGATCAGCGTCTCGCGGTCGGCGGCGCGGCAGGGGGCGAAGCCGACGCCGCAATTGCCCATCAGCGCCGTGGTCACGCCGTGCCAGGAGGAGGGCGCGAGGTGGGAGTCCCACACCGCCTGACCGTCGTAATGGGTGTGGATATCGACGAAGCCCGGGGTGACGAGCAGGCCGCGGGCGTCGATCTCCTCGCGCCCGCGGGCGGGCACCGCGCCGACGCGGGTGATGGTCTCGCCATCCACCGCGATGTCGGCCTGGAAGCCGGGCGCGCCGGTGCCGTCCAGCACCCAGCCCCGGCGGATCACCAGATCGTGGCTCATGGCCGCTGCCCCCGCACCAGGCGCCCGGGCAGGGCGCCGGTCGCCTCGCCCTCGCGGTGCACCACCTCGCCGCTGACGAGGGTGGCGACATAGCCCTCCGCCCCCTGCACGAGGCGCTTGCCGCCCGCGGGCAGGTCGTAGCGCATCTCCGGCCGCCGGAGCGCCAGGCGGTCGAAATCGATGAGGTTGATGTCCGCCTTCAGGCCGGGCGCGATCCGCCCGCGGTCGTTGAGGCCGATGGCGCGGGCGTTGTCGAGGGAGAGGCGCTTCACCACGAACTCCACCGGCAGGCGGCCGCCGCGCGCGCGGTCGCGCGCCCAGTGGGTGAGCATGTGGGTCGGCGCCGAGGCGTCGCAGATGTAGCCCACATGCGCCCCGCCATCGCCGAGCCCGAGCAGCGTGTGCGGATGGGTGAGCATCTCGCGGATGTCGTCGAGATTGCCGTGCGCGTAGTTGAGCAGGGGGCGGTTGAGGATGGCGCGCCCCTCCTCCTCCATCATCCAGTCGTAGCAGACCTCCTCGGGGCGGCGGCCGGTGGCGCGGGCCACCGCCTCGACGCTCGCCTCGGGCGGCGGTTCGTAGTCGAGGGTAAGCTTGTAGATGCGCGCCCAGTTGTTGAGGCGCGCGCGCAGCGCGGGGTCCTCGGTCGGCTCCTCCAGGATGCGCGCGCGCCGGGCGGGGTCGCTGAGCGCCGCCACGCGCGCCGGCAGGGGCAGATGCGCGATCTCGCGGAAGGAGGGGCGGGTGAGGAAGGGGTGCTGCGAGAGCTCCCAGCCGAACATCAGCCCCACGGGCCGGCCCATCACCTGGCCCTTGATGGAAAGACCCTCGGCATTCGCCTCGCCCACGCGCGCCATCAGCCAGCGCCAGAACTCGGGCCGGCTCTCGCGCTGCAGCAGGGAGAAGGTCATCGGCCGGCCGGAGAGGGCGACGATGCGCTTGAGGCGCGCCCATTCCTCCTCGGCCGGCTCGTCGAAGTCGGAGATCACCTGGAACCAGCCCGCACCGAGGGCGCGGGCGATCTCGGCGAGCTCGATCTCGGCCGCGCCGAGGGTGGGGGTGGGCTCGCCGGCCAGGGTGCGGTGCGCGATGGCGCGCGAGGTGGAGAAGCCGAGCGCGCCGGCCGCCACCGCCTCGCGCGCGAGGCGCGCCATCTGCGCGCGGTCGGCCTCGGTGGCGGGCTCGCGCGCGAAGCCGCGCCGGCCCATGACATGGATCCGCAGCGCGGCGTGCGGCAGCTGCGCGGCGATGTCCATGTCGTAGCCCTTGGCGTCCAGGGCGTCGAGGAAGTCGGGGAAGCTCTCCCAGTTCCAGGGGAGCCCCTCGGTCAGCACCACCTCGGGGAGGTCCTCCACCCCCTCCATCAGCGCCACGAGCATCTCGCGGTTTTCGGGCCGGCAGGGGGCGAAGCCCACGCCGCAATTGCCGAGCAGCGCGGTGGTCACGCCATGCAGCGAGGAGGAGAGAAGGCGCGAGCTCCAGGTCGCCTGGGCGTCGTAGTGGGTGTGGATGTCCACGAAGCCCGGCGTGACCAGAAGCCCGCGCGCATCGATCTCGGGCGTGCCGCGCGGAACGGAAAGGCGGCGCCCCACGGCGGCGATGCGCGGCCCCGCCAGCGCCACATCGGCCTCGACGGGCGGCGCGCCGGTGCCGTCCACCACCACGCCGCCGCGGATGAGGAGCGTGGGCTCCGTCATGGCGTTTCTCCCGATCCCTTGTGCAGGGAGGATGCCATGCCCCACCCGGTCCTGCGAGGGGTCAGGCCGCGCGCACCAGCACGTGCCTCTTGCGGCCGGCGGAGAGCTTGGCCGCGCCGTCGCGCAGGTCCTGCGCGGTCACGGGGCGCAGCGCGTCCGTCACCGGCGCGTCGTTCAGCCGCACGCCGTTCTGCGCAACCAGGCGCTTGGCTTCGCCCTTGGAGGCGACGAGGCCCGCGCTGACGAGCAGATCGGCGAGCGGGGCGGGCAGGGCGGCGGTGATGGAGGGCAGGCTCTCGGCCGCCTCGCCCTCCTCGAAGGTGCGCCGCGCGGTCTCGGCCGCGGCCTCGGCCGCGGCGCGGCCGTGCAGCAGGGCGGTGGCCTCGGTGGCCAGCACCTTCTTCGCCTCGTTCACCTCCGCCCCGCCGAGCGCGCCGAGGCGGCGCACCTCGGCCATGGGCAGGTCGGTGAAGAGGGCGAGGAAGCGGCCCGCATCCGCGTCCTCCACGTTGCGCCAGAACTGCCAGTAGTCGTAGGGGGCGAGGCGGTCGGGGTTGAGCCACACCGCACCCGCGGCGGTCTTGCCCATCTTCGCGCCCGAGGCCGTGGTGATGAGCGGCGAGGTGAGGCCGAACACCTCCGCCCCGTCCATGCGGCGGATCAGATCCGCCCCCATCACGATGTTCCCCCACTGGTCGCTGCCGCCCATCTGCAGCACGACGCCGTGGCGGCGGCGCAGCTCGAGGAAGTCGTAGCTCTGCAGCAGCATGTAGTTGAACTCGATGAAGCTCAGCGGCTGGTCGCGCTCGAGGCGCAGCCGCACGCTGTCCATGCTGAGCATCCGGTTGACGCTGAAATGCCGGCCGACCTCGCGCAGGAAGGGAATGTAGCGCAGCTCGTCGAGCCACTCCGCGTTGTCGAGCATGAGGGCCTTGCCCGGCCCCTCGCCGAACTCGAGGAAGCCCGAGAAGCTGCGGCGGATCCCCGCCTTGTTGGCCTCGATCGCCGCCTCGGAGAGGAGCTGGCGCGTCTCGTCGCGGCCCGAGGGGTCGCCGATCTTCGTGGTGCCGCCGCCCATCAGCACCACCGGCCGGTTGCCCGTGCGCGCGAGCCAGCGCAGCATCATGATCTGCATCAGGTGGCCGACATGCAGGCTGTCGGCGGTGCAGTCGAAGCCGATGTAGCCGGCCACCGGGCCCTCGGCGAGCCGGGCCTTGAGCCCCGCCTCGTCCGTCACCTGGTGGATGAAGCCGCGTTCGCGCAGCACATCGAGGAAGTCGCCGGCACTCATGGTCGCTGGGGTTCCGTTTGGCGTGGGGGGCGTGCCGTAGCACACTCGCCGGATGCTGAGAATCGTGGGGCTGATGAGCGGCACCTCGCTCGACGGGGTGGACGCGGCCTGGGTGGAGACGGACGGGGAGCGTGTGGGCGCGCTGGGCCCGGCGCTGACCCTGCCCTATGAGCCCGCGCTGCGGCGCGACCTGCGGCGGCTGCTCGACATGGCCGAGGGGATCGGTCCGGAGGATCCCTTCCTGCTCGAGGTGGAGGCGCGGTTGACGGAGCGCCACGCCCAGGCCGTGGACCGGCTGCGGCGCGAGGCGGCGCGCGCGGGCCTGGCCGAGCCCGAGCTGATCGGCTTCCACGGCCAGACCATCCTGCACCGCCCGCGCCGGCCGGGCGACCCGCCGGGGGTGCGCGGGCGCACCTGGCAGATCGGCGATGCGCGGGCGCTGGCGCGCGCCACGGGTCTCTCGGTCGCCTTCGACTTCCGCTCGGCCGATGTGGCGGCGGGCGGGCAGGGGGCGCCGCTCGTCCCCATCGCCCAGGCGGCGCTGGCGGCGAACCTGCCGCGGCCGCTCGCCGTGCTGAACCTGGGCGGGGTGGCGAACGTCACCTGGCTCGGGCCCGAGGGGGCGATGCTGGCCTTCGACACGGGGCCGGCGAACGGCCCGCTCGACGACTGGGCGCGCCGCTCCACGGGGCGGGACTACGACAAGGACGGGAACCTCGCCCGCGCGGGCGAGGTGGATGGGGCGGTGCTGGGGCGGCTGATGGAGCACCCCTACCTGGCCGCGCCCCCGCCGAAATCGCTCGACCGGCTGGAGTTCGACCGCGCCCTGCGCGAGGCGGGCGGGCATCTGCTCTCGCCGCAGGACGGGGCGGCGACGCTGGTCGCCTTCGCCGCGGTCTGCGTGGCCATCGCCGCGCGGCACTTCCCCGAACCGCCCCTGCAATGGCTGGTCGCCGGCGGCGGGCGGCGCAACCCGGTGCTGATGCGCGCCCTTTCCGCCGCCCTGCCCGAGCCGGTGCGCCCCGTCGAGGTCTGCGGCTGGAACGGCGATGCGCTGGAGGCGCAGTGCTTCGCCGTGCTGGCCGCGCGCACCGCCCGCGGCCTGCCCATCAGCTTCCCCGAGACCACCGGCGCGCCGCGCCCGCTGCCCGGCGGACGCATCCTCGGCGGCCTTCTCTGATCCGTCGCCATCCCGTCACACCGCCGCGCGCGGCGCGGCGCTAGCCTTCCCCGCGAGGAGGAGGAGGACGCGATGAGGGACACGCGCGAGGTCGCCCTCGCCTTCACCGCGCTGCTGCGCGCGGGCAAGGGGCCCGAGGCGGGGGAGGCCTTCTGGCACGAGGATGTCTCCTCCATCGAGGCGACGGGCGCGCCGCGCGCGGCGCACGGCATCGCGGCGGTGCGCGGCAAGGCCGGCTGGTGGCTGGCGCACCACGAGGTCCATGCCCTCGAGGTGCAGGGCCCCTTCGTCAACGAGGACCAGTTCGCCCTGTTCCTGCGCATGGAGGTGAGCCTGCGCGCCACCGGCGAGCGCCGATGGATCGAGGAGATCGGCCTCTACACGGTGCTGGAGGGCAGGATCGTGGAGGAGCGGTTCTTCGCCTGAGGCGTGAGGCCGGCGAGGTGGCGGGTGGCGGCCTCCAGCCGCGCCTGCCCCTCGGGTGTGATGGCCTCGGCCCAGTCGCGCGGGATCGCGGCGAGCCCCCAGCGCGCGCCGAGCAGCGCGCCGGCGACGCAGGCGTTGGTGTCCGTATCGCCCCCGGTGCGGATCACGCGCTGGATCGCCTCCTCGTAGTCGAGGCCGGAATCCAGCGCCCAGAGGGCGAGGCGCAGCGTGTGCAGGCACCATCCGCCCTCCTCCCGGGGGGGCGGGCCGCCGGGAGAGAGCGCCGCGAGGTGCCGCCGCAGGCGCTCATGCGCCGGCGAAGGGGGCAGGGAGGCCAGCAGCGCGCGCCACTCCGCCTCCCCCTCCCAGAGCAGCCGCCAGAGCACCGCGGCGAGGAAGCCGGAGCAGGCGGCGGCGAAGGCCGAGGGGTGGGTGAGGCGCGTGTCCGCCGCCGCCGCCGCCCAGGCCGTCGCGGCGTCCGCGTGGAGCAGCCCGTGCGGGGCGGCGCGCATGAGGCCGCCATTGCCCTGCGCCGCCTCGTCGGCCGGAAGGGGGGTGCGCGCGCGCCGCCAGTGGTGGCAGGCGTGGCCCGTCTGCATTCCCACATCGCGCGGGCCGGCGGCGAACCAGTCGAGCAGCCGGGCGAGGAAGCCCTCCTCCGAGAAGGCCGGGGCGCCGTTCCGTTCGCCATAGGAGAAGGCGGCGGCGAGCAGCAGATCCGTGTCGTCGGTGAAGGCGCCGGGGGGCCAGGCGAAGGGGCCGCCGCCCTGCACCGCGAGGCGACCGCGCTGCGGGATGTCCTCGGGGCTGCGGAACTCCCAGGTGGCGCCGAGCACATCGCCCACCGCCGCGCCGGTCAGGACGGCGCGAATGCCCGTTTCGATCTCCGTCACGGCCCCGGCCCTCCCTCGCGCACGCCCGTCCCCCCTCAAGATCGGTGGGCGGACGACCTCGGGCAAGCGGGGCGGCCGCTCACTCCGCGCGGATGCCCGTGGCGCGCACCAGCTCGGCCCATTGCGCGCGGTCGCGCGCCACATAGGCGGCATACTCGGCCGTGCTCATGGGCAGCGGTTCCATGCCCTGGCCCGCCAGGCGCTCGCGGAAGGCGGGGCGGGCGAGGAGCGTCTGCACCGCGCCGTGCAGCGTGGCCACCACCGCCGCCGGCAGCCCCGCGGGGCCCGAGAGCCCGTACCAGTTCAGCACCTCGTAGCCCGGCACGAACTCGCCCAGCGCCGGCACATCGGGCAGCACCGCCAGCCGCCGGGCGGTGGAGACGCCCAGCGCCCGCACCCGCCCGTCGCGGACGAAGGGCAGGCCGGAGGTGACGGTGTCGGTCATCGCCGCGAGCCGCCCCGCGATCAGGTCGGGCATGGCGAGCGCGGTGCCGCGATAGGGCACATGCACCGCTTCCAGCCCCGCCTTGTGCAGCAGCAGCGCCATGGTCATGTGCGTGGAGGAGCCCACCCCGGCCGAGCCGTAGGAGAGCTGCCCCGGCCGCGCGCGCAGATGCGCCGCGAACTCGGGGAAGCTGCGCGCGGGCAGGTCGGTGTTCACCACCAGCACCGCCGGCACGCCCGCCACATTCGCGATGGGGGTGGTGTCGGTGGCGGGGTCGAAGGCGAGGCGCGCGATCACCGGCACGATGCCGTGCGTCGCCTGGCTCGCCATCAGCAGGGTGTGGCCGTCGGGGCGGGCGCGCACCACGAACTCCGTGCCCACCGCGCCGCCCGCGCCGGTGCGGTTCTCCACCACCACCTGCTGGCCGAGGATGGGCGAGAGCTCCTCGGCCACGATGCGCGAGATGATGTCGGCCGCGCCGCCGGCGGCGAAGGGCGCGATGAGGCGGATCGGCCGGTCGGGCGCCCAGGGGGTGTTGGCGCGCGTGGCGGCGGCGGGCAGGGCGGATGCCGCAAGAAGCGGCAGCAGGGTGCGGCGGTGCATGGCGGGGCCTTGGATGGTGGGACGATGCCGGAGCGGCAGCAAGTCCCGTGCCGAGTGGCAGGATCATCTTGGCGCGCCCCGCCCGCCCGGCCTAACCAGGGCAGAACCACCGGGAGAGAGGTCCATGCCGCCCCTGCGCCGCGCGCTGCTCGCCGCGCCCTTCGCCCTGCCCGCCGCCCTCGCCGCCCAGCCCCGCCCGGCCTGGCCGGAGCGGCCGATCCGCTTCCTCCAGGGCTTTGCCGCTGGCGGGACGACCGACATCGTGGCGCGGCTGATCGCGCCCTCGCTGGCGCGCGAGCTGGGCCAGCCCGTGGTGGTGGAGAACCGGCCGGGCGCGGGCGGCACCCTCGCCGCCGAGGCGCTGGCCCGCGCCACCGACGGGCACACGCTGATGCTGATCAACAACGGCTTCGCCGTCTCGGCCGCGCTCTACCGCCGCCTGCCCTTCGACCCGCTGGCCGACATCGCGCCGATCGCCATGGTGGCGGGCATCGGCCTCGTGCTGCTGGTGGCCGCCGCGCCGCAGGCGCCGCGCGACCTGGCCGAACTGATCGCGCGCGCCCGTGCGCGGCCGGGGGCGCTGAACCTTGCCACCGTGGGCGTGGGCTCCACCCAGCACTTCGTGGGCGAGGCGGTGCAGGCGGCGGGCGGCTTCCGCCTGACCCATGTGCCCTATCGCGGCACCCCGGCCGCCCTGATCGGCCTGCGCAACGACGAGGTGCAGGTGGTGGTGGAGACGGCCTCCGCCGTGATCGGCCAGATCCGGGCGGGGGAGGTGCGGGCGCTCGCCATCACCTCGCCGCGCCGGTCGCCGCTGCTGCCCGATGTGCCGACGCTGGCCGAACAGCTCGGCCAGCCCTTCGACATCGAGACCTGGTTCGCCCTGGCCGCGCCCGCGCGCATGCCGCCCGGCGCGGTGGAGCGCATCTCGGCCGCGGCCGAGGCGCTGGCGGGCGAGGCGGAGCTGCGCGCGCGGCTGGAGGCGCTCGGCCTCGCGCCCCGCCCGCCGGGCACGCCCGCCTCCACCCGTGCGGCGGTGCACGCCGAGATCGCGCGCTGGGCCGAGGTGATCGAGCGCACCGGCATGGAGCGCGCCTGAGGCGGCATGGACGCGGCGCGAGGCGGAGGATAGGCTTCGCGCAGAAGCGGCCGGCAAGGCCGCCGGAAGGGGAAACGCCATGCTCATCGCCCGCCGCGCCCTGGCCGCGTGGCCGCTGCTGCCTGCCCTCGCGCGCGCGCAGGAGGGGCGGCCCCTCCGCCTTCTCGTCGGCTTCCCGCCCGGCAGCGCGGCCGACGCCTCGGCCCGCGTGATCGCGCCCGCGCTGGGGGCGGCGCTCGGCCAGACGGTGGTGATCGAGAACCGCCCCGGCGCGGGCAGCAGCATCGCCGCCGAGCAGGCCGCCCGCGCCGCGCCGGACGGAACGACGCTGTTCCTGGGCTCGGTGGCCAACACCATCAACGCGAGCCTGGCGCGCGACCTGCCCTTCGACTTCCAGCGCGACTTCGCGCCCGTCGCGCCGCTCGTCACCATCCCCAACATCCTGGTCGTGCACCCTGCGGTGGAGGCCACGACCGTCGCGGAGTTCCTCGCGCTCGCGCGGCGGGATTCGAGCGGGCTGTTCTACGCCTCCTCGGGCGTGGGGACGGCGCCGCACCTCTCGGGCGAGCTGTTCAACCTGCTCGCCCCGGCGCGCATGACGCATGTGCCCTATCCGGGCAGCGGCCAGGCGGTGACGGACCTGCTGGCCGGCCGGGTGGGGGTGATGTTCTCGCCCGCCTCCACCGTGCTGCCGCATGTGCGCGCGGGGCGGCTGCGCGCGCTCGCCTCCACCGGGGCGGGCCGCACCGCCGCCGCGCCCGAGCTGCCGACCATGATCGAGGCCGGGCTGCCCGGCTTCGAGAGCGCGGTCTGGTTCGGGCTGCTCGCGCCCGCCGCCACGCCGCGCCCGGTCATCGAGCGCCTGGCCGCCGCGGCGCAGCGCGCCATGGCCGATGCGCAGACGCGCGCGGCGCTGGCGCAGCAGGGTTTCGACATGCTGGAGGGCGGGCCCGAGGCGCTCGCCCGCCACATCGCCGCCGAGACGGCGAAATGGGCGCGCGTGGTGGAGGCCTCCGGCGCGCGCGCGAACTGAAGGAAGCAGGAATGGCCAGGCTCAAGCTCGCCGAGGCGCGGCGCTTCATCCGCGCGGTGATCCGCAAGGCGCAGGAGATGGAGGTGCCCGTCTCCATCGCCGTGGTCGGCCCCGAGGGCCATCTCATCGCGCTGGAGCGCATGGACGGCGCGGGCTGGATCACGCCCGAGACGGCCACCGCCAAGGCCTTCACCATGGCCGCCTTCCGCTCGATGAGCCCGCGCTTCCAGGATGGCCTCGTCACGCAGCAATGGCTGCGCGAGCGCAACCCGCAGCTTGCCGTCAACGCCGCCGTGTTCACCGGCGGCAAGGTCTTCATCTCGGGCGGGGCGGCGCCGGTGTTCAAGGGCAACGAGATGGTGGGCGCCTACGGCATCTCGGGCGGCACCTCGGACCAGGACGAGGTGATGGGCCTCCACGCCCGCGAGGCCTGCGGCTGGCGCCATGTGCCCGCGAAGGACACCACGCCCCAGGCGGTGAAGGACCACATCAACAGCATCTACGAGCGCGTGGGGCTGGGCGCGAAGAAGCTGTAGCCCCGCGCCTCACACCCCGCTGTTGGGCGCCTCGCACATGTAGCGGCTGAGGTGGTAGGGGCGCGCCGCGAGGCCCGCGCAGAAGGAGGAGACGACAGGCGCCAGCGCCTCGAACAGCGCCTTCTGCCCGGCGTTCGCCGCCTCCAGCCGCTCGCGCGCGGCCTCCGCCTCCATGGCGAGCCGCGCGAGGTCGATGGTGGTGTGCCGGCCGTCCTGGAACACGAAGCGCCCGCCGATCATCACATGGCGCACCGCCGTCGCGTCCTCGGCGTGGACGAGCTGGTTCATCGTCGCGTTGTGCGGGATCCAGTGCGGCGTGGCGAGGTCGAGGAAGACGATGTCCGCCTTCATCCCCGGCGCGATCGCGCCGATGTCCTCGAAGCCCAGCGCGCGGGCGGAGCCCTTCGTGGCCGCGGCGTAGACCTGCTCGGCCGTGACCCAGGCCTGGGGGTCGGGCGTCTGCACATGGCTGAGGCCGGCGGCGGCGCGCATCGCCTCGTAGAGGTTGGAGTTGTCGCCGCTGGTCACGCCGTCGGTGCCCAGGCCCACATTCACCCCGAGCTCCAGCGCGCGCGCGAGGCGCAGCATCCCGTTGCCGAGCTTCATGTTGGAGACGGGGTTGTGCGCCAGCGAGGCGCCGCGCTCCGCGAGCAGCCGCAGGTCGTCGTCGTCGAGCCAGATGCCGTGCGCCACCGTGAACCGCGGCCCGATCAGGCCGAGGCTGTCCATGTAGCGCGTCAGCGTCATGCCATAGCGCTGCATGCCCGCCACGGCCTGCACCTTGCTCTCGCCCACATGGCTGTGCAGGCCGACGCCGTGCGCGCGCGCGAGGTCGCGGCAGCCGCAGAGGAACTCCCGCGTGCAGTGGTGCGGGATGGTGGGGGCGATGGCGAAGCGGATGTCGGCGGCGTTCCAGCGCCAGTGCCTGGCCACCTCCGCCATGGCCGCGAGCGTCTCCTCCGCCGGGCGCAGCCTGAGCCTCTCCGCCTCGCGCCGCAGCGCCTCGGGCAGCGCCTCCATCAGGCCCGGGATGGCCTCGTAGAGCGTGAGGTCGGCCACCATCGGCGCCACCACCGCGCGCATGCCGAGCGTGTCATAGGCATCGGCCACCGCATCCAGCCCCTCGCGCGTGGGCAGCGGCAGCTCGGCGTAGAGGTCATAGGCGGCGGTGCAGCCCTTCTGCACCATCTCGGCCGCGCAGAGCAGCGCCGAGAGCCGCTTGTCCGCCAGGCTGCGCGAGCCGCCCACCCAGGGTGCGGAGGCGAGCAGGAGTTCGAGCGTCCAGCGATCCCCCTGGCCGCGGCCGAGCCCGCCATGGCCATGGGTGTGCGCGTTGACCAGGCCGGGGTGCAGCAGGAAGCCCTGTGCGTCCACGACGCGCGCCCCCTCGGGCGCGGCAAGGCCGCTGCCCACGGCGCGGATCACCCCGTCCTCGATCAGGATGTCGGCCGGAGGCGCGCGGCGCGCGGCGGGATCGGCGAGCCGCCCGCCGCGGATGATCTGCCAGCCGGGCTCGGCGCGCGCCATGGCTCAGGGCTCCGCTGGGAGGTCGAGGGCGGTGAGCGTCCAGGCCTGCGCCCCGGGCTCGGCGCGCAGGGGAAGCGCGTTCGGCGTGCGGACATTGGGGGACAGCCCGGCGGCCTGCCGGAAGGCACGCCACAGCGCGCCGTGCGCCACCACCAGCACCGGGCCCGGCAGGGCGGTGGCCCGGTTGATGGCGCGGATGGCGCGGGCGCGCAGCGCGGCGAAGCTCTCCGCGCCGGGTGGGGTGTAGGCGCCGGCGATCCAGTCCTCGTACCACTCGCCCATGGGTTGCCCCTCCTGCACGCCGAACTCGACCTCGCGCAGCTCGGGGTCGAGGCGCACCGGCAGGCCCAGGGTCTCGGCCACGATCTCGGCGGTGACCCGGGCACGGGCCAGCGGCGAGGCGACGATGGCGGCGATCTCCACCCCCGCCAGGGCATGGGCCGCCCGCCGCGCCTGGGCCTGGCCGTTGGCGTTCAGCGGGATGTCGGTGCTGCCCTGCGAGAGGCCCCGGGCGTTCCAGTCCGTCTCGCCATGGCGGAGGAACCAGAAGGGGATGGGGTTGAGGCTCACCCGGCGCCTCCGGCCCGGCGAGGGACAGCCGCCGCCATGCTCAGGCCAGCCCCTCGCGTGCCATGGCCCGCTGCGTGGCCGGGCGCGCCTTCATGCGGGCGAAATGGCCCGCGACGTTGCGCGGCAGCTCGAGGTTGAGGCGGGCCGCGCCCCAGAAGCTCACATAGAAGAGGGCGGCGTCGCCGAAGCTGAACTCCCCCGCCACGTAGTCGCGGCCCTCGAGGCACTTGTCCATGACCGCGAGGCCCTTCTGGAAGATCTCCATGCCGCGCGCCTTCACCGCCTCGTGGTCGGCCTCGGAGGGGGCGAAGTTGCCGGGGCGGAAGATGCGGCTGAAGCCCTGCATGTGGATGGTGGCCACCGCGTAGTCCGTCGCCTCCAGCGCGCGGGCCACGCCTTCGGTTGTGGCGGGCATCAGCCTCGCGGCGGGGAAGGAGGCCGCGATCCACCAGGCGATGGCGGTGAACTCGGTGAGCACCGAGCCGTCGTCGCGCACCAGGGTGGGCACCTTGGACTTGGGGTTGAGGCTCGTGAACTCGGGCTTGAACTGCGCACCTTCCCGGAGGTTGGTCAGCACCGCCTCGAAGGGCGCGCCCGTCTCCTCGAGCAGGACATGGATGCCGAGCGAACAGGCCCCGGGCGAATAGTAGAGCTTCACGGCGTGTCTCCCTCCGTCTTCAACAGAAGAGCGAGGAGACGGAGCTCTCCTCGCTGATGCGGCGCATCGCCTCGGCGAGCAGCGGGGCGATGGGCAGCTGGCGGATGTTGGGGGCGGCCTGCACCGCCTCGGTGGCGGCGATGCTGTCGGTCACCGTCATCATCTCGATGGGGGCGGCGGCGACGCGCGCCACCGCCCCGCCGGAGAAGACCCCGTGCGTGACGTAGCACAGCACCGAGCGCGCGCCGTGCTTCATCAGCGCCTCGGCCGCGTTGCAGTGGGTGCCGCCGCTGTCGATGATGTCGTCCACGATGATGCAGTCTCGGCCCTCGACGTCGCCGATCACGTTCATCACCTCCGAGACGCCGGCCTGGGGGCGGCGCTTGTCGATGATCGCGAGGTCGGTGTGCAGGCGCTGGGCGATGGCGCGCGCGCGCACCACCCCGCCCACGTCGGGGCTGACCACCATCAGCGGCCGGCCTGCGTGGCGCTCCTGGATGTCGCGCGAGAAGAGGGGAGCGGCGTAGAGATTGTCCACCGGGATGTCGAAGAAGCCCTGGATCTGGCCTGCGTGCAGGTCGAGCGTCAGCACCCGGTCGGCCCCGGCCTGGGTGATCAGGTTCGCCACCAGCTTGGCGGAGATGGGCGTGCGCGGGCCGGATTTGCGGTCCTGCCGGGCATAGCCGAAATAGGGGATCACCGCCGTGACGCGCCGTGCCGAGGAACGGCGCAGCGCATCGAGGGTGATCAGCAGCTCCATCAGGTGGTCGTTCGCCGGATAGCTGGTGGACTGGATGACGAAGACATCCTCGCCGCGGATGTTCTCGTGGATCTCGACGAACACCTCCATGTCGGCGAAGCGGCGCACCGAGGCCTTGGTCAGCGGGATGCCCAGCGTGTCGGCCACCGCCTGGGCGAGCGGCAGGTTGCTGTTGCAGGCGACGATCTTCATCGGGCCGGACCACCCCTCACAATCGGCGGCGCAGCGATAGCCGCCGCGCCGCGGACTGTAAACGCGCGCCCCCGCCCCCTCATGGCTGGGCAGGGGCGCCGGCGTTGCGGATCACCTGCTGCACGCCGCCCGCCGCCTCCTGCGCCGCGGCATAGGCGACATCGCCCCAGAAGCGCTGCAGCAGGCCTGCCGGCACCTCGTTGATCTGCACCACCCGCCCGAGCTCCTGCCCGTCGCGGCGGGAGACGATCCACTGGATTTCCACCCGGTCCTGCCGGGGGCTGCCGGGGGCCACGCGCACCTCGGCCGTGACGGCGTAGGAGGCGCCCTCGGCCATGTCCTGCACCGCATAGCCGCGGGCGGCGAGGAACTCGCGCATGCGCGCGGTCAGCGCCGCGTTGCCGTCGCCCGGCGCGCCGCGCACCGGCAGCAGGCGCAGCCGGGGCGGCCCGCCGGCGGCGATGGCCTCGGCCGTGGCGCTGGCGCGGGCGGCGTGGATGGTGAGCAGGAGTTGCGCCACGCGCTCCGCCCCCTGCCGGGCGGCGAGATCGAGGGTTTCGGGCCGGCCCTCGGCCCAGGCGCGGGCGGGCAGCGGGGGGCCTTCGGTGGCGCCCTGCGGGCGGCCATCGGCGTTGGCGATGGCATAGCGCGGCACCACCTGGCCAGCCCGCAGCTCGGCGGTGGCGACGAGCCGCCAGTCCAGCGGCGCCGGGCTGTCGGTGACCAGGGCGGGGATATCGTTCGCCTGCAGCGCCTCGGCCAGCGCCGCGGCGAAGCGGCGCGCCTCGGCCTCGGGCAGCAGCGCCGCCGCGGGCGGAACCAGGGCGAGGCGCACCGCGAGAGGGATCACGAGGCGAGGGGCCGCGCCCCCCGGATTGCCGCGATGCGGCTGCGGCAGCCCCTCGCAGCCGGGCGCAGCGAGCAGCAGCAGCCCGGCCAGCGCCCGCCTAGGCAAGCACACAGGACACCAACAGCGTGAGGAGGATCATGACCAGGAACATGATGAGATAGGGCATGGCGCGGCCTATAGCATGATGGCCGAGAGCTGGTGGCCGAGCGGTCCGCCCCCCGCCAGGGTGCGGCGGCGGTGCGAGAAGAAGCGCCCCTCCTCGGCCAGGGTGTCGAGGCCCATCGCCTCCACCCGGCCGATGCCGGCCAGGCGATGCGCGCAATAGGCCGCGAGGTCGAACTGGAAATGCGCTGCGTCCCGCCCCGGGGCGAAGAAGCGCGGGTCGCCCACCGCCGCGCGCAGATCCTGCCGCACCTCGTAGCTCGCCTGGGCGATGCAGGGGCCGATCACGGCGGCGATGCGCGCGCGCCGCGCGCCCAGCCGCTCCATCGCCGCCACCGTGGCCTCCAGCACCCCCGCCACCGCGCCGCGCCAGCCGGCATGGGCCGCGCCGATCACCCCGGCCTCGGCATCGGCCAGCAGCACCGGCGCGCAATCGGCGGTGACGATGCCGAGCGCAAGGCCGGGGCGGTCGGTCACCAGCGCATCGGCCTCGGGCGGGGTGGCCTGGAGCGGATCGGCCTCCACCACCACGGCGCCATGCACCTGGCGCAGCCCGACCAGCCGCTCCGGCGCCGCACCCAGCGCGCGGGCGGCGCGGGCACGATTCTCGGCGACATGGGCGGGGTCGTCGCCGCTGCGCGGGCCGCAGTTGAGCGAGGCATAGGCCCCGGCGGAGACGCCGCCGCGCCGGGTGAAGAAGCCGTGCCGCACGGGCAGGGCGGGGTGGGTCAGGAACTCGGCCATCAGTCCTCGAAGCCCGCCGGGATCGGGAGGGAAGGGTGGGCGAGGGCGAGCGCCTTGAACAGCCGCCCCATGCCCTCGGGCGCCACCAGCCGCTGCGCGGCGGCGAGGATCCCGCCCGCCGCCCGGGGCGCGGCCCGCGCCAGCATGGCCGAGCGCGTCATCAGCCCCAGGCGCTGCAGGAACAGCCCCATGGGCAGGGGGCCGTGCACCGCCGCCCCCGCGCCGCGCCCCGCCTGCGCCAGCGCGGCGAAATCGACATGGGCCGTCAGGTCCGCCTCGCCCGGCGGCCCGAGCGGATCGGCCGGGGCATTGTCCCGCAGCGCCTGGAGGGAGTCGCCGAAGCCGCCCTCGGCGGGGCCGTAGTCGAGGATCAGCGCCGCCCCGCCCTGCGCCGCCAGCCGCGCGCCGATGGCGCCGGCCAGCGCGGCCGCCGCCTCGCCCAGCTCGCGCACGCTGCCCTCGGGCGCCTCCTCCGCGTGCGCCGCGGGCAGCTCGACGAAGCGGCCCTCCGCCACCCAGCGCTCGCGCCAGCCCTCGGCGCGCCGCACGAGCTGGCGGATGGGCAGGGCGTCGAAGAACTCGTTGGCGAGCAGGATCATGGGCCCCGGCGGGATGTCCTCGAAGCGGACGTGCCAGGTGGCGGTGAGCCGCTCCGCCTGCGCGGCGCGCAGCAGCGGCGAGGTCTCGACCAGGTGAAGCTCGGCGGCTTCGGCGAAGCCGGGCGCCACCTCGCGCACCGCGCGCCGCGCATCGGCCATCAGCGTGCCGCGCCCGGGGCCGAGCTCCGCCCAGACCAGCCGCGCCGGCGCGCCCATGGCCTGCCAGGTCACGGCGCACCACAGGCCGAGGCATTCGCCGAAGGCCTGGCTCATCTCGGGGGCGGTGGTGAAGTCCCGCCCCAGCCCGGCGCGGCGCGCGTAGTAGAGCGCGGCGGCGCGGGCCATGAAGGCGTCCAGCCGCTCCATCAGCGCGGCGCGGGCCGGGCGCGCCAGATCAGCACGGCGCCGACCGCGATCATGGGCAGGGAGAGGAGCTGCCCCATGGTCGCGCCCCCCAGCAGGAAGCCCAGATGCGCGTCGGGCTGGCGGAAGAGCTCGCCGATGCTGCGCGCCACCCCGTAGCCCGCGATCAGCGCCCCGGTGAGCAGCCCGACGCGCGCGCGGTTGGCCGGGCGGGACCAGAGCAGCAGCATCAGCGCGAAGAGCGCGATCCCCTCCAGCCCCGCCTGGTAGAGCTGGCTCGGATGGCGCGGCAGCTGGGCGGGATCGCCGGGGAAGACCATGGCCCAGGGCAGGTCGGTCTGCCGGCCCCAGAGCTCGCCGTTGATGAAGTTGGCGAGGCGGCCGAAGAAGAGGCCGATGGGCACCACCACCGCCACGCGGTCGCCGAAGGCGAGGGGAGAGAGCCCCTCGCGCCGGCAGAACCACAGCGCGGCCAGGATGACGCCCAGCGCCCCGCCATGGAAGGCCATGCCGCCCTGCCAGAGCATCAGCGCCTCGAGCGGGTGCTGGAGGTAGTGGCCGGGCCGGTAGAACAGCACATAGCCGAGCCGCCCGCCGAGAATGATGCCGAGCGTGGCCCAGGTGACGAAATCGTCCATCTGCCGCGCCGTGCCCGCCGCCGGGGCGGCCTCGACGAGGCGCCGCGCGAGGCGCCAGCCGATGACGATGCCCGCGATATAGGCCAGCGCATACCAGCGGATGCCGATGGGGCCGATCTGCACCGCCACCGGGTCGATCATCGGGAAGGGGAGCATGGCGGGTGGTTAGAGCAGATCGCGCGGGGCTGGAATCGCCCGGCAGCGTGAATCCGCCCGGCCGGACGACGCCCACCGCCCGGGGATGCGCCCGCTACCCGGGCGCGCGCAGCAGCGCCGCGCAGGCCGGGGGCAGGGCGGGGGGCGGGCCGGGCGGGCGCGGCGGGGGGCGCCGCGCCTCCTCCGAGAGCCACCAGTCGAGGCTCGCATCGCAGCCATCGCCGGGCGGGATGGGGGGAGCCTCGCGGCAGTCGGGCGAGTCGCGCGGGCAGCGCAGGCGCACATGCACATGGCTGTCATGCCCCCGCCAGGGACGCAGCCGGCGCAGCCAGGCCTCGCCGCGATGGCGCTCGCAGAGGCTGCGCTTGATGCCGTGGTTCACGATCAGCCGGTCCACCTCCGGCCGCTCGGCCAGCAGGCGCAGGAAGGCGGCATGGCGCGGGGTGAAGCGCGCCGGGTCCACCCCCGTCTCGTCGGGCAGGACGAGGGAGGCGACGCGGATCTCCTCCCGCGCGGCGCGGGAGAGGGACGGCTTGGGCTCCAGATCGAGCCAGATGTCGGCATCGAGCCCCGTCTGGTGGCTGGCATGGCCCCAGGGCATGGGCCCGCCGCGCGGCTGGGCGAGGTCGCCGATCCAGAGATCGGGAAAGCCGCGCCGCTGCGCCTCGCGCCCGATCTCCTGCAGGAAGCGGATGAGCTCGGGATGGCCCCAGTGGCGGTTGCGCGAGATCCGCACCGCCTGGTAGCCCGCGCCCTCGAAGGGAAGCTGCACCGCGCCCTGCAGGCAGCCGAGCGCGGTGCCGCCGATCACCCGCGCGGGGCCAGGGGCGGGGCCGGGTGCGGCGGCCCAGGCGGAGGCCGGCTGCGCCCGGGCGGGGGCGGCGAGCGCGAGAAGCGGCAGCAGCGCCAGCCCCAGCGCCGCCCTAGCCATCCCCCCGCCCCCGGGCGAGGATGGCGCTGGTCGAGCGGCCGGGCAGCAGCGGCAGCAGCACGGTTTCGCCGCCCCAGGCGGCCACCTCCGCCGCGCCCACCACCTGATCGAGCGCGTAGTCCTGCCCCTTGAACAGCACGTCGGGGCGCAGGGCGAGGATGCAGTCGAGCGGCGTGTCCTCGGCGAAGCCCACCACCGCGTCCACGCTGGCCAGGGCGGCGATGACGGCGGCGCGGTCGGGCAGCGGGTTCACCGGCCGGCCCGGGCCCTTGAGGCGGCGCACCGAGGCGTCCTCGTTCAGCGCCACGATCAGCCGGTCGCAGTGCCGCCGCGCCTCGCGCAGCAGCCGCACATGGCCCGCGTGCAGCACGTCGAAGCAGCCATTGGCGAAGCCCACGCGCAGCCCCTCGGCCCGCCACCCCTCCACCAGCCGCCGCGCGGCGGGCCAGGAGAGCAGCTCGCCCGTCGCCCCCTCCAGCTCGCGCAGCGCGTGGTCCAGCTCGGCCGCCGAGCAGGTGGCGGTGCCGAGCTTGCCCACCACCACCCCGGCCGCGGCGTTGGCCGCGCGCATCGCCTCGGGCCAGCCGAGGCCGGCGGCGCGGCACAGGGCGAGGGTGGCGATGACGGTGTCCCCCGCGCCGGAGACGTCGAACACCTCCCGCGCCATGGCGGGGATGGACAGGGCGGGGCCCTCGCGCGGCACCAGCATCATCCCCTTCTCGCTGCGCGTGGCGAGGAGGGCGGGGATGTCGAGGCGGGCGAGCAGCGCGCGCGCCGCGGCCTCGCAGGCGGCGTCGCTGCCCGCGGGCTGGCCCGCCGCCTCGGCCAGCTCGGCCGCGTTGGGCGTGAGCAGATCCGCCCCCGCATAGCGCGCGAAGTCCCGCCCCTTGGGATCCACGAGGCAGGGCAGGCCGCGCGCGCGGGCGGCGGCGATGGCCGAGGCGAGGAGCGAGGGCGTGAGCGTGCCCTTGGCGTAGTCCGAGAGCACCAGCGCCTCGGCCCAGGGCAGCTCGGCCTCCAGGGCGGCGAGCAGCGCGGCCTCCTCGTCCGGGTCGGCGGGGCGGGGCTGCTCCTCGTCCACGCGCACCACCTGCTGGCGGGCGGCGATGACGCGCAGCTTGACCGTGGTGACGCGCGCGGCGGAGTGCACCAGCCGGCCCGCGGGGCCGAGCAGGGCGCGCAGCTCCTCGCCCGCCGCGTCCTCGCCGGCGAGGGCGACAAGCCGCGCCTCGCCGCCCAGCGCCTCGACATTGCGCGCCACATTGCCCGCGCCGCCGGCCATGGCCTCGGTGCGGCCGAGGCGCACCACGGGCACCGGGGCCTCGGGCGAGAGGCGGCGGGCCTCGCCATAGAGGAAGCGGTCCAGCATCACATCGCCGAGCACGAGAATCCGGCGGCCGGTGAGGTCGAGCATGGCGCGCTTCTACCAGGGGCGGGGGGCGCTGTCCCTCACCCCCTGGGGCCGCGCGGCGGGCGTTTCGCTGCTCAGGCCTCGCCCTGGGCGATGCGGGCGCGCCAGTCCTCCAGCGCCTCGTCCAGCGTGCGCGCGAAGGGAATGGCGGGGGCCCAGCCGAGCAGGGCGCGGGCGCGGCCCGCATCGCCCGCCACCCGCGCCACATCGGTGGGGCGCAGCCGGGCGGGCTCCACGGCCACCTCCGGGCGGCGGCGCGCGCGGGCGAGCAGCGCCTCCAGCACATCGCCGATGCGCCGCGGCGCGCCGGCGGCGATGTTGAGCGCGAGCCCGGGCGGCCAGTCGGCCTCCAGCGCCAGGGCGATGGCGCGGGCCGCATCGCGCACGTCGAGGAAATCCCGCCAGCGGTCGAGCGCGCCCACGCGCAGCAGCGGCGGATCGAGCCCCGCCTCGATGCGCGCGATCTGGCGGCAGAAGTCCGCCACCACGAAGCCCGGGGACTGGCCGGGGCCGGCCAGGTTGAAGAAGCGCAGGCGCAGGCAGGCGAGGCCACGCAGCGCCATCTCGCCGAGCGCGAGATCGGCCGCCGCCTTCGAGGCCGCATAGGGGTTGGCGGGGGCGAGCGGCGCGCCCTCCTCCAGCGCCGCGCCGGCCTGGAAGGAGAGCCCATAGACCTCGGCCGAGGAGGCGAAGAGGAAGCGCGCCCCCGGCGCCGCGCGCCGCACGGCCTCCGCGAGCGCCAGCGTGCCGAGCAGGTTGGCCCGCCAGCACGCGAGCGGATCGGCGAAGGAGGCGGCGACCGAGGCCCGGGCGGCGAGATGCACCACCGCCTCGGGCCGCGCGGCGGCGAGCAGCGGAGCAAGGCAGCCCTCCTCCTCCAGCGCGTAGTGGGGCAGGGGCCCGGGCGCGCGCGGCGGGACGGTGAGCGCATGGGCTGCGAGCGCCGCCTGGGCGTGCCGCCCGAGGAAGCCGTCCCCGCCGGTGAGCAGCACGCGCATCAGCGCATCCGGTCGCGGTGGCGCTTGAGGTCGGCCTCCACCATCTCGGCGACGAGCTCCTCCAGCGTCGTCTCGGGCTGCCATCCGAGCACCTGCCGGGCGCGGCTGGCATCGCCCTGCAGCACATCCACCTCGGCCGGGCGCAGGAAGGCGGGGTCGAGCACCACATGCCGGCGCCAGTCGAGGCCGACATGGGCGAAGGCGAGCTCGCAGAACTCGCGCACGCTGGCGCTGCGCCCGGTGGCCACCACGTAGTCGCCCGGCTCGGGCTGCTGCAGCATCAGCCACATGGCGCGCACATAGTCGCGCGCATGGCCCCAGTCGCGGCGCGCGTCGAGATTGCCCATGGGCAGCGTCTCGGCGAGGCCGAGGCGGATGCGCGCCGCCCCGTCGGTGATCTTGCGCGTGACGAACTCGATGCCGCGCAGCGGGCTCTCGTGGTTGAACAGGATGCCCGAGGAGGCGTGCAGGCCGAAGCTCTCGCGGTAGTTCACCGTGATCCAGTGGGCGTAGAGCTTCGAGACGGCGTAGGGCGAGCGCGGGTGGAAGGGGGTGCGCTCGTTCTGGGACTCGGTCTCCACCTTGCCGAACATCTCGCTGCTGCTCGCCTGGTAGAAGCGCGCCCCGGGGCGCAGCAGCCGCACCGCCTCGAGCAGGTTGTTCGCGCCCAGCGCGGTGACCTGCCCGGTGAGCAGCGGCTGCTGCCAGGAGGCCTTGACGAAGCTCTGCGCGGCGAGGTTGTAAACCTCGTCCGGCTGCACCTCCTCCATCACCCGCAGCAGGGAGGAGAGGTCCATCAGGTTGCCGTCGAGCAGCCGCACCCGGTCAAGCACGCCGAGCCACCGCAGGCGCGCGCCCACCACGTCCGAGGAGGCGGAGCGGCGCAGCAGGCCGAACACCTCATAGCCCTTCTCGAGCAGCAGGGCCGAGAGATAGGCGCCGTCCTGGCCGGTGATGCCGGTGATGAGGGCGCGGGGCATGGGTGGCGGCGGCTCCGGTCGGGATTCCTCTTCCTGGGTAGACCAGCCGGCGCGGCACGGCCAGCGCCGGGCGTTCCCATCGCGGGCCGAGGGGGCTAGGAAAGGAGGAGGGCGCCGTGCGGGGCCCTGGAGAGTCGCCGCGGGTGCTGATCACCGATCCCTGGTTCTACGCCTTGGCCGTTCCGGCCTTCCTGCTCACCGGCATCAGCAAGGGCGGCTTCGCCTCGGGGGCCGGGAACACCGGCGTGCCGCTGATGTCCCTCGTCATTCCCGCCCCGCAAGCGGCTGGAATCGCCCTGCCGGTGCTCTGTGCCATGGACCTCGCGGCGCTGCGCGCCTGGTGGGGCCGCTGGGACCGGGCGGAGCTCGCGCGCACCCTGCCGGGCGCCATGCTGGGCATCGCCGCGGGCACGCTGGCCTTCGGCCTGCTCTCCGACGCCATGGTGAAGCTGATGATCGGCGCGATGACGCTCGCCTTCATCGCCCGCTCGCTTTGGCAGGAAATCGGCGGCGGCAAGGTGGTGCCGGCCGCGCCCTCGGCGCTCAAGGGCACGCTCTGGGGCGGGGTCTCGGGCTTCACGAGCTTCATCGCCCATGCCGGCGGGCCGCCGCTTGCGGTCTATCTGCTGCCGCTCCGGCTGGAGCGGGCGCGGCTTGCGGCCACCACCGTCGCCTTCTTCGCGACCTTGAACTACGTGAAGCTCCTGCCCTATGTCTTCCTCGGCGCGCTCTCGGCGCAGAACCTGCTGACCAGCCTCGTGCTGCTGCCGCTCGCGCCCCTCGGCATCAAGCTCGGCGTCTGGCTTGCCGCGCGGGTGAGCGACCGGCTGTTCTACCGGATCATCCATGTGCTGCTGGCGCTGACCGGCGCGCAGCTCGTCTGGGAGGGGCTGCGATGACGCGCGTGCTCGGCGTGCTGGGGGGGATGGGGCCGCTCGCCTCGGCGGAGTTCATGCGCCAGCTCACGCTGCGCACCCCGGCCACGCGCGACCAGGAGCACATCCCCGCCGTGCTGTGGTCCGACCCGCGGGTGCCCGACCGCACGGCGGCGCGCCTCGCGGGCGGCGAGGACCCGCTGCCCTGGCTGCTGCGCGGCCTCGCGGGGCTGGAGGGGGCGGGCTGCGGCGCCGTGGCCATCCCCTGCAACACCGCCCATCTCTGGTTCGAGGCGATGCAGGCGGCCACCCCCATGCGCCTGCTGCACATCGTGGACGGGGCGCGCGCGGCCCTGGCCGCGCAGGGCATTTCGGAGGGGCCCGTGGGGCTGATGGGCACGGCGGCGACGCTGGCGAGCGGCCTCTACCAGGAACGGCTGGGCTACCCCTGCCTGCTGCCCGAGGCCGTGGAGATGGAGCGGCTGGTCACCCCGGCCATCGCGCTGGTCAAGGCGAACCGGCTGGCCGAAGCGCACGCGCCGCTGGCCGCGGTGGCGCGCGCGCTCATGGGCCGCGGCGCGCGGGCGGTGGTGCTGGCCTGCACGGAAATCCCGCTCGGCATGGCCGCGGGCCCGGCGCCGTCCTTTCCGGTGGTGGACACGCTGGCCGCACTGGCCGATGCCGCCATCGCCTGGGCGCGCGAAGAGGCCGACGGCGCCCGGGGCGCGCCCGCCGCGGTCGGCCTTCCGGCATGAGCCGTGATGACCGCTGAGGCGGTGCCGGTTGCGCAAGGCCAGGTCCGATGGGCAAAGGATGCCATGGTCACGTTGTCCACCATCCGATTCTGCGACGTTCCCTTCCAGGTGGCGGATGATCCCGCCCGGCCGCCGCTCTTCGTCTTCGGCGTGCGCAAATCCGGCAGTTCGATCATGAACATGATGGTCGAGGCGCTGGCCCAGATGAACGGCATGAACTTCGTCGATGTCGCGGGCCGACTCTTCGAGGCCGGGGTGGGGGTGGAGCGCTGGCGGGCCGATCCCGGGATCCTGGCGCTGCTGCGCGGCGGCAACGTCTATGGCGGGTTCCGCAACGCGCCCTCGCTGCTGCTGGATTCCCCCTTCCTGACCGGGGGGCGCAGCATCCTGCTGGTGCGCGATCCGCGCGATGCCCTGGTGAGCGAGTATTTCTCCAACGCCTTTTCGCACGCCGTGCCCGAAGCGGGCGAGGCGCGCGAGGAGATGCTGACCCAGCGCGCCGAGGCGCTCTCCAGCGATGTGGCGGCCTATGTCCTGCACGCGGCGGACAGTTTCCGCGAGGCGCTGAGGCAGTATCTGCCCTTCCTCGCGCTGCCCGGATTGCGCCTCTACCGCTACGAGAGCGCGATCCTCGACAAGCGCGCCTTCCTGCGCGACGTCTGCGCGCATTTCGGCTGGCCGCTGGCGCAGTCGCAGCTCGAGGCCATCATGGCGTGGGCCGACGTCATCCCGGGCGAGGAGAACCCCCGCGCCTTCGTGCGCAAGGTCACCCCCGGGGACCACAGGGAGAAGCTCTCCGCCGCCGTCATCGCCGAGCTCGATGCCTTCTTCCGCGAGGAGATGCGCGTCTTCGGCTACGCCTGAGCGGGTCCTGCGCGCTTGAACCCGCGCCCCGGGGCTGGAAAGGTGCGCGCGCGACCGAATCCGCCGGCGGGCAGCGGGCGGGGGAGTGAGGAACCATGCGCATCGCGATCATCGGGGCCGGCTATGTGGGGCTCGTCTCCGCCGCCTGCTTCGCCGAGTTCGGCACCGATGTCGTCGCCGTGGACGCGGATGCGGCGAAGGTGGAGGCGCTGAGCGCCGGCCGCATCCCGATCTACGAGCCGGGGCTCGACCGCCTCGTGGCCGAGAACGTGAAGGACGGCCGCCTCGCCTTCACCACCGACCTCAAGGCCGCCCTGCGGGATGCCGCGGCGGTGTTCCTGGCCGTCGGCACGCCCTCGCGCCGCGGCGACGGCCACGCCGATCTCACCTATGTCTTCGCCGCGGCCGAGCAGGCGGCGCGCGAGGCGGAGGCGCCCTTCGTGCTGGTCACCAAGTCCACCGTGCCGGTGGGCACGGGGGCGAAGCTGCGCGAGCTGATGGCGCGGGTGCGCCCCGATCTCGAGATCGCGGTGGCCTCCAACCCCGAGTTCCTGCGCGAGGGCAGCGCCATCGGCGACTTCATGCGTCCCGACCGGGTGGTGATCGGCGCCGACAGCGACCGCGCCTTCGCCGTGCTGCGCCGGCTCTACCGGCCGCTCTACCTGATCGAGACGCCCATCATCGCCACCTCGATCGAGACCGCCGAGCTGATCAAGTACGCGTCCAACGCCTTCCTCGCCGCCAAGGTCACCTTCATCAACGAGATCGCGGACCTGTGCGAGCGCGTCGGCGCCGACGTGCACGACGTGGCGCGCGGCATGGGCCTCGACGGGCGCATCGGGCGGAAGTTCCTCCATCCCGGCCCCGGCTATGGCGGCTCCTGCTTTCCCAAGGACACGCTGGCGCTCGCGCGCACCGCCCGGGACGCCGGCGCGCCGCTGACGCTGGTGGAGGCGACCATCGCCGCCAACGAGGCGCGCAAGCTCGCCATGGCCGAGCGCATGCTGGCCCTGCTCGGCGCGCCGGCCGGCAAGCGGGTGGGGGTGCTCGGCCTCGCCTTCAAGCCGGAGACCGACGACATGCGCGAGGCGCCCTCCCTCGCCATCCTGCCGCGCCTCGTGGCGGCGGGCGTGGAGGTGGTGGCCTTCGACCCCGTGGCCATGCCCAATGCACGGCCGCTGCTGCCCGCCGCCGTGGCCTATGCCGGCAATGCGCTGGCCGCCGCCGAGGGCGCGGACGCGGTGATGCTGCTGACCGAGTGGAACGAGTTCCGCGCCATCACGCCCGAGCGGCTGAAGGCCGCCATGCGCGGGCGGCTCATCTTCGACTGCCGCAACGCCTGGGATCCGCAGGCGATGCGCGAGGCGGGGCTCGACTACCGCGGCGTGGGCCGGAGCTGAGCGTCTTGGGCGACGTTCTCGTCACCGGAGTGGCCGGCTTCATCGGGGCGCATCTGGCCGGGGCGCTGCTCGCGCGGGGCGAGCGCGTCGTCGGCCTGGACAACTTCAACGCCTACTACGATCCGCGGCTGAAGGAGGCGCGGCTCGCCGCCCTCACCGCCTGCGCCCGGCCGGGGCAGTTCGTGCTGCATCGCCTCGACCTCGCGGACGAGGCGGGCATGGCCGCGCTCTTCGCCGCCGAGCGGAGGCTGGATCGAGTCGTGCATCTCGGCGCGCAGGCGGGGGTGCGCTGGTCGCTCGAGGCGCCCTTCGCCTACACGGCGGCCAATGTGACCGGGCAGCTCGCCGTGCTCGAGGGGGTGCGGCGGTCGGAGGGGCGTATCGTCCACTGCGTTCATGCCTCCACCAGCTCCGTCTATGGCGTGCGCGAGGGCGCCTTCCGCGAGGAGGATCGGGTGGACCGCCCGGCCTCGCTCTATGCAGCGACCAAGGCGGCGGGGGAGCTGATGGCGCACAGCTATGCCGCGCTCTACGGGCTGCGCCTGTCGGCGCTGCGCTTCTTCACCGTCTATGGGCCCTGGGGGCGGCCGGACATGGCCTACTGGCTGTTCACCGAGGCGATGCTGGCCGGCAGGCCCATCCGCCTGTTCAACGAGGGCCGCATGCGGCGCGACTTCACCTATGTGGACGACGCGGTGGCCGGCATCCTCGCCGTGCTGGACCATCCGCCCGCCGGCCCGGGCCAGCGCCTCTACAACATCGGCAACAGCCGGCCGGAGGAGCTGCTGGAGATGGTGGCGATCCTCGAGCGCCTGCTGGGTGTTGCGGCGATCCGGCGGCTCGAGCCCATGCAGAAGGGCGATGTGCCCGCCACCTGGGCCGACGTCTCGGCCATGGCGCGCGATTTCGGCTGGCGGCCGAGGACCGCGCTTGCGGAGGGGCTGGCGCGCTTCGTCGCCTGGTGGCGCGGACATTTCGGATGAGGGGAGCGATCCGCCCTGTGTTCGCGAGCCCAGCCGGCGCGGTGGCGGGGCGGGTCGAAATCCGCTACATGATCGCGCTGCGGTGCAGCGAGGCTTGACCCGCGGGCCTTGTCGGCCATGCTGGCGGCGGAATGGGTTGCGGCGCCCTGGCGGGGCCACGAGGTGGAACGATGTTGTCGCAGCAGAAGACGGCCGTGCTCAGCCCGCACCTGCGGCGCCTCGAGGCCGAGGCGATCTCGATCCTGCGCGAGACGGTGGCGAGCTTCCGCAACCCGGTGCTGCTCTACTCCATCGGCAAGGACAGCTCGGTGGTGCTGCACCTCGCCTTGAAGGCGTTCGCGCCGGGGCGCCTTCCCTTCCCGCTGTTGCACATCGCCACCGGCTGGGACTTCCGCGAGATGCTGGAGTTCCGCGACCGCCGCGCCGCCGAGATCGGCGCGCGGCTCATCGTGCACACCAATCCCGACGGCCTCGCGCGCGGGATCAACCCGATCACGCACGGCAGCCAGGTGCACATGAGCGTGATGGGCACGGAAGCGCTCAAGCAGGCGCTCGACATGCACGGCTTCGACGCGGCCATCGGCGGTGCGCGCCGTGACGAGGAGAAGGCGCGGGCGAAGGAGCGCGTGTTCAGCCACCGCGCCCCGGGCCATGTCTGGGAGCCGCGCGGCCAGCGGCCCGAGCTCTGGGGCCTCTACAACACGCGCATCGGGCCCGGGGAGACGATGCGCGTCTTCCCGCTCTCCAACTGGACCGAGTTCGACGTCTGGGACTACATCGCCGCCGAGAGGATCCCCGTGGTGCCGCTCTACTTCGCAGCGCCCCGGCCGATCCTGCGCCGGGGCGGGGCGCTGATCATGCGCGACGACGAGCGCATGCCGCTCGAACCCGGCGAGCAGCCCGAGACGATGTGGGTGCGCTTCCGCACCATGGGTGACTGGCCGCTGACCGGCGCGCACGAGAGCCGCGCCCAGACGATCGAGCAGGTTCTCGAGGAGCTGCGCCTCTCGCGCGTCTCCGAGCGCCACGGCCGCCTGATCGACAACGACCAGGAGGCCTCGATGGAGCGCAAGAAGCGCGAGGGGTATTTCTGATGGACGGCACCTCCATGTCGCGCGGCCTGCTGCGCGTTCTGACCTGCGGGTCGGTGGACGACGGCAAGTCCACCCTGATCGGTCGGCTCCTCTACGACAGCCAGCTCATCATGGAGGACACGCTCGCGGCCATCGCGCGCGACAGCCGCAAGCACGGCACGCTGGGCGAGGAGGTGGACCTCGCGCTGCTCGTGGACGGCCTGGAGGCGGAACGCCAGCAGGGCATCACCATCGACGTCGCCTACCGCTTCTTCACCACGCCGAGGCGCAGTTTCATCGTGGCCGACTGCCCGGGGCACGAGCAGTACACGCGCAACATGGCGACCGGCGCCTCGAACTCGGAGCTCGCCATCATCCTGGTGGACGCGCGCAAGGGACTGCTCACCCAGACGCGCCGGCATTCCTACATCTGTTCGCTGCTCGGCATCCGCCACGTCGTGCTCGCGGTCAACAAGATCGACCTCGTGCATTTCGACCAGCAGGTGTTCGACCGCATCGTCGGCGAATACGCGACCTTCGCCGCGGGGCTCGGCTTCCACAGCATGGTGCCGATCCCGACCTCGGGCCGGTTCGGGGACAATGTGACGCGCCGGTCCGGCAACACGCCCTGGTATCGCGGCCCGACCCTGCTCGAGCATCTCGAATCCGTCGAGGTGGAGGAGGATCTCGCCCGCATCCCCTTCCGCTTCCCGGTGCAGTGGGTGAACCGGCCGAACCAGGATTTCCGCGGCTTTTCCGGCACGGTGGCGAGCGGGGCGGTGGCGCTGGGCGAGAGCGTGGTGGTGGCGGGCTCGGGCGTGACGAGCCATGTCGCGCGCATTCTCGGGCCCGACGGCGACCAGGAGCGCGCGACGGCGGGCGAGGCGGTGACGCTCTGCCTCGCCGACGAGGTGGACGTGGCGCGCGGCGACGTGCTGGCGCCCGTCTCGGATCGGCCGGCCGTGGCGGACCAGTTCGCCGCGCATCTGCTCTGGATGGACGAGGAGCCGATGCTGCCCGGCCGCCAGTACCTGATGCGCATCGGCAACGCCTGGACCACCGCCTCGGTCACCGCCATCAAGCACCGGGTGGACGTCTCGACGCTCGATCACCAGTCGGCGACGCGGCTCGCGCTCAACGAGATCGGTCTGTGCAACCTCGCCACCGCGACGCGGGTGGCGATGGACCCCTACGCGCAGAACCGCCTGACCGGCGCCTTCATCCTGGTGGACCGCTTCACCAACCGCACGGCGGGCTGCGGCATGATCGCCTTCCCGCTGCGGCGGGCCACCAACATCCACCACGAGCACTTCCTCGTGGACAAGGCGGCCCGTGCCGCCGCGCTCGGCCAGAAGCCGATGGTGCTGTGGTTCACCGGGCTGTCCGGGTCGGGCAAGTCCACTGTGGCGAAGCTGGTGGAGCAGGCGCTCCACCAGTCGGGGCGTCACACCTATTCGCTCGACGGCGACAACCTGCGCCACGGGTTGAACCGCGACCTCGGCTTCACCGACCAGGACCGGGTGGAGAACATCCGTCGCGTGGGCGAGGTGGCGAAGCTGATGGTGGATGCCGGGCTGATCGTGCTCTGCTCCTTCATCTCGCCCTTCCGCGCCGAACGGCAGATGGTGCGCGAGATGCTCGCCGAGGGCGAGTTCATCGAGATCTTCGTCGATACGCCGATCGAGGTCTGCATGCGGCGCGACGTGAAGGGCCTCTACGCAAAGGCGATGCGGGGCGAGATCGCGAACTTCACCGGGGTGAGCAGCCCCTACGAGCCGCCCGAGGCGGCGGAGCTCGTGCTCGACGGTGCGGGCCCCTCTGCCGAGGCCCTGGCCCAGCAGGTGCTGGCGCTGGTGGACCGGCGCCAGTCCGCCGGCTGAGGGCCCGGCTGCGCCGCGATGGATCTTGCGCTTGACATCGCATTGTCGGTGGGGCTGCTCGCGGCGCTGGTCAGCGGCCGCGTGCCCATGGCGGCCGCCTTCTTCGCCTTCATCCTGGCCGTGCTGCTGCTGCAGCGCCTGCCGGCGCGCGAGGTGCTGGAGTTCCTGGGCGAACCCTCCCTGGTGGCGGTGATCTGCCTCGTCGTGTTCTCGAGCGTGCTCGGCCGCCTCACCTGGCTGCGCAAGCTGCTGTTCAGCCGCAAGCCGACCCCGCCCGGGGCGATCCGGCGACGGTTCCTCGGCGTGGCGGTGCTCGCTTCGGCGGTGATGCCGAACACTGCGGTGGTGGGGGCGCTCATGGGCCCGGCCGCGCGCAATCCCCGCATCGACCCTCGGCAGCTTCTGCTGCCTCTCTCCTACGCCGCGCTGGCGGGAGGGATGGTGACGCATTTCGGCACCTCGGCGAACCTGATCACGGTGGGACAGGCGGCGCGGCAGGGTGTCGAGATCGGCTTCGTCGACTTCGCGGTGCCGGGCCTCGTCACCGCGCTTGCGGTCTATCTCGTGCTGCTCGCGGCGGGGCCCTCCCTCATGCGCGCGCCGCGCGGGGTGGCGGCCTCGCCGGTGCCGGAACTCTTCCATGTCGAGGGGCGGGTGCTGCCCGGCTCGCCGCTCATCGGCAAGTCGCTGGCAGAGAACCACCTGCGCAGCCTCGGGCACTTCTACGTGGCGGAGCTGGTGCGGGGCGACGTGCTCGTCTCGCCGGTGCGGCCCGACGAGGTGCTGCGCGAAGGGGATGTGCTGATCTTCGTGGGCGATCTGCGCTTCATCGACGAGCTGATGGCCTTCCCCGGCCTCGAGGTGATGGAGGAAGTGCGCCAGCGCTCCGGTTTGCAGGTGCACCACGCGGTCGTGGCGCAGAGTTCGACGCTGGTGGGGCGCACGCTGAAGTCGAGCAACTTCCGCGCGACCTTCAGCGCCTCGGTCTTCGCCATCCGGCGCGGCGACGAGCGCCTGTCGGGCAAGCTCGGCGAGGTGGAGCTGAAGGCCGGCGATCTGCTGGCCGTGGCCGGGGGCAGCGACTTCTTCGCCCACCCCGAGGTGCGCTCCAACTTCCACATCATCGCGCGCGAGGGAACGCCGACGACGGCCCTGTCGCGGCGTCAGGCCATTCTCGCCACCGTCCTCTTCGGCCTGTTCGTCGTCTTCGCCATCTTCGACCTCATGGGCTTCGCGCTGCTGACGCTGCTGCTGGTGGGCGCGAGCCTCGCCTTCGGCCTGCTGGACGCGCGCGATTTCCGCGCGCTCTTCCCCTTCGATCTCATGATGGCGCTCTGGGGCTCCCTCGCCCTCGCGGCCCTCGTGACGCGTGCCGGCTTCGACGAGGTCCTCGCAGCCTGGGCGGTGGAGCTCTTCGGGGTGAGCGGCACGCTCTCGGCGCTGCTCGCGATCTTCCTGCTGGCCTGGCTGCTGACGGAGCTTCTGTCCAATGTCGCGGCGGCGGTCACCGCGCTGCCCATCGCGCTGCAGGTGGCGGCGCTGACCGGCTTGCCGGGCGAGGCGGCGGCGCTGATGGTGGCTTTCGGCGCCTCCGCCTCCTTTCTCGTGCCCTACGGCTACCAGACGCACCTCATGGTGATGTCGCCGGGAAACTACCGCTTCGCCGACTTCCTGAAGCTCGGCACCCTGGTGCTCCTCGCCTATGGCACGGCGAGCGTGGGGATGCTCTGGCTGCTCGTCGCGCAGGCAGGCTGGTGGCGCTGAGGCGGGGAGGGGCTCAGGGAAGAGGGCCTCGTCGCCGCGGCGCCGGCGCGGCGACATTCGTCGGCGCGGCATGGGCGGGCCCGCGCAGTGCCTGGCGTGCGAGGTAGGTGATCGTTTCGGCCAGAAGCCGCTCCTCGTCGTGCGTCCTGCGCACCGCTGCGGCCGGGTGGCGGGCCCGCACGAAGCCGGCGATGTCCTCGGCCAACTCTTCGGCTTCCTCCAGCAGGTCGGGCACGGCGATGGCGGGGATCATCCCCGCCTTCTGCAGGAAGTCGAGCACGGCGCGCGGGTCGAACAGGCCGAGGGTGGCGGTCAGACCGCCGCGCGGATCGCCAAGCAGGCGGACGCCGTCGTAGAGATGCAGCCGCGCCGCCTTCGACTGGAGGGAGTCCTGCCCGAGGTGCGAGCCGGGCCGACGGTTCAGCACCGCGATCTCGGCGCGCACGGGCGGAAGGATGTCGAAGAGGTGGATGGCGCTGCCCTCCGAGAAGATGATCTTCTCCGCATGGACATAGGCGTTGGCCTGGTCGGCGATGGGCAGGGTCTCGGGGCGAAACTCGGCGTAGCCCAGGGCCACAAGCTGGCGCAGGAGCCAGTTCTCGCCGACGCAGCGCCCGCGGCCGGCGCCGAGATGGCCGCGCAACACCGCGAGCCGGCGGGGAAAGCGCGGCGGCTCGTCAGCGAGATGCGAGAGCCTGCGCCTCAGGAACTCGACATAGGCGGGGGCGGGCGGGCAGTGCAGCATCTTGCCCTGCTCGGCCACGACGAGCCGCTCGATGCGGGCGGGCCCCTCGAGCACCCGCCATGCGCGCACGCCGAGCAGGGACATGATTTCCCCGAGGAAACCGGGCACTGGCCGTCCCTCGGTCGCGATGAAGGCGACCGGCGCGTCGCGCCACTCGGGCCGCTCCGTCACCCACATCCGGTGCACGAACTCGGCGATGCAGTGGCCGAAGGAATGCCACACGGGCCCGCCATAGATGAAGGTGCCGGGAATCAAGGGCGCATCGGCCGGCACAGGCGGAGCGGGCACCTCCATGTTTGTCGCGCGGCCGCCGGTGCAGTCGTAGGCCCAGGGCGGGGCGTCCGGCGGGAAGCAGAGGCCGGGACGCAGGGGAAGTTGCCGGCGCCCCAGCGTATCGGGCAGGTTGCGGGTGACGCCGATGTTCTGGAAGACGGCGACACGTCCCGCGAAGGGGCCAACCCGCCGCGCCGCAGCCGCCGTGCGGGCGGCGATTCCCGCGACGGCGCCCTGACGGCGAGTCGCCGCGCCTTCCCCGCGCGTCGCGGACGGCCGCGCCCCCTCCTCCGCGCCCGTCCTTTTGCCCGGGCCCGCCGTGTCACGCACCTCCTCGCCCTCCGTGATGGCCGGTCCGCGGAGGGTAGAGCGGTTTCCTTCGTCGCGGAAAGCTCTCGCGCGGCTGGCTGGTGATGCGATGCGTGCGGAGCGGGCACAGGCTTGTGGACGTTTCGCCAATGGGCTCCGGACTTCGCTCGCAACGAGGATCGACATCCGCGTCGATGGCCGCGGCCTCCCGCTCCGCCTCGCCCTGTCCGCGGCGAAGGCCGCCGGCATGCGCGCGGTGCCCGGGCTGCTGGCCGGTCCCGCGCCCCCGGGGAGCGGCGTCGCGGCCGACCGCGGCGACGCCGCCGCCAAGATCCGCCGCCGAATCCCCGAGGCCGAATGCCGCGACCATGTGCCCGCCACCCGCCGGCAGCGCGAACAGATCATCGTGGTGGTAGCGCTCTCCCGTCAGCGCCACCTGATCGCGCGATGGTTCAACCGCCCCAAGCAGTCTCGCCGCATCGCCGCGCGCTTCGACAAGCCCGCCCCGAACGACCCCAGCGCCCGCGCTCCCGCCGCCATGCGCTGTGCGTCCAGGCCCGCGGTGGAAGCCGTCGGGCGGAGGCCGGCGCCTCAGCCCCCGCGCGCGGCCCGGATCAGCCCGCGCATGCGCGCCACCGCGCCCGGGAAGCCTTCCGCCAGCGCCGCCCCCACCAGGAAATGCCCGATGGAGACCTCGCTGATCTCCGGGATGGCCGCCACAGGCCCGATCGTCTCGAAGGAGAGCCCGTGCCCCGCATGGACGGCGAGGCCGAGCCCGGCCGCCACCCGCGCCGCCTCCGCGAGGCGCGCCGCGAGGGCGGGGCGCGCCTCGGGCGCGGCGTCCGCATAGCGGCCCGTGTGCAGCTCCACCGCCTGCGCGCCGAGCCGCGCGGCGGCCTCGATCTGCACCGCGTCGGGCTCGACGAAGAGGCTCACCTCCGTGCCATGGGCGGCCATGCGCGCGATGGCCTCGGCGAGGAAGGGCCCGGCGCGCCGCACATCGAGGCCGCCCTCGGTGGTCAGCTCCTCGCGCTTCTCGGGCACGAAGCAGCAGGCGGCGAGGCCGGGAAGCCCCTCGGCGATCGCCACCATCTCCGGCGTCGCGGCCATCTCGAAGGTGAGGCGCGTGCGCAGCTCCGCGTGCAGGCGGCGCACATCGGCGTCGCGGATGTGGCGGCGGTCCTCGCGCAGGTGGAAGGTGATGCCATCCGCCCCCGCATCGAGGCAGAGCCGCGCCATGGCCACCGGGCAGGGATGCGCCCCCCCGCGCGCGTTCCGCAGCGTGGCGACGTGATCGATGTTGACCGAAAGTCTCATTCCTGGCGGCTCCGGGTCTCGGCGAGGCTCTGCGCGAGGCGCAGCGCGGCGATCAGGCTGTCGGGCTCGGCCAGGCCCTGCCCGGCGATGTCGAGGGCGGTGCCGTGGTCGGGGCTGGTGCGGATGATGGAGAGACCGAGCGTCACGTTCACCCCGCCCGCCATGTCCAGCGTCTTGATCGGGATCAGCGCCTGGTCGTGGTAGAGGCAGATGGCCGCGTCGTAGCGCGGGCGCATCCCGGCGGTGAACAGCGTGTCCGGCGGGTGCGGGCCGGTGGCGGCGATGCCCTCGGCGCGCAGCAGGGCGATGGCGGGGGCGACGATGCGGGCCTCCTCGTCGCCCAGCGTGCCGCCCTCGCCGGCATGGGGGTTGAGCCCCGCCACCGCCAGCCGCGGCGCGGCGATGCCGAAATCCCGCCGCAGCGCCGCATGCGCCACCCGCGCCTGCGCGGCGATGAGCTCCGGCGTCAGGCGGGCGATGGCCTGCTTCAGCGGCTCATGCACCGTCACCGGCACCACGCGCAGCCCGGGGCAGGCCAGCATCATCACGGGCGGCACGCCCGTGCCGGCCAGCACGCCCAGGAACTCGGTGTGGCCGGGATGGGGGAAGCCCGCCGCGGTGAGCACAGATTTCTGGATCGGGTTGGTCACCACCGCACCGACCGCGCGCGCCTTCGCGAGCGCCACCGCCTCCTCGATGGCGGCGATGACGGCAGGGGCGGTGGCCGGGCTCGGCCGGCCCGGGGTGGCGGGGGCGGGGAGGGGGCGATGCAGCACGGGCAGGGCCGCGGGAAAGGCGCGGGCCGCTGCCTCGGGGCAGGTCACCGGCGCCACCGGCACGCCCGCGATCAGCCCCGCATCGCCGAGAAAGAGGAAGGCCGGCCCGCTCTCGCGCAGCCGCGCCCAGGCCTTGGCGGCGATCTCCGGGCCGATCCCGGCGGGCTCGCCCATGGTCAGCGCCAGCATGGGGGCGGTGTAGCAGCCGCCCGCGCCGCCGGAAACGGTTGCCGCGGCGCGCCCGCGCCCCCACAGTCAGGGACATGAAGCGCCGCGACCTCTTCGCCGCCGGGGTGGGCCTCGTCGCCTTCTCCGGTCGGGCCCGCGCCCGGCAGGGCACGATCCGCACCCACGCGCTCTCGCTGCTGGGCGAGCCCGCGCTGCCCCCCGGCTTCCCCCATTGGCCCTGGGTGAACCCCGAGGCCCCGAAGGGCGGCGAAGTGGCGCTGACCGCCATCGGCAGCTTCGACAGCTTCAACGGCTTCATCCTGCGCGGCACGGCGGCGGTGGGCCTCGCGAACCTCTACGACTCGCTGCTGCAGGAGAGCGCGGACGAAGCCAGCACCGAATACGCCCATGTGGCGGAGGTGGTGGAACTCCCGGCCGACCGCATGGGCGTCTCCTTCGAGCTGCGCGAGGGCGCGCGCTGGCACGATGGCCGCCCCATCACCGCCGAGGACGTGGCCTTCACCTTCACCACGCTGCGCAGCCAGGGTCGGCCCTTCTACCGCGCCTACTGGTCGGACGTGGCGGAGGTGGTGGCCGAATCGCCCCGCCGCGTCACCTTCCGCTTCCGCACCAGCGAGAATCGCGAACTCCCTCTCATCCTCGGCCAGATGCAGATCCTGCCGCGGCATTTCTGGGAGGGCCGGGAGTTCGCGCGCCCCTCGCTCGACATCCCGCTGGGCTCGGGCCCCTATCGCATCGAGCGCTTCGAGCCGGGCCGCACGGTCACCTACCGGCGCGTCGAGGACTACTGGGCGCGGGATCTCAACACCCGCCGCGGCCAGCACAACTTCGACGCGCTGCGCTACGAGTACTTCCGCGACGTGACCGTGGCCTTCGAGGCCTTCAAGGCCGGGCAGATCGACTTCCGCACCGAGAACATCGCGCGCAACTGGGCCACGGGCTACGACTTCCCGGCGGCGCGGCGCGGCCTCGTCAAGCGCGACGAAATCCGCCACGAGCTGCCCACCGGCATGCAGGCCTTCGTGGTGAACCTGCGCCGCCCCCTGTTCCAGGACGCGCGCGTGCGCCAGGCGCTCATCGAGGTGTTCGACTTCGAGTGGCTGAACGCCAACATCTTCAACGGTCTCTACAACCGCACCACCAGCTTCTTCTCGAACTCGGAGCTCGCCTCCTCCGGCCTGCCCCAGGGCCGCGAGCGCGAGATCCTGGAGCGCTTCCGCGGCCGCATCCCCGAGAGCGTCTTCACCACCGAACACCGCCTGCCCGTGACCGACGGCTCGGGCAACAACCGCGAGGGGGCGCGCCGGGCGCTGGCCCTGCTGCGCGAGGCGGGCTGGACGGTGCGCGACCGCCGCCTCGTCAACGCCCAGGGGCAGCGCTTCAGCTTCGAAATCCTGCTGAACGGCGCGAGCTTCGAGCGCATCGCCCTGCCCTATGTGCAGTGGCTGGAGCGCATCGGCATCGAGGCGCGTGTGCGCACGGTGGACCCTGCGCAATACCAGGTCCGGATCGACGCCTTCGACTACGACATGACGGTGGACGTGATGGGCCAGTCCCTCTCGCCCGGCAACGAGCAGCGCGACTATTGGACCTGCGAGAAGGCCCGCCAGAACGGCAGCCAGAACGTCGCCGGCATCTGCGACCCGGCGATAGACGAACTCGTAGAGCTGCTCATCACCGCGCCCGACCGCGAGGAACTCATCCACCGCACCCGCGCGCTCGACCGCGTGCTGCTGCACCACCACTTCGTCATCCCGCAATGGCACAATCGTCGCTTCTGGATCGCCTTCTGGGACCGCTTCGGCCGGCCGGAACGCAACCCGCGCTACGGGCTGGGCTTCGACTCCTGGTGGATAGACCCGACGCGCGACCGCGCCCTCGCCGAAGCACGGCGCGGGCTGTGATCGTCCCGGACGGTTGCGCCGGCGAGGGGGCGCTGCCCCCTCGCGCTCCCCCGCCAGGGAACGTGTTCCCTGGACCCATGATCGTTGGTGGGATGTGGAGGGAGGGGCATGCGGCGCCTTTGATCGCGGGTGCGCGCGTGACGCCCCTCCCTCCACATCCCACAAGGTTCCCAGGGGCCCGGCGACCAAAAGTCCCCGGCGGGAGGGTGCGGGAGGGCAGCGCCCTCCCGCTGGCGCACCACCCGGGAGATCGCCGGCCGTGACCGCCTATCTGCTGCGGCGGTTGCTGCTGGTGGTGCCGACGCTGTTCGGGATCATTCTCATCAACTTCGTCGTGATCCAGTTCGCGCCTGGCGGGCCGGTGGAGCAGATGCTGGCGGAGCTGCGCGGCGAGGGCGAGACGATGGGCCGGCTGACGGGCGAGGGGCCGGGCGAGGTGCGCCAGCCCCAGCAGCCGGGGCTGTCGGCCACCGGCAGCGGCGGAGGGGAGGGGCCGAGGGGCGCCTATCGCGGCGCGCGCGGGCTCGATCCGGCCATCGTCGCCGAGATCGAGCGCGCCTTCGGCTTCGACAAGCCCGCCCATGTCCGCTTCGTCGAGATGCTGCGGGGCTATGTCACCTTCGACCTCGGCCGTTCCCTGTTCCGCGACCGGCCGGTGTGGGATCTGGTGGTGGAGAAGCTGCCCGTCTCCATCTCGCTCGGCCTGTGGTCGACGCTGATCATCTACCTGATTTCCATCCCCCTCGGCATCCGCAAGGCGGTGCGCGACGGCTCGCGCTTCGATCTCTGGACGAGCGCGGTGGTGCTGGTGGGCTACGCGATCCCGGGCTTCCTCTTCGCCGTGCTGCTCGTGGTGCTCTTCGCCGGCGGCAGCTTCCTGCAGTGGTTCCCGCTGCGCGGGCTGGCGAGCCCCGGCGCGGAGGCCTGGCCCTTCTGGCAGCGCGCGCTGGACTATGCCTGGCACATCGCCCTGCCCACGCTGACGCTGGTGATCGGCGGCTTCGCGGGGCTCACCATGCTGACGAAGAACTCCTTCCTCGAGGAGATCAACAAGCAATACGTGCTGACCGCGCGCGCCAAGGGCGCCACCGAGCGCCGCGTGCTCTACGGCCATGTGTTCCGCAACGCGATGCTGATCATCATCGCGGGCTTCCCGGCGGCCTTCATCGGCATTCTGTTCACGGGCGCGCTGCTGGTGGAGATCATCTTCTCGCTGGACGGCCTCGGCCTGCTCGGCTTCGAAGCGGCGATCCGGCGGGACTATCCGGTGATGTTCGGAACCCTTTACATCTTCACGCTGCTGGGGCTGGTGATGCAGATCGTGAGCGACTTCACCTACACGCTGGTGGACCCGCGGATAGACTTCGAGGCGAGGCGCTGAACGGATGATCCTCTGGCCGCAGGAGGATGGCAGCGTCCTCGCCACGCCCCAGCCCGCCCATGCGCTCATCGCGGGCCAGCTCATGCGTGCGCTGGCCGATCCGCCCGCGCCCTTCGAGCCCGTCTGCACGGCGGCCGCGCAGCACGACTGCGCCTGGATGCCGTGGGAGGAGGCGCCCGAGTTCGACGCCTCGACCGGCCTGCCGCGCCACTTCAACGCCCTCTCCGGCGCGGAGCATGTGCCGATGTGGGAGAAGGGCGTCGAGACGGCCCTGGCCAACTGGGGGCTTTGGGTCGGGCTGCTGATCCTGATGCACGGCACGCACATCTACCGCATGGGCATCCTGGGCAACCGCATGGCCCCCTCGGCGGAAAGCCGCGCGGCCATGGAGGGCTACATGGCGCGCGAGGCGCCGCGCCGCGCCGCGCTCATGGCCCGCCTCGGCGTGACCGAGCGGGAGGTGCGCCCGCAGCAGCGGAAGCTCGCGCTCGTGGACGGCGTGGCGCTCGGCCTGTGCTGGGGGCAGCCGCGCTTCGACTGCGCGGGCAGCACGCTGATCCGCACCGGCCCCTTCGCCGCCACGCTCCATCCCTGGCCGCTCGCGCCCGCGGCGCTGGTGGTGGAGACGGAGGCGCTGCGCCTGCCCGGGCGCTTCCCTGACGCCGCGGCCATGCGCGCGGGCCTGGCCGCCGCCCCGCGCGAGACGCTGCGCTTCACCCTCGCGCGCGCATGAGCCTCTCGCCCATCACGCGGCGCCGCCTCGCGAACTTCCGCGCCAACCGCCGCGGCATGATCTCGCTCTGGATCTTCGGCCTGCTCTTCCTGCTCACCCTCTTCGCCGAGGTGATCGCGAACGACCGCCCGCTGGTCGCGCGCGTGGAGGGCCGCTGGTTCTTCCCCGTCCTCGTGGACTACGCGGAGAGCGAGGTGGTGGCGAACGGGCTGCCCACCCGCGCCGACTGGAAGGACCGCGACTTCCAGGCCGACATCGCGGCCGCGGGCGGCTGGATGGTCTGGCCGCTCATTCCCTTCAGCCACGCGACCATCGTGCGCGACCTGCCGACGCCCGCGCCGTCGCCGCCCTCGGCCCGCAACTGGCTCGGCACCGACGACCAGGCGCGCGACGTGCTGGCCCGCGTGATCTACGGCTTCCGCATCTCGGTGCTGTTCGGCTTCACCCTGACCATCCTCGCCTCGATCATCGGCATCGCGGCGGGCGCCGTGCAGGGCTACTACGGCGGGCTGACGGACCTGCTCTTCCAGCGCTTCATCGAGATCTGGTCGGGCATGCCGCAGCTCTTCCTGCTCATCATCCTGGCCTCGGTGATCGAGCCCTCCTTCTGGACGCTGCTCGTCTTCCTGCTGCTCTTCTCCTGGATGAGTCTCGTGGGCGTGGTGCGCGCCGAGTTCCTGCGCGGCCGCAACCTCGACTATGTGCGGGCGGCACGGGCCCTCGGCGTCACGGATGCCCGGCTGATGTTCCGGCACATCCTGCCCAACGCGATGGTGGCGACTCTGACCTTCCTGCCCTTCATCCTGTCGGGCAGCGTGACCGTGCTGGCCTCGCTCGACTTCCTGGGCTTCGGGCTGCCGCCGGGCTCGCCCTCGCTGGGCGAGCTGCTGAGCCAGGGGAAGAACAACCTCCAGGCGCCCTGGCTCGCCTTCACCGGCTTCATCGTGCTGGGCGGCGTGCTGACGCTGCTGATCTTCATCGGCGAGGCGGTGCGCGACGCCTTCGACCCGCGCAAGCTGCCCGGGGGGGCGCGATGAGCCTGCTGACGGTCGAGAACCTCGCCGTCGCCTTCCGCGGCAGCCGCGTGGTGGAGGGCGTCTCCTTCGAGGTGACGGCCGGCGAGACGGTGGCGCTGGTCGGCGAATCGGGCAGCGGGAAATCGGCCACGGCCCTTTCCATCCTGCGGCTGCTCCCGGCCGCGGGCTCCAACCCCGAGGGGCGCATCGTGCTCGACGGCACCGAGGTGCTCGGCGCCACGGAGAGGGAGCTGCAGCGCCTGCGTGGCGGTGTCGCCGGCATGGTGTTCCAGGAGCCGATGACCTCTCTCAACCCGCTGCACACGATCGGCCGGCAGGTGGGCGAGGCCATCACCCTCCATCGTCCCCTGCGCGGCGAGGCGCTGCGCGCGGAGGTGATCGAGAAGCTCCGCCGCGCCGGGCTGCCCAACGCCGAGGAGCGGCTGGGTGCCTATCCGCACCAGCTCTCGGGCGGGCAGCGGCAGCGGGTGATGATCGCCGCCGCCCTGGCCAACGACCCCAAGCTGCTGATCGCGGACGAGCCGACCACGGCGCTCGACGTCACCATCCAGGCGCAGCTCCTGGAGCTGCTGGCCGGGCTGAAGCGGCGCCTCGGCATGGCCATGCTGCTCATCACCCATGACCTGACCATCGTGAGGCGCCACGCCGACCGGGTGGTGGTGATGAAGGACGGCCGGGTGGTGGAGCAGGGGGAGGTGGCCCGCGTCTTCGCCGCGCCGGAGCACCCCTACACGCGCATGCTGCTCGCCACCGAGCCGCGCGGGCGCCCCGCCCCCGTGCCGGCCGATGCGGTCGAGGTGATGCGCGCCGAGGCGGTGAAGGTGCATTTCCCCATCCGCCGCGGCGTGCTGCGCCGCACGGTCGGGCATGTGAAGGCGGTGGACGGCGTGAGCCTCTCGGTGCGCGAGGGCGAGACGCTCGGCCTCGTGGGCGAGAGCGGCTCGGGCAAGACCACGCTCGGCCTCGCGCTGCTGCGGCTCGAGGGCAGCGAGGGCGCGATCCGCTTCGAGGGGCGCGACATCCAGGGCCTCTCGCGCGCCGCGCTGCGCCCGCTGCGCGCGCGGATGCAGATCGTCTTCCAGGATCCCTACGGCTCGCTCTCGCCGCGCATGAGCGCGGGCGAGATCGTGGGCGAGGGGCTGACGGTGCATGCGCCGCAGCTCTCCGCCGCCGAGCGGGAGCGGCGTGTGGCCGAGGCGCTGGCCGAAGTGGGGCTCGACCCGGCCATGGCCGCGCGCTACCCGCACGAGTTCTCGGGCGGGCAGCGCCAGCGAATCGCCATCGCCCGCGCCCTGGTGCTCAAGCCGCGCCTCGTGGTGCTGGACGAGCCGACCTCGGCGCTCGATGTCAGCGTGCAGGCGCAGGTGGTGGATCTGCTGCGCGCCCTGCAGGCGCGCCACGGCCTCGCCTACATCTTCATCTCGCACGACCTGCGCGTGGTGCGCGCCATGGCGCACCGCATCGCGGTGATGCGCGCCGGCCGCATCGTGGAGGAAGGGGAGGCCGAGGCCCTTACCTCCGCCCCGCGCGAGCCTTATACGCGCGCCCTGATGGCCGCGGCCTTCGAGCTGCGTGCCGAGGAGGAGGGGCCGGCGGGGCGGAATGGACAGGGCTGAGACGAGGCATCCCTGGGAGGGCGAGGAGCTCGCCCGTCTGCGCGACCTGCTGGACGAGGGGCGCGTGAAGCTCGGCGTGCATATCCGCAAGATGAACTCGCCCGGCAGTCCGGTCTATCGCTATGGGGAGAACATCTGGCCCGCCGCGCTGATCCTGACCTCGAGTTTCCTCGCCACCGCGCTCGTGCATTTCCACCTCGGCGCGGCGGTGCTGGCCCTCGGCTGCTGGTGGTGGATCGCGAAGGTGCTGCCGCGGGTGAAGGACGGCGTGTTCGACCGCACCGCGGCCTGGGCCTTGGCCGAGCCGGCGCGCTTCGACCTGCTCTGGGCGCGGGGCGTGCTGAGCCTGTATGCGAAACTGCCCGACGGGGCGGAGCGCGTGGCGACGCGCCGCGACGACTGGCGCGCCTATGTCCGCTCCTTCCACGAGGACACGCCCTGATGGCCGTTCTGCTCTCCACCAAGCCCGCGACCATGCAGGCCTGGAAGGCCGCGCTGCTGGCGGTGGATCCGACGCTCGACATCCGCCTCTTTCCCGAGGCGGGCGATCCCGCCGAGATCGAGGCCGCGGTGTGCTGGACCCAGCACGACCTGGCCGAGCTGCGGCGCTACCCGAAGCTCAGGCTGCTCGTCTCCATGGGGGCGGGGGTGGACCATCTGCTGCGCCCGCCCGGCCCGCCGCCGGGCGTGCCGGTGGCGCGGCTCAAGGATGCGCGGCTCACCCAGGGCATGACCGAGTGGGTGCTGCTCAACGTGCTGCGCTTCCACCGGCAGGATCTCGAGTATCGCGCCCAGCAGGCGGCACGGGTGTGGGAGGAGCTGCCCGCGCCCGACACCAGCCGCCGGCGCGTGGGCATCCTCGGCCTGGGCGAGCTGGGCGGGGCGGCGGCGGAGGCCATCCGCGCGCTGGGCTTCCCGGTGATGGGCTGGACGCGCCGCCCGCGCCGGCACGAGGGGGTGGAGTGCTTCCATGGCGCCGAGGGCCTCGCGGCCATGCTGCGGCGGACCGACATTCTCGTCTGCCTGCTGCCGCTCACGCCCGAGACGCGCGGCGTCATCAACGCGCGCAGCCTGGCGCTGCTGCCGCGCGGGGCCTTCGTGATCAATGCCGCGCGGGGCGGGCATGTGGTGGCGGAGGATCTGCTCGCCGCGCTCGATGCCGGCCATGTCGCGGCCGCCGCGCTGGACGTGTTCGAGCCCGAACCGCTGCCCCCTGAGCATCCCTTCTGGGGACATCCGCGCGTGCTGGTCTGGCCGCATGCGGCCAGCATCACCATTCCCGAGAGCGCCGCCCCGCAGGTGGTCGAGAACATCCACCGCGCCCGTGCCGGGCGCCCGCTGCTCAACCTGGTGGACCTCGCCGCCGGCTATTGATCAGGCGTAGCGCCCGGCGGGCTCGAGTTCCTCGCCCATGGTCTCGGGCAGGGGCATCTCGCTGATGACGCCCTCGGCCTCGGCCATGGTGCTGCGCAGGTCGCGCAGGAACACGGCACCCTTGAGGGTTCGCTGCACCAGCACGGAGCGGCGGTCCATCGGGTCCACCTTGCGCCGGGCGAGATCGAGCTCGCCCAGCCGGTCCAGCGCGCGGGTGATGGCGGGCTTGGAGACGTGCAGTTCCTGCGCCAGCCCGCGCACCGTATGGGGGCCCGGACTGAGATAGACCGTGAGGAAGACGGCAAGCTGCCGTGCGGAGAGGTCGGGCCCGTCCCGGCGCACCAGCGCGACGATGGTGTCGCGCAGCACCCCCACCAGCTGATCGGGGTTGTTGGGGTTCGACATGGCTTCCTTCCTTCTTGCCGCGGCACCAGGCGGCGCCTTGCCCCCGGCCTGCCGCGGGAGATGACATGCTCGCCATCACAGATGGGGCGTCATGCCTGATTGATTAGGAACCACCCGGCGCAGAATTGCAAGAAATTCATGTGATGAGACACTTGAGAAACGGGCAGCGCTTTCCCATGCTTCACGCCCCCTGCAGGAAATCGATCAGGCCGCGGCGCAAGGCGCGCAGGCCGCTGGCTTCGCCACCCTCGGGGCGGCCGGGCCGCGCGCTGTCGTTCCAGGCGTAGAGATCGACATGCGCCCATGGGATGTCAGCCGGAACGAACCGGCTGAGGAACAGCCCGCCGATGATCGCCCCGGCCATGGGCTTGGTCGCGACGTTCGACAGGTCCGCCACACGGCTGTCCAGCCAGTTCTCGTAGCCCGGATGCAACGGCAGCCGCCACAGCGGCTCGCCCGCCGCGCGGCCACCGGCCAGCAGCGCCTCGGCCAGCGCCTCGTGGTCGGTGAAGAGAGCCGGAAGATCAGGCCCCAACGCCACGCGCGCCGCGCCGGTCAGCGTCGCCGCGTCGAGAATCAGCCGCGGCCGCTGTTCGGCCGCATGCGCCAGCAGGTCGGCCAGCACGAGGCGGCCCTCGGCGTCGGTGTTGCCGATCTCGACCGTGAGGCCCTTGCGGGTGGGGATCACATCGAGCGGGCGCATCGCCGTCCCGCTCACGCTGTTCTCCACCGCGCCCACCAGCAGCAGCAGGCGCAGCGGCGCCTCGAGGGCCATCAGCGTCTCGGCGAGGCCGATCATGACCGCCGCCCCGCCCATGTCCTTCTTCATCCGCAGCATGGCCGAGGAGGGCTTGAGGTCGAGCCCGCCCGTGTCGAAGCACACCCCCTTGCCGCAGAGCGCGACGAGCGGCGCGTCCTGCGCACCCCATTCGAGCATCGCCACGCGCGGGGCGCGCGGGCTTCCCCGCCCCACCGCGGCCAGGGCAGGGTAGCCGCGCTCCAGCGCCTCACCGTCGATGACGGTCACGCGCGCGCCGTGCGCAGCCCCGAGTCGCTCCACCGCGGCGGCGAGCTCGGCGGGGCCGAGATGGTTGGCCGGGGTGTTGATGAGGTCGCGCGCGTGCCAGATGGCCGCAGCCTCCGCCAGCTCCTCGGCGCGGCCCGAGGGGGGGACCAGCGTCGCGCGCGGTGGACCGGGCTGGCGGAAGCGCTCGAAGCGGTAGGCGCCGAGGCAGAAGCCGAGCAGCGCGCCTTCGGGCGCCGGCTCGGCGAAGCGCCAGGCACGGGCAGGAAGCGCGGTGGCCAGCGCGCCGTAGCCGAGATGTCCCTCCGGCGCGCCGAACAGCGCTCCGGTCAGCCCCTCGCCGTCGGTGAGCCAGGCCAGCTCGCCCGGCTTGGCGGCAAAGCCCAGGGCCCGGGCCAGGCCCGATCCTGGCAGCGTCTCCCATGCGCCAGGGGTGACGACATGGATGGGCAGCGCATCGGCCTCCTCCGGGGCGAGGCAGGGCAGGGCGGGCACGGCGGGACTCCTCGGCGTCTCGGCCGCCATGCTGCCGCGCCGCCGTCGGGTCTTGAAGGGGGCCGCCCTTGTCGCCCGGCGCGCGCGGCGCTACCCGCCCGGCACCATGGCGACCATCAGGCTCCAGCCGCCGCGCGGCACCCGCGACCTCATCGGCGAAGAGTTCCGCCGCCATCACCGGGTGATCAAGACGGCGCGGCGCATCTGCGCCCTCTACGGCTTCGAGGAATGGGCCACGCCCATCTTCGAGGACACGCGCGTCTTCGCGCGCGGCCTGGGCGAGACCTCCGACGTCGTCTCCAAGGAGATGTACACTTTCGAGGACCGCGGCGGAGAGAGCATCACGCTGCGGCCGGAGAACACGGCGGGCGTGTGCCGCGCCCTCGTCTCCAACGGCCTCACCCAGTCGCTGCCGCGCAAGGTGTTCTATGCCGGGCCCATGTTCCGCTACGAACGGCCGCAGGCCGGGCGCTACCGCCAGTTCCACCAGATCGGCGCCGAGGTGCTGGGCGCGGCGGAACCCCTCGCCGATGCCGAGGTGATCGCCTGCGGCCATCACATCATCCGCGAGCTCGGCCTCGCGGAGGGCGTGGTGCTGGAGGTGAACACGCTGGGCGACGCCGAGAGCCGCGCCGCCTATCGCGCCGCGCTCATCGCCCATTTCAGCGCGCACCGCGACAAGCTCAGCGAGGACAGCCGGCGGCGGCTGGAGAGGAATCCGCTGCGCATCATCGACAGCAAGGAGGCCGAGGACCGCGCGCTGGTGGCCGATGCGCCGACCATCGCGCCCTTCCTCACGCCCGCGGCCCGCGCGCACTGGGACTCGCTGCGCCGCTACCTCGACGCCTTCGGTCTGCCCTGGCGCGAGAACCCGCGCATCGTGCGCGGCCTCGACTACTACAGCCACACGGCCTTCGAGTTCGTGACCGACCGGCTGGGCGCGCAGGGCACGGTCATGGGCGGCGGCCGCTACGATGGCCTCGTGGAGGAGATGGGCGGCCCGCCCACCCCCAGCGTCGGCTGGGCGGCGGGGGTGGAGCGCCTGGCCATGCTGATGGAGCGCGCCGGCCTCACCCCGCCCGCGCCGCGCAACGTCGCCGTGATCCCGGTGAGCGAGGCCGAGGAGGGCGTGGCGCTCGCCTTGCTGCAGCGGCTGCGCGCGGCGGGGGTCGCGGCCGAGATGGCCTATCGCGGCACCCTCAAGCGCCGCATGGAGCGCGCCAACAGGCAGGGTGCGCGCGCCGCCTTCATCATCGGCGAGAGCGAGGCCGCGCGCGGCGTGGCGCAGTTCCGCGACCTCGATGCGGGCACGCAGGAGGAGGTGGCGCTGGAGGCGGCGGTGGGGCGGGTCGCGCCGCTCTGAATCAGATCAGGCAGGCCTCGCGCAGCGCAGCGCGCAGGGCGGGGGGCAGCCGCTCCACCCCGCGCGCCGCCGGTGCGGCATCGAGATCGGGCGGCGCGTCCTCGGCCGCGAGATAGCGCCAGCCCTGGAAGGCTTTCTGGGCGCGGGCGGCCACGGGGATCAGCTCCGGATCCAGCACCAGGCCGCAGCAGGGCGTGCCGTCGTCCCAGCGGTCCTCGATGATGTCGAGCAGGCGCTGGCGCAGCTGCACGAAGCCGCCGATCACCCAATAGAGGCTGCCGCCGGCCAGAAGCTCCTCGCGGCGCTTCGGCATCATGCGCGTCTGGTGACGCAGCGGCGGCTCCTCGGCCGCACGGCGCTCCTGGATGGCGCGCAGATGCGCCACGTCCCGCACGCCGACGGAGAGCTTGATGAGGTGCAGCATGGCCCCCTGCCATGTGGCGCGGGCGCGGAGTCGCACAAGCCTCACGCCAGCGCGGCCAGCATGGCGCGCCGCAGGGCGCCCTCGGGGTCATGGCCGGGTCCACGGGCGACGAGGGCGATGTGGCTGCCCTGCAGGATGAGATGCCGCGCCCCCGGCAGCAGGGCCGAGCTCACGGCGACCTGCCCGTCATTGGGTCCCACGCGCTCCTGCAGCCAGAGCGCCAGCGCGGCGAGATGCGGGCCGCGCCCGAGCCGCAGCCGCGGCCGGAAATGGCTCGCCACGGTCACCACGGGCAGGCTCTCGACCAGGCGCCGGATATCGGCCGCATGCGCTGCCATCCAGGCCTGGCGCGCGGCGGTGGTGAGATCGGCGATGCCCCGGCCGCTGCCGCTGCGGAACAGGCGCGCCGTGGCCAGGGCGATGCCGGCGAGCGGCCGGGACTCCGCCACGAGGTCCGCCACCTCGCTGCCGTAGAAGGGCGATTGGAAGGCGAGGAAGGCGGCGCAGCGCAGGGCGGTGGCGGGCTCGACCAGCGCCGCCAGCGCCTCCACACCCCCCTTGCTGTGCCCGATCACCAGGGCACCGGGCGGCCCCTCATGCAGCGCGGCGCGCAGGCGTTCGGCATTGGCGGCCACGGGGTCGGCGGTGGGCACGCGCAGCACCTCGGGCCGCGCGCCATGCGCGGCCAGCCAGTCGGCGTGCGCATCCATGTAGTCGAGGCCGAGGCGCACCACCGCATCGCCCATCAGCCCGTAGCAGAGAAGGGCGCGGCGGCCGCGGAGGAAGTCCGCGAGCGCCGCCCCCGGCTCCATCCGCCCCTAGCCCTGGCGCTCCACCATGAGCTGCTTGATCTTGCCGATCGCCTCCGCGGGGTTGAGGCCCTTGGGGCAGGTGCGCGTGCAGTTCATGATGGTGTGGCAGCGATACAGGCGGAACGGGTCCTCGAGCTGGTCGAGGCGCTCGCCCGTCGCCTCGTCGCGCGAATCCGCGATCCAGCGGTAGGCCGCGAGCAGCACGGCGGGGCCGAGGTAGCGGTCGCCGTTCCACCAGTAGCTGGGGCAGGAGGTGGAGCAGCAGAAGCACAGGATGCACTCCCACATGCCGTCCAGCTTCGCGCGCTCCTCCTTCGACTGCCGCCGCTCCTCGTCGGGCGGGGGCGGCGTGTCGCTCTTGAGCCAGGGCTCGATGGAGCGGTACTGCGCGTAGATCTGCGTCAGGTCCGGCACCAGATCCTTCACCACCGGCATGTGCGGCAGCGGATAGATCCGGACATCGCCCTTCACCTCCTCGATGGGCTTGAGGCAGGCCAGCGTGTTCAGCCCGTCGATGTTCATCGCGCAGGAGCCGCAGATGCCCTCGCGGCAGGAGCGGCGGAAGGTGAGGGTGCTGTCGATCTCGTTCTTGATCTTGATCAGCGCGTCGAGGACCATCGGCCCGCAGCGGTCGAGATCGACCTCGTAGGTGTCCAGGCGCGGATTGGCGTCGCCGTCCGGATCCCAGCGGTAGATCTTGAACGCCTTGACCTTGGTCGCCCCGGGCGCAGCCTTGAAGGTCTTGCCCTCGCCGACGACGGAGTTGCGGGGAAGGGTGAAGGTCGCCATGGGCCCGCTCCTCAGTACACCCGCGCCTTGGGCGGGAACACCTGCACCTCGTTGGTGAGGGTGCGCATCTTGACCGCGCGGTAGTCGAGGCGCACCTCGCCCTTCTCGTCCATCCAGGCGAGGGTGTGCTTCATCCAGTTCGCGTCGTCGCGCTCCGGATAGTCCTCGTGCGCGTGGGCGCCGCGGCTTTCCTTGCGCGCCTCGGCGCTGACGATGGTGGTCATCGCGTTGCCGACGAGGTTCTGGAGCTCGAGCGCCTCCACGAGATCGCTGTTCCAGATCAGGCTGCGGTCGCTCACCCGCATGTCGGAAAGCCCGCCGTGCACCTTCCTCATCTTCTCCACCCCCTCGGCCAGAAGCTCCGAGGTGCGGAACACGGCCGCGTGGGCCTGCATGGTGCGCTGCATCTCGATCCGGATCTCCGCGACCGGCGTGCCGCCCTTGGCGTGGCGGGTGCGGTCGAAGCGGTCGAGGCTCGCCTCGCCCGCGCGCGGCGGCAGGGGCGGCTGGGTCGCGCCGGGCTTGATCGTCTCGGCGGCGCGGTGGGCCGCGGCGCGGCCGAACACCACGAGGTCGAGCAGCGAGTTCGTGCCGAGGCGGTTCGCGCCATGCACCGAGACGCAGGCCGCCTCGCCCACCGCCATCAGCCCGGGCACCACCGCGTCCTCGTCCTCGCGCGTCGGTCGCAGCACCTCGGTGTGGATGTTCGTGGGGATGCCGCCCATGTTGTAGTGGACGGTGGGCAGGATCGGGATCGGCTCCTTCGTCACATCCACCCCGGCGAAGATCTTGGCCGTCTCGCTGATGCCCGGCAGCCGCTCCTGCAGGATGTCGGCGCCCAGATGCTCGAGATGGAGGTGGATGTGGTCCTTGAGCGGGCCCACGCCCCGCCCCTCGCGGATCTCCATGCTCATGGCGCGGGAGACCACGTCGCGGCTGGCGAGGTCCTTCGCCGTCGGCGCGTAGCGCTCCATGAAGCGCTCGCCCTCCGAGTTCGTCAGGTAGCCGCCCTCGCCGCGCGCGCCCTCGGTGATGAGGCAGCCCGCGCCGTAGATGCCCGTCGGGTGGAACTGCACGAACTCCTGGTCCTGCAGCGGCAGGCCGGCGCGCAGCACCATGCCCCCGCCATCGCCCGTGCAGGTGTGCGCCGAGGTGCAGGAGAACCAGGCGCGGCCGTAGCCGCCGGTGGCGAGCACCGTGGTCTGCGCGCGGAAGCGATGGATCGAACCGTCCTCCAGGCACCAGGCGATCACGCCGCGGCAGGCGCCCTCCTCGTCCATGATGAGGTCGAGCGCGAAATACTCCACGAAGAACTCGCAGCCGTGCTTGAGCGACTGCTGGTAGAGGGTGTGCAGGATGGCATGGCCGGTGCGGTCGGCGGCGGCGCAGGCGCGCATGGCCGGCGCCTTGCCGTAATGCGTCATGTGCCCGCCGAAGGGGCGCTGGTAGATCCGCCCGTCCTCGGTCCGCGAGAAGGGCACGCCGAAATGCTCGAGCTCGATGACGGCGGGGATGGCCTCGCGGCACATGTACTCGATGGCGTCCTGGTCGCCGAGCCAGTCCGACCCCTTGACGGTGTCGTACATGTGCCAGCGCCAGTCGTCCTCGCCCATGTTGCCGAGCGCGGCCCCCACGCCGCCCTGCGCGGCGACCGTATGGCTGCGCGTGGGGAAGACCTTGGTGATGCAGGCGGTCTTCAGCCCCGCCGCGCCCATGCCGAAGGTGGCGCGCAGCCCCGCGCCGCCCGCGCCCACCACCACCACGTCGTAGGTGTGGTCCACCACCCGGTAGGCCCCGAAGCTCGGCTTGCTGATCGCGTTCATCCGTTCCGATCCGTTCCGCCTCGCGCCGCCCTGCGGCGCCCCATCACGATACTCGGCGCGCGAGGGCGCCGCGTCACATGCCGTTCCGCTCTTGTTACGAAGCCAGGGCGATGCGCAGCACCGCGAAGGCCGAGGCGAGAGCCATCAGCGCCGAGGCGCCCTGGACGAGCAGGATCAGCCCCTTCCGCCGCAGCTCGCCGCGCACGTAATCCTCGATCACCACCTGCAGCCCGGCGGCCATGTGGTGGAAGGTGGCGGCGATCAGCGCCAGCAGCAGCACGGCGTTCACCGGCCTGCCGATGAAGGCGAGCGTCTCGGCGTAGGAGGCGCCGGCGAGGCCGACCATGCTCGCCACGAACCAGACGGTGAGCGGCAGCAGCGCGAGCGAGGTGACGCGCTGCATCCACCAGTGATGCGTGCCCGATTTCGCCGAACCGAGTCCGCGCACCCGTCCAAGGGGCGTGCGCAGCGCCGCCTCGTGCACCCTGTTGCCGTCCGCCATCGGTCGCTCAGCCCCAGAAGAGAAGGAGAAGGGCCCAGGTCAGCACCGTCAGGGCCGCCGTGCCGATGAGCACCGCGCGCCCCGTGGCGTAGACCGAGGGAAGGTCGAAACCGCGCCCGGCATCCCACACCAGGTGCCGGATACCCGCCAGCGTGTGGTACCAGCCTGCCGCGGTCAGCCCGAAAAGGAGAAGCAGTCCGGCAAACGAGGAGAGGAACCACTGCACGGCGGCGAAGGCCGCCTCTCCGGTGGCGGCCGCCATCAGCCACCACACCAGGAGCAGCGTCCCGGCCGACCAGAGGACGCCCGTGATGCGGTGCATGATGGACAGGGCGCTCGTCATCTGCGCCATGTCGTAGACCTGGAGATGCGGCGAGAGGGGGCGGCGGATCAGGCTCCCGTCGCTGCGTCGGCCGATGAACCCGGCCTCCCGTGCATCCGTCATGCGCTCAGCCTCCATGCCGGAAGCCCGCCACATGCCTTCCCTTGGGGCCGGGCAGGGCGCGCCGCCGCCATGGGCTGCCACCACCGCGACCGCGGACCGCCATCGGGAACCCCGGCATCGGGAACTCCAGCCTTGCTTCCTCGCCCCGCTTCTAGGCACCGCGTCATGCGGCCGTCAATTCCGCGCCCGGCGAGGCCCCTGGCGAATGTCTCGATGGCGGAAAGTTGCCGTCCGGATGTAAATCCCCCGTTGACCAGACCCATGCGACGCAAGAGTCTGCATCGCTGGGCCTCCGGGCCGCATCATCGACGCCGCCCGGGGAGGATGGGGATAGCCGTGATCCGAACGATCCACGCCGCGCTTCTGGCGCTGATGCTGGGCGCGGCCGCCGCCGCAGCCGCCCAGCCCCAGCCCCCCGCGAGCCTTCCGGGCCCGATCGCCCCGCCCGCCGGGGCGGAGCCCATTCGGCTCCTCGTTGGTTTCCCTCCGGGCAGCACGGTGGACCAGCTCGCCCGCGTGGTGGCCCAGGGGCTGTCGCAGCGGTTGATGCGCCCGATCGAGGTCGAGAACCGCACCGGCGGGCGCGGCGGCCTCGCCGCGGAGACGCTCGGGCGCGCCACTCCCGACGGCAACACCCTCGGCATCGTGCCGGCGAGTCTCCTGGTGCTCGACCGGCACCTCGCGCGGCAGCTCGGCCATGATCCACAGGCAGATCTGACCCCCATCAGCCGCCTTGCCAGCATCCCCCTGCTGGTGCTCGCGCCCCCGGGGCCGGGCCCGCGCACCATCCCCGAACTCGCCGATGCGTTGAAGGCAAGGCCTGGAAGTTGCGGCACTTCCGGAGCGGGAACGGTGAGCCATCTCGCGCTCGAGCTGCTGCTGCGCACCCTCAACGTGCGCTGCGACATGCTGCACTACCGCGGCCGCAACGGCGCCGTGGCGGAATTGATCAGCGGGGGTGTCCAGGTTTATGTCGAATCCGCTGTCATCGGACTGCCACTGGTGCGCGAGGGGCGGGTTCGCCCGCTCGCCGTCACCTCCCGCGCGCGCTCGCCGCTGCTGCCGGAGGTGCCGGCGGTGGGAGAGACCATCCCAGGCTTCGAGGCGGAAAGCTGGGTGGCCTTGATGGGTCCCCGCGGCCTGCCCGAGGTGCTGGTGAAGCGGTTCGAGGCGGCGGCCATCGCGGCGGTGCGTGATCCCGCGGTGGCCGGGCGGCTGCGCGCCCTGGCCGCGGACCCCGTCGGGGGATCGCGGGCGGAGCTCACCGCCACGATCCGCGCACAGGATTCCATTTGGGGGCCGGTGGCCCGCGCCGCCGGAGTGACCGCTGATTGACACCACGCTCGAGGCTTCCATTCCCCGGAAGCTCGGATTCAAGCCCGGCATGGTCTGTTCCGTCCTGGAGCCGCCGGCCGGATTCAAGCATGGGCTGCCGGCGTCCAACGCCTCCGAGCCCGAGCTCATCCTCGCCTTCGCGACCGACCGTGCCTCGCTCGCGCGCGTCGCCGCGCGCGCGCTCGACCTCTACGGGGTGGGCGGGCGCTTGTGGGTCGCCTACCCGAAGAAGAACGGGCCCATCCGTTCCGATCTCGACCGCGATCACGGGTGGGAGCCGCTGACCCAGGCCGGGCTGCTGCCGGTGACGCAGGTGGCCTTGGACGGCACCTGGTCCGCCCTGCGGTTCCGGCTGCGTGAGGAAATTCCCACCCTGGCGCGCAAGGCCTGACGCCTCGCCTCGGGGCCTGTCGCCCGCTGGGGGGCGCTTCTACCGCACGCACGAAGCTGTCACCTTCGCGCCCCTCAGTCGGGCGCCCATGGCGACGCGCCGCCATGGGTCCCGTCGCCGGGCGGCGGCCCTCCGGCCCTTGGCGTCGCGGCACAGGCCGCGGGCCGCATCCGCGGCCTCGGCCCTCCGGGCCGCAGGGTTGGGACGTCGTGCGCTTGGTACTATCCCGCCCGCGCCGCCGCGATCAGGCACAGCAGCTCGAACAGCAGCGTGGCGCCCGCCAGCGCGGTGATGCCGGCATGGTCCTGGGGCGGCGAGAGTTCCACCACATCGCCGCCCACCACCTGTGCTCCGTACAGCCCATCCAGGATGCCGAGCAGCTCGCGAGGAGTCAGCCCGCCCCACTCGGGCGTGCCCGTGCCCGGGGCGAAGGCGGGATCGAGCACATCGAGATCGAGGCTGACCCAGCAGGGCCCGGTGCCGATGACGCGCCGCGCTTCGGCGACCACCCCTGCGACACCCATCCGCTCCACGGCCGGCATGTCGAGGAGCGTGATCCCCGCCTCGCGGGCCCAGGCGAGATCATCCGGGCCGTAGGAACCGCCGCGCAGTCCGATCTGCACCACCCGCGCCGGGGCGAGCAGCCCCTCCTCCACGGCATGTCGGAAGGGCGTGCCGTGGGTGAAGCGCGCGCCGAGGAAACTGCCTGCCGTGTCCGAATGGGCGTCGAGATGCACCATGCCCCAGGGCGGCGAAGGAGCGGCGCCCGCGCGCCGGAGGCCACGGAGCACGGGCAGGCTCATCAGGTGGTCGCCGCCCGCCATGAGCGGCGCCGTGCCTCCGGCGCAGAGGCCCGCGACGAAGCCTTCGACCTCCGCGAGCGTGGCGGCGACATCGAAGGGCCGCACCGGCGCATCCCCGGCATCCGCCACCTGGCAGAGCTCGAAAGGGGCCAGACCGCTGCGCCCGTGCCGCGGGCGGATCAGGGTGGAGGCCTCGCGCAGCGCCCGGGGGCCAAGCCGCGCGCCGGGGCGCAGCGTGGTGGCGCCGTCGAAGGGCACGCCGAACAGGGCGATGTCGAGCCCCGTGCGGCGCAGCGGCAGGCGGAAGAAGGTGGCGGGCCCCGCATAGCGCGGGCTCTCGCTTCCCGATGCGGGGCGCGGCCACTCCGCCACCCGATCAGCCCTCGAGGCGGATGTTCCGCTCGCGGATGACGCGGCCCCAGCGCTCGAACTCGGCGGCGACGAAGGCCTCCATCTCCTCCGGGGTGCTGCCCACGGCGTCGAGGCCGGCCGCCGCCATGCGCTCGGCGGTGGGGCGGTGCGCCACCGCCTCGCGCACCGCCTCGGAAATGCGGGCGAGCGCTGCCGGAGGGCTGCCCGCGGGCAGGGCGATGGCCCCCCAGGACTGCGCCGTGGCGCCGGGCAACCCGGCCTCGGCGAAGGTGGGCAGATCGGGCAGCACGGCGATGCGCCGCGGCCCGGAGGTGGCCAGCGCCCTGAGCCGCCCCTGCCGCACCTGCGGCAGCGAGGAGGCGGGCTGGTCGAGCATCACCTGGATGGTGCCGCTGACGATGTCCGCCATTGCCTGGCCGGAGCCGCGATAGGGCACGTGCACCATCCGGATCCCGGCCTCGGCCATGAAGAGCTCGGTGAAGATGTGCGTGCCCGTGCCCACGCCCGAGCTGCCGAAGCTGAGCTGGCCGGGCCGCGCCCGGGCGTAGGCCAGGAACTCGGCGATGGTCTGCACCGGCAGGGCGGGGTTCACCACCAGGATCACGTCGGTGGTGAAGAGCTTGGAGGCCATCACCAGCTCGCGCCGCACATCCACCGCGCGCATGAGCCCGAGATGCGGGGCCAGGGTGAAGGCGCCGTTGGTGGCGACCAGCAGCGTGTGCCCGTCGGGCGCGCTGCGGGCGGCGGCCTCGATGCCCACCGCCCCGCCGGCGCCGGTGCGGTTCTCCACCACCACGCTCTGGCCGATGGTCTCGCTCATGCGCTCGGCGAGGATGCGCCCGCCGACATCGGTGCTGCCGCCGGGGGCGAAGGGAACGATGAGGCGCAGCGGCCGGCTGGGCTGCCAGGCCTGCGCCCGGGCGGCGGCGGGCAGCAGCAGAAGCGGGGCGGCGAGAAGGGCGCGGCGGGCGGGGGCAGGGCGGCGGGGCATGGGCGGGCTTTCCGTCGGAGGGGGAAAGCTTCGCCCGCCCCGCGCCGCGGGATCAATGGGCACCGCGGCTCATGCCGCGCGGAAGGCCTCGGCCTCCACCTCGACGAGGAAGCGCGGATCGGCGAGGCCCGCGACGATGAGCAGGGTGGAGGCGGGGGCATGGCCCTCCAGCGCCTCGTCGCGCAGGGCCCGCCAGGGCTTCACCAGCGTGGCGTCGGTCAGGAAGACGGTGATCTTCACGAGGTCGCGCACCCCCATCCCGTGCGCGGCGAGGATGGTGCGGAGATTGGCCAGCGCCTGCCGGATCTGCCCCTCGGCCGTGGCGGGCAGGCTGCCATCGGGGGCGAACCCCACCTGGCCCGAGACGACGAGGCGCCGCCCCGGCCCCTCGACCAGGCAGGCGTGGGAGTAGCGCGAGGCCGGGGCGCGCACGCCCTCCGGGTTGCTGAAGGTCAGGCTCATGTGCGGGGCAACTCCTCGCGCTGGACGCCGGCGGGCGGGGGCGCCGTGCCGGCCGAGGGGGCGAGATAGGGGCGCAGCGCGCGGCGCACCTGGAACTCGAACTCGGTGTTGAGGTCGAACATGGTCAGCCGCAGCAGGGACTCGGCGGCGATGCGCCGCGCCTCGGCGCTGCTCTCGGCGTTGCGGCTGCGCGAGGCGGTGGCCTCGGCGAAACCGAGCCGCCGGTCGTTCTCGCCCAGGATCTCGAGCCGCGCGGTCAGGGTGCAGTCCAGCCGCTCGCCGGGATCGGCGGCGAAGAAGCCGCCCCCGCGCGGCTGGCGCGCGCGCAGGATCTGCGCCCGCACCACCACGAAGCGCGCCCGGTTCTCGCGCCCGAAGGCGGAGAGGCGGTCGCGCCCCATGATGCGCACGGCCTCGGCCGCGCTCGGCGAGAGTTCGCGCCCCACATCGGCGGGACCGGCGTTGGGGGTGTGCTCGTCGATCTCCACCTGCGCCACGTCGAGCGCGATGGGGGTCAGGTGGCGGTAGCCGATGGGCGGGCCCTCGAGGCGCGGGGGCGGGCTCGCGCAGGCGGCCAGCGCGGCGGGGGCGAGGAGCAGGGCGCGGCGGGCCGTGCGCCCCGTCGGGACGGGGCCTGCGCTCATGCCTTCCCCGCGGGCGCGCCGCGCAACCCCTTGCGCGCGAAACGGAAATCGTGGTTGCAGAACTCGCAGGTCACGGTGATCGTTCCGTCCTCGGCCATGTGGTCGAGATCCTCCGGCGGGAAGCCCTCGAGCACGCCCACCAGCCGCGAGCGCGAGCAGCGGCAGCCATAGGCCAGCGCGCGCGGCTGATCCAGCGCCAGCCCCTCCTCGTGGAACAGCCGGTGCAGCAGGCGCTCGGGCGGCAGCGCGTCGTCCAGCATCTCCTCGGGGGTGAGAGTGTGGGCAAGGGCGAGAGCGGTGCTCCAGGCCTCTTCCTGGGCCGCCTCGTCGAGCTCCGGGCCCACGCCGCCCGCGCCGGCCACGCGCTCCATCAGGAAGGCGGCCGCGCGCCAGCCCTGCGGCCCGCGCGCGCAGGCCAGCCGGACGAAGGCGCGCAGCTGCTCGGAGGCGGCGAAATAGCGGCCCGTCATCTCCGCCAGATCCGCCCCCTCGATGGCGACGATGCCCTGGTAGCGGTCCATCTGCGGCCCCTGGTCGCAGGTGAAGGCGAGATAGCCCTTGCCGAGCAGCGCCCGCGCCGAGGGATTGCGGCCATAGCGGGCGAGCTTCTCCGTCTCGACACGGGCGTAGCCGCGCAGCGCACCGGTGTGGGTGCAGTCGGCCAGCAGCATGGGCACGGGCCCATCGCCCTTGGCCTGGAGCGAGAAGCTGCCCTGGTATTTGAGGGCCGAGGCGAGGCCCGCGGTCAGCGCCAGCGCCTCGCCCTGCAGGCGCGTCACCGGCTCGGGATGGTCGTGGCGCGTGAGCAGCGCCTCGGCCAGCGGACCAAGACGCACGAGCCGCCCCCGCACCGGTTTGCGCCGCAGATGGAAGGGGGTGATGCCGCGCGGCACCACGAGATCGGGCACCGGCGGACGGTCATGGTCGAGGAAGTCGGGCCGCATCGCGCTCACCGTGGCGCGATAGCGCAGATCGGGCCGGCCCGGAATGCTCCCGGTGCCGCCCCGCCCTCAGCGGAGGACGAGGATCAGGATCTGCACCACCGCCGCAAGGGTGGCGGCGAGCAGCACCCAGCTGCGCAGCCGCCCCGGATCGGGCACGCCTCAGGCCGCCAGCGCCCGGCGCGGGCGGGCAGGACGGGCGATCATCTCGCGCAGCAGCGCCTTGAAGCGCTCGCTCTCGAGCTGGGGGAAGCGCTGGATCACCTGCGCCTCGTGCCGTTTGGCGGCCTCCAGCGGCTCCTTCACCAGCTCCTGCCCCTTGGGGGTGAGCTCGATGCGGACCACACGGCGGTCCCTGGGGTCGGGCAGGCGGCGCACCAGCCCGTCGCGCACCATCCGGTCGAGCAGCTTGGTCATGGTGGGCTGCTGCAGCAGGCAAGCCTCCGCGAGACCCGTCACTGTCTGCGGCTCCGCCCCCGAGAGGCTGGCCAGCACCCGCCACACCGGCACGCTGAGCCCGGCGCGGCGCAGCGTGGCGTGGAACTCGGCCGAGACGGTGTGGGAGGCCCGCGCCAGGAGGTAGAGGAGATAGTCGTCCACGAAACGAGGGGAGGCGTGTTCGCTCATCCAAACGATCCCGATGCACATAATGTCTGCGCCTGAAAGTCCGCCTCCGCCCGCGCCGTCGCAACCTCGGAAAACTACGCATAGGAACTCTACGCATGGACATGGAGCGCGGGTGCGGCGCGCGGGCCGAGGACGTAGAGCAGACGCGCGGGCCTGCCGCGCGGAACCACCACCACCGCCGCCTGGCGGAAGCGCCGGGCGAGGCGCCGCGCGGCGCGCAGCGAGAGGGCGGCGAGCAGCATCCTCTCGCGCCAGCGGCCGAGCGCCCCTTCGCCCTCGACATGCGGCGCCGGCCGCAGCGCCCGGCGCAGCGCCGCCATGGCCTGCGCGTTCCAGCGCCCCGGCATGGGGCGCGAGAGCGGGTTCCAGGCGGTGAGGAAGACGCCCTGCGGCGCGCCGTGCCGCGCCAGCCAGCGATCGGCCGAGGCGCTGCGCCGCCCCACCCGCACCGCCACCTCGCCCGCGCGGTAGAGGCTCGCGCGATAGGCGGCGTGACGCGTCACGGATCAGTCCAGCGCGAAGAGCAGCGCCTTGAGGTAGGCGCTCTCCGGCAGCAGCGGGTGCACCGGATGGTCCGGCCCCGCCCCGCCGCTCCAGAGCAGCCGCGCCTCGCGCCGGGCGCGCCACAGCCCCTGCGCCACCGTGTCCAGGAACTCGCCCGGCCCCACATGGTGCGAGCAGGAGGCGAGGAAGAGCACGCCCCCGGGCGCGGTGACCTGCGCGGCGAGCCGCGCGAGCCGCCCATAGGCCCTGATCGCGGCCGGGATGTCCTTGCGCGCCTTGGCGAAGGCGGGCGGGTCCGCCACCACCACGCCGAAGCGCCGGCCCTCCGCGCCCATGCGTTCGAGCGCCTCCATCGCCTCGGCCTTCTCGGCCCGCACCCGGGCGGCGAGGCCGTTCGCCCGCGCGCTCGCCATCGCCAGCGCGAGCGCCTGTTCGGAGCGGTCGAGCAGCGTCACCTCCCGCGCCCCGGCCCGGGCCGCGACGAGGCCGAAGCCGCCGGTGTGGCAGAAGGCGTCGAGCATGGTCTCGCCCGCGGCCAGCGCGGCCACGCGCCGGCGGTTCTCGCGCTGGTCGTGGAACCAGCCGGTCTTCTGCCCGCCGAGCAGGTCCACCTCGAAGACGAGGCCCGCTTCCTCCACGCGGGCGCGGGCCTCGGCGCCGTGCAGCAGCCGCACGTGCTGGTCGAGGCCCTCGAGCGCGCGCACGGCCGCGTCGTTGCGCGCCACCACCGCCCGGGGCGCGAGCATCCCGCGCAGCGCCTCCAGGATCAGAGGGGTGGCCGCCTCCATCCCCGCCGTGTTGGCCTGCAGCGCGATGGCCTCGCCGTAGCGGTCGAGCACGAGGCCGGGCAGCCCGTCCGCCTCGGCGTGCACGAGGCGGTGATGCGCGCCGAGGCCGAGCCGCGCGCGCAGCCGCATCGCCGCCTCGATGCGCCGCGCGAACCAGGCGGCGTCGATCGGCGCCTCGGGGTCGCGCTCCAGCCGGCGCAGGGCGATCAGGCTGTGCGGGTTGAAGTGCCATTGCCCGTGCCGCACCCCGTCATCCCCCTCGAGCCGCACGACGGAGCCGGGCGGCAGGGCGCGGGCGGCGGGCGTCATCGCCACCTCGTTGGAGAAGGCCCAGGGGTGGCCCGCCTTCACGCGCCGGTCCCGCCCCGGCAGCAGGCGGATCAGCGGCGGCACGCTCATGCGCGGCCCCCGCCCGCGCGCGCGGCGATGAGGATGGCCGCGCCCGTCATCACCAGTGCGAGCAGTTCGCGCCCGCCCACCGGATCGCCCAGCATCAGCGCGGCGGCGGCCACGCCGACCACGGGCGAGAGCAGCGTGCCCAGCGCGGCGGCCGAGGCGGGCAGGCGCCGCAGCGCGGCGAACCAGGCGAGGTAGCAGGAGGAGATCGGCACCATGACCATCCAGAGCACGGCGAGCCACCCCGTGCGCGTCACCTCCTGCCACGCCGGCGCCTCGAGCGCGAGGGCGGCGAGCGGCAGGGGCAGGCAGCCCAGGCTCATCTGCCAGAAGATGGCGGCGACGGGCGGCAGCGCGAGCGGCGCGCGCTTCATCAGCACCGCGCCCAGCGCGAAGAGGAAGGTGGCGGCCAGCATCAGCAGCAGGCCCGGAAGCTGCCCCCCGCCCGGCGCGCGCGCCTCGCCCGCGAAGAGCACGAGCACCCCGCCGAGGCCGAGCAGCAGCGCGAGCAGCCGGGCGGGCGTCAGCGCCTCGCGCAGCAGGGCCGCGCCGAGCAGCGTGGCCCAGACCGGCATGGTGGCCGCCACGATCGCGAGTTCCGCCGCCGTGAGATAGAGCAGCGCGAGCGTGGTCGGCCCCATCCAGCAGGTGACGTTGAGGAAGGCCGCCAGCGGCAGGCGCGGCCACACCGCGCGCGGCGGCCACAGCGCCTCGCCGCGCAGCCGCGCCGCGGCGAGCAGCAGCAGGCAGGCGAGATAGGCCGTCAGCGCGCGGGCCGAGAAGGGCGGGATCTCGGCGAAGACGAGCTTCAGAACGGGCCAGGTGGAGCCCCAGCCGAAGGAGGTGAAGAGCAGCAGCAGGACGCCCGCGCCGCGCGGGCTCATGGCGCGCGCGCCCCGCCCGCGCGCACGGCGAGCGCCACCGCGGCCAGGATGCAGCCCAGCGCCGCCACATGCCGCCAGCCGAGCGGCTCGCCCAGCAGCAGCGCCGCACCGGCCGTGCCGATCACCGGCACGAGCAGGGTGCCCAGCGCCGCCGTGCCCGCCGGCAGCCGGCGCAGCGCCGCGAACCAGCACACATAGGCCATGGCGAGCGGCACCAGCGCCATCCAGACGAAGCAGAACCAGGCGGTGGCCGAGAGCGCGCCCCAGCGCGGCGCCTCCAGCAGCAGCGAGAGCAGCGCGAGCGGCGCGCAGCCCAGGAAGAGCTGCCAGGCCGCCGAGGCGTTGGACGGCAGCGCGAGCGGCCGGCGCTTGGCCAGGATGGCGCCCAGCGCGAAGGCCACCGCCGCGCCGAGCACCATCGCCGCGCCCAACCATGTCCCGGGGCCGAAGGCCGGCGGCTGGCCGAGGACGAGCAGCGCCACCCCCAGCGCGCCGAAGCCCAGCGCCGCGATGCGCGCCGCCCCCAGCGGCTCGCCCAGCAGCGCCCAGGCCAGCAGCGCCGTCCAGACCGGCATGGTGTAGGCGATGATCGCCCCCTCGGCCGCCGAGAGCCAGAGCAGCGCCACCGTGGTGAGCCCCATCCAGGCGGTGACGTTGAGCGCGGCGAAGACCGCCGTGCGCCCCCACAGCGCGCGCGGCAGGATCAGGCTCTCCCCCCGCGCGCGCGCCAGCAGCGCGAGCGCCGCCGCGCCGAGGAAGGCCGCGTAGGCGCGCGCGGCGAGCGGCGGCATCTCGGTCAGCAGCAGCTTGAGCAGGGGCCAGTTGGAGCCCCAGCCCAGCGTGGTGAGCATCAGCAGCAGCAGGCCGGTGGTGCGGGGCGTCACGAAGCAAGGCTACGCGGCATCGGGGAAGCCGGCCATGGCGCGCACCTGCGCGGGGCTCAGCCCGGCCTCGCGCAGGGCGCGCAGCGTGGGCGCTCCCGCCCGCTTGGCGAGCCGCTGCCCGTCCGGCCCGCGGATCAACGGGTGATGGGCATAGAGCGGCTCGGGCCAGCCCATCAGCGCCTGCAGCAGGCGCTGGATGTCGGTGGCGGCGAGCAGATCCTCCCCGCGCGTGACGAGCGTGACGCCCTGCGCCGCGTCGTCATGGGTCGCGCAGAGGTGATAGCTCGCGGGCGTGTCCTTGCGCGCCAGCACCACATCGCCCTGCGCGAGCGGATCGCAGCGGCGGGGGCCGTGGATCAGGTCGGTGAAGCCGAGCGGGCCTGTCTCGGCCAGCGCGCGCGCCACGTCGAGGCGCAGCGCATGCGCCTCCCCCGCCGCCACCCGCTCGGCGGCACGCCCGGGGTCGATCCCGCGGCAGGTGCCGGGATAGGCCGCGCCCGGCCGGTGCTGGGCGGCGATGGCGGCGGCGATGTCGGCGCGGGTGCAGAAGCAGGGATAGAGCAGCCCCCGCGCGGCGAGCGCCTCGAGCACGGCGGCATACTCCGCCATGTGGCGCGACTGCACGCGCACCGGCCCCTCCCAGGCGAGGCCGAGCCAGGCGAGATCCTCGAGGATGGCCTCGGCGAAGGCAGGGCGGCAGCGCGTGGCGTCGATGTCCTCGATGCGCAGCAGCCATCGCGCGCCGTGCCGCGCGGCGAAGAGCGCCGCGTGCGCGTGGCCCAGGTGGAGAAGCCCCGTGGGCGAGGGGGCGAAGCGGGTGGTGTGCGGGCCCATGGCCGTCTGGTCGCGCCCTTGCGCCGCCCGCGCAAGGGTTTCGTGACGCGCGTGTGAATCCGCGCCGGGGGCGGTGCGGACGGCTTGCGGCGCTGCGGCAAGCCTGTCATGCAGGCCATGCAGTTGTGGCGGCGGACCGACTCGGGAGCGCGCCGCTCCCGGTGCCCGGGGTTCCTGCCGCGCCAGACGTGGAGGAGCTTCGTTTGCCCGACGGCAGTCTCATCCCCCAGGTCTCCGGCCCCGGCGGTTTCCCCGCTCTCGTCTTGAATGCCGATTTCCGCCCCCTGTCCTACTTTCCGCTCTCCCTCTGGTCCTGGCAGGATGCGGTGAAGGCGGTGGTGCTGGATCGCGTGTCGGTGCTGAGCGAGTACGAGACGGAGGTGCGCTCGCCCTCCTTCGCGCTGCGGCTCCCCTCGGTCATCGCGCTGCGCGAGTACATTCCCGCCGCCCGCCGCCCGGCCTTCACGCGCTTCAACGTGTTCCTGCGCGACCGCTTCGAGTGCCAGTATTGCGGGGAGGCGAAGCCGGCTCAGGATCTGACCTTCGACCACGTGATCCCGCGCTCGCGCGGGGGGCGCACATCCTGGCAGAATGTCGTCGCGGCCTGCGGGCCCTGCAATCTGCGCAAGGGCAACCGCCTGCCGCGCGAGTGCAACATGCTGCCGCGGCAGCAGCCCCGCCAGCCCACGAGCTGGGAGCTGCAGGAGAACGGCCGCGCCTTCCCGCCCAACCACCTGCACGAGAGCTGGCGCGACTATCTCTACTGGGATTCGGAGCTCGAGCAGGGCTGATTGACTTGCCCCCTCCCCGCTGCGAATCACGCGGCGCGATTCAGGAGCCGTTCGTCCGATGTCCCTGCAAGCCACCATCGAAGCCCTCTGGGCGCGGCGCGACAGCCTCTCACCCGCCACCCGGGGCGCGGACCGCGAGGCGATCGAGGCCGCGCTCGACCTGCTCGACCGCGGCGAGGCGCGCGTCGCCGAACCCACGCCGCAGGGCTGGGTGGTGAACCAGTGGCTCAAGCAGGCCGTGCTGCTCTCCTTCCGGCTGGAGGACAGCGCGCCCATGGCCACGGCGGCCGGCGCCTATGACAAGGTGCCGCTGAAATGGACGGGCTGGGACGCGGCGCGCTTCAAGGCCGCAGGCTTCCGCGCGGTGCCGGGCGCCATCGTCCGCCGCTCGGCCTACATCGCGCCCAACGTGGTGCTCATGCCCTCCTTCGTGAACCTCGGCGCCTATGTGGGGGAGGGCACGATGGTGGACACCTGGGCCACCGTCGGCTCCTGCGCGCAGATCGGCAGGAACGTGCATCTCTCGGGCGGCGTGGGCATCGGCGGCGTGCTCGAGCCGCTGCAGGCAAACCCCGTCATCATCGAGGACGACTGCTTCATCGGCGCGCGCAGCGAGGTGGTGGAGGGCGTGATCGTGGAGCGCGGCAGCGTGCTCTCCATGGGCGTCTTCCTCAGCGCCACGACGAAGATCGTGGACCGCGCGACGGGCGAGGTCTTCACGGGCCGGGTGCCGGCCTATTCGGTGGTGGTGCCCGGCGCCCTGCCCGGCAGGCCGCTGCCCGACGGCTCGCCCGGGCCGTCGCTCTCCTGCGCCGTGATCGTCAAGCGCGTGGACGCGCAGACCCGTGCCAAGACCGCGATCAACGAGCTGCTGCGGGACTGAGCCGGTGGCGCCGACCGACCCCATCCCGCTCGCGCAGGCGCTGATCCGCTGCCCCTCGGTGACACCCGCCGATCATGGCGCGCTGGATGTGGTGCAGCGCTTCCTCGAGCCGCTCGGCTTCGCCTGCGAACGCCTCGTCTTCGGGCCCGAGGAGTGGCGCGTGGACAATCTCTGGGCGCGCCGGGGCGCGGGCTCGCCGCACTTCATGTATTGCGGCCACACCGATGTCGTCCCGCCCGGCGACCCCGCGCAATGGGCCGACGACCCCTTCGCCGGCGTGGTGCGCGAGGGCTTCATCTACGGCCGCGGCGCGAACGACATGAAGGGCGGCGTGGCAGCCTTCCTCGCGGGCCTCGCGGACTACCTCGCCGCGCATCCCGACCATCCGGGCAGCATCAGCGTGCTGATCACGGGCGACGAGGAGGCGCGCAGCGTGGACGGCGTGGCGCGCGTCATGCCCTGGCTCGCCGAGCGCGGCCAGCTGCCCGACATGGCGCTGGTGGGCGAGCCGAGCTCGCGCGCGCGGGTGGGCGACGTGATCCGCATCGGCCGGCGCGGCTCGCTCACCGCGCGCATCGCGGTGCATGGCATCCAGGGCCACAGCGCCCTGCCGCAGAAGGCCGACAACCCGGTGCACCGGCTGATGGCCGCGCTCGGCCCGCTCATCGCCGCGCCGCTCGACCAGGGCACGGCATTCTTCCCGCCCTCCACCCTGCAGGTGACGGGCTTCGACGTCGGCAACACGGCGGCGAACGTGATCCCCGCCACCGCGCGGGCGATGCTCAACATCCGCTTCAACGACCTGCACACGCGCGAGAGCCTGACCGAGCGCCTGCACGCCGCCCTGCGTGCCGCGGGCTGCCGCTACGACATGCGGATCGAGAGCAACGCCGACCCCTTCCTCACCGAGCCCGGGCCCTTCGTCGAGGCGCTGGTGCGCGCCATCCGCCGCACCACCGGCGAGGAGCCGGAGCTGAACGCGGGCGGCGGCACCTCGGATGCGCGCTTCATCCGCGCCTTCTGCCCCGTCGCCGAGTTCGGCGATGTCGGCGCCACGGGCCACCAGGTGGACGAGCGCGCCTCGGTCGAGAATCTCCGCACCCTCGCGGGCGTCTATCGGGCGATCCTCGAGGAGTGCCTCGGGTGACGCCGAGCACCCCGAACGGCCTGGCCGCGGCGCTGCTGCTGGCGCGCGGCCGGCCGGAGGGGCTCGCGCTGCTCGCGCCCGACATCGAGACGGCGCGCTTCTCCTTCCGCGCGGCGCTGATCTGCCTGCCCGCCTTCCTCGGGTTGCGCCTGCTCTCCTGGTCGCTGCAGGGCGAGCCCGGGAATGGCGTGCCCGTCGCCCTGGCGGCGGAGCTGGTGGGCTATGTCGTCTCCTGGGCGGGCTATGCGCTGGCCTCGAAGCTGCTGGCCGAGCAGGCGCAGCGCGGCGCGAACTGGCCGCAGTTCATCGCCGCCTGGAACTGGTGCAACCTCGTGCAGTATCTGCTGCTGCTGGCGCTGATGCTGCCGCCGCTGCTGGGCCTTCCCGGCTGGCTGGGCAACGGGCTCGGGCTGGTGGCGCTGGGCTATGCGCTCTGGCTCGAATGGTTCGTCGCGCGCGCAGCGCTGAATGTGGCGGGCGCGGCGGCGGTGATGTTCGTGCTGCTCGACCTCGCGCTCGGCCTGGTCATCGGTGCGTTCACCGCCCGCATCGCCGGGATGTGACGCTAGACCTCGAAGGGGAGGGGCGGGTCGTAGTCCACGCCGAGGAAGGTCAGGCCCTCGGCCGGCGCGGTCTGGCCGGCGGCGCGGCGGTCGCGCCCGTCCAGGACGGCGCGCGGCCACTCCTCGCCGCGCCGGCCGAGCCCCACCTCGACCAGCGTGCCGACGAGGTTGCGCACCTGGTGGTGCAGGAAGCTGCGCGCACTGGCGCGGAGGTGGATCTCCTCCCCCGCGCGCCGCACCTCGAGCAGGTCGAGCGTGCGCAGCGCGTTGCCGGCCTGGCAGGAGGCGGCGCGGAAGGCCGAGAAGTCGTGCCGGCCCAGCAGACGCTGCGCGGCGCGGTGCATCGCCTCCGCATCGAGAGGCTGCGGCACATGCCAGACCTGGCCCGCCTCCAGCGCCGGCTTCGCGGCCCGGTTGAGGATGCGGTAGCGGTAGTGGCGCATCCGCGCCGAGAAGCGCGGCGACCAGCCCTCGGGCGCGAGGCAGGCGGCGCGGATGGCGATGCGGTGCGGGCGCGTGTGGAAATCGAGCGCCGCGCGCAGCCGCGCGGCGGGCAGCGGCTTCGCGATCTCGAGATGCACCACCTGGCCCTCCGCATGCACCCCGGCATCGGTGCGCCCGGCGGCGGTGGCGAGCGGGGGCACCCCGCCGTTGAGCGGGGCCGCCGCCGTCTCGATCGCCTCCTGCACCGAGAGCCCGTCGGGCTGGCGCTGCCAGCCCACCAGGCCCGCGCCGTGATAGGCGACGAGCAGCGCGTAGGCCGGCATCAGCCGAGCCGCGTTCCTGGCGGCAGCGGCGTGCCGCGCAGGAAGGCCCCCGCCGCCATCGCCGCCCGCCCGGGGCGCTGCAGCCGGAGGATGCGCAGCGCCCCCACGCCGCAAGCGATCGCGAGCGGCGGGCCGGCCAGCACGGTACCGGGCTCTCCCGTCATGGCGAGCGGCTCCGCCTCCCACACGCGCCACGCCTCTCCGCCCTGCGGGAACCAGGCCCCTGGCCAGGGGTTCATGGCGCGGATGCGCGCGTCGAGCTCCGCCGCCGGGCGCGTCCAGTCGAGCCGGCCGTCCGCCTTGCTGAGCTTGGGCGCATGGGTCACGCCGGCCTCCGGCTGGGGCGTGGCGGGTGGATCCTCGGCGAGCGCGCGCAGGATCAGCCGCGCGCCCATTTCGGCGAGGCGATCGTGCAGCCAGGGGGTGGTGGCGCGCGGCGGCAGCGCGATGGCTTCGCGCAGCAGCATGGGGCCGCTGTCCAGCCCCTCGTCCATGCGCATGATGGTGACGCCGCTCTCCGTGTCGCCGTGCAGGATGGCGGCCTGGATGGGCGCCGCGCCGCGCCAGCGCGGCAGCAGCGAGGCGTGGATGTTGAGGCAGCCGCGCCGCGGCGCGGACAACATGGGCGGCGGCAGGATCAGCCCATAGGCGGCCACCACGGCGGCATCGAGATCGAGCGCCGCGAAGGCCGCGTGCTCCTCGGCCGCGCGCCGCAGCCGGGCGGGCGTGCGCACCGCGAGGCCGAGCTCCAGCGCCGCGCGATGCACGGGGCAGGGGGTCTCCTTCTGCCCGCGCCCGGCGGGGCGGGGCGGCTGGCAATAGACGGCCGCGATCTCGTGCCCCGCCGCGTGCAGGGCGCGCAGCGCCGGCACGGCGAAGTCGGGGCTGCCCATGAAGGCGAGGCGCAGACGGGGCGGCGCGGCGCGCTCGCTCACTCCGCCCGCGCCTTCGCGCGCTGCTCCTTGGCGAGCTTGCGCAGCAGCATGTTGCGCTTGAGCGCCGAGAGGTGGTCCACGAAGAGCACGCCGTCGAGGTGGTCTATCTCGTGCTGGAGGCAGACGCCGAGCAGCCCCTCGGCCTCCATCTCGCGCCGCGTGCCGTCGAGCTCGCGCCAGCGCACCTTCACGCGCGCCGGGCGCTCGACCTCGGCGAACTGGCCGGGCAGGGAGAGGCAGCCCTCCTCGCGCACCGCGCGCTCCGCGCTCGCGGCCACGATCTCGGGGTTCACCAGCACCATGGGGGCGGGCTTCTCGCGCGGGCCCAGGTCCAGCACCACGAGGCGCAGCCCCACGCCCACCTGCGGCGCGGCGAGGCCGATGCCCGGCGCGGCATACATGGTGGCGAGCATGCGCGGGGCGAGCGCGCGCACCGCATCGCCATCGCCCTCGCCCACGGGCCGGGCCTTCTGGCGCAGCCGGGGGTCGGGCAGGATCAGGATGGGCAGGGGCGCGTCGCTCATGGCGGCGCGGAGTTAGGGCGCGGGGCCGAGCCTTGCAACGGTGCGGGATGCGGGCCAATTCTGCGCCGGGCGCGCTGCTTCGGGGCGTGCCCGTCTCGCTGCCCTCAGGAGGCCTCCATGTCCCGCTCCTCGGTGTTCGGCTCGCCGCTCTTCCTCGGCTTCGACCACCTCGAGCAGATGCTCGACCGCGTGCAGAAGAACGCCGACGGCTATCCGCCCTACAACATCGAGCAGACCGGCGCGAACCGCCTGCGCATCACCCTGGCCGTGGCCGGCTTCGCGATGGAGGACCTCGCCATCACGCAGGAGGACAACCAGCTCGTCATCCGCGGCCGCCAGCGCGAGGAGGCGGAGGGGCGCGTGTTCCTCCATCGCGGCATCGCCGCGCGCCAGTTCCAGCGCGCCTTCGTGCTCGCCGAGGGCATCGAGGTGGAGGGCGCCTTCCTCGACAACGGGCTGCTGCACATCGATCTGCGCCGCCCGCTGCCGGAGGCGAAGGTGCGCAACATTCCCATCAGCGGTCCCGGCGCGGGGGCGCCGCGGGCGGTGCCGCCCCCGCGCCTGCGCGGCGAGGAGGGGTAGTTTCCGCTTCCTCGCCGCCCCGCGGCGCGTGCTAGCCTCCCTCCGGACGGAGGGAGACGGACCATGCGCGAGACCCTGCGCGGCGCCCTGCTCGGCGCGCTCTGCGCCGCCCTGCTCGCCGCCCCCGCCGCGGGGCAGACCCTGACGATCGGGGCGGCGGCACCGGTGACCAGCATCGACCCCCATTTCCACAATCTCGGGCCCAACAACGCCCTCACCATGCACATCTTCGACCGGCTGGTGGAGCGCGACGGCCGGGCGCGGCCGCATCCCTCGCTGGCCTCCGCCTGGCGGGCCCTCTCCGAGCGGGTCTGGGAGTTCGAGCTGCGCCCCGGGGTGAGCTGGCACGACGGCCGTCCCTTCACCGCCGAGGATGTGGTGTTCAGCTTCGCCCGCGTGCCGCAGGTGCCGAACTCGCCCGGCGGCTTCCAGGGCTTCCTGCGCGCCATCGAGCGGGTGGAGGTGGTGAACCCCCACCTCATCCGCCTGCACACCCGCGCCCCGCATCCGCTGATGCCGCTCGATCTCGCCTCGGTTTCCATCGTCGCGCGCCATGCCGCCGAGGGCATGGCGACGGAGGACTTCAACAGCGGCCGCGCCGCCATCGGCACCGGTCCCTACCGCCTCGCCGCCTTCCGCGCCGGCGACCGCGTGGAGATGGTCCGCCACGACGCCTATTTCGGCGGGCGCGAGCCCTGGGCGCGAGTGAACTACCGCATGCTGCTCAACGACGCCTCGCGCACCGCCGCGCTGCTGGCGGGCGATGTGGACCTGATCGAGCAGATCGCGACCTCCGACCTCGCGCGGCTGCGGCGCGACCCGCGCGTGACGGTCACCGAGATCCCGAGCCTGCGCACCGTCTACATCGCGCCCGACTGGTCGCGCGAGGGCGCGCCGCCCGGGGTGACGGACCATGCCGGCAACCCGCTGCCCGCCAACCCCTTCCGGGACGCCCGCGTGCGCGAGGCGCTCAGCCTCGCCATCCACCGCGAGGCGCTGGTGGAGCGCGTGATGGAGGGGGCGGCCACCAGCACCGCGCAATGGCTGCCGGCCGGCGCCTTCGGCCACAACCACGACATCCGCCCGGACCCCTTCGACCCCGAGCGCGCGCGCAGGCTGCTGGCCGAGGCCGGCTTCCCCGAGGGCTTCCGCCTTACCCTCGCGACGCCCAACGACCGCTGGCCCAATGACGCGCGCATCGCCCAGGCGGTGGCGCAGATGTGGACGCGCATCGGCGTGCGCACGGCGGTGGAGGCGCTGCCCTGGACCGGCTTCGTGCCGCGCCGCGCGCGCCTCGAGTTCGGCATCCAGCTCGCCGCCTGGGGCAGCTCCACCGGCGAGGCCTCCAACTTCCTTGTCAACGTGGTGGCGAGCCACGACCGGCAGCGTTTGACGGGGGCGAACAACAACGCGCGCTATTCGAGCGCGCGTTTCGATACCCTGATCGCCGAGGCCTCCGCCACGATGGACGAAGAGCAGCGCGAGGCGATGTGGCGCGAGGCGGTGCAGCTTTTCGCCGAGGAACGGCCCGTCATCCAGCTCGTGCAATACCTCAACACCTGGGCGGTGCGCCGCGGCCTGCGCCACGATCCGCGCATGGACGAGCGCACCATCGCCATGGGCGTGCGCCCGCACTAGGGGCCTCTCCGCCCCGCGCTTGCCGGCCTGCGCGCCCGGTGATGACATGCGCCGCGAAGCGGACGGGCGCGTCCCCGTCCGAGGAGGACACCGCGTGACCATCTCCCGCCGCGCCGCGCTCGGCGCCACCCTCTCTGCGCCTTTCGCCCTTCCGGCCATCGGGTGGGCGCAGTCCTGGCCCTCGGGGCCCATCCGCATCATCGTGCCCTTTGCCGCCGGCGGCAGTACCGATGCGGTGGCCCGGCTTGCCGCGCCCGGGTTGAGCCAGCGTCTCGGCGTGCCCGTGGTGGTGGAGAACCGCAGCGGCGCCGCCGGCAGCCTCGGCACCCAGGCGGTGGCGCAGGCGCGCAACGACGGCCAGACCTGGCTGCTGACCTTCGACAGCCACGCCACCCTGCCCGCGCTGCTGCCCAGCCTGCCCTTCAGCGTGACGGGCGACCTCGACCCCGTGCTGCTGATCGGCGGCGCGCCCTATGTCATCGCCACGCGGCAGGACAAGCCCTACCGCAGCCTCGCCGACGTGGTGAACGCCGCGCGCGCCCGGCCGGAGGCGGTGAACTACGCGAGCACCGGCAACGGCACCATCGGCCATCTGACCATGGTGCTGCTCGGCGCGCGGGCCGGCATCCGCATGGCGCATCTGCCCTATCGCGGCGGCGGGCTCGCGGTGAACGACACGGTGGCGGGGCATGTGGAGATGATGATCGGCAGCGCCGCGCTGGTGGCGCCGCAGATCGCCGCGGGCAACCTGCGCCCGGTGGTGCAGTTCGGCCCCGAGCGCCTGCCCGCGCTGCGCGACGTGCCCACCGCCGGCGAGAGCGGCTTCCCCGGCCTGGAGGCCGAGGCCTGGTGGGGCGTCTTCGCCCCGCGCGGCACCCCCGCGCCTGTGGTGCAGCGCATGGCCGCGGCGCTGACCGAGAGCTTCCGCGAGGAGCGGGTGATGCGCACCATGACCGAGGCGCAGCAGGCCAGGGTGGTGCTGGGCGACGCCGCGCAGCTGGGCGCCTTCCTGGAGCGCGAGATCGCCAAATGGGGCGCGGTGGTGCGCGAGCACCGCATCCAGGCGGATTGAGAGCCTCCTCCCGCCATTCTTCCGGCACCGCCATGTGGAGCGCCGCCCCCGCCCCGGGCGAGAGCGGTTTCCAGATGACTGGAAACCGCTCTCGCTTCGTCGTCCCGAGCGGATTCACGCCATGGCTGATTCCAGCCATGTGCGATCCGCTCTAGCCTGGGCGGGACCGGCGCCAAGCCGGCCTGATGAGGGAGGAGACACCATGAAGCGCCGCCTGTTCCACGCCGCCCTGCTCGGCCTCGCCACCCCGCGCCTCGCCTGCGGGCAGGGCGGCTTCCAGCCCATGTTCAACGGCCGCGACCTCTCGGGCTGGGAGCAGATCGGCAACGCCAACTGGCGCGTCGAGGACGGGGCCGTGGTCGCGGACCGCGGGGTGGGCTTCCTCGTCTCCGCGCGCGACTACGCGGATTTCCGCCTGCGCGTGGAGTTCTACGCCGAGACGCACACCAACAGCGGCATCTTCATCCGCGCCACCAATCCCTCGGTGGTGAATGCCGCCAATGCCTACGAGGTGAACATCTGGGACGAGCGGCCCGAGCGGCGCTACGGCACGGGCGCCATCGTGGATCTCGCGCCGGTGGACCCCATGCCGCGCGCGGGCGGGCGCTGGAACCGCTTCGAGATCACCGCTGAGCGCGATGTGCTGACGGTAGTGCTGAACGGCCAGACCACGGTGCCCGGCGTGCGCGACGGCCGCCACGCCTCGGGCCGGATCGCGCTGCAGCATGCCGCGAGCGTGCCCGACGCCAGCGGCCGGCCGAACGACCGCGGCGTGATCCGCTTCCGCGGGCTGGAGATCGCGCTGCTGTAGCGCGCCGCGCTCAGGCCGCGCGCCGTTCCCGGCTGAGTTCGCGCAGCAGCCCGGCCGTCGCCTCGGCCTGGCGCTGCGCCGCCTCCTCGGCCGCGGCCAGCAGCCCCGCGAGGCGCGCGGCCGAGCCGGGGGCGGGCGGGGCGCGCAGCGTCTGCGTCGCCTCGCGCAGCAGGCGGGTCAGCGCGCGCACCCCCTCCGTCAGTTCGAGGGCGAGATCGGCCGCATCGGGCGCGGGCGGGGCCTCCGCGGCCAGCGCGGCGAAGATCGCGGCGTCGGGCGAGGGCGGCATGGGTGGTCCTCCGGGCGGGGCTCTCAGCTTCGCGCCTGGTCCTTGCCGAAGCCTTAACGGCTACTCTGCCGCCCGGGGGGCGAGCAGGCTTTCGCCGGGGCGCAGCCGCGTGAAGGCCACCTCGCCCCAGCCCAGGCGCAGCGCCCCCTCCTCGAGCCGCACCCGGGTATGGGTGAGGCCCTCGGCCTCGTCGCGCGTCTCGGGGTGGTCCTCGCGCCAATGCGCGCCGCGGCTCTCCTCGCGCGCGGCGGCGGCCAGCACGATGGCGCGGCTGACCAGGATCAGGCTCTCGAGGTTCAGCCACTCCGCCCAGCCCAGGTGGAAGCCGCGCGCGCCATCGGCGACGCCCGAGGCGCGCAGCTCCGCCTCCAGCGCCGCGAGGCCGCGCGCGGCCTCGGCGAGCTTCGCGCCGTCGCGCAGGATGCCGGCCTTCTCCCACATCAGGTCGGCCAGCGCGTCGCGGATCGGACCGAGCGGCCTCTGCGGCCGCGCGAAGGGCGCCTCGGCGGCGGCGACCGCCTCGGCGAGCGCCGCCTCGTCGGGCGGGGCGGGCGCGCCCTCGGCGGCGGCGAAGCGCGCCATGGCCTCGCCGGCCAGACCGCCGAAGACGGTGGAGTTCGCCACGCCATTGCCGCCCAGCCGGTTCGCGCCGTGCACGCCGCCCGTGTCCTCGCCGGCGGCGAAGAGGCCGGGCAGCTCTGTCGCGCCATCGGGGCGGAACTCCACCCCGCCCATCATGTAGTGCGCGGTGGGCACAACGGGCACGCGGCCGGCCGCGAGGTCGAAGCCCATGTCGGCGCAGCGCTCCACCATGCCCTTGAACTGCCGGCGGACCTTCTCGGGCCCGAGATGCGCCATCTCGATCCACAGCCCTCCGGCCGCATTCCCGCGCCCGGCGAGGATTTCGCGCATCATGGAGCGGCTGACGATGTCGCGCGTGGCGCGCTCGCCGCGCGGGTCGTAGCCGTGCATGAAGCGCTCGCCCGCGCCGTTGAGAAGGTATCCGCCCGCGCCGCGCAGCCCTTCCTCGATGATGGTGCCCGTCATGCGCGTGCCGGGCCCGGCCAGCACGCCCGTCGGGTGGAACTGCACCATCTCCATGTCGCGCAGCGGCAGCCCCGCGCGCAGCGCCATCGCCATGCCGTCGCAGGACTTGTCGCCCGAGGGCGTATGATACTTGTACATGGTCGGCCCGCCGCCGGTGGCGAGCAGAACCGCCTTCGCCTGCACGAAGACGAAGGCGCCGCGGCGGATGTCGAGCAGCAGCACGCCCGAGAGGCGCGCGCCGTCCCTCGAGCGGATCAGCGCGAGCGCGCGATGCTCCTCCAGCCGCGCGATGCCGCGCGCCCAGACCTGCTCGGCGAGGCGGTTGACGATCTCGATGCCGGTGAGATCACCCTTGTGGACGGTGCGGTCGAAGCTCTGTCCCGCGAAGGCCTTCTGGTGGATGGTGCCGTCCGGGTTGCGGTCGAAGAAGCAGCCCCAGCGGTTCTCGAGCTCGCGGATGCGGCGCTGCGCCACCGTCACCAGCGTCCAGGCGAGATCCTGGTCATTGAGCCACTTGCCGCCCTCGAGCGTGTCCATGAAGTGGCGCTCGGCGGAATCGCCAGGGGCGAGTGCGACATTGTAGCCGCCCTGCACCATGCGCGTGCAGCCCGACTTGCCGAGCAGCCCCTTCACCGCGACGGTGACGTGCAGCGCGGGGTTCGCGGATGCGGCGTGCAGCGCGCCGAGCAGCCCCGCCCCGCCCGAGCCCAGCACCAGGATGTCGGTGACGAGGCGCTCCATCACGCCGCCCCCAGCCTCGCCAGCACCTCGGCGCGGCGGGCCGCCGCGCGCTCCTGCACGCCGCGGTAGAGGCTGCCGCCATGGCTGTCCATGCCCACGATCAGCGGGCCGAAATCCCGGATGGCGAAGCGCCACAGGCTCTCGGGGTTGAGGTCGTCGAGGTCCACGTCCTCGATGGCGGTGATCCAGGTCGTCTCCAGCGCCGCCGCGCCGCCGATCACCGCGAGATAGGCGCCGCCGAGTTCCTGGAAGGCGCGCGCGCTCTCCTCGCGCAGGCCCCCCTTGCCGATGATGAGGCGCACGCCCTCGCGCTCCATCAGCGGGCGGGTGAAGCGCTCCATGCGGTCGGAGGTGGTGGTGCCGATGCACACCGCCTCGTAGCCCGCCTGGTTCGTGCCGCTCCGCTCGACCTTGCGCACATTGGGCGCGGTGTGGATCACCGCATGGCCGCTGAGGTCGAAGCGCGTGCGCCGGCCGCGGTCGAACATGTGGATCTGCGTGGCGTCGCGGATGCCGAACAGCGTGTCCTGCAGCGTCACCGTGTCGCCGGCGCGCAGGGCGCGCGCCTGGGCTTCGGTGATGGGCATGTGGAGGATGTGGTGGGCCATGTCAGCCTCCCGCCCGCGGCGCGGAGGGTTGGCGTGGCGGCTGCGCGCCGCGGGTGTGGCGAAGCGTGATCGGCGTGTGGAGGATGTGGTGGGTCATGTCAGCCTCCTGCCCGCGGCGCGGAGGGTTGGCGTGACGGCTGCGCGCCGCGGGTGTGGCCAAGCGTGATCGGCGTGTGGAGGACGTGATGGGTCATGGCGCGCTCCTCAGAAGCCGATCTCCACGCCCTCGGGCGTGAAGGTGGCGCTGGCGCGCCGGGCGGAGTGGCACTGGATGTTCACCGCCACCGGGTTCATGGTGATGTGCGTCGCCGCCACCTCCACATGCACGGCGAAGGCGGTGGAATCCCCGCCCAGCCCCTGCGGGCCGATGCCCAGGCCGTTCACCGCCTCGGACAGTTCGCGCTCCAGCTTCGCCCCCTCCGGGTCGGCGCAGACGGAGCCGAGCGGGCGCGTCGCCGCCACCTTCGCCAGATGCATGCACAGGTCGGAGGTCCCGCCCACGCCCACGCCCATGATGGTGGGCGGGCACACCTTTCCCCCCGCCTGGATGGCCGCATCCACCACGAAGCGCTTCACCCCCGCGATGCCGTCGGCGGGAATGAGCATCCTGAGGAAGCTGCCGTTCTCGCTGCCCGAGCCCTTGGGGATCATGGTCAGGCGCAGCACGCGCGGCGCCTCGATGAAGTCGAGGTGGATCACCGGCACATGCGCCCCGCAGGAGCTGTGCGCGTTCACCCGCGTGATGGGATGCACCACGGAACTGCGCAGCGGATGCTCGCGCGTCGCGCGCTCGGTGCCGCGCGCGATGGCCTGCTTCAGCGCCCAGCCATCGACCTCCACGTCGCGGCCGATCTCGACGTTGAAGATCGGGATGCCCGTGTCCTGGCAGAGCAGGTTCTCCGTCCGCTCGGCCACCGCGATGTTCTCGATCATGGTGGCGAGGACGGATTTCGCGAGCCCGTCCGTCTCGCTCGCGTCCAGGCGGTGGAAGCCGGCCTTGATGTCGTCGGGCAGGATCTTGAGCGCGCGGATGTAGAGGAGCTTCGCGGCCTCCTCGATCGCATCGGGGGTGATGCGCAGCCTCCCGGGCGGGGCGATGACGGACATGGCGTTTCCTCACAGCAGCAGGAACAGGCCGGAGACGAGCAGCAGGCCGAGCAGCAGCAGCCGGAAGCCCCTGGCCGGCAGCGCCCGGCCCAGCCGCAGGCCGAGCCAGGTGCCGGCCAGCAGCGCCGGCACGGCGCCCGCGGTCAGCAGCAGCGCCTCGCGCGTGAACAGCCCCGCGAGCAGCAGGCCCGGAATGGTCAGCGCCTGCATGATGGCGATGAAGGGCTGCATCAGCGCGCGCGTCTCGCGCGGAGGCATCGCGGTCGCGTCCGCCCACATGCCGAGCAGCGCGCCCACATAGCCGCCGATGCCGCCCAGCACGCCGCAGGCGAAGCCCACCACCGCATCGGCGCGCCGCCCGCCCGCGAAGGCCGCGGGGGCGAGGCCGAGCACGATGCGCGCCAGCGTGTAGCCCGCATAGAGCACGAGCAGCGCCCCCACGAAGCCGAGGATCCAGCGCGCCGGCCCGAGCGCGAGGAAGGCGAGGCCGAGCGGCAGCCCCGGCAGCGCGGCGCCGAGGTAGAGCATGAGGCGCGGCCAGGGAATGGCGTCGCGCACCGCCCAGCTGCCGATGCCCTGCACGATCAGGCTGCCGGTGACGAGGATGGGCGCGACCAGCGCCGGCGGCAGGAAGGGCAGCAGCAGCGCCGCGCCCACCAGCACGAAGGCGAAGCCCGCGATGCTCGCGCACAGGGCCGCCACGAGGCAGCCGGCCGAGACGAGGGCGAGGTCAGCCCACATTCAGCAGGAACAGGAGCCCGACGGCGAGCGCGAAGCCCGCGCCCAGCGCCGCCATGTCCTTCTGCCGCGCGCGCCAGCCGAGGAACTCCAACGCCATCACGCGCAGCCCCCCGGCGAGGTGCAGCGCGAGCAGGACCACGAGCCCCCATTCGGCGAGCTTGAACAGCCCATGGTCCGTCCAGCGCAGGAAGCCCTCCAGCGCCGCCTCGCCCTGCAGCGCCTGGCCCAGCGCCCAGAAATGCAGCGGCAGGAAGAGCGCGAGCGCGAGGCCAGAGAGCCGGTGCGCCAGAAAGGCGAGATAGGTCGGGTGCCGCCGGTCAGGCATGGTAGAGCCCCCAGGCGGCGCGGATGCCGAAGAGCGCCGTGGCGAGCCCGAGGCCGAGCCAGAGCAGGTCGAGGCCGCGGCCGCGCCAGCCCAGCCACTCGGCGGCGATGGCGCGCAGCCCGATCGCGGCGTGCAGCCCCGCGGCCAGGGCGAAGCCCGCGTAGAACAGCAGCCAGGCCTCGCTGCCGCGCGTGCGCGCCAGGATGTCCGCCGCCGAGAGCCCGCCGCGCACGGCGATGATGATGGTGACGAGATGCACCGCCACCGCGACCGCGAGGAAGGCCGCGGTGAGGCGCTGCGCCACCCACAGATGCAGCTGCCCCCTCATCCGCGGCGACCCAGCAGCGCGTCCCAGAACAGGCGGCGCTTCAGCCCCGCGATGGCCGAGGAGGGGTCGAGCCCCTTCGGGCAGCGCTCGGTGCAGGACTGGGTGGAGTGGCAGGAATGGCAGCCCGCATCGCCGCTCACCGCCGCGAGGCGTGCCGCCTGCGCGCCGTCGCGCACGTCGTTCACCAGCGTCCAGGCGCGGTTGAGGGCGGCGGGGCCCAGGTAGTCCGGGTTCCAGGCCACCACGTCGCAGGAGGCGTGGCAGACGCCGCAGCCGATGCACTCGATGCCCGCATCGGCCTCGCGCCGGGCCTTCGAGCCGGGCGGGACCACGGCGAAATCCTCCGGCACGGCGCCGTCCGGCGCGTCCTTGGGCTGGAAGCTGCCCATCGCCCGCGCCCATTTGTCGAAGAAGGGCGCCATGTCGGTGGCGAGGTCGCGGATCACCGGCAGATGGGGCAGGGGGCGGAGCGTCAGCGCCTCGCCGGGCCTCGCGACGCGCCGCACATGGGTGCGGCAGGTCCAGCGCGCGCGGCCGTTCACCTCCATGGCGCAGGAGCCGCACATGCCCACCCGGCAGGCGAAGCGGTAGGCCAGCGCGGGCTCCTGCTCGCGCTGGATCTCGCTCACCACGTCGAGCACCGTCTGGTTCTCGCGCGCCGCGACCTCGTAGGCGGCGAAGGCGCCGCCCGCGGCGTCGCCGCGCCAGATCCGCACCGTCAGCCTGTCCATCCCGCGATCCTGCCCCCGGCTTGAGTCTTATACAAGACCGGGCCAGTCTCGGCGCGAAAGGAAACCCCCATGCAGCACGAGATGAGAGGCGCGGACATCGTCTGGAACGCGCTTCGCAAGGGCGGCGTCAGCCGCGTCTTCAGCCTCTCCGGCAACCACATCATGGAGGTGTACGACGCCGCCTTCGGCAACGGCATCGAGATCGTCCACGTCCGGCACGAGGCGGCGGCGCTGCACATGGCCGAGGCCTGGGCACGGCTGACCGGCGAGGTGGGGGTGGCGCTGGTCACCGGCGGGCAGGGGCACACCAACGCCTGCGCCGCCCTGCCCACCGCCCTGGCCGGCGAGGTGCCGGTGCTGCTGCTTTCGGGCCATGCGCCGACGGCCGAGCTCGGCATGGGCGCCTTCCAGGAGACGCCGCAGGTGGAGGTGGCCGCGCCGCTCACCAAGGCCGCCTGGATGGCGCGCCGTGCGGAGGATCTCGCCGCCGACATCGCCCGCGGCTTCCGCATCGCGCGCAGCGGCCGGCCGGGGCCCGTGCACATCTCGCTGCCCACCGATGTGCTGGAGGCCAGGGCCGCCCCGCGGCTGCCGGAGCAGGCGGAGTTCCTCGCCCGGCCCATGCCGCTCTCGCCGGAAGCCGCCGCCGCGGTGCTGGCCGCGATCGGCGCGGCGGAGCGGCCGCTGCTCCTCTGCGGCTCGGCGCTGAACACGCCCGAGGGCGCGCGGGCGCGGGCGGCGCTGGCGCGGGCGCTGAACCTGCCCATCGCCATCATGGAAAGCCCGCGCGGGTTGAGCGATCCCTCGCTCGGCGACCTCGCCTCGGCGCTCGCCCGGTCGGACCTCGTGGTGCTGCTCGGCAAGCCGCTCGACTTCACGCTGCGCTACGGGGCGGCGGCGCCGGAGGCGCGCGTCGTCGCGATCGAGCCCGATGGCGAATGGATCAACCGCGCCGCCCGCGCGCTGGGGCCGCGCCTCGCCCTCGCCCTTCCGGCCGCGCCGCTCGCGGCGGCCGAGGCGCTGGCCGCCCGCGCCACGCCGCACCGCAACGCCGCATGGGGCGAGTGGGCGCGCACGGCCATCCTGCACCGTCCGGAATCCTGGGCGGCCCTGCGCAACCGCCCGGGCGGGCCGCTCCACCCCGCCACCCTGGCCTATGCGCTGCAGGAGCATCTGGCCGGCGAGACGACGCTGCTGCTCGACGGCGGCGAGGTGGGGCAGTGGATGCAGGCCATCCTGCAGGGCGACGAGCGCCTCACCAACGGCGTGGCCGGGGCGATCGGCGCGGTGCTGTGCTTCGCCGTGGCCGCGCGGGCGGCGCGGCCGCATGGGCGGGTGCTGGCCTGCATGGGCGATGGCACCTTCGGCTTCCACATGGCCGAGCTCGACACCGCCGTGCGCCACAACCTCCCCTTCGTCTGCGTGGTGGGCAATGACGGGCGCTGGAACGCGGAATACCAGATCCAGCGCCGCGACTACGGCGAGGCGCGCGCGCATGGCTGCGAGCTGGGCCGGGCCACGCGCTACGACCTCGTCGCCGCTGCGCTCGGCGGGCATGGCGAGTTCGTGACCCGCTTCGAGGAGCTGCACCCGGCGCTGGAGCGCGCCTTCGCCTGCGGCAGGCCCGCCGTGGTGAACGTGCTGATCGAGGGCGTGCCGGCGCCCAGCCTGCGCCGGGCATGAGCGCACCCCCGCTCTACGCGCGGGTGGAGCGGGAGCTGCGCGCGCGCATCGCCGCGGGGGAATGGCCGCCCGGCGCCGCCCTGCCGACCGAGCCGGCGCTGGCGCGGCGCTTCGGCGTCTCGCAGGGCACGCTGCGCCGGGCGCTGGCGGCGCTGGAGGCGCAGCGCCTCATCGCCCGCCGCCAGGGGGCGGGCACCTATGTCGCGGAGGCGACGAGCGAGCGCGCCCTGTTCCACTTCTTCCGCGTGGAGGATGCGGCCGGCCGCCGGCCCGTGCCGCGCTCCATCGCCCACAGGCTGGAGCTGCGCCCGGCCACGGCGGAGGAGCGCGCGCTGCTCGCGCTGCGCCCGCGCGCGCGGGTGGTGGCGCTCAAGCGGCTGCGCCTCGTCGAGGGGCGGCCAGCCATGCTCGAATCCATCGCGCTGCCGGCCGCGCGCTTCCGCGGCTTCGCCTTGCCCCTGCATGTCGAGCTGGAGGACGAGCTCTACGTCCACTACCAGCGCCACCATGGCGTGACGGTGATCCGCGTCGAGGAACGCCTGACGGCCGAGCCCGCCCCGGCCGAGGCCGCCCGGCGCCTCGGCTGCGCGCGCGGGGCGCCGCTGCTCGCCATCCGCCGCATCGCCCATGACGCGCTGGACCGGCCTGTGGAGCTGCGCCGCGCCCTTCTGCTGACCCGCGGCCTCGCCTACGGGGTGGAGCTGCGCTGACCCGCCGCGAGATAGGCGAGGCGCTTCATCTCCCGCCGGCTGTGCGTCACCGCGTTCAGGATCAGCCCCACCGAGAGCGAGAGGAAGGAGGCGATCATCAGCGCCGAGGCGAGGATCGCGGTCGGGAAGCGGGGCACGAGGCCCGTGGCGAGGAACTCCGTCACCACCGGCACGCCGAAGCCGAGCGAGAGCAGGAAGAGCAGCCCGGCGGTGGCGCCGAAGAACTCGAGCGGCCGCTCGCGCTGCACCAGGATGCCGATGAGGGTGAGGATCAGGAAGCCGTCCTTCCAGGTGGCGAGCTTGCTGGTGGAGCCTTCCGGCCGCTCGCCGTAGGGCGCGCTGATCTCGGAGACGGGCAGGCGCAGCTCCAGGGCGTGGATCATCAGCTCCGTCTCGATCTCGAAGCCCTGGCTCATCGCCGGGAAGCTCTTCACGAAGCGGCGCGAGAAGATCTTGTAGCCCGAGAGCATGTCGGTGGTGCGGCTGCCGAAGATGGCGCCGACGAGGCCGGTCAGCACGCGGTTGCCGAAGCGGTGGCCGGCGCGATAGGCCCGCTCGCCCGCCTGCACGCGGGCGACGTTCACCATGTCGAAGGGCCCGGATCGGGCGTGGGCGAGCAGGCGCGGGGCGGCCGAGGCGTCGTAGGTCGCATCCCCGTCCACCATGATGTACCAGTCGGCCTCGATGTCGGCGAACATGCGCCGCACCACGCTGCCCTTGCCCGGTCGGCTCTCGAAGCGCACCACCGCGCCGGCCTCCCGCGCCGCCTCGGCCGTGCCGTCTGTGCTGTTGTTGTCGTAGACATAGACGATGGCCTCGGGGAGCGCGGCGCGGAAACCCTCGACCACGGCGCGGATGGTCAGCGCCTCGTTGCGGCAGGGGACGAGGACGGCGATGCGGGGCGTGCTCATGGCCGGCGAGTAGCGCAAAGCCCCGTGGCGCGGTAGCGGCGCGGGCGTGGCGCGGGCAGGGCGGGCGCCCCCCTCCGCGCGGACCCCGATGGACGCCCCCGCGCCGCGGCGTTAGCAAGGCGGGACGCCACGCCGGAGGATTCCCTCGCCCCATGGCTCCCGACAGCCTTCCGCCTCCACGCCCGCGCAAGCTCTTCGGCACCGACGGCATCCGGGGCGTGGCCAACCGCGCGCCGATGGATGCGGGGACGGCGCTGCGCCTCGGCCAGGCGGCCGGGCGCTTCTTCAACCGCGGCGCGCATCGCCACCGCGTGGTCATCGGCAAGGACACCCGCCTGTCGGGCTATATGCTCGAACCCGCGCTGACGGCGGGCTTCATCGGCGCCGGCATGGACGTGGTGCTGGTGGGGCCGCTGCCCACGCCCGCCATCGCGCTGCTCACGCGCTCCCTGCGCGCCGATCTCGGCGTGATGATCAGCGCCTCGCACAATCCGCACGAGGACAACGGGATCAAGCTGTTCGGCCCCGACGGCCTCAAGCTCTCCGACGAGCAGGAGGCGGAGATCGAGGCGCTGATGGAGGGCGACCTCTCCGCCGCCCTGGTGCCGCCTGCCCGGCTCGGCCGCGCCTCGCGGCTCGAGGACGCGCCGGGCCGCTACATCGAGGCGGCGAAGGCGAGCTTCCCCCGCGGCCTGACGCTGGAGGGGCTGCGCGTGGTGGTGGATTGCGCGCATGGCGCGGCCTACAAGGTGGCCCCCACCGTGCTGTGGGAGCTGGGGGCGGAGGTGGTGAGCCTCGGCGTGCAGCCGGACGGGTTCAACATCAACCGCGGCGTCGGCTCCACCGCGCCGCAGCAGCTCGCCGAGCTGGTGCGCGAGCGGCGGGCCGATCTCGGCATCGCGCTCGATGGCGACGCCGACCGGCTGGTGCTGGTGGACGAGCAAGGCAGCGTGGTGGACGGCGACCAGATCCTCGCCCTCATCGCCGATTCCTGGGCGCGCGAGGGCCGGCTGCGCGGCGGGGCGGTGGTGGCGACCGTGATGAGCAACATGGGGCTTGCGCGCTTCCTCAAGGCGCGGGGCATCGCGCTGCACCGCACCCCGGTGGGCGACCGCTACGTGGGCGAGCGGATGCGCGAGATCGGCGCCAATCTGGGCGGCGAGCAGTCCGGCCACATGATCATGAGCGATTTCGGCACGACCGGGGACGGCCTCGTGGCCGCGCTGCAGGTGCTGGCCGTGCTGGTGGAGGAGCGCCGCCCCGCCAGCGCGGCCTGCCGCCGCTTCGCGCCGCTGCCGCAGAAACTGGTCAACATCCGCTACGCCGGCGCCTCTCCGCTCAGGGATGAGCGGGTGAAGGCGCTGATCGCGGAGGAGGAAGCCGCGCTCGGCGAGGCGGGGCGGGTGCTGATCCGCGCCTCGGGCACGGAGCCGGTGATCCGCGTGATGGTCGAGGCGGAGGAGGAGGCACGGCTCGACGCCGCGCTGGAGCGGCTGTGCGGGGCGATCCGCGCCGTGGCGCAGAGGGGAGGGGGACCATGAAGGGGCGCGTGCTGATCTGCGCCGGCTCGGATTCCGGGGGCGGGGCAGGCATCCAGGCCGACATCAAGGCGGTCACCGCGCTCGGCGGCTTCGCCATGACGGCGATCACCGCGCTGACGGCGCAGAACACGCTCGGCGTGCAGGCGGTGACGGGGGTGGAGCCCGGCTTCATCCGCGCCCAGATCGCGAGCGTGCTGGACGATCTCGGCGCGGACGCGATCAAGACCGGCATGCTGCACGACAGCCCGACCATCGAGGCCGTCTGCGAGGAGATCGCCGCCCGCGCCCCCGGCATCCCCCTGGTGGCGGACCCCGTGATGGTGGCCAAGGGCGGGCACCGCCTGCTCGCCACCGAGGCGGTGGAGACGCTCAAGCGCCGCCTCATGCCGCTCGCCGCGCTCCTCACCCCCAACATCCCCGAAGCGGAGGTGCTGGCGGGCATGGAGATCGCCAGCGAGGCGGACATGCACCACGCGGCCGAGGCGCTGCTCACCCTCGGCGTGCCGGCCGTGCTGCTCAAGGGCGGGCATCTGCCGGGCGAGCTTGTGGTGGATCTGCTCGCCACCCCCGAGGGCGTCACCCGCTTCGAGGATGCGCGGATCGAGACGCGCCACACCCATGGCACGGGCTGCACGCTGGCCTCCGCCATCGCCGCGGGGCTGGCGCAGGGCCTGGCGCTGACGGAGGCGGTGGCGCGGGCGCGGCGCTATGTGCGCGCGGCGCTGCGCGCCGCCCCCGGCTATGGCGCGGGGCATGGGCCGCTGAACCACGCCGTGACCATGGACCCCGCGCGGCTCGAGGCCCCTCCGCCGCGCCGGCGCAAGGCCGCCGCGCGATGAGCGGGGCGCCCCGCACGCCTCGTCCTGCGACGCCCGAGGCCATCGCGCCCTTCGGCACGCTGATCGAACCGCGCGAGGACGGCACGCCCTTCGGGCCGGACGATGCGGCGCTCGATCTCTCGGCCGGCACGCCGCGGCTCTACATCATGCGGCTGCCGGCCCGGCCCCTCGTCATCGCGGCCATCACCCGCCATGCGCGGGTGACTCAATGCCTCGCCTCCGCCACCGGGCGGGACTGGTTCATCGGCCTCGCCGCGCCAGGGACCGAGCCCTCGGCCGAGACCATCGCCGTGTTCCGCATCCCGGGCGGGCGGGCGCTCGCCCTGCGCAAGGGCTGCTGGCACGCAGGCCCCTTCTTCGAGGGCGAGGAGGCGGATTTCCTCAACCTCGAACTCTCCGACACCAACGAGACGGATCACGACACGGTGCGGCTCCCCGCCCCCATCGTCATCGCGCCCTGAGGCGCCTCACCGCCGGGTGTCGAAGCCGAGGAAGCCGATCGCGGGGATGGGCTGCCCGCCGTCGCTGCTGACAGGCAGCATGCGCACCGGCTCCGGCCGCGGGGCACGCTCGGGGCGGGGGGCCGGTTCGGGGCGTTCGCGCACGGGCCGGGCGGGGCGGCGCTCGTCGAAGCCGGGCGGCGGCCCCTGGCTCGCCATGCCCGCGCCGCCGCGCACCGAGAGAAGGTAGAAGGTGATCTCCGGCCGGCCGTGGTCCACCGCTGCGTCGAGCGGGGTGAGGCCGAGCGCGTTGCGCGCGCGCAGATCGGCGCCGCGGTTCACCGCATCGCGCACCGTCTCGAGATCGCCGCGCGCGATGCCGTCGAACAGGGCGTCGTTGGGGTTCATCGCCGCAGGCGAGCTCTGCGCCGGCACGGGCTGCACGTTGCGCCGCTGCAGCAGACCCGGCAGGGCTGGCGGGGGCTGGCGTTGCGCCGCGGCGGAGGGAGGCGGGGCGCCCCCCATGCCGAACTGCGCCTGGGCGAAGCCGGGCAGGGCGGCGAAGGCCCCGGCGACGGCGAGAAGGGCGAAGCGGCGGTGCATGGAGCGTTTCTCCCATGTCCGGCCCCGCCGGGGCAAGGGCGCGCGCCTCACCGCGCCCCCGGTGCGGGGCGGAAGATGAGCTGCCGCGAGAGGAAGAAGTTGAGGAACATCCCCGCCACCGACCCGGCCGCCACGCTGAGCGCGAGGTGGCGCGCGCCCAGCTCCGTCCAGGCCACCAGCGCGGCGTAGGTGCCGTAGTTCGCGGCGAAGCCGATCAGGTTGAGCGCCAGATAGGCCCCCCATTGCCGCGCCAGCGGGGCGCTGCCTGGGCGGTCGCGGAAGGTCCAGACGCGGTTCAGCGCATAGACCGCGCTGGCCGCCACCACATAGGAGAGGGCGCGCCCGCCATAGGGCCCGGCCCC
>JAOAIK010000016.1 GCA_026414745.1 Roseococcus sp.
AGATGTGTATAAGAGACAGGTCCTCGCCTTGCCCTGGAGGATGCGGACGCCGGGGCCGAGGATGCGCTGCTCGAGCAGCGTGTCGGGGTAGAGGGATTCGGGTTCGAGGATGGTGGGCATGGGGGGAGGCTGGCCGGCCCGCCAGCGCCTGTCGAGGGCCGGCCGGGCCATTCCCGCCCTTTGCGGAAGGGACACGCCGCCGCGCGGCGCTCCTCAGGGCTGCGACGACCGCCCTTGTTGCGCAACGCCTCGGTATCGTTGGGCGTGAACGCGACACCGGCGCGCTCAGCGTGAACCTGAGGGTCGGCCAGGACGTCGGCGAGCTTCGTTGTCCGCATCGTCGTCGCAGCCAGCGGCCCAGCACAGCGGGGAGGGATCACTGCGCTCCTCAAGCACACGGCGGCGGCGATAGGCCCGTCGAGCGAGTCACGCTGGCGGTTCCCTGTCCGCCAATCGCGTCTCGCACCACTCTCGGCCCTTATGGGCGCTCGATTCAGCCGTTTGTGGGAGTTGACAGCCGGCTACGGGATCACCAGAACAAAATTTACTGGCCTCTTACATGCATAACTTCTTGTAAAAGACGTTTGAATATTTCAGCTATTTCGGACTCTTTCCTTCTCGATTCAAAATTTTTGTTCTCTTGAAACGAAAGCCGCTCTTTTTCCTCAAATTCATGCAAAGTATCAACATAATTCTGCATCGCCTCTCTATATCCTATCCCAGCGCCAGAAAGATTGGTAATAATAGAGTTCACCCTTTCGACAGAAATATAACATAAAAATTCATGAAATTTTGAAGTCATTTCTATATAGTTCAAGCCTCTTTCATTTTGAATGCCGTGATGAATAAAAAATCCATTCAATATTTGTAGTTCTATGTGCAGCCGTTCCCTCGTGAGGTTCCACTCGTTCTGAAGATATTGCAATCTCAAGATTCTGGTTTGGATTTTGGACTCTTCAGTCGCCTTCTTCATTTCCTCCTTCTGTCCAGCCAGCTCCTTCCGAGTTTCCTCAAGCTCATGTCGCTGAAGGGTCAGCTCTTGCTTCTGTAACAAAAATCCAGCCGCCAACACGCCCAGGGCCGCTGGGCCGAAAGCACCGGCGAGGAAATCGCCAGCCGCTCCCAAATCGAGGCTGGGGATCCACAGCTTCGCCGCCAGAAGGCCCGTCGGCACGACGAGTCCAAGCACGATGGCAACCGCAAACAACGCTCTTGCAGCGCGGTCCTTGGGAACCGGCTTCTCCGTCACGGGCTGCTGCGTCACATCGTCGCCCCCAGCACCCAGGGCGCAAACTCCGCATCCCCGAACCCCAGCGCCTCACTCTTCGTCCGCTCCCCGCTCGCCGTGCGCAGCATGTGCTGGAAGATGCGCTCGCCGCACTCCGCCACGCTCTCCGTGCCGTCCAGGATGGTGCCGCAGTTGATGTCCATGTCCTCCTCCATGCGCGCGAACATCGGCGTGTTGGTCGCGAGCTTGAGCGAGGGCGCGGGCTTGCAGCCGAAGACGCTGCCGCGGCCGGTGGTGAAGCACATCAGGTTGGCCCCGCCCGCCACCTGGCCCGTCGCCGCCACCGGGTCGTAGCCCGGCGTGTCCATGAACACGAGGCCCTTGGCGGTGACCGGCTCGGCATAGCGCACCACCTCCACCAGGTTCGTCGTGCCCGCCTTCGCCATGGCGCCGAGCGACTTCTCCAGGATCGTCGTCAGCCCGCCCGCCTTGTTGCCGGGCGAGGGGTTGGCGTTCATCTCCGCCCCCTCGCGTGCCGTGTAGGCCTCCCACCAGCGCATCACCTCCACCAGCTTCTCGCCCACCTCGCGCGAGACGGCGCGGCGCGTCAGCAGATGTTCCGCGCCGTAGGTCTCGGGCGATTCCGAGAGGATCACCGTGCCGCCATGGCGCACCACCAGGTCGCTCGCCGCGCCCAGCGCCGGGTTGGCGGTGATGCCGGAATATCCGTCGCTGCCGCCGCATTGCAGCGCGACGCACAGTTCGCTCGCCGGCACCGGCTCGCGCCGCGCGGCGTTCGCCTCGGCCAGCACCTCCTTCACGAAGGCGATGCCGGCCTCCACCGTGCGGCGCGTGCCGCCGCTCTCCTGGATGGTCAGGGTGCGCAGCCGCCCGGCGAGGCGCTGCTCCTCCAGGAGCCCGCCGAGCTGGTTCACCTCGCAGCCCAGCCCGATGGCGATGACGTGCGAGAAGTTCGGATGCCGCGCGAAGCCGGCCAGCACGCGGCGCAGCAGGCGCAGCGGCTCGCCCTCCGTCATGCCGCAGCCGGTCTTGTGGGTCAGCGCCACCACCCCGTCCACCTGCGGGAAAGCGGCCAGCGGGTCCGGCCCGTCGAGGAAGGGATGGCGCGCGAAAGCCCGCGCGATGAGATCCGCCACATGGGCCGAGCAGTTCACGCTGGTGATGATCCCGATGTGGTTGCGCGTCGCCACGCGGCCGTCAGCCCTGCGGATGCCGTCGAAATGCGCGGGCACCGGCATGGGCGCGGTCGGCCTGGCGTCCACGCCCCAGGCGTAGTCGCGCGCGAAATCCCCCATGGCGAGGTTGTGGGTGTGCACCCAGTCGCCCGGCGAGATGGGCTGCGTCGCGACGCCGATGATCTGGCCGTAGCGGCGCACCGCCTCGCCCGGCGCATGGCCGCGGATGGCCACCTTGTGCCCGGCGGGGATGCGCGCGCGGGCGCGGATGTCGGGCGCGACGGGCGTGCCCTCGGGCAGGGCGCGGCGGGCGATCACCACGCCATCCTCCGCATGCAGCCGGATCACCGGGGGTTCGGCCAGCGCGTCCATCTCGTCTCCTCCCTGCCCGGCATCCTGCCGCGCCCGCCGCCGGCTTGCCAATCCGCGCGGGGCGGCGCATGAAGCGCCCATCACCTGGGTGAGCCCCTGTCGCGGGGGCTGAGAGGCGGGCCGCAGCCCGCGAACCTTGGAACCTGATCCGGTTCGGACCGGCGAAGGGAGCGGTGACCAGGCGCGCGATGGGCGCGCGCCACCCTTCCTTCCCCGTCGCGCCGCATGGAGGGAAGGGATGCATCGCCGGAATCTCCTCATCGCCTCGGCCGCCGCGCTCGCCGCGCCGGCCTTCGCCCAGCCCGCGCGCGCGCGGGTCCTGCGCTTCATGCCGCAGGCGGGGCTCGCCGCGCTCGATCCGGTGTTCAACCCCACCACCATCGTCACCACGCATGGCTTCTGCGTCTTCGACACGCTCTATGGCGTGGACCGCGCGCTGCGTCCCCGGCCGCAAATGGTGGCAGGCCATGAGGTCAGCGCCGACGGCCTGACCTGGACGCTGACCCTGCGCGAGGGCCTGTTCTTCCACGACAACGAGCCGGTGCGCGCGCGCGACGCGGTCGCCTCCATCCGCCGCTGGGCGGTGCGCGACGCCTTCGGCCAGGTGCTGATGCGCGCGACCGCCGAGCTCTCGGCCCTCGACGACCGCCGCCTCGTCTTCCGCCTGCGCCGCCCCTTCCCCGCCCTGCCCGACGCGCTCGGCAAGGTGGCCGCCAGCCCCTGCTTCATCATGCCCGAGCGCATCGCCGACACCCCGCCCGACCGCGCCATCCCCGAGGTCATCGGCTCCGGCCCCTGGCGCTTCCTGGCCGCCGAGTTCCGCGCCGGCGCCTTCTCCGCCTATGCGCGCAACGAGCGCTATGTGCCGCGCGAGGAGCCGGCCGAGGTCACCTCCGGCGGCAAGCGCGTGCATTTCGACCGGCTGGAGATCACCTGGATCCCCGATGGCGGCACCGCCGTCGCCGCGCTGCGGACCGGCGAGATCGACTGGATCGAGTACCCGCTGCCCGACCTGATCCCGACGCTCGACCGCGACCGCGGCACGCGCACCCAGATCTACGACCCCACGGGCTTCCTCGGCTTCCTGCGCTTCAACCACCTCCATCCGCCCTTCGACGATGTGCGCGTGCGCCGCGCCATCCGCGACCTGCTGGTGCAGTCCGACTACATGAGCGCGGTGGCCCTGCCGGGCGACTGGCAGGAATGCCACGCCATGTTCCCCTGCTCGCTGCCCGGCACGCTCGAGTTCCCGCCCGCCCCGCGCGGGCCCGCCGCCATGGAGCGCGCCCGCGCCGCGCTGCGCGCGGCGGGCTACACCGGGGAGCCCATCATCCACATCAACCCGAGCGACTTCCCCGCCGTGACCCAGCAGGGCCGCGTGACGGTGGACCTGATGCGCCGCCTCGGCCTCAACATCCAGGCCATCGAGGGCGACTGGGCGAGCATCGTCGCCCGCCGCTCCAACCGCGGCGCGCCGGCGCAGGGCGGCTGGCACCTGCACAACACCAACTTCCCCTCGCCGGGCATCGCCAACCCCGCGCTCTCGCCCATCATCCGCATGCATGGCGAGGGCGCCTGGTTCGGCTGGCCGCGCGACGAGCAGGTGGAGGCCGCCATCCAGGCCTGGATCGAGGCCCCCGACGCGGCCGCCCAGGCGGCCGCCCATCGCCGCGTGCAGGAGCTGGCCTGGGAGGCGGTGCCCTTCGCCCCCACCGGCCTCTTCCGCCTGCGCACGGGTTTCCGGCGGGAGCTGGAGGGCGTGCTGCAGGCGCCCTCGCCCATGCTGTGGAACCTGCGGCGGGTGGGGTGAGGCGGCTCTACTCCTCCCGCTCGGCGGGAGGGGCGGCGCCCGCGCCGAGACGGCTCTGGATCAGGGCCTTCAGTTGCCGCCGCTCCCGCTCGTCGGCGGCGTCGGCGGCGAGCTGGGTCACGAATTGGTTCACCGCCGCGACCTCGCCCATGGCAAGCCCCAGCTCGACCAGATTTCGCCGCAGCAGCGCGTGGTCGCCGGCGCGATAGCGCGCGTCGTCCGCCAGGGTGCGGCGCAGCTGCCGCCGCACGCGCCCGTTCGCCCGCCGGAGCTCCTGCCCTTGGACGACGAGCCCGAGAAGCTCTTGCCCCGCACCGCGCCAGGGCGGCGTGGGTTCCGGCCTCGGCGCGTCGTGCATCGCCAGCTCCTCGCGCCATCGGCGGGTCAACCCGGCTCTCCTGCCACGGAAGGCCACCAGCGCCTCGAGCTCTGCGCTCACCGGCCCCACGGACGGGCGCGGGCGTTCCAGCCGCACGGTGAAGGATCGCCCCTCGAGCCCTTCGGGCAGCTGGTGCACGACGTGCATGAGGCTCACGCGAGGATCGTCGGACTCGAGGCGCCCACTCAGGTTCAGCGCGCTGGATCCACCATGTTCGGCGGTGATGGTCAGCAAGCCGGCGCTAGCGCGGTGGTTCACGGCCACGCCGAGCATCGTGACCACCTCCCCGAAGCCCACCTCCAGACTGTCCTCCTCGACCAGCCGTCTATACCGGACCGAGATGAGGGAAGAGGCTCGCTCCACCAGATGCTCTGCCGGCAAGGGCGGATACCAGCGCAGGAATGGGCAGGGCGGTGGCGCTTCGGGCCGCTGCCGTCCCTCGGGCAGGCCCGACAGCCATCGCGCGATCTCCTGCGCGATGGACGCGCTGACCAGCAAGCCGGCATGGGCGACGTCATCGAACAGTTCGGCCTGGCTGACACCCTGTGCGGCAAGGCCGTCGGCAATGGCAAAGCCGTCCACCACAGAACAGCCGAGAGCCTGGGCAGCGGCGGCCCGCTGCCGGGCGAGGCGGCGGCCGCTGTGCTCCCCGCCCGTCTTCAGCGGGTGGTTGTTGGGCATCAGCAGCAGCAGGGGCGCCGCACCGCTGTCGCGGATGTAGCACAGCCCCTCCACGAGAAGCGCGTTCGCGACATCGGGGGAAAGCGAGCGGGAAGCGACATGGACGGAATCGTTCACGTTCACGTCCACGATGACCGCGTCTACGTCCGAAAGGTCGGCCGCCGCGAGCATGTAGGGAACCAGGACTCCGGTCGTCGCCCCGAGCGACATCATGCGGATGTCCCAGCCCCGCAACGCGCGCTCCAGAAGCGGCCGATAGCCGAGGCCACGGATGCTGTTGGATGTCCCGATGATCGCCAAGGTGCGCGGCATGATGCCAAAGATATGTGAGATACCCCGGAAATGGTAAAGCGATGTGCGGGTGATGACGCGAGCAGCTCGGCCCTGCTGACCACGCGGTGTCCTTCCTCCCATCAGAAGGACATCCCGCACTGTCAGCGCCAGATCGGTCGGCAAGGTGGCGAAGCGCATCGCCGCCTCGCCGCCCAACCCATCGGCATCGAAGGACAGGGCGCCATGCGCGCTGGCGGATCGAAGTCGACGCAGGGATCGACGGTCCCGACGCCGAGCGCGAAGCCGAACAGGAACAGATCCGCCCCCGCATCGCTGTCGAGCACATCGGCCCCCAGCCCGCCGTCCAGCGTGCCCGCGCCGTCGGCCTCGGTCACGCGATCACCAGGGTTGTCCATGAAGACCACGTCGTCGCCCGCACCGCCCCGCATCCGGTCCGCGCCGACGCCCTTGGCACGAATCCGCCGAGCGCGTTGATGGCCCCGGCCATCGGGTGGAGGTCATCGCCCGGGACGCCCTCGAACCCGGCTGGAATCGTCATCCCTCGGGAGTCGGCCGCATCGGAAAGGAACTGGCGGGGCCACCTGATGTCCGCAGGTGACTACCGGCGCACCACCCCGCTGTCGCGCAGATAGGCCAGCAGGGGCAGCATGGGCAGGCCGAGGATGGCGGTGTGCTCGCCACGGATGTCGCGCATGAGGTGGATCCCCAGCCCCTCCAGCCGATAGGCGCCCACGCTCTGCGTCACCCGCTCGCCCTCGCGTGCCAGGTAGTCGTCGAGGAACGCCTCGGAGAAGTCCCGCATGGCCAGCCGCGGCGTCGCCACATGGTGCCAGGCGCGCTCCCCCTCGCGCCAGACGACGACCGCCGTCACCAGCTCATGCGCCCGGTTGCGCAGGCGCAGGAGCTGCCGGCGCGCCGCCCCGAGATCGGCGGGCTTGTCGAACCATTCGCCCTCGCAGACCAGAAGCTGGTCGGCGCCGATCACCATCGCCTCGGGATGGCGGCGGGCGATGCGCGCGGCCTTGGCGTCGGCGAGCAGCAGGGCGGCGTCCGTGGGCGTCATCCCCTCGGCCTTGGCGCTCTCCTTGATCGCGGCCTCGTCCACCGCCGCCGGCATGGCGTCCACGGCGAGGCCCGCGGCCTCGAGCAGCGCACGGCGCGAGGCGCTCTGCGAGGCGAGGATCAGCCTCATCCCCGCGCCCCGATCACCGCGGCGGCGGGGTCCTCCGGGCGGGCGGCGCGCTGCGCCCCCTGGCGCTGGTGCCAGAGCTCCATCTGCTGGATCACGGTGGCCGCCGTCTCCTCGATGGAGCGACGGGTGACGTCTATCACCGGCCAGCCGCGCGCCGCGCAGAGGCGCTTCGCGGCAAGGATTTCGGCCTTCACCGCCTCGGCGTCCACATACTCGGTCTCGCCCATGCGCACCCCCTCGGCGCCGATCATCTTCAGCCGGTGGCGGCGGATCTCGAGCAGCGCCACCGGATCTATGGTCAGGCCGATCACCGGGCAGGGCGGGTTCTCGAGCTCGGGCGGCAGGGGCAGGCCGGGCACCAGCGGCACATTCGCCGCCTTGATGCCGCGATTGGCGAGGTAGAAGCAGGTCGGCGTCTTGGAGGAGCGCGAGACGCCCACCAGCACCACATCCGCATTGGCGATGCCCGCCGTGCCCTGGCCGTCGTCATGGGCGAGCACGTAGTGCATGGCGTCGATCCGGCGGAAATAGTGGGCGTCCATGACGTGCTGCGCCGCGCGCTTCTCCTTCGCGCGCTCGCCGATCTCGCCCTGGAGCAGCTCCATCACCGGATCGAGCACCGACAGGCAGGCGATGCCGAGCCGCCGGCAGGTCTCCTCCAGCGTGTGGCGAAGACTCCTGTCCACCAGGGTGAACAGGACCGGGCCCGGCTCGTGCTCGATGCCCTCGATCACGCGGTCGAGGTTGAGGCGCGAGCGCACCAGGAACCAGCGGTGCTGGATCACGTTCGGATTGTCGAAGCGAGCGAGGGCGGCGCGCGCGATGCTGTTCAGCGTCTCTCCGGTGCTGTCCGAGACGAGATGCAGGTTGGTCTGCCGCGGAAGGGGCATGATCCTGTGGACCGAGGGTGTGGCATGTGGGGATAGCGGGGAAGACTCTCCCGCGCCAGCGCGTCGGCAGGGGGCAGGGCGGATGCTTGCCGCCTCCTTGCCCGCCGGGGACAGCCTCGAGGGGGCCGCGCGCGCGGTGGGGATGGCTGCGCCCAGGTGCGGCCCGGCACCGAGTCGCGCGCCTGTCCAGCCCGCGGACAGCATTGTGGACAAGCGGTGGACAGGCTGGATCCCCGTGATCCACAGGCCCAACCACGTTCCACCACCCTTCTTCTTTTTCCCTTTTCAAGGGATGGTGGGGCCATGGAGACGAAGCCCTTCCTTCGGGCCCTGGCTGGCGAGCCGGTCTGGCCCCCTCCGGTGTGGCTGATGCGCCAGGCGGGGCGCTACCTGCCCGAATACCGGCGCACCCGCGCCATCGCGGGCGATTTCATCGCGCTCTGCACCACGCCGGAGCTGGCGGCGGAGGTGACGCTTCAGCCCATCCGGCGCTACGGCTTCGACGCGGCGATCCTGTTCTCCGACATCCTGATGGTGCCCTGGGCCATGGGCCAGGGGCTGCGCTTCGCCGAGGGCGAGGGGCCGCTCCTCGCGCCCGTGCGCGAGCGCGCGGCGCTGGAGGCCCTCGACCTGCCCGGGGTGGTGGACCGCGCCGCGCCCATCCTGGAGACGGTGCGCCGCGTGCGCGCCGGTTTGGCCATGCATCCCGGCACGGCGCTGATCGGCTTCGCCGGCAGCCCCTGGACGGTGGCCTGCTACATGATCGAGGGGCGCGGTGGCGGCGAGTTCGCCGAGGCCCGCCGGACCGCCTTCCGCGACCCGGAGTTCTTCGCCGCGGTGATGGAGAAGCTGGAGGGCGCGACCCTCGCCTACCTCCTGGCGCAGGCCGAGGCGGGAGCCGAGGCGCTGATGCTGTTCGATTCCTGGGCCGGGCTGCTGTCGCCCTCCGGCTTCAGGCGCTGGGTGATCGAGCCGACGGCGCGGCTCGTTGCCGCACTGCGCGATCTGCGCCCGGATGTGCCGGTGATCGGCTTTCCGCGCCTCGCCGGACCGCTGCTTGCGGAGTATGCGGCACGGGTGCCGGTGCAGGCGGTGGCCATGGACACGGGCATGGATCCGGCCTGGGCGGCGGCGCATGTGCCGCCCCGCATGGCGCTGCAGGGCAACCTTGACCCGCAGGCGCTCGTGGCCGGAGGGGCGGCCATGGAAGAGGAAACGCGGGCCATCCTCGCCGCCATGAGGGGGCGGCCCTTCGTCTTCAACCTCGGCCACGGCATCGTTCCTCCCACCCCGCCCGAACATGTGGCGCGGCTCATGGAGGTGCTGCGCGCGGGTTGAATCCCCCGCATTCGAGGGTATGTGCAGCACTCCTTCCGGAGATGATGGGCTGATGGCGCGGCGCGTGGCGGTGGTGTTGTTCAACCTGGGCGGTCCCGACGCGCCCGAAAGCGTTCGCCCCTTCCTCGTGAACCTGTTCACGGACCCCGCGATCCTGCGCGTGCCCGGCTTCATCCGCCCCTGGCTCGGGCGGCTCATCGCTTGGCGGCGGACCGCCCCGGCCATGGAGAACTACGCCGTGCTCGGCGGAAAGTCCCCGCTGCTGGAGTTGACGGAGGAGCAGGCGCGGGCGCTCGATGCCGCGCTCGCCGAGCGCGACCCCTCGGCGGAATATCGCAGCTTCGTGTGCATGCGGTACTGGCACCCGATGAGCGAGGAGGCGGCGCGCGCCGTGAAGGCATGGGGCGCGGAAGAGGCGCTGCTGGTGCCGCTCTATCCGCAATACTCGACGACCACCACGGGCAGCTCCATCGCCGCCTGGGAGGAGGCGGCGCGGCGCGTCGGGCTATCGGTGCCCACCACCACCCTGTGCTGCTTCCACTCCGATGGCGGCTTCGCCGAGGCCACGGCGCGGCTGCTGCGGGAAGCGCTGGACAAGGCGCGCGCCGGGCTGCCGGAGGGGGTGGGGCTGCGCGTGCTGTTCTCGGCGCATGGGTTGCCCGAGAGCATCGTGAAGGCCGGCGACCCCTACCAGTGGCAGGTGGAGCAGACGGTCGCCGCCGTGCTGGAGAAGCTGCAGGAGCCGGCTCTGGACAGCGTGGTGTGCTATCAGTCGCGCGTCACGCCGCAGAAGTGGATCGGGCCCTCCACCGAGGAAGAGATCGAGCGGGCGGCGCGGGACAAGGTCGCGGTCCTGGTCTGCCCCATCGCCTTCGTCTCGGAGCATTCGGAGACGCTGGTGGAGCTCGACGTGGAGTACCGCGAGGAGGCGGAGAAGCTCGGCGTCCCCGGCTATTTCCGCGTTCCGGCGCAGAACAGCGATCCCGGCTTCATCGCGAGCCTCGCGGAGCTGGTGCTGCGCGCGCGGCGCTCGGGGCGGGCGCTGTGCAGCTTCGCCGGCGCCCGGCAATGCCCGAAGGTGCATGGCGACTGTCCCCATGCCCGCGCCCGCGCGGAGGCGCGGCGGGCGGCGTGAGGCTGCCGCCTTTCCGCGCCGTTCTGTTCGACTGCGACGGGGTGCTCGCCGACAGCGAAGGGCTGGTGAACACCATCGTCGCGGAGGAGGTGACTGCGCGCGGCTGGGCCATGGACGGCGAGCGCGCGCGGCAGGAGTTCCTGGGCCTCGCCCTGCCCGACATGCTGCCCCGCATCGTCCGGCGCACGGGGCCGCTGCCGCCGGGCTGGGCGGCGGCGCTCACCGCGCGCATCGAGAGGGAGCTGGAGCGGCGGCTCGAGCCCATTCCGGGCGCGCCGGAGGCGGTGACGCGGCTCGCCGCGCGCGGGGTGCCGCTTGCCGTTTGTTCCAACTCGGGACGGGCGGAGCTGCACCGGAAACTGCGCCTTCTGGGGCTGGCGGGGGTCTTCGCCGGGCGAGTGTTCAGCTTCGAGGATGTGCCTCGGCCCAAGCCCGCACCGGATCTCTACCTGGCCGGCGCCGCGGCCTGCGGCATGACGCCGGGCGAATGCCTCGTGGTCGAGGACAGCGCGCCGGGCGTGGTGGCGGCGCTTGCGGCCGGCTGCAGGGTGGTCTCGCCCGTGGCGGGCCTGGGGGTGCCGGTCGTCCCGCTCTCGGCGCTGGGCTGACGCCTCCGCCCTTCCCCCCTGGGCGATCGGATCATCAAGGCCACATGCTCTGGCAGGATCGGGGCGGAGGCGGCCATGACGGAAGGGCCAGAGGGTGTGGACGCGGCGGAGCGGCGGGCGCTGTGGCGGGCGGGGGGCGTCCTGGCGGCCATGCTGCTCTGCGCCGGGGCGGCGGGCTATGGCGCCTTTGCCATGGGGGCGCCGGCGCTCTTCCTGTTCAGCGGCATTTTCGTGCTCGCCGGCATGATCGCCTATGGCGGCGCGCGGTTCCGGGTGGGCGTCGCCCGGCTGCGGCGCCTGCGCGCGGAGCGGGAGCGTCAGGCCCGGGAGTGACGGGTGTGGGCCAGGTCGCCACCGCATGGGCAGGGGAGGCTCACCGGGAGGATCAGGGCTGGGCCATGCCCGGTCTCGCTGCTCTCGCGCCGCGGGGCGCCGCGCTCGCTTGGCCGGCCGCTGGCCAGGGGTTCTGGCGGCATCCCGACCTCGAGAGCGACGGATAGCCGTCGCGCCGGCGGCCACTCTCGGGGGTTCGGGCCTTGCGTGAGGGGATGGAGCGGCCCTGGCCGGCGGAGACGGACTGTCGCCCCGGCCTCCGGCGCGGGCCCGCGGCGCGGGCCTGAGGTCAGAACCGCCGCAGCAGGCGGTCGATGTAGTCGAGCTCCTCGGCGGGCCGCTCGCGCTCGGCGCCGCGTCGGCGCAGCTCCTCCTGGAGGCGACGGGTGCGGAGCAGCTCGGCCTCGTCGGGCACGCGGGTGTCGCTGCCCTGGTCCGCGTTGCCCGTGTTCTCGCGCGGACGGCGGCCGAGCGGGTCCCGTCCTTCGCCGAGCTGCTGTTCGGAATCCCTGCCCTCGCCGCCCATCTCGAACTCGCCGTCCATCGGCTCGTCCGCCTCGCCCTCGGCCTCGCCGGCGCCCTGGCCGAACTGGCGCTGCATCTGCTGGGCCATCTGGCGGCCGCCCTCCTGGAGACGGCGCATGGCCTCCTGCTGGGCGGGGCGGGCGTCGCGGCCCTCGGCGAGGGCCTCCAGCGCCTCGCGCATCGCCTGATCCGCCCGGCCGAGCGCCTCGGGCACCTCGCCGGTCAGGTCGCCGTGCTGCTGCATCAGCTCCCCCAAGGCGCGACGCAGGGCGCGCTGGCGGCGCGCTTCGGCCTCGCGCTCGCGCGCCGCCTGCTGATCGGCCTGCGCGCGGGCATCGGGCGCGGGCGGCGCGCCGGGGCGCTGGCTCCAGGGCTGCTGGCTGCGACGCTCCTGCGCGCGCCGCTGGTCCTCGGCCTCGGCGCGGCGCTGGCCCTGGTCGAGAAGTTCGCCCTGGCGGCGCACGAGATCCTGCACGGCGCCCATCTGCTGCTGGCCCCGCTGGCGCTGCTGCTGGCGTTCGGGGCTCTCGCCCCGCATCACCCGGCCCTCCTGCAGGGCGCGCAGCATCTCCTCGAGCTCGGCCAGCTCGCGCCGGGCGTCCTCCAGGCGGTTCTGGCGGGCGGCCTCCTCCATGCGGCGGGTGCGGCGCTCCATGTCGCGCTGGTCCATCATGCGCTGCTGCGGGTCATAGGGCAGCGCCTCGGCGTTCTCGCGCTGCAGCCGCTCCGCCAGGGCCTCGAGATGGCGGCGGATGGCCTCGCGGAGCTGCTCGATGCGGCGCTGGAGTTCCTGGCGGTGGCGCTCGTCGCCCGGGTGGCGCTCGGCCTCGTTCATCGCCTCGCGGAGCTGGCGCTGCGCCTCGGCCAGCGCACGCGCGGTGCGGCTGTCGCGCCCTTCCTCCAGGGCAAGGGCGGCCTCCCAGAGGATGTCCTGGACCTCGGGCACCGCCTCGGCGCGGCGGTCGCGCAGCAGCATCCCGCGCGCGAGGCGCAGGCTCAGCAGCGTGGCCACGTCATGCTCGAAGGCCTCGGGCTCGGCGGCGATGCCATCGAGGGCGCGGATGGCCTGGGTCCGCGCCCCGGGATCGCGCGAGAGCCCCTTGCGCACCTCGATCATGGCGCGCGCCACGGGGTGGTTGAAGCTGCGCTCCGGCAGCTCGAGCGTTGCCGTCTCGGACACGCCCTCCTGCCCCGCGCCGTCGCGCGCCACCAGCCGGATGCGCACCGGCAGGCCGGCCCAGGGATGGGCGGAGAAATCCGGCTGCGCGAGGCCGCGCGCCTGGCGCGGGGTGGCCCCGGGGAGGGGAAGGTCGAGCAGGATGGGCGGCGCGTCCGGCCGCGCGTCGAGGCGCAGTTCCGCGCGCAGGCCGGCCAGTCCCCAGTCGTCCTCGGCGCGCCAGGGCAGGCGGAGGGCAAGGCCGCGCGGGGCGCGGGCCGGCGTCTCGGTGAAGGCGGCGATCGGGGGCGCATCGGCCTGCACGGCGATCTGCCACGCCACCAGCTCACGGCCCTCGCGGCGGATGGTGACGCGCGCGCCCTCGGTCAGGATGGCGCGGGCGGCGTGGCTGCCGCCGCCCAGGGCCTCGAAGCCCGCCGCGGCGAGGCCGGTGAGCTCGGGCGCCGCCGGCCCGCCCCCGGAGAGGGCGATCTGCAGCAGGCTGCCGGCGGGCACGGTGGCGGCCCCGCCCTGCGCGGGCAGGAAGACGGGCGGCGCGCCGGTGTAGGCGGGGGGCGTGATCCAGGCCTCGACGCGCTGCGGGACCGGCGGCGGGGGCGCCGCGAACTGGGGCGCGAGGGCGCGGGCGAGCAGGGCGGGCGCATCAGCCCCGGCGATGCCGAGCGCGGCGGCGAGTGCCACCAGCAGCCCGCCGCGCAGGGCGCGCGGGTCGCGGCGGGCGAGGCCCGGGCGGGGTGGCCCGACTCGCAGGCGCTCGACCAGCCGCGCCAAGCGCGTTTGATGCGCGCGCCACAGCGCGAGCGCGGCCGGATCATCGGTCGCGGGGCTGTCCTGCAGCGCGGCGAGCGGCCGGTGCGCCAGCCCGGAGGCGCGCTCGAGCCGCCGGTCGACGGCGCTGTCGTCGGGGCGGCGGAGGCTTCGCGACCCGGCGCGCAGCGCGGCCAGAAGGGCGCCGGCGAAGCCGGCCAGAACGAGCGCATGTGCCCAGCCCGGCAGAAGGGCGGGGAGACCGAGCAGGGCGAAGACGAGGAAGGCGCCCGCCACGCCGAGCGCCGGCCAGGCGGCGGGCCAGGCCGCCTCCCACCACAGGGCGGCCCGGGCCAGGGCGCGCTTGCGGGCGAGGGCGGAGGGCGAGGTCATCGCGTCAGGTCACCCAGTCGGCCGAAGAGGCGGGGATCCGCTGGCCGGCCAGCAGCGCGGCGTGGCTCTGCCGCTCGCGGATCACGGCGAAACGCGCCCCGTCCACCATCACCTCGGCGGCCAGGGGACGGGCATTGTAGGTGCTGCTCATGGAGGCACCGTAGGCCCCCGCGTCGAGGAACGCCACGAGAGAATGGGGCGGCAAGGGCGGCAGCAGGCGGCCGCGGGCGAAGGTGTCGCTGCTTTCGCAGACAGGACCGACCACGTCCGCCGCCGAAAGCGGCGCCCGGAAGGCGGCGGGTGAGACGGGAAGGAGGCCGTGCCACGCCTCGTACATGGCGGGGCGCAGCAGCTCGGTCATCGCCGCGTCCAGGATCACGAAGCGGCGACCGAGACCCTGCTTCTCGATGATCACCTCGCTCAGCAGCACCCCGGCGGGGCCGCAGATCCAGCGGCCGGGCTCGAGCATGAGGCGCAGGCCGAGCCCGCCGAGCCCGGCCCTGATCGCGCCGGCCAGCGCCTCGGGCGAGGCGGGGCTCTCGTGGCGGTAGGAAATGCCGAGGCCGCCGCCGCAATCCACCCGCTGCACCGGATGGCCCGCGGCGCGCAGCGCGCGCACGAGTTCGCCCAGGCGGCGGTAGGCGGCGGCGAAGGCGGCCACGCCCTCGGTGATCTGGCTGCCGATATGCACGGCGAGGCCCACGGGCTCGAGCCCCGGCAGCGCGCACATGCGCGCGTAGAGCGCGGGGGCGAGGGCGATGGGCACGCCGAACTTGTTCTCGCTCAGGCCGGTGGTGATCTTCGCGTGGGTGCGCGCGTCCACGTCCGGGTTGACGCGCAGGGCGCAGCGGGCGCGGCGGCCGAGGCCCTGGGCGACCTCGCTCAGCATCGCCGCCTCCTCGGCGCTTTCCACGTTGAGCTGGAGGATGTCCTCCTCCAGCGCGAGGCGCATCTCGCGCGCCGTCTTCCCCACGCCGGAGAAGACGATGCCGCAGGCCGGCACGCCCGCGGCGCGCGCGGCCAGCAGCTCGCCCTCGCTGACCACGTCCGCGCCCAGACCCTCGCGCGCGAGGAGGTTGACCACCGCCAGCGAGGGGTTGGCCTTCACGGCGAAGTGGAGGGAGGCCTCGAGCCCCGCCCCGGCGAGCGCCGCCTTGAGCGCGCCGGCGCGGCGGCGCAGCGTGGCGGCGGAATAGACCCAGGCGGGCGTGCCGACAGCCGCGGCGATGCGCGCGAGCGGCACCTCCTCCACCATCAGGCCCGCGAGCGGGTCCATGGAGAGGGCCGGGCGGCGGGCGAGCAGCTCCTCGAAGCTCGGGTCGGCGCTGTCGGGAGCGGGGGCGGAGGCAGGCATCCGCCCAGATAAGGGCGGGCGCGGGCGCGCAACAAGCCGCACCCCCTCACCAGGGGCGATCGGGGATCACCCAGGGCAGGTCGGTATCGCCCGGCCTCGCGCCGAGCCGGGTGAGGAGCGCGTGCGCCTGGCCGCGGTGGTGCGTCTGGTGGTTGAACATGTGGGCCACGCAGAGCCAGCGCGGCTTGGTCATCGCGCGCCGCGCCGCGCCGCTGAACCAGGTGAGGTCGCCGGCGAGGTCAGCGGGCGCAAGGGCCTCGGCCCAGGCCTCGATGCGGGCGTCATCGGCCGCCCGGGCGGCGCAGAGGGCCTCCCACTCCTCGATCATGCGGGGGCTGTCCGGGATGCGGCCGGGGGGACGCTCCCAGCCCGCGAGGCGATGCATCCAGACCCTGTCGGCCCAGAGGATGTGGCAGAGCGTGCCGTGCAGCGAGGCGAAGAAGGCGCCGAGGTCGAGCCGCCGCGCCGCCTCCTCGAGCGTCGCCGCGCTGGCATACAGGCGGCGGTTCATCTCGCTGTTGTAGGCCGCCATGGCGCGGCACCAGGCGGGGGTGATCATGCCGCGGGTTCCTTCCAGAAGATCACGGTGGGATGCGCCGCGCCCGTCTCGTCCAGCGCGAAGCCCGGGATCTCGCCCGCGCGCTGCCAGCCCAGCCGGGCGTAGAGGCGCTCGGCGTCGTCGCCCTTGCGGGTGTCCAGCACCAGCAGGCGGCGGCCGAGGCGGTGGGCCGCCTGCTCGGCGCGGCGCATCAGCGCCTCGCCCACCCCCTGGCGGCGATGCGCGGGGTCCACCAGCAGCTTCGCCACCTCGGCGCGGTGCGGCTGGTTCGGCGGCATGTCGAGGCCGAGCTGCACCGTGCCCACCAGCGCGCCGTCGCGCCAGGCGGCCAGCAGCAGGGTGTGGTTCTGCGCCACCTCCGCGCTCACTCTTTTCCAGAAGGCGCGCGCTCTCTCCTTCGCCAGCGGCTTGAGGAAGGAGACGCTGGCCCCGGCCTCGACGCAGGCGATCAGGATCTCGGAGAGGCGGCGCTCGGCGCTGGCGGCGGCGGCCGCGTCCAGCGCCTCCACCACCAGGCCGCGGGCGGGCTTGGCGTAGCGGAACTCCAGCGATTTCGAGAGGTCGTCGAGGATGCGGATGGCGCCCTGCCGCACATAGCCGGCCTTCTCGTAGAAGGCGTGCGCCGCCTCGAAGCGCGTGTCGGTCCAGAGCACGAGGCGTTCGGCCCCCTCGGCGCGGGCATGCGCTTCGGCGGCGCCGAGCAGGGCCTGGGCGAGGCCGGTGCCGCGCGCCTCGCGCGCCACGTAGAGGCGGCAGATCTCGAAGGCGCGGTCCTCGCGCATCGGGCGGGTGGCGACCATGCCGCGGCCCTCCGCCTCCAGCCAGACGCGCCCGCCCAGCCGAGCGAAATGCGTGGCGAGGGCGCGCAGCTCCGGCAGCTCGGCGTCCACGTCGAAGACGATTCCCGGATATTCGGCCCAGGCCGAACCGATCAGGCGGATGTAGGTCTCCGCATCGGCGTCCGTGCCGGGGCGCAGGGTGAACTCGCTCATCGCGCGCAGAGTGCCGCCGCGGGCGCGGCGCGTCCATGCGGGGCCGGGGCATGGGCGGGCGGCGGCGGGGCTGCTAGCCTCGCGCCTTCCAGGCAAGGAGGAAGCGCGTGCCGAACAGGGTCAAGGAAGCGTGGAAGGCGGGCAAGGCGGTGGTGAATGGCTGGCTGGCCATCCCCAACGCCTTCACGGCGGAGCTCTACAGCCAGTGCGGCTGGGATAGCGTGACGGTGGACATGCAGCACGGCGTGCAGGACTACCTCTCCTGCGTCGCGTGCTTCCAGGGCATCGCGGCCTCGGGGTCGGGCGCCACGCCCATGGTGCGCGTGCCCTGGAACGAGCCGGGCATCATCGGCAAGGTGTTGGACGCGGGCGCCTATGGCGTCATCTGCCCGATGGTGAACACCCCGGCCGAGGCCGCGGCGCTGGTGCAGGCCTGCAAGTATCCGCCGCGCGGCACGCGCTCCAACGGGCCCATCCGGGCCGGGGCCTACGGCAGCGCGGGCGCCTATCAGCAGACGGCGAACGAGGAGATCCTCGTGATCCCCATGATCGAGACGAAGCAGGCGGTGGAGAACATCGAGGCCATCCTCGACGTGCCGGGCATCGACGGCATCTACATCGGGCCCTCCGACCTCTCCTTCAGCTACGGGCTGACGCCGAAGCTGGACGTGGAGGATCCCTTCATCCTCGGCATCTACGAGAAGCTGCTGGCGGCGACGGGCAGGCGCGGGATCGCGGCGGGGCTGCACAACGCCACGCCCGAATACGCGAACCGGATGATCGGGATGGGCTTCAAGCTCGTCACCATCGCCAACGAGGTGGGGCTGATGGTGGCGGCGGCGAGGAACGCGGTGAAGGTGGCGCGCGGGGGGTGACACCCCCGCGCCCCATCGCCAGCCTCAGGCGCTCTCGTAGAGGCGTGTGAGCGAGAATTCGCGGTGGCCGAGCAGCTCGGCCGCCGTGAGCTCGCCGTCCGCGGTGCGCAGCATGCAGTCGAGCAGCGCCTCGCCCGCGTCGTCCATGTTCATGCGCTTCTGCAGGATGCCGGTCACGTCCACGTCGATGTGCTCGGACATGGTGCGCATGGTGCGCGGATTGGCGGTGATCTTGATCACCGGCAGGATCGGGTTGCCGATCACGTTGCCCTGGCCGGTGGGGAAGAAATGCACCGCGAAGCCGGCGGCGGCGCAGAGCGTCACCATCTCCGCCGCGGCCGAGCTCGAATCCATGAACCAGAGGCCCGGATGGGTCGGCGTCTCGGCCTTGTCGAGCACGCCATCCACCAGGCACTTCTTCCCGATCTTCTGGATGTTGCCGAGCGCCTTCTCCTCGATGGTGGTGAGGCCGCCTTCGATGTTGCCCTTGGTGGGCTGGCTCTCGGAGAGGTCGTTCGTCTTGTTCGCCTCGATCACCCGCTGGTAGCGGTCGAACATCGCCATGAACTTCGCGCGGATCTCGGGCGTGCGGCAGCGCGCGGCGACGAGATGCTCGCCGCCCGTGAGCTCGCTGGTTTCGCCGAAGACGAGCGTGTTGCCGTTCTCCCAGAGCTTGTCGAAGGCGTTGCCGACGGTGGGGCAGGAGGCGAGGCCCGAGGTCGTGTCGCTCTCGCCGCATTTCGTCGAGACCCAGAGGTCGACGAGATCGGCGCGGGTCTTCCTCAGGCGCGAGGCGTGCTTGACCATCTTGTAGGCGGCGCGCGAGGCGTTGGCGATGGTGTTGATGTCGCCGTTCTGCTCGATGGCGAAGCCCTCGACCGGCTTGCCCGACTTCGCGATGCCCTCGACCACGCGGCCGGTCCAGCCCGGCTCGATGCCGATGACGACGACGGCGGCGACGTTCGGATTGGTGCCGGTGCCGATCAGGGTGCGGAAATGGAGTTCGAGGTCGGCGCCGAACTGCAGCCGGCCATAGGCGTGCGGGATCGCCATCGCGCCCTAGATGTTGTTCGCCACCGCCTCGGCCGCGGCGTTGGAGAGATCATCGACGGGCAGGACGATGACGTGGTTGCGCACGCCCATCCGCCCGTTCTCGCGCCGCCAGCCCTCGAAGCTCGCGCCCTTGAGATCGATGCCCATGCCCTGCTTCCTCCTTCTCACCAGCGCTTGGTCTTGACGTTGTGGACGTGCAGGTGCTCGCCGGGCGCGATGTCGGCGATGGCGCGGCCGATGTCCACGCCGTACTTGATGATGGTGTCGCCCGCCTTGATCGGCTTGATCGCGAGCTTGTGCCCGATCGGGATGTCGGACTTCGCGTCGAACTCGATCATGCGGTCCTGGTCCATGATCCAGCCGTTGATGCGGCTGTTGGCCTTGAGCCCCTCGACCACGACCACGCCGACGCTGTCGCCCTCGTCGTGCACGACGAAATGGATCGTCACGGCCGTTCCTCCTTTCCCTGCCTCGGCCCAGTCCTAGACCGGATCGCGGCGGGACGGAATGGACCGGGGCGCAAGCCCCTGGATTCGCGAAGGATGCCTTCCTACCTCCCGGAGGCGAGGGGCGGGCCGCCGCGCGCGGGCCCGCGGGGCCGCGAGGAGGGCGCGATGCTCGAGACGGTGCTGCGACGCTTCATCCGGCGAGGGAGCCTGCTGCTGCGCTGGCCCGACGGGCGCGAGCAGCGCTTCGGCGACGGCGAGGCCCCGCGCGGCGGACTCTGGCTGCGCACGCCGCGTGCCGTGCGGCGCCTGCTGCTGGACCCCGCGCTCGCCCTCGGCGAGCTCTACATGGACGGGGAGGTGGAGCCCATCGAGGGCGACCTGCACGATCTGCTGATGGTGCTGACCCTGAACCAGGCCGAGGGCGATCCCGGCCTGGGGGCGGTGCGGGAACGGCTGCGGCGATGGCTGCGGCGCCTTGCGCAGTTCAATCCGGCGGGGCGGGCGCGGCGCAACGTGGCGCACCACTACGACCTGGACGAGCGCGTCTATCGCCGCTTCCTCGACGCCGACATGCAATACTCCTGCGCCTATTTCCCCACTGGCCGCGAGACGCTCGAGGAGGCGCAGCGGGCCAAGAAGCGGCACATCGCGGCGAAGCTGCGGCTCGATCGGCCGGGGCTCGAGGTGCTGGACATCGGCTCGGGCTGGGGCGGCCTCGCCCTGCACCTCGCGCGCGAACACGGGGCGCGGGTGACGGGCATCACCCTCTCGCAGGAGCAGTTGCTCGCGGCGCGGGCGCGGGCGGAGGCGGAGGGCCTCTCGGGCCGCGTGCGCTTCGAGCTGCTCGACTACCGCGCCTGGGACCGGCCGGTGGACCGCATCGTCTCGGTCGGCATGGTGGAGCATGTCGGGCTGAACCACTATGGCACCTATTTCGGGGCCATCGCGCGCCACCTGCGCGAGGACGGCGTGGCCCTGGTGCATGGCATCGGGCGCAGCGACGGGCCCGGCAGCACCAATCCCTGGCTCGCGAAATACATCTTCCCCGGCGGTTATTCCCCCGCCCTGTCGGAGGTGGTGCCGGCGGTGGAGCGCAGCGGGCTCTGGATCACCGACATCGAGGTCCTGCGCCTGCACTACGCGCTGACGCTCGCCGCATGGCGCGCGCGCTTCGCCGCGCATCGCGACGAGATCCGCGCGCTGCATGACGAGCGCTTCTGCCGCATGTTCGAGTTCTATCTCTCGGGCTGCGAATGCGCCTTCCGCCACGGCGGGCACATGGTCTGGCAGATGCAGCTGGCGCGGCGGGTGGATGCGCTGCCGCTCACGCGCGACTACATGGTGGAGGCGGAGCGGGCCCTGGCGTGACGGGCGGAGGCGCCGAGCGCCTGGGCACCCGGGGGTTCATGGACGCGCTGAGGCGTGGCACAAGCGTCGCTCCACCGCAGGGGAACGGCGCGATGGCCGGCGTGTACTGGTATGCGGGCGAGTGGTTCGCCGAGGAGCCGAAGATTCTCGGCCCCATGGATCATGCCTTCTGGCTTGGCTCCGTGGTCTTCGATGGGGCGCGCGCCATAGAGGGCTGGGCGCCCGATCTCGACCGGCATTGCGCGCGCGCGGTGCGCTCGGCGAAGGTGATGGGCATGAAGCCCGGGCTCGACGCGGCGCGGATCCAGGCGCTGTGCGAGGAGGGCATCCGCCGCATGGGGCCGCAGGCAACCCTCTACGTCCGGCCGATGTTCTTCATCCGCAAGGGGCTGGGCGCGGCGCGGCCGGACCCGGACAGCACCGATTTCGTGCTCGCGCTCTACGACTCGCCGCTGCCGGCCTGGGCGGGCTTCTCGGCCATGCTGGCGCCCTTCCGCCGGCCGGCGACCGACATGGCGCCGACCGACGCCAAGGCGGCCTGCCTCTATCCCAACGGCGCGCGCGCCACCGCCTGGGCCGTGGCGCGCGGGGCGGAGATGGCAGTGATGTGCGACGTGGCGGGCAACATCGCGGAGTTCGCCAGCTCGAACCTCTGGTGCGTCCTGGACGGGGTGGCGGTGACGCCCGCCGTCAACCACACCTTCCTCAACGGCATCACCCGCCAGCGCGTGCTGGCGCTGTTCCGCGAGAACGGCATCCCCGTGGAGGAGCGGGCGCTGCGGCCGGATGAGCTGGAGGAGGCAAGCGAGATCTTCTCCACCGGCAACTACGCGAAGGTGCAGCCCTGCACGCGCTACAACGGGCGGGAGCTGCCCATCGGCCCGGTGGCGACCAAGGCGCGCGACCTCTACTTCGCCTGGATGCGGCAGCAGACGCGCCTGGTGGGCGAGGCGCAGGCGGCGGAGTGATCCCCGCGCCCCGCGTGCTGCTCGAGGATGCGCAGGTGCTGATCCTCGACAAGCCGGCGGGCCTTGCTGTGCATCGTGGCCCGCGCGGCGGGCCCTCGCTGGAGGACTGGCTGCCCGCGCTGCGCGGCGGCAAGCGCCATCTGCCGCAGCCGGCGCACCGTCTGGACGCGGACACGGCGGGCTGCCTCGCGCTCGGCCGGACGAAGCCGGCGCTCGCGGCGCTCGGGCGGCTTTTCGCCGCGGGGCGGGCGGAGAAGACCTACTGGGCGGTGCTGTGCAGCGAACTCCCCGATGACCAGGGAGAGGTGAGCGCGCCGCTGGCCAAGACCAGCACGCGGGCCGAGGGGTGGCGCATGGTGGTGCGGCCCGACGGGCAGCCGGCGCGCACGCTCTGGCGCGTGATCGGCCGTGCGCCCGGGCTGACGGCGGTGGAACTGGTGCCGCGCACGGGCCGGACGCATCAGCTGCGCGTGCACATGGCGCATCTCGGCGCGCCGATCCTCGGCGATGCGCGCTATGGGGGGGGCGAGGGAGCGCTGCATCTGCTGGCAAGGCGGCTGGTGCTGCCGCTCGATCCGCCGCGGCGGGCGGAGGCGCCGGTCCCGGCCCATATGCGGGAGGCCCTGGCGCGATGCGGCCTGTCCTGATCCTCGCCCTGCTCGCGCCGCTGCTGATGGCGCAGGGGGGCGTGCCGCGGGCGCGCTGCGATTTCGGCGCGGGGCGGGAAGCGCTGCGCGAGGCCGAGCAGCTCGGCCGCGCGGCGCCGGAGGACCTGCTGGAGGGCCGCGCGCGAGGCGAGCGCCTGACCGTGAGGCTGCGCGAGGCGGTGGCGGTGTTCCTCGGCTGCGGCTGCCCGCTGCTGGCCGAGAGCGTGGCCGAGGCGGCGGGCCTCGCGGCGCAGCTTCCGGGCGAGGCCGACTTCGCCCGCATGGCGCGCGCCATCGAGGCGCTGCGCGGGCGCATCGCCCTGGCGCGGGAGCGGATGGAGCGTCAGGCCTGCCGCTGATACGGGCGGCATGACATGCCGCCCCTGTCGCGCCCTGGGCTTGCGTCGCGGCTGCGCGCCGAAACACGGGCATGCCAGCGGCCGCGCCGCCTCCTCACGAGTCAGGAAGGGCGGCCGCCGGCATGAGGCGCGGGGCGCAGCCAAGGAATCAGCGCGAAGGCGATGTAGCCGATGAGCGTCAGCGCCCCCTCGCGCGTGCCGAACTGCGCCGCCCACTCATTCAGCGTGAAGCCGCGCAGCGCCTGGCCGAGGGTGAACTCGAGGAGGAGCAGGAAGCCCAGCGCCGCCAGGCCGGCGCGCAATCGCGCCAGCCCGGGCGGCAGCCGCCGCATCACCCGCGGGGCGAGCCACCAGCAGAAGGCCAGCATCACGGGCAACTCCATCATCAGCGCGGAAAGCCGGCCGATGCGCGGGGCCAGCACGAACTCGCGCAGCGGGCCGAGCAGGACGCCGAGGGCGAAGGCAAGTGCCGTGTAGGCCAGCGCGGCCCGGGTTTCGTCGCTCATCGCACCCGCACCTCGGCGCGCGCCGCCGCCCCCTCCGCGTCCAGCACGGTGATGCGGTAGAAGCCGGGGCCCGGCGGGCGCCAGGCGAGCTCGCGCCGCGCCGCGTCGCCGGGCAGGGGCGTGCCGTTGACGAGGAAGGTGAGCGGGCGCTGCCCGCCCTGGGCGCGCAGCACCACACGGCCGCCGGCCTCCAGGACCGCGCCCGGCGGGGGGAAGGCGAGGCGCAGCGGGTCGGTGAGGGAGGAATCGGCCAGCGGGCGATCGGCCGGGGGGCCGGGACGCAGCGGCAGCGGCGCGAGCGGTGCGGGCGGAAGCAGGGCGAAGACCTGGGCGAGCAGCGGCAGGGCGAGCCGCGCCCCCGTCGCGCCCGGCATGGCGGTGCCGTCGGGCCGCCCCACCCAGACGCCGACGGCATGCCGGCCATCCACCCCGAGGGCCCAGGCGTCGCGCCCGCCCCAGCTCGTGCCGGTCTTCCAGGCAATGCCGGGGGGGCCGCCCTGCGGGAAGCCCTGCACCAGGAGGCGCAGGGCGAGGCTGGCGGCGCGGCGGTCGATGATCCCGTCCCCGCCGCGGCCGAGCAGGGCGTAGAGCGCCACCATCTCGCGCAGCGTGAGGCCGGCGCCGCCGAGCGCGAGCGGCAGGGCCGGGGCGGCGCCCGGCGGCAGGCGGGGCGGGGCGCCGGCCGCCTTCATCACCGAGGCGAGGCGCAGCGGCCCCACCTCGTTCAGCAGCGCCACGGCGGGCTGGTTGAGCGAGAGCCGCAGCGCCTCGGCCACGCGCAGCCGGCCCTGGAAGGCGCGGTCGAAATTCTCCGGCGCATAGTCGCCGAAACGGCGGGGCAGGTCGTCGAGCAGCGTCTCGGGGGTGGCGATGCCGCTCTCGAAGGCCAGCGCATAGACCAGGGGCTTGAGCGCGGAGCCCGGGGAGCGCACGGCGCGGGTGAGGTCGAGCGCCCCGGCGCGGGCCGGGTCCATCCAGGCGCCGCCGAACAGGGCGCGCGGCTCGCCGCTGGCGAGGTCGGCCACCATGACGGCAAGGGAGACGCGCTCGGGCAGCCGGGCCAGGGCCTCGCGCGCCCGGGCCTCCACGCCGCGCTGCAGGTCGAGGTCGAGGGTGGTGCGGCCCTGGCCGACCTCGCGGGCGTGGTGGGACGCGAAGCGGGGAAAGGGTTGGCGCCGGCGCGGCACATCGCCGGCCAGGGCGAGCTCGGCGGTGCTGGCGACGCCGGGCGCGCGGGCGCGCAGCACCGCGTCGCGCGCGGCGCGGGCGGCGTCGGGGTGGCGGTCGGGCCGGGTGGCCTCGGGGCGGCGGGCGAGGGCGACGAGCAGCGCGGCCTCCGGCACGTCGAGCGCCGCGGCGGGGCGGCCGAACCAGGCCAGGGCGCCGGCGCGCAGCCCCTCGATGTTGCCGCCCTGCGGGGCGAGGGTGAGCCAGATCTCCAGCACGCCGCGCTTGCCGAGCCGCCACTCGAGCTGCAGGGCGCGGGCGATCTCGATGGCCTTGCTGCCCAGCGTGCGCGGGCGGGGCTCGAGCAGCCGCGCCGCCTGCATGGAGAGGGTGGAGCCGCCGGAGACGACGCGCCCCGTCCGCGCCCACAGCCAGGCGGCGCGGGCCAGCGCCAGCGGGTCCACCCCCGGGTGGAGGCGGAAGCGGCGGTCCTCGGCGGCGATCAGAAGGGCGAGGAGCTCGGGCGGGACATCCTCGGGCGTTGTGCGCAGCCGCCAGATGCCGCCCGGGGCGGGCCAGAGGGCGAGCAGCCGGCCATCCCGGGCTGTGACCTCGCGGGCGCGTGCCTCGAAGCGGGAGAGATCGGGGGGGAAGGCGCGGTCGAGGGCGAAGGCCGCCAGGGCCAGCGCCATGAGGGTGGCGAGGGAGAGGAGGAGGGGCCGCCGCACCGGAAAAGGCTAACGCGGCGGCGCCCTTCGCGTCACGGCAGGAGGATGGTGCTGCCCGTGGTCTTGCGCGCTTCCAGATCGCGGTGGGCCTGGGCCGCGTCCTTCAGCGCATAGCGCTGGTTCACGTTGATCTTGACGGCGCCGGAGCCGACCACCTCGAAGAGATCCTGCGCGACGGCGAGGAGATCCTCGCGCTTCGCGGTGTAGGAGGCAAGGGTGGGGCGGGTGAGGTAGAGCGAGCCCTTGGCGGCGAGGATGCCGATGTCGATCGGCGGCACGGGGCCCGAAGCGTTGCCGAAGCTCACCATCATGCCGAGCGGCCGCAGGCAGTCGAGCGAGGCGAGGAAGGTGTCCTTGCCCACGCTGTCGTAGACCACGGGCAGCATCGCGCCGCCGGTGATCTTCTTCACGGCCGCCGGAAGGTCCTCGCCGGCCAGCACCACATGGTCGGCGCCATGGGCGCGGGCGATCTCGGCCTTCGCGGGCGTGGAGACGGTGCCGATCACGGTGCAGCCGAGGTGCTTGGCCCATTGCACCATGATCAGGCCCACGCCCCCGGCGGCGGCGTGGATCAGGATCGTCTCGCCGGGCTTCACCCGGTAGGTGGTGCGCAGCAGGTATTGCGCCGTCATGCCCTGGAGCATCATGGCGGCGGCGAGTTCGAGCGGGATGTTCTCGGGCACGGGCACGAGGCGATCGGCCTTGAGGGTGCGGGCTTCCGCGTAGGCGCCGACGGGGCCGGTGGCGTAGGCCACGCGGTCGCCCACCGCGACCTCGGTGACGCCCTCGCCGATGGCCTCGACCACGCCCGCGCCCTCCATGCCGAGCACGGCAGGCAGGGCAGGCAGCTTGTAGAGGCCGGTGCGAAAATACACGTCGATGTAGTTCAGGCCCACGGCGTGGTGGCGCACCAGCGCCTCGCCCGGCTTGGGGGCGGGAAGGGGCACCTCCTCCCAACGCATCTTTTCCGGGCCGCCATATTCGTGGATGCGGATGGCGTGGTTCATGGGGCGGGGATTCCTGCTACCGGCGGATGCTGCGTAAGGGAGCGCGCCTCGTGCTCGAGGAGGAAGCGCTTGGTGTCCACCCCACCCTCGCCGGAATAGCCGCCGAGCGACCCGTCGGCGGCCACCACGCGGTGGCAGGGGATGAGGATAGGCAGCGGGTTGCGGGCATTGGCCTGGCCGACAGCGCGCGGGGAGGAAGCGATTTCGCGCGCAATCTCCGCATAGCTGCGGGTCTGGCCTGGCGGGATCCGGGAGAGGGCGGCCCAGACGCGGCGCTGGTAGGGCGTGCCGCGCGCGGCCAGGGGTAGCTGGAAGGAGAGGCGCCGGCCATCGAAATAGTCGTGGAGTTGGTCGCGCGCCTCGCGCAGCAGGGGCGTGGGCGCCTGGTCGCGCCCGCGGCCCCAGTCGAGGGCGACGAGGACACCGTCCTCTTCGGAGAGCGTGATGTCGCCGAGCGGCGTCATCAGCGAGAGTTGCGGCATGGCTCCTGCGTTCCCACGGCGGCAGGGATGCAGCACTCGAGGGGGGCGGGCGTCAAGCCGGGCCTGGGCGCGGGGCCGCGCAGCCTCTACATGCGCGCGGAACATCGAGGAGCCGCCGATGGCCGAGGCCGACCCCCCGCCCTTCTACACCGCCCATGTGTTCGTCTGCTGCAACCGCCGCCCCGACGGCCACCGGCGGGGAAGCTGCGCGGCCAAGGGCAGCGAGGCGCTGCGCGACTACATGAAGGCGCGCGCCAAGGAGCTGGGGCTCGCCCGAGTGCGGGTGAACATGGCCGGCTGTCTCGATCGCTGCGAGTTCGGCCCGGCGATCGTGATCTATCCCGAAGGCGTGTGGTACCGCGCCGAGACGCGGGCGGATGTGGATGAGATCCTGGCGGCGCACCTGGTCGAGGGTGGCAGGGCGCGGCGGCTGATGCTGACCGAGAAGGACGTGCTGCCGGCCAGGGCGTGACAGGCGGGACGATCTTCGCCCTCGCCTCCGGGGCGGGGCGGGCGGCGGTGGCGGTGATGCGGCTCTCGGGGCCCGAGACGGGACGGGTTCTCGCAGCGGTGGCCGGGTCCTTGCCGGCGCCGCGCCGCGCCAGCCTCAGGCGCCTGCGCCACGCCGGCGAGGTTTTGGACCGCGCCCTGGTGCTGTGGTTTCCCGCCCCCGCCTCCTACACCGGCGAGGATGCGGCCGAGCTGCACCTGCATGGTGGCCCAGCCGTGGTGGCGGCGGTGGCCGAGGCGCTGGTTGCGCTCGGGGCACGGCCCGCGGAGCCCGGCGAGTTCACCCGTCGCGCCTTCCTCAATGGCCGGCTCGACCTGACCGAGGCCGAGGGCATCGCGGACCTGATCGCCGCCGAGACTCAGGCGCAGCGGCGCCAGGCGCTGCGCCAGGCGGAGGGCGGGCTCTCGGCGCGGCTCGGCGCCTGGGCGGCGGCGTTGACGCGGCTGCTGGCCCGGCAGGAGGCCTTCATCGAGTTCGAGGAGGAGGATCTGCCGGCGGACCTCGACGCCCGGGTGGCCGCGGAGGCGGCGGCGCTGCGGGCGGAGATGGCCGCGCTGCTGGCCGAGGGCGCGCGGGCCGAGCGGCTGCGGGAGGGCGTGGCGGTGGCCATACTGGGCGCGCCCAATGCCGGGAAATCCTCCCTGCTGAACGCGCTGGCGGGGCGCGAGGCGGCGATCGTCTCGGCCCGGGCGGGCACCACGCGCGACGTGGTGGAGGTGCGCCTCGTGCTCGCCGGGGTGCCGGTGACGCTGGCCGACACGGCGGGGCTGCGGGAGACGACGGACGACATCGAGGCGGAGGGCGTACGCCGCGCCCTGGCGCGCGCCGAGGCGGCGGAGCTGCGCCTGCTCGTCTTTCCCGCCGATGCGCCGCCGGATGCCGCCACCCTCGCCCTGCGTGGGCCGGGGGCGCTGCTGGTGGGCAGCAAGGCCGATCTGGGCCCCGTGGCGGTGGAGGGTGCCCTGCCCGTCTCGGCCCGCACCGGCGAGGGGATGGCGGCGCTGCGCGCGGCCCTGGAGGCAGAGGTGGCGGCGCGGGCGGGCCTGGCGGCCGAGGCGGGGCTGACGCGGCCGCGCCACCGGGCGGCGCTGGGCGAGGCGGTGGAGTGGCTGGCGCGGCTGGAGGGCGCGGCGTTGCCGGAGCTGCGCGCCGAGGCGCTGCGCGGGGCGCTGGCGGCGCTGGGGCGCATCACCGGGCGCGTCGGGGTGGAGGAGGTGCTGGACCTCGTCTTCGGGGAGTTCTGCATCGGCAAGTGAGGCGGGCGCGCGATGGCGCTTGAAGACCGGACGGCGCGGCGCGAGGCTTCCGGCAAACCAAAACGGGAGAGAACGCCATGCCCCTTCCTCTGCCGCGCCGTGCGGCGCTCGCTTTGCCTGGGCTGCTAGTCGCGCCCGCCCTCGCGCAGCCGGCTTGGCCGGACCGGCCCATCACCATGATCGTGCCCTTTCCGCCCGGCGGCACACCCGACATCGGCGCGCGGCTGATGGCCCCGAAGATGGCCGAGTTCCTCGGCCAGCCTGTGACGGTGGAGAACCGCGCCGGGGCGGGCGCCACCGTCGGCACCCGCGCCGTGGTGCAGGCGCGGCCCGATGGGCACACGGTTCTGATGGGCTCGATCTCCTTCCTCACCTCGCCGCTGACCATGCGGCCGATGCCCTATGACCCGGTGGCGGATCTGCGCGTGGTGAGCCTTGTCTCCACCTCGCCCTATATCCTTGTGGTGCGGGCGGATGCGCCGCCGCGCGACATCGCGGGCTTCCATGCCTGGACCCGCGCGGAGGGGGCGCGTCTCAACTACGGCTCGGCCGGCGTCGGGACGCCGCTGCACCTCGGGGCAGAACTCTACAAGATGAAGATGGGGGTGGACCTGACCCATGTGCCCTATCGCGGCAGCGGGCCAGCGCTGACGGCGCTGTTGGCGGGCGAGGTGAACATGGTGTTCGCCGATGTGCCCGGCGCCTCGGGCCATATCCGCGCGGGCACGGTGCGGGCCCTGGCGGCGATGACCGAGACGCGCATTGCTCAGTTCCCGGATGTCCCGACCATGGCCGAGAGCGACCCCAGGCTCGCCGGCTATGACGTGTACACCTGGGCCATGCTGGTGGCGCCCAAGGCGACGCCGGACGGACCGGTGCGGCGGCTGCACGAGGCCGCGATCCGCGCCGCACGCGCCGAGGAGGTGACGCGGCGCTTCGCAGAGCTCGGTTTCGACTATGTCGGCTCCAGCCCCGCCGAGGGGGATGCGCGCCTCGCGCGCGAGGCGGTCAAATGGCGCGAGGTGATCGAGCGGGCCAACATCCGGGCGGAGGGCTAGCCCCTCCCGCTGGAGCGGCCCGGCCTGCTACACGCCGGGCCATGTTCGATGCGGTGTTCGACGTGGTGGTGGTGGGCGGCGGCCATGCCGGCTGCGAGGCGGCCGCGGCCGCGGCGCGCATCGGTGCGCGCACCCTTCTGCTGACGCATGATCCGGCGAAGCTCGGCGAGATGTCCTGCAACCCGGCCATCGGGGGGATCGGCAAGGGGCATCTGGTGCGGGAGGTGGATGCCCTGGATGGGCTGATAGGCCGGGCGGCGGATGCGGCCGGCATCCACTTCAAGCTGCTCAACCGATCCAAGGGGCCGGCGGTGCGGGGACCGCGGGCGCAGGCCGACCGAAAGCTGTACCGGCAAGCGATGCAGGCGCTGCTGGCGGCCACGCCGGGGCTGACGATCCGGGGCGAGGCGGCGGAGGATCTGCTGCTTGGGGCGGGCCGGGTGGAGGGCGTGGTCACGGCGACCGGGCGGCGTGTGGGCTGCGGGGCGGTGGTGATCACCACGGGCACCTTCCTGCGCGGCGTCATCCACATCGGGGAACGCCGCATTCCCGCCGGCCGGGTGGGAGAGGCGCCGGCGCTCGGCCTCGCGCTGGCGTTGGAGCGGCTTGGCCTGCCGCTCCAGCGCCTCAAGACGGGCACGCCGCCGCGGCTCGACGGGCGAAGCATCGACTGGGCGGGGCTGGAGGCGCAGCCGGGCGATGCGCAGCCGGAGCCGCTTTCCTGGATGACGGAGCGCATCGCCAACCCGCAGGTGAGCTGCGCGATCACCCACACCACGCCGCGCACCCACGACATCATCCGCGCGAGCCTGCATCTCTCGGCCGTGTACGGCGGGCGGATCGAGGGTGTGGGGCCGCGCTACTGCCCCTCGGTGGAGGACAAGGTGGTGCGCTTCGCCGACAAGCCGCGCCATCAGATCTTCCTGGAGCCGGAGGGGCTGGACGACCACACTGTCTATCCGAACGGCATCTCGACCAGCCTGCCGGAGGAGGTGCAGGCAGCGCTGGTGGCGAGCATCCCCGGGCTCGAGCGGGCGAGGATCCTGCGCCCCGGCTACGCCATCGAGTACGACCATGTGGACCCGCGGGCGCTCTGGCCGACCCTCGAGTGCCGCGCGCTGGCCGGGCTGTTCCTGGCCGGACAGATCAACGGCACCACGGGCTACGAGGAGGCGGCAGCCCAGGGGGTTCTGGCCGGGGTCAATGCCGCCCACACCGCGGCGGGAGGCGCGCCACGGGCGGTGCTCACTCGCGCCGAGGCCTACATGGGCGTGCTCGTGGACGATCTCACCCTGCACGGCGTCAGCGAGCCCTACCGCATGCTCACCGCGCGATCGGAGTACCGGCTCTCGCTGCGCGCGGACAATGCCGGCATGCGGCTGACGGAGAAGGGAATCGATTGGGGCGTTGTCGGCAGCGAGCGGGCGGCGGCGCATCGCGCCTTCGCCGCGGCGGCACAGCAGGCGATCGCGCGCGCCCGCGCGGAGGGGGCGACACCATCCGCCTACGCGGCCGCTGGCGTGCCGGTGAACGCGGATGGCCGCTGGCGCAGCCTGTTCGAGGCGCTGTCGCTGCCGGCGGCCAGCAGGGAGGCGCTGACCGGCCTCTTCCCCTGGCTGCAGGAGCTTCCGCCGCGGGTCCTGGCCTATCTGGAGGCCGAGGCGCTGTATGCCCCCTATCTTGCGCGGCATGAGAGCGAGCGCGCGCTGCTCGCGCGGGAGGAGGCCCTGGCCATTCCGCCGGATCTCGACTTCGCAGCCGTCGCGGGCCTGTCCAACGAGATGCGCGACCGTCTCTCCCGCGCGCGCCCGGCCACGCTGGGCGGGGCGGGCCGCCTGCCGGGAGTGACGCCGGCGGCCATCGCCGCACTCGCGGTTCATCTTCGCCGCCGGGCGTATGTTTCACGTGAAACAGCGTGAGGTGCTGCCCGCCGCTCCCGTTTCACGTGAAACGGAGTGCCGGCTGCGTGCCTATCTCGAGCTCCTTCTGGCCTGGAACGCGCGCATCAACCTGATAGCGCCCGCAACCGAGGCGGTGGCGTGGGATCGCCATGTCCTCGATTCGTGGCAGCTCCTCCCCCTGCTTCCGCCACGCGGGGCGCTGGTGGATCTCGGCTCCGGCGGCGGACTGCCCGGGCTAGTGCTCGCCATCGGCCGGATGGAGGAGACCCATCTCGTGGAGAGCGACCGGCGGAAGGCCGCCTTCCTCCGTGAGGCGACGCGCCTTCTCGGCCTCGCGCATGTCCGCGTGCATGCCGAGCGACTCGAGGCGGCGCGGTTGCCCAGGGCGGTGGCAGTGACGGCGCGGGCGCTAGCGCCACTGCAGGCGCTGCTGCGGGAAGCACATCGCATCCTGGCCCCTGGCGGGGTCGCGGTGTTCCCGAAGGGCCGCACCGCGGAGGACGAGTTGACGGCCGCGGCGCCGGGCTGGTTTATGCGTGTCGAGCGCTTCGCGAGCCGCACGGACGCGGACGCCACCATCTTCCGCTTCAGCGAGATCCGCCCTGCCGGTGCCTGACCCCGCCCCGCCCCGCATCCTGGCCCTGGCGAACCAGAAGGGTGGCGTCGGCAAGACGACGACGGCCGTGAACCTCGCCGCCGCGCTCGCCGCGCGGCAGAAGGTGCTGCTGGTCGATCTCGACCCCCAGGGCAACGCCTCCACGGGCCTCGGGGTGCCGCGTGCCGAACGCGGGGCAGGGAGCTACGCCCTCCTCATTGACGGCCGGCCGCTGGCCGAGGTGATCCGGCCCACGGCCATCCCCAACCTGCTTCTGGTCCCGGCCGACCCGGATCTTGCCGGGGCGGAACTCGAACTTGCCGACATCGCACGGCGCGAGAGCCGCCTGAAGGCGGCGCTGGAGGCCGGCGCCGCCGCGCTGCAAGGGGTGGACTGGGTGCTGCTGGACTGCCCGCCTTCGCTCGGTCTGCTCACCCTCAACGCGCTGGTCGCCGCCGAGGCGGTGCTGGTGCCGCTGCAGACGGAGTTCTACGCGCTGGAAGGTGTTTCCCAGATCGTGCAGACGCTCGAGCGCGTGCGCGCCAGCTTCAACCCGGCGCTGCGGCTGGAGGGCATCGTGCTGACCATGTACGACCGGCGCAACAATCTCTCCGAAGCCGTGGAGACCGATGTCCGGAACTTCTTCCAGGAGCGCGTGTACGAGACGGTGATTCCCCGCAATGTTCGGGTCTCCGAGGCGCCCTCGCACGGGGTGCCCGTCACGCATTATGACCCGCGCTCGCCCGGGGCCGAGGCCTATGTCAGATTGGCGGCGGAGTTGCTGCGCCGCCAGCGTGCGCGGCAGCGGCAGGAGGTCCGGGCATGAGCAAACCCCCCGCCCTCGGTCGCGGCCTCTCGGCATTGCTGGGCGATGCCGCCGCCGCGGCGCCCGGTGCGCCGGGTCTGCGGCATCTACCGGTGGCAAGCCTGGAGCCCGGTCCCTTCCAGCCACGCGAGGCCATGGATGAGGCGGCGCTGAACGAGCTCGCCGCCTCCATCCGCGAACATGGCGTGCTGCAGCCCCTCCTGGTTCGGCCGCTCAAGGGCAGCAACGGCCGGCGCTGGCAGATCGTCGGCGGGGAGCGGCGCTGGCGCGCGGCCCAGGCGGCCGGTTTGCACGAGGTGCCGGCCCTGGTGCGCGAGTTGACGGACCGCGAGGCGATGGCAGCCGGCCTCGTCGAGAACCTCCAGCGCCAGGATCTGAACCCGCTGGAGGAGGCGGAGGGCTATCACCGCCTCACCGAACAGTTCGGCCTGACCCAGGAGGCGCTGGCGCGCGCGGTCGGCAAGAGCCGCCCGCATGTGGCGAACACGCTGCGCCTCCTCAACCTTCCCGAACGGGTGCGGGAGCTGCTGCGGGCCGGCGCGTTGACGGCCGGCCATGCGCGCCCGCTGCTCACCGCAAAGGATCCCGAGGGGCTGGCGCAGCAGATCGTGGCCAAGGGCCTCAGCGTCCGGCAGGCCGAGGCGCTGGCCGCTGCGCGCGCCGCCCCGCCCGCGCCGCGCACGCCGAGGACCGACGCCGAGACGCGCGCCCTGGAGCGCCGGATCGCGGGGCATCTCGGCCTCAAGGTCGCCATCCGCCACGGCCGCCGCGGCGGCCAGGTCGTGATCTCGTACAAGGATCTCGATCAACTCGAGGGCATCGTGCGCCTTCTGACGGAATGATCGGCGGCGGGCGCGGCGGCGCCTCGCCGCCCGCGTCCCGACTTGAGCGGGTGGCGGGCCGGCTGCCATCCTGCGGCATGGAAGGCGCGGCGGCATGACCGCGCCCGGAGGAGGAACGTCCATGCCCATGCGCCGCCGCGCCGCTCTGGCCGCGCCCTGTCTTGCCCTGTTGCCGCTCGCCGGCCAGCGCGCGGCCGGCGCCCAGTCCTTTCCGGAACGGCCAGTGCGCTACATCGTGCCCTTCGCGCCGGCCGGCCTTACCGACATCATGGCCCGCCTCGTCGCTCAACGCCTCGGCGAGGCCTGGAACCGTCCCGTGGTCGTGGAGAACCGGGCGGGCGGCAACGCGATGATCGGGGCCGAGGCCGCGGCGAAATCCCCGCCCGACGGGCACACGCTGCTCGCCATCACTCTCACCCACGCGGTCAACGTCTCCCTGTTTCCCAACGCGCCCTATGATCTCATGCGGGATTTCGTGCCGGTCTCGGTGCTGGGCTCCCTGCCGCTCGTGGTGGTGGTGCCGGCCGCTGCCCCCTACCGGACGCTCGCCGATTTCCTGGCTGCCGCCCGCACGCGAAACATGAACGGGGGCTCCTCAGGCAACGGCTCGCCACCGCATCTCGGGCTCGAGTTGGTGCGGCGAGCCGCCGGGGCGGGGGCGAACATCACCCACGTCTCCTATCGCGGCGGGGCGCCAGCGGTGACGGACCTCGTCGCCGGCAACCTCGACTTTATCGTCTCCAACCTCCCCGAATGCCTCTCCCAACTCCAGGCGGGGCGGCTGCGGGGCCTCGCCATCACCAGCGCGCAGCGCCACCGCCTCGTGCCCGACATTCCGACGGTGTCGGAGGCGGGGCAGCCCAGCCTTGCCATGACGAACTGGACGGCGATGCTCACCAACAGCGCCGTGCCGCGCCACGTCCTGGCCGAGATCAGCCGCGCCACCCAGGCCGCCCTACGCGACGCCGAGACGCGCCGGCGCGCCGAGGAGGGCGGCTTCGACGTCCTGGCGTGGGACACCGACCGCTCCCTCGCCTTCATCGCCGAGGAGGTGGCCCGCTGGGGGCGCGTGGTGCGCGAGGCGCAGATCCGCCCGGATGCCTGAGCGGTTGGTGGCGGCGGCCGGGGGTGCTTGAAGGGCCAGGATGACCGAGACCGTCCGCCTCTCCCTTGCGGCTGCCGAAGCCCTCGCCACCCGCGCCCTGGCCGCGGCCGGGGCAAACCCCGACATGGCTCGGCTCACCGCCGCCGCTCTCGTCGCCGCCGAGGCCGAGGGCCAGGGCGGCCACGGGCTTTCCCGCGTGGCGATGTATGCGGGCTTCCTCCGGGAGGGGCGCGCGAAGGGGGAGGCCACGCCGCGCCTCCTGGCCCAGCGCGGCGGCGCGGCGCTGGTGGATGCGGCCGACGGGCTCGCCTACCCCGCCCTCGCCCTGGCTGAGGCCGAGGCGGCGCAACGCGCCCTCACCCACGGCGTCAGCGTCGTCGCCGTCACCAACAGCCACCACGCCGGGGCCATGTCGCTGCCGGTGCGCCGGCTGGCGGGGCGGGGGCTGGTCGCCCTCGCTTTCACCAACTCGCCCGCCGCCATGCCGGTGCCGGGCGGCCGCCGCCCGCTGCTCGGCACCAATCCGGTCGCCGCCGCCTTCCCGCGCCGCGCCGCGCCGCCCCTGCTCGTGGACCTCGCCCTCTCCGAGGTGGCGCGCGGCCGCATCATGGTGGCGGCGAAGCGGGGCGAGGCCATCCCGCCCGGCTGGGCGCTGGATGCCGAAGGCCGCCCGACGACCGATGCCCAGGCGGCGCTCGGCGGAGCCATGCTCGCCATCGGGGGCGCGAAGGGGGCGGCCCTTGCCTTGATGGTCGAGGTGCTCTGCGTCGCGTTGGGCGGTGCGGCCTTCGCCTTCGAGGCCGACAGCTTCTTCGCCCCCTCGCCGGATCCACCGCGCCTTGGCCAGGTCCTGCTCTCAGTGGACCCGGGCGCCTTGGCGGGCCGCGAGGCTTTCCTCGACCGCATGGAAGCGATGGTGGCGGCGATGCGCGGCGAAGCCGGTGTAAGGCTGCCTGGGGAGCGGCGCGAGGCGCTGCGCGAGGCGGCGCGACGCGAGGGGCTCGCCCTGGCCCCCGCCCTTCTGGCCGAACTCCAGGCGCTGGCCGGTGAGTGAGCCTCCGCCGCCGCGCCGCCGGCCGGACCATCAGCGCATCTGCGGCCTCAACGCCGTGCGCGCCCTGTTCCTGCGCCGCCCCGAGGCGGTGCTGCGCCTTCACTACACCGCGGAACGCCGCCCGGTGGCCGGCCCGCTCTGCCGCTATCTAGCGCGCCACCACAAGGCCTACCGGGAAGGACCGGCCGAGGAGCTCACTCGGATCGCCGGCACCCCGCACCATGGCGGCCTCGTGGCCATCGCCGAGGGGCGCAAGGCCCAGCCCCTGCCCAGCCCGCCGCCGCCCGTCCTTTTTGCCGCCCCCGTCCTGCCGGTGCTGGACGGCATCGGCAATCCGCACAACCTCGGGGCCATCGCGCGCAGCGCCGCCTTCTTCGGCGCGAAGGCTCTGCTGCTCTCGGACGATCCCCGCCAGGCCGACCTCGGCGACGCCGCCTATCGCACCGCCGAGGGCGCGCTCGAGCACCTCGCCGTGTTTCGCGCCGAGCATCTGCCCAGCCTGCTGCGCCGCCTCTCCGGGCAGCTTCTCGTCGCCGCGGCGGTGGCGAGGGGTGGCGCGCCGCCGGAGTCGCTGCCGCGGCGCAAGCCCATCGCCCTCGTGCTCGGCAACGAGGAGCGGGGCCCCTCGCCCGAAGTGCTGGCCGCCTGCGAGGCGCGCATCACCCTGGCCGGCTCGGGACTGGTGGAAAGCCTCAATGTCGCCGCCGCCACGGCGGTGCTGCTGCATGCCCTGATGCGCCCCCCGGCGCCCGGCGCCGCGGGCGGTTGAAAGCCCGCGCCGCCCCCGGGCATTCTGCGCCGCGATGAGCGCCGCGCCCTTCCGCGCCGAAGTCACCGGAGGCCGGCTGCGCCTCACCTTCACCGGCCCGCTGCGCGCCGAGCAGGCTGCGGCGCTGTGGCGCGCGGCGCACCGCGCCCGCCGCGGCGCGAGCGCGCTCGTCCTCGACGCAGCGGAGGTGACGGCCCTGGACTCCGCCGGCGCGGCGTTGCTCGTCTCCCTTGCGGAGGAGGGGGCGGAGTGGATCGAACCCCGCGCGGAAACGCCGCGCGCCGCGTTGGCCCGCTTTCGCCAGGGGCTCGGCGCCTCCCGCGCGGCGCCGCCGCGCAAGAGCTTCCGGCCGATCAGCGCGGTCGGCGGGGCGGTGCTCGGCGCCCTCGCGCAATGGCGCGAGAAGCTCGCCTTCCTCGGAGAGACGACGCTCGCCGGTCTCGCTCTGCTGGCCCGCCCCTGGGCGCTGCGCTGGACGGAGGTGCAGCGTCACCTGGACGAGGCCGGCACCCGCGCGGTGCCGCTGTGCGTCCTGCTCGGCACGCTGGTCGGGGTGATCCTCGCCTTCCAGTCCTCCATCCCGATGCGCAAGTTCGGGGCGGAGATCTTCATCCCCCAGCTTGTGGGCATCTCGCTGACGCGCGAGCTCGGGCCGCTGCTCGGCGCGGTGATCCTCGCCGGCCGCACCGGCTCGGCCTACGCGGCGGAACTCGGCACCATGCGCGTCAACGAGGAGGTCAACGCGCTGCGCGTCATGGGCCTCGACCCCGTCGCCTGGCTCGTCCTGCCTCGGGTGGTGGCGGCCATGCTCGTCATGCCGGTGATTGCGCTGGTGATGAGCCTCACCGGGCTCATCGGCATGGCGATCGTGATGACCATGCTCGGCTTTCCGCCGCCGGCCGTGATCGCGCAACTCGCGCAGTGGATGGAGCTTGGCGACGTCGCCGGGGGGCTCGGCAAGGCAGCGGCCTTCGGCCTCGCCGTCGGCTACATCGGCTGCCACGCCGGGCTGTCGGCCGGCAACGGGCCGCGCGCAGTGGGCGATGCGGCGACGGCGGCGGTGGTGGGCGGCATCATCGCGCTCGTTGTCCTCGACGGCATCTTCGCCGTGCTCTTCTTCCGGCTCGGCTGGTGATGGGCGCGGACGGAGGGTCCGAGGCCGTGATCGCGGCGGAAGGGGTGGCGATGGGCTTCGGCCCGCGCCTGCTCTTCCGGGACGTGAGCTTCACGGTGCGGCGCGGCGAGGTGTTCGTCATCCTCGGCGGGTCCGGGTGCGGGAAGTCGACGCTGCTCAAGCTGCTCATCGGCCTCTACCCGCCGAGCGCCGGGCGCATCACGGTGCTCGGGGCGGAGTGGGGCGCGCTCGCCGGCCCGGCGCGGCGGGCGCATCTGCGCCGCATCGGGGTGATGTGGCAGTCGGGCGCGCTGCTCGGCTCGCTCACCCTTGCCGAGAACGTGATGCTCCCGATCGAGGCGCACACCGGCCTGCCGGAGGAGGCGCGCCGCCTGATCGCGCTGTCGAAACTCGGCCTCGTCGGCCTCGGCGATGCGGCGGACCGGCTTCCGGCCCAGATCTCGGGCGGCATGATGAAGCGTGCCGGGATCGCGCGCGCCATGGCCCTCGACCCCGAGATCCTCTTCCTCGACGAGCCCTCGGCCGGGCTCGACCCCATCACCTCGGCCGGGCTCGATGCCCTGATCCTCTCCCTCGCGCGGCAGACCGGCACCACCTTCGTGGTGGTGACGCACGAGCTGGCGTCCATCCTGGCCATCGGGGACCGCTGCATCATGCTCGACACGCAGGCGCAGGGGGTGATCGCGGAGGGCGAGCCGAGGGCGCTGCGCGACACCGCCACCCACCCGGTGGTGCGCGCCTTCTTCCGGCGCGAACTGCCCGCCGGTGGCGGCGCGGCGGTGGGCTGAGCCATGCCGCAGTCCCGCCGCGTCCAGTTCTCCGTCGGCGTCCTGGTGCTGCTCGGCCTGTCGCTCGCCTTCGGTTTCGTGATCTTCCTGACCGGCGACCGCCTGCGGCGGGGCGATGCGCTGTTCGAGACCTATCTGCGCGAGAGCGTGCAGGGCCTCGAGGTCGGCTCGGCCGTGCGCTACCGCGGCGTGGCGGTCGGGCGCGTGACCGAGATCGGCCTCGCCTCGGCGGAATACCGCCGCCCCGAGGGCCAGCCCTTCGCCAGCGCCTTCCAGCTCGTCATCGTGCGCTTCGCCCTCGACATGGCGCGGGTGGGCGATGTGCCGCGCATGGACCTCGCGGTGGCGCAAGGGCTGCGTGCCCGCCTGGCGAGCCAGGGCATCACGGGTGTGGCCTATCTCGAGCTCGATTTCGTGGACCCCGAGCGCTTCCCGCCGCCCGATCTGCCCTGGACGCCGCGTTTCGGGGTGATCCCCTCCATGCCCTCGACCGTCGCCCAGGCGCAGAACACGCTCGAGCAGCTCATGCGACAGCTCCAGGACGTGGACATCGCCGCCCTGGCCGGGAATTTCGACGCGCTGTTGGTCGCGCTGCGCGAGGCCGCACGCGGGGCCGATCTCGACACGGTTCTGGCCGAGGCCGCTGGCCTGCTGCGGGAGGCGCGAGCCGCGCTCGCCGGGGCCGAACTGCCCGTGCTGGCGGCCGAGCTGCGCGCCACCGGCGCCGCCACCCGCGGCGTGCTGGAGGGCCAGGAGCTGCGCGCCACCCTCCTTGCCCTGGCCCGCGCCAGCGAGGATCTGCGCGCCACCGCCCAGCGCCTGCCCGCCACGCTGGCGCAGATCGAGGCCACCCTGCGCGCCGCCCGCGGCACCACGGCCGATCTTCAGTCCGAGCTCGCGCCGCTGCTGCGCGACCTGCGCAGCGCCACCGCCAACCTGCGCGAGACCACCGAGACGCTGCGGCGCGCGCCATCCCAGCTGCTGCTCGGCGCGCCGCCGCCGGCGGGGCCGGGCCGATGAACGCCCTCCGCCGCGCCCTGGTGGCGGTGCCGCTGCTGGCCGGCGCCTGTTCCGTGCTGCCGGAGAGGCCCTTCGTCGAGGCCCGCCGCCACCCGCTCGCGCCGGCTCGCAGCGGGGCCCCGGTCGCGGCGGGCAGCGGTCGCGTGCTGCTGCTGCGCACGCTGCGCGCGGCGCCGGGGCTGGAGGCGCGAGGGCTGCACCGTGTCCGTCCCGACGGCACGCGCGATCTCGCCCATTACGAGGAGTGGCTCGCGCCGCCCGCCGAGTTGGCGGAGCAGGCGCTGCGCGAGTGGCTCATCGCCTCCGGGCTTTTCGCCGCGGTGGCCGCCCCCGGTACGCGCCTCGCCACGCCGCTGATCATGGAAGCGGAACTGACCGCCCTCGACTACCGCCTGGCCGAGAGGGAGGCGCGCGCGGGGCTCGCGGTGCTGCTGCTGCGCGAGAGCGGGGGCGCGGCGGAGGCGCGGGTGATCGCCCAGCGCCTCGTCTCCGGCACCGCACGCGGCGCCGCCGAGGGAGATCCCGGCCTCGTCCAGGCCGCAGCAATGGCGGAGGCGCTGCGCGCCGCCTTCCTCGCCCTCGAAGCCTGGCTCGCGTCCCTGCTGCCCGAGCTGCGGCGCGCCTGACCCCTTGGCGCCCCGGCGCCGGCGGACCGCGCGGGCCGGGCACGCAGGGGACGCGGTCTTAACCCTTCGCTCACCTTCCCCCGTCTATGCCTCATCGGCAGAGACACCGCTCTGTCGGAGAGAGCTCCATGCGCCACACGACACGGAATCGCGCTCCATGAGCCGCGTCGCAACCTGGGATGCGCGGCTCTGGGACGAGGTCTGGGCGGAGTATGACGCGCGGCGCCCGGCCCAGCCGGCGCCGGCGCCGCGGACCGTCGGCCCGGCGGCGCTCGGCCTGCTGCCCGCCACCACACGCCTTCGGCCCGCGCCGCGGCCTGCCCGCCCCGTCGCCCCCCGCCGGCCATGGCGCCTTGCGGCATGCAGCGTCGTGGCGGTGCTGCTGGCCTATGCGGCCTCGCCCGTCGCCGCCGCCCTCCAACTCGCCGGGGCGGCGCAGCGCGCCGATGTCCCGGCCCTCGCCGCCCAGGCGGATTTCGAGCGGCTGCGCCCCGCCATCGCGGCCCGGCTCGATCACCTCGCCGCCGAGCGGCTGGAGGGGGCAGCACCTGCCTATCTCCATCGCCTGCGCGAGGATCTGTCGGCCCGGCTCGCCTCGCCCGAGGGGCTGGGCGCGCTGCTCGCGCGCCAGGCCCCGCCGGGCAGCGGCCCCGCCCCCGGCTGGGTGCAGGCCGCGCAGCCGCTGGAGGGCGGGCGCTGGAGCATCACCCTCGCCCCGCCCGAGGCCCCCGCGCGCACGGCGACCCTCACTCTCGCGCTCGCGGATCCGCTACGGCTGCGCTGGCAGCTGGTCGATCTGGACTGGGCCGCGCCGCGCCCCTGATCACCCGCGCGGCGCCCGCACCCCGGCCAGCAGCGCCGCGCCGCCGCCCAGCAGCAGCAGCACCACCGCCATGCCCCAGCGCTGGCTGTCGGTCGCGTCCGTCACCAGCGCCAGCAGCGCGGGGCCGAGGAAGCTGGTCACCCGCCCCGACAGCGCGAACAGCCCGAAATGGGCCGCCATCTCGCCGGGCGGGGCGAGCTGCGCCATCAGGCTGCGGCTGGCGGCCTGGGCCGGGCCGAAGAACAGGCCGAGCGAGACGCCCAGCACCCAGAACACCGCCTTGCTCTCCACCAGCAGCATGGCCGCGCCCAGCCCCATCATCGCCAGCAGCGAGAGCAGCACGGTGCGCTTCGCGCCGATGCGCTCGTCCACCCAGCCGCCCGCCAGCGCGCCGAGCCCCCCCGAGACATTGAGCGCGATGCCGAAGAACAGGATCTCCTCGAAGCCCATCCCGAAGGCCCCGGCGGCGAACACCGCGCCGAAGGCGAACAGCACGTTCAGCCCATCCGTGTAGAGCAGCCGCGCGGCGAGGTATCGCAGCACCGCCGGCCGCCCCGGCAGGCCGCGCAGCAGCCGCAGCAGCTCCGCCAGCCCCTCCTCCGCGGCGCGGCGCCAGGGCCGGCGCGGCGCCGCATCGCGCGGGCCGAACGCCAGCACCGGCCAGGCAAAGACCAGGATCCAGGCCGAGACGAGCAGGGCGGTGGCCCGCACATGCTCGGCCGCGCCGCGATCCAGCGGCAGCAGCGGCGGCTCGGGCTGCACCAGCAGCACGAGGCACAGCACGAGGCAGGCGAGCCCGCCCGCATAGCCCAGCGCCCAGCCGATGCCGGAGACCCGGCCCAGCCGCGGGCGCGTCGTCGCCTCCGGCAGCATGGCGTTGTAGAAGACGGTGCCGAGCTCGAAGCAGAGCGTGGCCAGCGCCACGCAGAGCAGCGCCCAGAGCGCGTAGGCGGCGTCAGGCTTCGCGAACCAGATGCCGGCGGTGAACAGGGCCGTCAGCAGGGTGCACAGGAGAAGCAGCGCCCGCCGGCGCCCGCCCGCATCCGCCACCGCTCCGAGCAGCGGCGAAAGCAGCCCGATGGCGAGCCCCACCAGCGCCTGCATCCAGCCCCACATCACCTGGCCCGTGACCGGATCGGGCGCGATGCCCTTGGTGACATAGGCGGCGATGACGAAGGTGGAGACGACGGTGGGAAAGGCGCTGTTCGCCCAGTCGTAGCTCGCCCAGGCCCATTCGCGGCGCGTCATGGCGCGCGCCCCGCCCCGCCGGGAGGGCGCCCGGCAGGCGCGCGGGTGAGGGCGGCCCCGGGGGCGGAGCGCGGGCTGCTGCTCATCCTGGTCATGCTCCGTATCACGCGCCGTGCCGGCGCCGCGCCGCATGAGGCCCTTCCGGCGCGCGTCGCGCCAGCGCGAAATGACCCCGCCGCACCCGCGCGTCGCCTGGGGGGCCAGGCGTCCCGTTCGGCTGCCCGGAATCCCCTCGCCACGCCCGCCCTCCCGGTCCTAGCCTCTCCCAAGCTGTTCAACCCCCAGGGGGAAGGCGCATGGCAAGGGCACGCATCGCGGCATGGGCGCTGCTCGGCTGGCTGCTCGCGCTGCCCGCCCTGGCGCAGGGCGGCAGCAGCCTGCTGGGCGCCGGCGCCGCGCCCGAGGCGGCCCGCGGCTTCTGCGCCGCCTTCGGCCCCTGGGCGGAGGCGCGCCACCGGCAGGGCCAGCGCCTGCTGGCGGTGACCGCCACCCCCGCCACCGGGCAGGCGAGCCCCGAGCAGGCCATGCTGCGCCGCCTGCTCGACCTCTCCGCGCAGCTCGCCACCATCGAGCTCAAGGCGCTGAACCTCGACGCCCTCGGCGCCCCCGCCTGGATGGACCACTCGGTGCAGGGCTTCGAGCTCGAGGTGCCAAGGGAGCGGGAAGCGGCCGGCCTCGTCCTGCTGCCGCTGATCCTCTGGCACGGCCCGCCCGGGGCCGCGCATCCCGTGACCCATGTGCAGCTCCCCGAACCCCTGCGGCTGCGCGAGCGGCGGGAGCCCCGCGCCGAGGGAGGAGAGCGCCGGCTGCTCGGCCTCGACATCGCCATGCCCGGCCCGCCCGGCGGGCCCGGCTGGTGGCCGCGCGCCACGCCCGCCTCGGTTCTCGTCATCGGCTGCGCGGGGCCGGACCTCGCCTTCCTCGCCACCCGCCGCGCCGGGGTGATGGCGCGCTTTCCCGCCCTGCTCTGGACGGGGCTCGGCGTGCTTCTCGCCTATCTCCTGGTGGCCGCCGCCTCGCCCGGCGCGCGCGCCGTGCGCGAGAGCCCGGACGCCTCGCCCGGCCTGAAGTGGCGCTCCTGGTTCGACCCGGTGCTGATCACCCAGGACGAGCACGGCTTCGGCAGCCTGCGGCGGCTGCAGCTCTTCTACTTCACCTTCGTGATCTTCGGCCTCAGCCTCTACATCCTGCTGCGGGCGGGCTACCTCACCGCCATCTCGGACCAGCTCCTCTGGCTCATGGGCATCGCGGCCAGCGGCACCGCCTTCGCCACCCTGGCCGACCGGATGCGCGCGGCCCAGCCCGGCGCGGCCGGGCGCGAGGGCCCCTCGCGCGAGACGATCCGGCTGCTCGCCCAGGCCGGCGTGATCGAGCGGCGCGACCAGTTCGGAAGCTGGCTGGACGTGGTGACGGAGGGGCCCGGCCTCGGCGTGCACCGCGTGCAGGCGGTGATCTTCTCGCTGGTGGTGGGCGTGTTCATCGTCAGCCAGGGCAGCCAGAGCCTCGCGGCCCTCACCATCCCCGACAGCTACCTGGTGCTGCTGGGGCTGAGCCAGGCGGTCTATGTCGGCATCCACGCCGCCTCGCCGCGCGAGGACTGGGCGGCGGTGAACGCGGCGGCGGCGGCCTTCCGCCAGGCGGTGCCCGATCTCGCCACGCGCTTCGCCCCCGGCGTGCGGGCGGCGGCGGCGGGCCTCTCGCCGGCGCAGCAGGCGGCGCTGGCGGCGCTGCGCGCGGCCGCCGCGAAGGTGATGCCCCGCCTCGCGCCGGAGGGCTAACCGAGCGCCGCCAGCGCGCGCAGCGCCACCGTCGCGGCCGCGATGTCCGCCAGCCGCGTCGCCTCCTGCAGCAGGTGGCGGGCTTCCTCGGCCGCCGGCCCCGCGGCCGGGCGGCCGGCGAGGGCGGCCGCAGCGAGCCGGCGCTGGGCGGCGCGCAGCTCGGCGCGCAGCGCGGCGCGGGCGCGGTCGGCGAAGGGGCCGGGCAGGGGGGCGCGACCCAGCGCCTCGCGCAGCGCCTCCAGATGGAAGGCCTCGCCCACTGCCGCCCAGGCCTGCCGCGCCGCCGCGGGCGGCACCCCGGCCTCCTCGGCCAGGGCCACGATCAGCGGCGCCGCGGCGGGCGGCGCGCCCTCGGCCTCGCGCAGCGCCGCCACCCCGGGCGCGAGGGCGGCCCAGCGCGCGCCCACTGGGCCGGGGCCGAGCGCCTCGGCCGCCTCCTCCAGCCGGCGGCGCAGCGCGGCCTGGGCGGGCAGGCGTTCGGCGGCCGGCAGGGATTCCGCCGCCTCGAAGCCGGCCTCGAGGCCCAGGAGCTCGGCCGCGAGCCAGGCCGCCCCCACCGCTTCGGCCGGCGCCATCCCCGCCGTCAGCCGCCCGAGCGCCGCGCAGCCCAGCCGGTTCGCCGCCAGGTTGGCGAGCGCCGTGGCGATCAGCTCGCGCCGCAGCCGGTGCCGCGCGAGGAAGGGCGCGAAGCGCGCCTCGCGCAGGGGGGTGGGGAAATAGGCGGCGAGCAGCGGCGCGAAGACCGGGTCCTCGGGCAGGGCGGACTCCGCCAGCGCCTCGGTCAGCCACAGCTTGGCCACCGGCAGCAGGGCGGCGATCTCGGGCCGCGTCAGCCCCTCGCCCGCCGCCTCGCGCGCCGCCATCCCCGCCGCGTCGGGCAGCACGAGCTGCGCGCGGTCGAGCAGCCCCGCCGCCTCCAGCCGCGCCATCAGCGCCGCCTGGCCGGGCAGCGCCGCCGCCCCCGCCATCGCCTCCAGCGAGACGGCGAGCGACTGGGCCGCGTTGTCGCGCAGCACCAGCGCCGCCACCTCCTCCGTCATCGCCGCCAGCAGCTCGTCGCGCTGGCGGCGGGTGATCACGCCCTCCGCCTCGGCGTCGGCGAGCAGGATCTTGATGTTCACCTCGCGGTCGGAGGTGCTGACGCCGGCGGAGTTGTCGAGCGCGTCGGTGTTGAGCCGCACCCCCGCCCCGCCATTGCCGAGCCGCGCCGCCTCGATGCGCCCGGCCTGGGTGAGGCCGAGATTCGCCCCCTCGCCCACCACCCGCGCGCGCAGCGCCCGCCCGTCCACGCGGATCGCGTCGTTCGCGCGGTCGCCCGCCTCGGCGTGGCTTTCGCCGCTCGCCTTCACGAAGGTGCCGATGCCGCCGAAGTAGAGGAGGTCCACCGGCATGGTCAGGATGGCGCGCATCACCTCGGCCGGGCTCGCGCGCTCGGCCGCGAGGCCGAGCATCTCCCGCGCCTCGGGCGAGAGCGGGATGGCCTTGAGCGTGCGCGGGAAGACGCCCCCGCCCCGGCTGATCAGCCGCGCGTCGTAGTCGGCCCAGGAGGAGCGGGGCAGGGCGAAGAGCCGCGCGCGCTCCGCGTGGCTCGCCGCCGGGTCGGGGTCGGGGTCGAGGAAGATGTTGCGGTGGTCGAAGGCCGCGCGCAGCCGCGCCTGCCTCGAGATCAGCAGCCCGTTGCCGAACACGTCGCCCGACATGTCGCCCACCCCCGCCATGTCGAAGGGTTCGTCGTGGATGGAGCGGCCGAGCGCCTCCTGGAAATGGCGCTCGATCATCACCCAGGCGCCGCGCGCGGTGATGCCCATGGCCTTGTGGTCGTAGCCCGCGGAGCCGCCGCTGGCGAAGGCGTCGCCCAGCCAGAAGCCGTACTCGGCAGCGAGCGCGTTGGCGATGTCGCTGAAGCTCGCCGTGCCCTTGTCGGCGGCGGCGACGATGTAGGGATCGTCGCCGTCGCGGCGCAGCACGCGCGGCGGCGGCACCACCTCGGCGCCGCGCAGATTGTCCGTGAGGTCGAGCATGCCGCGGATGAGCGTGCGGTAGGCCGCGACGCCGGCGGCCTGCAGCGCCTCGCGCTCGGCCGGAACGGGGCCCTTCAGCACGAAGCCGCCCTTCGCGCCGGTGGGCACGATCACCGCGTTCTTGAGGCGCTGCGCCTTCATCAGGCCGAGGATCTCGGTGCGGAAATCCTCCCGCCGGTCGGACCAGCGGATGCCGCCGCGCGCCACCGGCCCGGCGCGCAGATGGCAGCCCTCCATGGCCGGGGAATGGACGAAGATCTCGCGCCAGGGCCGGGGCGAGGGCATCTCGCCCGCCCGCGCCGGGTCGAACTTGAGCGCGAGCCAGGGCTTCTCCTGGAAGAAATTGGTGCGCAGCAGCCCCTCCAGCGCCGCGCGCAGCCGCGCGAGGATGCGGTCCGTCTCGGGGTTCTCCACCGCATCGAGCAGCGCGGCCCAGCGCGCCTCCAGCGCCGCCTCCTCGCGGCTCGCGGCCTCGGGGTCGAAGCGGGCGCGGAACAGCGCCACCAGCAGCGCCGCCGCGCCGGGCGTGGCGCAGAGCGCCTCGGCGATGCTCTCGGGCGGCGGCGGGAAGCCGAGCTGCCTGAGCCAGCGCGCCAGCGCCCGCAGCAGCCAGCACTCGCGCCAGGAGAGGCCCTCGCGCAGCACCAGCCGGTTGAAGCCGTCCGCCTCGGCGCGGCCCTGCAGCAGCGCGCCCAGCGCCTCCAGCAGCAGCGGCCCGCGCGCCGGGTCGAAGGGGGTGCCGGCGTCGAGCTGGAACAGGTGCAGCGTCACCGCCGGCAGCCCCTGCGGCGCGAGGCGGTGCGGCACCTCCTCCAGCGCGCGCAGGTCGAGCGAGTGGAACAGCGGCAGTGCATCGGCCAGCGCCAGCGCGCCGCCGGGCACGGCGAGACGCAGCAGGATGCGCTCCGTCCCCGCGCCGGGGGGCTGGGCCAGCGCGGCGGCGGGGCCGCCCTGGCGCAGCGCCGCCTCGGCGAGCGCGAGGTCCGCCGCGGCCTGGGCGGCGCCATGCGTCTCGCGATAGGCGGGGGGGAAGGCGTCGCGCCAGGCGGCCAGCAGCTCGGCCGCCGCGAGCTCCCCGCGCTCGGCCGCCAGCGCCTCGGCCAGGCGCTCGCCGAAGCTGCGCGCCGCCTCGGCCACCGCGCGCTCCAGCGCCACCGGGTCGGGGTGCACGGGGCGGTCGGGATCGGTGCCGATGATGTAGTGCACGCGCGCCAGCGGCGCATCGCCCAGCGCGATGTGGAAGGCCGAGAGCCGCCCGCCATGGGCGCGCGCCAGCATCCCGCCCACCCGCTCGCGCAGCCGCGTGTCGAAGCTCTCGCGCGGCAGCCAGGCGATGACGGAGACGAAGCGGCCGAAGGGGTCGCGCCGGGAGAAGAGCGCCGGGCGCGGGCGCAGCGCGAGGTCGAGCGCGAGGCGCGCCCCGGCCAGGATCTCCGCCTCCTCGGCCTGGAACAGCTCGTCGCGCGGCCAGGTGTCGAGGATGTTCCGCAGCGCCCGCCCGTCATGCGAGAAGGGCGGGATGCCGGAGGCGGCGAGGATGCGCTCCACCTTGCCGCGCAGCAGCGGGATGGAGCGCGGGTTGCGGTTGTAGGCGGCCGCCGCGAAGAGGCCGAGGAAGAGCCGCACGCCCGGCGTGCCGCCCGCGCCGCGCCGCCGCGTCACGATCACGTCCGCGTGCTGGGGGCGGTGCACGGTGCTGCGCATGTTGGCCTTCACCACGCCCACCGGCGGCGCCTCCGCGAGGGCGGCGCGCACGGGGGCGGGCAGGGCGGGCAGGGCGCGCAGCGCGTCGAAGACGGGCAGCGAGGGGTCGCGCAGCAGGCCGAGATTCTCCTCGGGCTCCACCCGCGCGCCCTCGCCCTCCAGCCGCAGCAGCCGGTGGCCGAGCAGCACGAAGTTCTCCTCGCGCAGCCAGCGCAGGAACTCCTCCGCCTCCTCGCCGCCGCCGCATTCCCCGGCCGCCGCCTCGAGCCGCGCGGCCATGGCCGGGAAATCCGCCACCGCCGCGCGCACATCGGCCAGCGCCCGGCGCAGCGCCGCCTCCACGCCGGGCCAGTCGGCGGGCTCCTGCGCGGGCAGCATGTGCACCGCGGCGGGGGAGAGGGCGATGCGCATCCAGCTCTCGCGCGGGGCATCGGGGGCGACGCCCAGCAGGCGGCCCGCCGCGTCGCGCCGCACGCCGAGCACCGGGTGCAGGAACTCGCGCGCCGCGCGGCCGGTGCGCACCAGGGCGGCGAGCACGCTGTCCACCAGGAAGGGCATGTCGTCGTTGACGATCTCGACCAGCGCGGCCGGCCCGCGCCCCGCCCCGGGCGGCGCGAGGCGCAGCTTCACCTCGCCCGGCGCGCGGCGCGCGGCGAAGCCGGCGAGCGAGGCGGCGGCCTCGGCCAGCGCCTCGGGGCTGCGCGCGGCGAGCTCGGCTGTCGGCACGGCGGCGAAGAGGGGGGCGAGCAGCGCCGCCGCGCCGGGGGGCGCGCCTGCCAGCGCCTCCGCGGCGGCGCGCAGCAGCTCGGCGCGCACGGGGTCGGCGCGGCCCGGGTCATGCGGGGCTTCGGGCATCGGGCTTTCCTCCTGCGGGCAGTCTCGGACGGGGTCCAGGGGCGCGTCCAGCGCCGCGTGGCGCGGCCGGGGCGCTTTGCGCTAACCTCCGCCCATGACCATGACCCTCGCCGAGCTGCTCGCGCCCATGACGCCCGAGCGGTTCTTCGCCGAATACCATGACCGCCAGCCGCTGCACCTCAAGGGCACGCCGGCCAAGTTCGCGCAGGTGCTCTCCTGGCGGCAGATCAACCGGCTGCTCGACCAGACGCACATCTGGTCCAGCCATTCGCTCAAGCTGGTGCTCGACGGGGTGCCGGTGCCCGCCGAGCAGTATTGCACCCGTGCCGTGGGCCGGGATTCGGCCGAGCAGATCATGCAGCCCCTGGCCTCGCGCGTGCAGGAGTGGGTGCGCAAGGGCGCGAGCGTGGTGCTGAACGACGTGGACAGCCTCACCCCCGGCCTGGCCTCGGTCAGCCACGCCATCGAGAGCGCCGGCCTCGGCAAGGCGCAGGCCAACGTCTACATCTCCTGGCAGAGCCACAAGGCCTTCCCCGCGCACTACGACACCCACGACGTCTGGGCCGTGCAGGTGGAGGGGGAGAAGACCTGGAATGTCTGGGAAGGCCGGGCCGACTACCCGATCGGCCACCCCGCCTTCCGCAACCAGCCGCAGGAGCACCACGAGCAGGCGAAGGGCCGCCTGCGCGCCAAGGTGCTGATGCAGCCCGGCGACCTGCTCTACCTGCCGCGCGGCTGGTATCACGACGCGCTGGCCGAGGCGCCTTTCAGCGTGCATGTGGCCTATGGCGCGCACGCGCCGCTCGGCCTCGACGTGATGAACCTGCTGGCCGAGCGCGCCCTGCACGACAGCCTGTTCCGCCAGCCCCTGCCGCGGCAGGACGGCTCGGCACCCGCGAAATTCGCGCTCTCCCAGCGCGTCCAGGCGCTGGCGGCGCGCATGGCGGAGCTGGCGAAGGACCCGCAGGTGATGGCGGCGCTCGAGCGCTTCATCGCCACCTACCGCTTCGAGCGCGGCGGCAACGACCTGCTGGCCTGGCGCGGGCTCGCCGCCCCCGCCGCCTCGGGCGCCGAGGCGGCCGCGGCGGAAAGCCCGGCCTTCCGCGTGCTGGCGAACGGCGCGAAGCCGGTGCGCCGGGGCGCCGAGTGGGTGCTGAAGACGGCGCAGGGCGCACTCCCCCTCTCCCCGGCCGAGGCCGAGGCGACGCAATGGCTGCTCGCCCGGCGCGACGTGACGGAGGAGGAGTTGCGCGCCGCGCACCCGGCGGCGGATGCGCCGGCGCTGCTCGGGCGGCTGCGCGAGGCGGGGCTGCTCGTCGCCACATGATCCGCGCCGCGCTCGCGCTGCTGCTGCTGGCCGCCCTCGCGGCGGCGCCGGCGCGGGCGCAGCTGCGGGAGTTCTCCTGCGTCGGCGCCGAGCGGCTGGAGGGCGAGGCGGCCGTGATCGGCTTCGCCCGCGGCGGCGACCGGCCGCGCGCGGAGGATCTGCCCGCGCTCGCGCCGCTGGCCGAGGCGGCGCGCGCCGCGCCATCGCGCAACCTCTGCGTGCTCGGCTTCGCCGCCGAGAGCGAGGGCGGCGGCGCGACGAGCGCGAGCCGCCTCGCCGCGCGCCGCGCCCGCGCCGTGGCGCTGGAACTCGCGAAGCTCGGCGTGGAGCGCGACCGGGTGCGCGCCGAGGCCCGCACCCGCGGCTTCGCCTCGGGCGGCGTGGAGCGCCGGCCCGGCGCGCGCGTCATCCTCCTGCCCGCGGAGCGCGACCCCGCATGATCCCCGCCCTCATCGCCCTGCTGCTGCTGGCCCTGCCCGCGGCGGCGCAGCCCGCCAAGCCCGGCGAGGCCCCGCCCGGCAAGCCCGTGGCCCCCCCCTCGGCCGAGGCGCAGGGGCCGCGCGACATCATCATCCGCAACCGCAGCGACTCCGTGCTGCGCGCGCTCTTCGCCATCGAGCCGGGCCAGCGCGGCCCGGGGCGGGACCGGCTGGGGGCGGAGGTGATCCCCTCCGGGCGCGACTATCCGCTGCGCCTCGGCCCCGGCCCCTGCCGCATCGAGCTGCGCGCCGTCTTCGAGGATGGCGGCAGCGAGACCCGGGCCGTCGACGCCTGCACCGTGCGCGAGGTCGTCTTCGACGACCGCGACGCGCGCGCGCTGGAGATCGTGAACAACACGGATTTCGACCTGCGCGAGCTCTACCTCTCCCGCCCCGGCGCGACGGGGCCTGATCGCCTCGGCGCGCTGGTGGTGCCGGCCAACGACAGCCTGCGCATCCGCCTGCGCGGCGAGCGCGGCTGCGCCTTCGAGGCGCGCGCCGTGTTCCAGGGCGCGGCGCGCGAGGAGAGCCAGCGCGTGGACATCTGCGCCAGCCCGCGCATCGTCTTCGGCGACGCCTCGATCCCGCTGCGCGAGCTGCCGGTGGTGAACCGCAGCCCCCGCGTGCTGGTGCAGATCCAGGCCAGCGCCGGCACGGAGTGGGGGCCGGACCGTCTGGGCGTGAACGTGCTGCGCCCGGGCCAGGGCTTCCTGCTGCGCATCCGCACCGCCGAATGCCGCGTGCGGCTGCGCGCCCTGTTCGACGATCTGCGCACCGAGGAGCGCGAGGGCGTGGATGTCTGCGCGCCGCAGGAGGTCGTCTTCGGCGCGCCGCGCCGCGTCACCCTCACCCACGCGCATGGCCGCGCGCTGCGCGCGCTCTACCTCTCCGCGGTGGAGGAGGACGACTGGGGCCCCGATCGCCTGGCCGGCGCGCCGCTCGCCCCCGGGCAGAGCCGCGAGTTCGAGATGGCCGGCGGCTGCCGCGCCGACATCCGCGTGGTGTTCGACAACGGCAACGCCGAGGAGCTGCGCGAGGTGGACATCTGCGCCCGCCCCGCGATCACCATCCGCCCGGGCTGGACGGTGGAGTGACCCCCCTCAGTCCGCGCGGATGTTCGCCGCGCGGATGACCTGCTCGAGCTCCGCCGTCTGGGCGGCGATGAAGGCGGCGAAGGCCTCGGGCGTGCCGCCGACCACGATGGCCCCCTGCTCGCGCCAGCGCCCGCCGATCTCGGGCTCGCGCAGCGCCTCGTCCACCGCGGCCGAGAGGCGCTGGACGATCTCGGGCGGCGTGCGGGCGGGGCCCGCGAGGCCGAACCAGGTGCCGAAGACGAAGCCGGGCAGCCCGGCCTCGGCGGTGGTGGGCACATCGGCGATCTGGGGCAGGCGCCGTTCGGTCGCCACGGCCAGCGCGCGCAGCTGCCCGCCCGCGATCTGCGGCAGGATGTTGGGCAGATTGTCCACCATCACGTCGATGACGCCGGCGATCAGGTCCGTCACCGCCGGGGCGGCGCCGCGATAGGGCACATGGGTGATCTCCACCCCCGCGCGGCGGTTCATGATCTCGAGCGCGAGGTGCAGCGAGGAGCCGTTGCCGGCCGAGCCCGCGCGCAGGGCGCCCGGGCGTTCGCGCGCCGCGGCCAGCATCTCGCCCAGGCTGCGCCAGGGGCGGGCGGGGTTCACCACCACCACCTTGGGCGTGTTCACCAGCAGCGAGACGGGCGCGAAGGCGGTGCGCGTGTCGTAGGGCATCGTTGCGAAGAGGAACTGGTTCGCCGCCAGCGGGCCGATGGAGCCGAGCAGCCATGTGTGGCCGTCGGGTGCGGCCTTCGCCACAAGGTCGGCGGCGATGTTGCCGCCCGCGCCGGGCCGGTTCTCCACCACGAAGGGCTGGCCCAGCCCCGCCTGCAGCCGCGCCGCCAAAGGCCGGGCGAGCTGGTCGGCCAGCCCGCCTGGGGCGAAGGGCACGATCAGGCGCACCGGCCGCGCGGGCCAGGCCTGGGCGAGGGCCGCGCCCGGCAGCAGCAGGGCGGGGGCGGCGAGGAGCGTGCGTCGGAGCATGGTCACGTCGCCTTCTGGTAGAGGTGGGGGATGGCGCGATCCACGATCACGTCCAGCAGCATGGGCGTGGGCGTGGCGAAGCTCTCGGCCAGGGCGGCCTCCAGCGCGGCCTCCGTCTCCACGCGGCGGCCGGGGCAGCCCATGCCGCGCGCCAGGGCGGGGAAATCCAGCCCCTCCACCTCGATGCCGGGCGCGCCCTGCACGCCCAGCACCTGCGAGAAGCTGCGCATGGCGCCATAGCCGCCATTGTTCACCACCACGATGGTGAGCGGCAGGCCCATCTGCACCGCGCTCCAGATGGCCTGGATGGAGTACATCATCGAGCCGTCGCCGATGATGGCGACGACGCGGCGCCCCGGCTGGCCCATCGCCACACCCACCGCCGCCGGCAAGGAGTAGCCGAGCCCGCCCGAGGCCATGGTGTAGAAGCCGCCCCAGCGGGTGATGGGCAGGTGGCGCTGCAGCGCCGGGCGATGCGAGGGCGCCTCCTCCACCACGATCGCCTCCGCCGGCATGGCGCGGCGGATGGCGGCGAAGAGCCGCTCGGCCGGCAGGGGCGCAGCCGGGGGCGGCAGGGGGGCGGGCGTGCGCGGCGGCGGCGCGGGGCGCGCGGCCTGTTCGGGCAGCAGGGCCGCCAGCGCGGGCAGGGCGAAGCGCATCGCGCCCAGGATGGCGGTGCCCGCCGGGGCCGCCGCCGCCGCCTCGGGGTCCGAGGTGAGCTGGAAGATCGGCGTGCCGGCCTCGAACAGCGGACACTCGCCCGCGACATGGAAGGTGAAGACGGGCGCCCCCGCCACCAGCACGCAGTCATAGGGCGAAAGCCCCTGCGCCACCGCCCCCGGCGCGGCGGCCAGGAAGCCCTGGAACAGCGGATGATCCTCGGGGAAGCCCATGCGGCAGGCGAAGGGCGCGACCAGCACGGCGGCGCGGAGCCGCTCGGCCAGGGCCTGCAGGGCGGGGCCCGCCCCCTCCTGGTCCACCTCGGGCCCGACGACGATGACCGGCCGTTCGGCCCGCGCCAGCGCCTCGGCGCAGGCGGCGATCAGCGCCGGGTCCGGCGCCACGTCCTGGCTCACCACGCGCGGGATCACGGGCCGCGCCTCGGCCGCCCAGTCGTCCATCGGGATGGAGACGAGGGTGGGCCCCCAGGGCCGCGTCATGGCGAGGCGGTGGGCATGCGCGATGGCCGCGGGCACATCGGCGGCGCGGGCGGGCTCGATGCTCCATTTCACGTAGGGGCGGGGGAAGTTCGCCGCCTCGGTGCTGCCCAGGAAGGGGTTGGTCGGCAGCAGCGCGCGCGCCTGCTGCCCGACCGTGATCACCAGCGGCGCCTGGTTGCGGAAGGCGGTGAACAGGTTGCCCATGGCGTGGCCGATGCCCACCGCCGAGTGCAGGTTGCACATGGCGGCGCGGCCGGTGGCGCGGGCGTAGCCGTCGGCCATGGCCACCGCGCAGCCCTCGGCCAGCGCGAGGACATAGCGGATGTCCTCCGGCCAGCGGTCGAGGAAGGGCAGCTCGGTGGAGCCCGGATTGCCGAAGACGGTGGTGAGGCCGAGGTCGCGCATCACCTCGAACACGGCCTCGCGCACCGTGGGCGCGCCCCCTCGCGCATCGCGCGGCATGGCGGTTCCTCCCTGATCCCCGGCGCGCAGGGTGGCCGAGGCGGGGGCGGGCTGTCCATGGGGACGGCTCTTGCGCCGCCGGGCCGCGCGGCGGGATGTTCGCCCATGGCCTGGGATACGGTCGGTCCCTACCAGCGCGGCTTCCGCGAGTTCACCGAAGCCTATGAGGCGTTCGGCTTCGACGAGATTCACGCCGATGTCCTGCCTTTCCTGCCCGCCCGCCCCGGGCTGGTTCTCGACGTGGGGGCGGGGAGCGGCCGCGACGCCGCCTGGTTCGCGGAGAGGGGGTGGGAGGTGATCGCCGCGGAGCCTGCCGGACGCCTGCGCGCGGAGGCGGCGCGGCGGCACCCCGCGCCCACCATCCGCTGGGTGGACGACCGGCTGCCCGCCCTGGCCGCGGTGCATGCGCTCGGCCTCTCGTTCGACCTGCTGTGGCTGAGCGGCGTGTGGCAGCACCTGCATCCGGAGGAGCGCCCGCGGGCCATGCGCAAGCTGGCCACGCTGCTGCGTCCGGGCGGGCGCCTGATGGTGACGCTGCGCCACGGGCCGGCGCCCCAGGACCGCCCCATGTGGCCGGTGAGCGCGCATGAGCTCGAGCGGCTCGGCCTCGACCACGGGCTGGCGCTGCGCGTGGCCACCCCGCCCCGCCCGGACCGCCAGGGGCGGACCGAGGTGACCTGGCAGAGCGTGGTGCTCGACCTCCCCGATGACGGGGCAGGGGCCCTGCCCTTGTTGCGCGGGGCCATCCTCGCGCAGGCGAAATCGGCCACCTACAAGCTCGCCCTGTTGCGCTGCGTGGCGCGCATCGCCGATGCCGCGCCCAATGTCGCGCGGTTCGAGGCCGAGGACGCGGAGATCCCCCTCGGCCTCGTCGCGCTGTTCTGGCTGCGGATGTTCAAGCCCCTCGTCGAGGGCGGGCTGCCGCAACTCCCGCGGGAGGGGATGGGCTTCGTCAAGGCGCCCTTCCATGCGCTGCGGCCGGTCGCGCCCTTCGAGCTGCGCATCGGCGCCGCCTTCCCGGGCGAGACGGCGGGCCATCTCGCCGCGGCGCTGCGCGATGCGGCGCGCACCATTGTCGAGATGCCCGCCGCCTTCCTCAAGGGGCCGGCGGGCCAGCCGCTCTTCCCGACCAGCCTCGGCCGCGCGCCGCGCCCGCGCGGGGCGCTGCGGCTCGAGCAGGCCTATCTGTGGGCGTTCGGAGCCATGCGGGTGCCGCTGCCGGTGTGGCGCGCGCTGCAGCGCTATGCCGCCTGGATCGAGCCGATGCTGCTCGCGGAATGGGTCCGCCTCACCCAGCGCTTCGCCGAGGGGCGGAACCGGAGCATTCCGGCCGACGCCATCCTGTCCGCGCTGCGCTGGCTCGAGCCGACCCGGGACACCACGACGGTGCGGCGCCTGGCCGAGGCGCGGCTGGAGAACGGCGCGCCGGTCCTCTGCGTCTGGTCGGGCAAGGCCCTTCGTGCGCGCGAGATGGACATCGACCACTGCCTGCCCTGGTCCGCCTGGCCCTGCGGCGACCTGTGGAACCTCCTGCCCGCGGCCAGCGGCCTCAACCGCCACGGCAAGGGCGAGCGGCTGGCAAGCGCGGCCCTCCTCATGCAGGCGAAATCCCGCATCCAGTCCTGGTGGGCGGAGGCCTATCTCGCCGGTCCCGCGCATCTGCGCGCGCGCTTCGCCGAGGAGGTGCGTGCCTCGCTTCCCCTGCGCGCCGGGACGGAGGCGCCGGACCTCGAGGAGGTGTTCGCCGCGCTGGAATTCCGCCGCCTGCGCCTGCGCCAGGAGGCGCTGGTGGAGGAGTGGCAGGGACCGCGGGGCTGAGCCCCGCCTCAGGACGCGGGCGGCGGCCTGCGGCCCTCGCGCCAGGCGCCCAGCGCCGCGCCGGCCAAGGCCCCCGCGAGGACAGGCCATGGCTGTCCGAGCCCGGCCTCGCTCACCCCGAGCGCCGCCAGAGCCGCCGCGCCCCAGGGGGCGAGGTCCATCCGCCCGCGCCAGAGCGGCACGAGCAGCGCCACCATGGTGGCGAGGCTGGCGAAGAAGACCGGGTGGCCCGGCGGCAGCCGGATCGCCGCGGCGAAGAGGTGGCCGAGCACCGTGCTCGCCACCCAGAACACCCAGAGGCCGAGCCCGACACCCAGCAGCAGGCCGGCGTCGCGCCCGCCCGCCCGCTGGTCGGCCACCGCCATGGCGAAGCTGTTGTCCACCAGCGTCGCAAGCGTCCCCCAGAGGCGCCAGCCGCGCAGGCGGTCGAGCCAGGGCGCCAGCGCCGCGCCCATGGGCGCGAGGCGGAGGTTGATCACCAGCGCGGCCAGGGCGGCGGCGAGGATGGGCGCGGGTTCCCGCCACAGCTCCAGGGCCACCAGCTGCGAGGTGCCGGCGAAGACCAGGGCGCTCATCAGCGCCGCCTCCAGCGTGGAAAGGCCGCGGGCATCCGCGATCATCCCGACCACGAGGCCGAAGGGGAGCATGGCGGGCGAGATGGCGGCGGCCATGCGCGCCCCGCGCCACACCCCCGCGCCGGTGAAGACGACGCGCCCCTGCCCGCTCATGGCCGGCGGGCGAGCAGGGCCTCGGCCTCCTCGCGCGGGGTGGCCAGGGCGCGGCGCGCCACCTCGCCCGGAAAGCCGGCCCGGGCGAGGGCGGCGAGCCATTTCCGCCGCGTCTCGGCCTCCGGCGCGGCGCAGGCGAAGGGGCCGAGCCGGCGGCGGCGGCACAGGACCAGGGCGGCGGTGAGCTCGTCCGGCACCTCCTCGCCCGCCAGGGCGGCGCGGGCGGTGGCGGCGTCCACCCCCTTGGCGGCGAGATGGGCGAGCGCGGCGCGGGCCGAGCGGCCGCCGGCGAGCAGGCGGCGCGCCCGGGCGGCGGCGAAGGCGGCATCGTCCACCGCTCCGGCGGCGACGAGCCGGGCGGCGATGGCATCCGCCCGCGCGCGGGCGGCGGCGGCGGCGCGCGCCACGGAGTCGGCATCCTGCCCGGCGGCCTCGGCGGCCCGGGCCCAGCGGCGGATGCGGTTGTGCAGCACCCGGCGCAGCCCCGCCTCGGTGGCGGCGTAGCGGGAGAGGTGGCGCAGCGCCGCCTCGCGCAGGGCGGCGTCGTCGGGCGGGATCATCGGCCGGGAAGGGCGACGCGGGGCCCCGGGGGCGGCGGGCACCCCCTCACCGTCTCCGGCCGCGGGACGGCCGGCGCCGCCGGACCAAGCGCCGCACGCGGCGGACCCGCGGCGCGGCGAAGCCAAGGCGGCCGGATGGCCGCCGCCCGGCGACTGGGGGCGTCAGATGACAAAATGCAAAGGCTCCGTGATCGGCCGCCGCAGCCCGGCCCGGGCGGCGCGCTTGAGCAGATCCTCGAGGGTCAGCGTCCGCAGCCGCTCGGCGAGCAGCGCGTCCAGCTCGCTCCAGAGCGGCGTGGTGACGGCCGCGGCCAGCCGGCCGGCGGCGCGGGGCGGTCCGCCCTCCTCCTCGGTGACGGCGGCGAGGATTTCGGCCAGCGGCACCTCGCGCGGGGCGCGCGCCATGCGGTAGCCGCCGCGCGGCCCGCGCAGGCTCTCGAGCAGCCCGGCGCGCACCAGAGCCTGCAGCATCGGCTCGATGCCGCGCCGCGCGAGGCCCAGCCGCTCGGCGATCTCGGCCGCGCCGGTCACCTCGCCCGAGCGGCCGGCGTGGAAGGCCACGTCGAGCGCGATGTCGAGGGCGAGCAGCGCGCGGTCCTGGCGCAGCAGCATGGGGGTGGAATCTCCTCTGTCGCGGCGTGGAAATAGCCCGGACAGTCGGTGATTCCAACCCGTGGGCCTAGGCCCGCCCCTCGAAGACCCGCCCGGCGAAGAGCGTGATGCCGTGCTGCCAGGCCCAGGCGATGGCGGCCGGCGTGTCGGCGCCGAGCAGCGCCACCCGCGCGCGATCCTCGGGCAGGGCGGCGGCGAAGGCGGCGCGCTCGGCGGCATCCGCGGCGAGGAAGCCGGGCCGGAAGCGCAGCCGCAGCAGGCCGGGGGCGCGGGCGGCGGGGCTGAGGGCGGCGACATGCCCGGGCTCCAGCCCATCCAGGCCGAGTCGCCAGCCGCGCGCCTGGGCGAGGCGCCGGGCGCGGGCGAAGCCGGCCGGGTCGGCCAGCGCATCGGCCAGCGGCACGCAGAAGCAGAGCGCCGCGCGCCCCGCCGGGCCGAGCGCGGCGTCCAGGCGCAGCGCCTCGGCCTCGGTGACGCTGCCGAGCGCGAGCGGCAGGCAGACGGGGCCGAGGTGGCGCGCCTCCTCGGGCCGGGCGAGATCGGCCAGCAGCCGGCGCTCGGCGGCGCGGCGGAAGGCGGTGAAGGCGGCAGGCCAGGCCTCCAGCGCCGCGCCGGGCAGGAGGCGCTCGGCGAGGTCGGGCAGATGGGCGCGGATCTCCACCGCCTCGCGCCGGGCCTCCTCCTGCCCGGGGGCGAGGCGCCAGAGCCCGCGGCGGCGCTGGGCGATGGCGACATCGGCCCCGGCCAGGGCGCGCAGCGCGGCGTCGAGGGCGGCCGGGGAGGGCGGGGGCCCCGGCGGCGGCGGGGACGGCTCGGGCGCGGCGGCGAGGCCGAGCGCCGCCTCGACCGCCGTCAGCAGCACCGCGGCCTCGGCCGGCAGGCGCAGATGCGGCGCCCACTCCTCGATCGGCAGTTCGGGCACGAGCCGCTCGAGCGTGGCGCGCACCGTCTCGAGATGCGCCCCGGGCGGCGGGCAGATCACCGCGACATCGCCGCCCGGCAGGTCGAAGCGGCGGGCGCGGGTGGGGCGCAGCAGCGGGGCCAGCGCCTCCTCCCACTGCCGGGCGTGGCGCGGGGCGCGCAGCCGGTCCGGCACGCGGGAGAGGCGCAGCAGCAGCGCATGGCGCTCCACGCCGGAAGCCACGCAGTCGCGCACCAGGGCGGCGAGGGCCAGCGCCTCCGCCGCCCCGCCCTCGCGCGTCCAGGCGAGGGCCTCGCTCACGGCGCGGCCTCGCGCAGTGCGCCGGCGGGCAGGGGCCAGGGCGGCGGCGCACCGAGGGCGATGAGGCGTTCGGGGAGGTGCGGCGGCGGCGCCTCGGGCATGGGGGCGGCCAGCCAGCAGCCCGGCGGCACGGGCCAATCCAGCGCCGCGGGGCTGTCGGCGCAGAGCGCCACCTCCCAGCCGGCGGCCTCCAGCCCGGCGCGCCGGGCGGCGAAGGCGGCGGGATCGGCCAGCAGGGCGAGCGGCAGCAGGGCGATCGGCGCCGGCCCGGGCAGCCGGGCCATGGCGGCGCCGCCCGCCAGCCCTGCCGCGGGCAGGTCGAGCAGCAGGCGGAGCCTGGGGCGCAGCGGCGGCAGCGCGGCCAGGCCGGCCGGGGAGGTCAGCGCCTGCAGCAGCCGGCGGCAGAGCCATTCGCGCTGCTGGGCACGCTGCTCGGGCTCGGCAAGGGGGGGCAGGCGGGGGGCGAGGCGCTGGGCCACCGCCGGGCCCCCGGAGAGGGCCGCGAAGAGGCGGAGCGTGGCCAGGTCACCGAGCGGACGGCCGTCGCACTCCGCCTGCAGGCTGGTCCAGCCGGGGGCCGGGGCGGCGGGGCCGGGGCGGGCCGCCTGGGGCAGCCAGGAATCGAGCAGCGGCAGCGCCTCGGGCAGGGCGAGGCGGCGCGGCGCGAGGCCGAGCAGGGCGCGCAGTTCTCCGGCCACACGCTCGGCCGCCGCCGGGGTGCCGCCGATCAGCACCTCGCCGCCGGGAAGCGGCACGGCCTCGCCGCCGCCGAAGGCCGCGGCCTCGCGCAGCAGCAGCCGGGCGAGGCGGCGGTCGGCGGCGTCGGCCGGCGCGTCGAGCAGAAGGATCGGGCTGCCCGGCGGCAGGGCCGCCGCGACGGCGCGCAGCCCCGCAGGCCCGCCCGACCCGCCCGCGCCGTGATTGGCCTCGATCACCCGCATCCGTCGCCGCGCCCCGCCAGTCGCCCGCCATCATCCCGCCATGCGGCTTAAGGAAGCCTTGTCGCGCCCGGGGGGCGGCAAAGGATGGTTTGTTGCAGAGCGATGCCGGAACCCTGTAGGGATCATGAAAACCGTCAGGGAAATGCATGGCCGATCAGCCGAGAGCGGATGCGGGGCGGGACGCGGTGACGCCGGCCCAGTTGGCGGAGGCGGTGCGCAGCATCCACCGGGCGGCCGTCCTCGTCGTGGGCGACGCGATGGTGGACCGCTACGTCTATGGCAGCGTCAGCCGCATCAGCCCCGAAGCGCCCGTCCCCGTGCTCAACGTGGAGCGCGAGGTGGCGCTGCCCGGGGGCGCGGGCAATGTCGTGCGCAACCTCACCGCGCTGGGCGCCGCGGTGGCCTTCGTCTCGCTGGTGGGGGACGACGCGGCGGGCAGCGACCTCACGGCGCTGATCGGCGGCCAGCCGCGGGTCGAGCCCTGGCTGCTGGTGCAGGGCGGGCGCACCACCACGACCAAGACGCGCTTCCTCTCCGGCGGCCAGCACCTGCTGCGCACCGACCGCGAGGAGTTCCAGCCCGTGCATCCGCGGCTGGCGGACCGGCTGGTGAAGATCGCCTCCGACGCGGTGGCGGCGACGACGACGCTCGTGCTCTCGGACTACGGCAAGGGCGTGCTCTCGGGCGAGATTCCCGCGCGGCTGATCCGCGCCGCCCGCGCCGCCGGCCGCCGCGTGGTGGTGGACCCCAAGGGCGGGGACCACGCGCGCTTCGCGGGCGCGGACCTGATCATGCCCGAGCCCGAGGAGCTGGCGGGGGCCACCGGCATGGCGGTGCATGACGAGGCGAGCGCGGCGGCCGCGGCCAGCGCGCTCAGCCGGCGCCACGGCTTCGGCGCCGTGCTGGTGCCCCGCGTGCCCGACGGGCTGACCCTGCTCCAGGCCGAGCCCGATGGCGGCGAGACGGTGCGCCATTTCCGCGCCGAGGCCTCGGAGGTGCATGACCCCGCGGGCGGCGGCGACGCCGTGGTGGCGGTGGTGGCGGCGGGGCTGGCCGCCGGGCTGGCGCTGCCGGCGGTGGCGCGGCTCGCCGCGCTCGCGCTCGGCATCGTCAGCCGCAAGGCGGGCATCGCGGTGGTGCGCAGCGACGAGCTGCTGGAGGGGCTGACCCCCGGCCGCGGCGCGGCGCGCAAGCTCGTCTCGCTGCCGCTCGCCGTCGAGGTGATCGAGCGCTGGCGGCACCGCGGCTGGCGCATCGGCTTCCTGCCCGCCGACCAGGCCGACTGCCCGGAGGAGACGACGCGCCGCGCCCGCGCCTGGTGCGACCGGCTGCTGGTGGGCGTGCGCGAGGAGACGCAGCGCGCGAGCGAGATCGCCGAGCGGCCGGAGGTGGACCTCGTCGCCATCGGCGCCGGCGGCGCGGGCGAGGACACGCTGCGCCTGCTGCGCCCCGACGTGATGGTGGCGCCGGGGCAGGATCCCCGCCTCGTCGCGCTGCTGCGCGAATGGGGCGGCGAGCTGCGCCTCGCCGAGTGAGCCGGCGCGCGGGGGCGGGCGCGCGCCGGGCGAAGGGGCTCAACCCACCGGGTTCACCAGCTCGCCGATGCCCTCGATGGCGATGCGCACCACGTCCCCGCCCTTGAGCACCTGCGGCGGCTGCATGGCGTAGCCCACGCCCTCGGGCGTGCCGGTCAGCACCACATCGCCCGGGCGCAGGGTGAAGCCGATCGAGAGGTGGTGGATGATGTCCTTCACGTCGAAGATCATCTTCGAGGTGCGCGAGGACTGCCGCTTCTCCTGGTTCACCCAGAGCTCGATGGCGAGGTCGGAGGCGTCGAGATCCTCCGCCGGCACGATCCAGGGGCCGAGCGGGCAGGAGCCGTCGAGCGACTTGCCCTTGAACCACTGCCCGTAGCGGCGCTGCAGGTCGCGCCCCGTCACGTCGTTGCCGATGGTCCAGCCGAACACGTGCGACAGCGCCTCCTCCTTCGCGATGTTGGCGCCGGGCCGGCCGATGACGAGCGCGAGCTCGGCCTCGTAGTCCAGCCACTGGGTGACGCCGCTGGCGCCGTGATCGGGGATGGTGGCGCCGGGGGCGATCACCGTCTCGGGCGCCTTGGTGAAGAACTGCGGGAACTTCGGCACCTCGCTCTGGGTGATGCCGCGGGTGCGGTCGCCCTCCGCCACATGGTCCATGTAGTTGCGGCCGACGCAGAAGACATTGCGGGCGGGGCGCGGGATGGGGGCGAGCAGCGCCGCCTCGGCCCGCTTCACCACGGCCGCCGCGCGCGGGCTGGCCAGCGCGGCGCGGATGGCCGCAAGCCCGGGCGAGCCGGCGGCGATGACGGCCATCATGTCCGGATAGGGCAGGCCGGCGGCGGCGAGGTCGAGGATCTCGCCCTCGTTCAGCAGCGCGCCGGCGCGCGGGGCGCCCCCGGCATGGGGGGCGAAGGTGACGAGTTTCAGGGCCATCGGCGTCCTCCTCTGGGAAAGGAGGGGATAGGGCGCGCGCGCCGGCCGCTTGTCCAGACGGGAGTGTCGTTTGCGGAATGTCAATGACTGGGTAGATAGAAGGGGCGCCCGCGCCAGGAGGGGGCGGCCCGAGCGTCGGCAAAGGGCGAGGCCGCCCGGCCGGCACCGGGGCCGTGCTTCGGCGCCCTGGGGCGGCGGCCGCCCCGGCGCCCCTTGCGGAGACGTGACGTGCTTCCCCGCCGCCTCGCCCTCCTCGGCCTGCCCGCCCTCATCGCGTCGCCGGCGCGCGCCGAGTCGCCGCGCGACGGATTTCGCCGCCGCTGGGCCGAGTTCCGCGACCGCTTCCTCGCGCCCGAGGGCCGGGTGGTGGACACGGGCAATGGCGGCATCTCGCATTCCGAGGGGCAGGGCTGGGGCATGCTCTGCGCCGCCCGCGCCGAGGATCGCGCCGCTTTCGAGCGCCTCTATGCCTGGTCCATGCGGGTGCTGAAGCGCCCGGTCGACGAACTCTTCTCCTGGCGTTTCCACCCCGGCAGCGGCGTGGACGACCCGAACAACGCCACCGACGGCGATATCTTCATCGCCTGGGCCCTGCTCGAGGCCGGCGACCGCTGGGGCCGGGCGGAATGGCAGGCGCAGGGCGCGGCGATGGCGCGGGACATCCTGCACCGTCTCGTGCGGCCGGTGGGGGCGGAGCTTCTTCTGCTGCCTGGGCTGCGCGGCTTCGAACGGCCCGGGCAGACCGTCGTCAACCCTTCCTACTATGCCTTCCCGGCCCTGCGGGCGCTGGCCCTGGCCGCGCCCGATCCGGCCTGGTTCCAGCTCGTGGTGGACGGGCTGGCGCTGCTCCGGCGCGGCCGCTTCGGCCGCTGGCGCCTGCCGCCGGACTGGCTGGCCTGGAGCCGCGGCGACGGGCGGCTCGCCCCCGCCCCGGGCTGGCCGGCGCGCTTTTCCTACGACGCGGTGCGTGTGCCGCTCTACCTCGCCTGGGCGGGACTGGTCGAGGAACCAGGGGTGACCGGCCCGGCCCGCTTCTGGCACGAGCACGCGCCGCGCATGTTGCCGGCCTGGACGGACCTCTCCAACAACGAACTGTCGCCCTATCCGGCGTCGCGAGGAACCGCCGCGGTGGCGCAACTCGCACGCGACGCTGCCGGCATGGCTGGGCTGCCCAGATCAGCGAGACGAGCCTCGCTGGATGGGGAGAATTACTATTCTGCGATACTTGTCTTGCTGGTTGATCTCGCCGTGCAGGATCGCGGCCTGTCCTGACCGCGACGAAGGGGCGCCCCGCCGAAAAGGGTGAATAAAAGGTATTCCCAGCCCTTAAAATTCTCGGCATGTTGGCGCCAGCAGGTCAAGGTTCGGGGTTGGGATGGCGGAAGAACCTGAGGTGGCGCGCATCCGAGCTGCGCTCAACACGCCCGGCTTGAAGTATCGCAGCTTCGGCAATCCCCCGATCCGCGCCGAACCCGAATCGCTGGCCGAACGATCGCCGCGTCCACAAGCAGAGACGACTCCCGATTTTTCCTCGCCCCCGGCGCCGGCGGTCGAGTCCGAGGCTCCGGCGGTGGATTGGGCCGCGCTGGCGGCGGCCGCCGAGGCCGTGGCCCCCGCGGTGCCGCCCGCGCCCGCGCCGACGGCAAGCGCCCCGGGCGGGACGAGCGCGGCGCCCCCGCCGCCCCCGTCGCCGGTTCCCGATTCGGCCCCGCCCTTTGCGCTGCTCGACGCATTGGGGCAGTTGCCGCCCGCCCCGCCGCCGCCCGCGGCGGCGGCGCCGCACAGCACCCTCTCGCTGCTGCGGGGCGCCATGGCCGAGCACGGCGCCGCCCCCGGCGCCGCCGCCGAACCCAAACCCGCCGCGGCGGTCGCGCGGCCTCTCGCCGAGGTCATGCGCCAGATCGCCGAGGGCCTCGCCGCCAAAGAGGCGGCACGCGCCGCTTCCAGGCCCGCCGCCCGCTAGACGACCTGGAGTTCCCATGCCCCTCCTCTGCTTCGCCTCACCGAAGGGCGGCGTCGGCAAGACCACGCTGGCGGCCAACATCGCCGATGCGATGCGCCGCCAGGGGCGGCGCGTGCTGGTGATGGACTTCGACCCGCAGAACACGCTGCGCCTGCATTTCGGCGTGCCGCTGACCGACACGGCGGGCTTCATGGTGGACCTGCCCAAGCGCCCGGACTGGCGCGACCTGGTGCGCCAGACCGCCTCGGGCGTGATGCTGCTGCCGCACGGCTCGAGCGACATCCGCGGCACGCTCGGCCTCGCCCACGCGCTGGAGCGCGACCCGGAGCTGCTGGCCGCGCCCATGCGCTCCATCCTCGGCGACCCGAACCTGCTGGTGGTGGCGGACACGCCGCCCGGCGCCTCGCACGCGCTCAACATCCTCGCGCCCATGGCCTCGATGGTCTGCGCCGTGCTGCTGCCGGACGCGACGAGCGCGGCGCTGATCCCCGACATCGACAGCGGCCGCTTCCTCGGCGCGGGCACCATGGCGGCGCTCTTCGCCGGGCGGCTGCGGGTGATCCTGAACGGGGTGGACCCGAACGCGCGGCTCTCGCGCGCCGCGGCCGAGACGGTGGCGCGCCACCTCGGGCCACGGCTGCTCGGCGCGGTGGCACGCGACGAGCTGGTGGCCGAGGCGCTCGCCGCCCAGCGCCTCGTGCTCGACATGGCGCCCACCAGCCAGGCGGCGGAGGATCTGCGCGAGATCGCCCGCGGCATCGAGGCGGCCCTGCCGCCGAGCCCCGAGCCCTTCGGCGTGGGCTGGGGCGCGCGATGAGCCTCTCCGTCCCGGCCCACAAGGAAACGCTCGCCCGGCTTCCCTTCCTGCGGAACCGCGCGGTGGGCTGGGCGCTGGCGCTGCTCGGCGGTCTCGCGGCCCTCGCCGTCATCGTGGTGCCGATGGAGGCGGAGCAGCAGGCCATCTTCGGCCTGCTCACCTTCGCGCTGTTCCTGGTGCTCAACCGGCTGCGCGGGCGCACCGTCTCGCTCATGCTGGCCCTGCTCTCGGTCGTCGTCAGCCTGCGCTACTTGCACTGGCGGGTGACCGAGACGCTGGATTTCGTCGGCTTCTGGCAGACCTTCCTCGGCACCGGGCTGATCCTGGCCGAGGTCTACGCGATCGTCGTGCTCGTGCTGTCCTACTTCCAGATCCTCTGGCCGCTGGAGCGCAAGCCGGTTCCGCTGCCGGAGGATCCGGACGAGTGGCCGACGGTGGACGTGTTCATCCCCACCTACAACGAGCCGCTGGAGGTGGTGCGGCCCACCGTCTTCGCCGCCCTCGCGCTCGACTGGCCCGTCGAGAAGCTGCGCGTGCATCTCCTCGACGACGGGCGGCGCGAGGAGTTCCGGCGCTTCTGCGCCGAGGTCGGGTGCAACTACATCGTCCGTCCGGACAACCGGGGCGCCAAGGCGGGCAACATCAACCACGCGCTGGCCCGCACCGACGGCGAATACGTCGTGGTCTTCGACTGCGACCACGTGCCGACGCGCGGCTTCCTGCAGTTCACCATGGGGTGGATGATCCGCGACAAGGGGCTCGCGATGATCCAGACGCCCCACACCTTCTACTCGCCCGATCCCTTCGAGCGGAACCTCGTCGTCGGTCACCGCGTGCCCAACGAGGGGCTGCTGTTCTACGGCCTGATCCAGCAGGGCAACGACTTCTGGGGCGCGGCGTTCTTCTGCGGCTCCTGCGCGGTGATCCGGCGCGCGGCGCTGGAGGCGGTGGGCGGCGTGCCCACCGAGACGGTGACCGAGGACGCGCACTGCTCGCTCAAGATGCAGCGGCTGGGGTGGCGCACCGCCTATCTGCGTCTGCCGCTGGCCGCCGGGCTGGCGACCGAGCGCCTGATCATCCACATCGGCCAGCGCATGCGCTGGGCGCGCGGCATGATCCAGATCCTGCGCATCGACAATCCGCTCTTCGGGCCTGGGCTGAGCCTGCCGCAGCGACTCTGCTACTTCCTGGCGATGTTCCACTTCCTCTTCCCGCTGCCGCGCGTCGTGTTCCTGACGGCGCCGCTGGCCTTCCTGCTGTTCGGGGAGAACATCATCGCCGCCTCGCCGCTCGCCATCGTCGCCTATGCGGGGCCGCACATCATCCATTCCCTCGCCACCGCCTCGCGGCTGCAGACCTCGGCGCGGCACTCCTTCTGGTCGGAGATCTACGAGACCGTGCTGGCGATCTACCTGCTGCCGGTGACGCTCTCGACGCTGCTCGACCCGCGGCGCGGGCGCTTCAACGTGACAGACAAGGGCGGCACGCTGGAGGAGGGGTATTTCGACCTGCGCGCGGTGGGGCCGAACATGTTCCTCGCGGTCGCGCTGATCGCGGGGCTGATGTCGGGCATCTACGGCCTGGCGGTGAACCCGCCGGCGAGCCTCGAGTTCCAGGCCTTCGCCCTCAACGTCGTCTGGGCGCTGCTCTGCCTGATCGCGGTGCTGGCGGGCATCGCGGTGGGCCGCGAACGCCGCCAGCTGCGCGAGCGCGCGCGCGTCGAGGTGGATGTCGACACGACCGCCCTTCTGCCCGACGGGCGGCGCATCGAGGGCCTGACGCTCGACCTCTCCCTTGGCGGTGCCGCCATCGCCATGGCGGAGCCCGAGGCGCTGCCGGAGGATGCGCTCATCACCCTCGAATTCGCGGCGGCGGGCGACGTTCTGCGCGTTCCCGCCGAGGTGCTGCGCTGGCGCGAGGGGCGCCTGCAGGTGCGCTTCGCGCCGCGCACCCTGCGCGAGGAGGGCACCATCGTTCAGCTCGTCCTCGGGCGCGCCGATGCCTGGATGCAGTGGGACGATGTGCCGCCCGACCGGCCGCTGCGCTCGTTGCGCGACGTGATCGTCGCCATCGGCGGGCTGTTCGCGGGCGAATCGCAGTTCAGCCTGCGCGCCGGGCGGCGCCGCAGCGCCCCCGCGCCGGGCCGCCCGCCGGAGGGCCCCTCGCCTGCGCGCGAGGGCATGCCGCGTGCGAAGGAGACGGTGGCGGCGGCTCTCGGCCTTGGCCTGCTGCTGCTCCCCGCCGGAGCCGCCGCGCAGGTCCAGCCGCCGCCCTTGCCGCCACTGCCCCCGCCGCCCGGGGCCACCGCGCCGACGCCCCGGCCCGCGCCCGCGGCCCCCGCGCTCGCGCCCGCGCCGGCCCCGGCCACGCC
>JAOAIK010000029.1 GCA_026414745.1 Roseococcus sp.
GGGCAGCATCGCGCCGCCGCGGTTTTGGCTCGATCCCGTATCCCGCATGTCGCGCTGCTTCGAGGTGCGCGGCGCGGGGACGCTGGCGGGCTGGCGGGGGAGACGCGGGCATGCTATCCTCGCGCCCGTCAATAGTCTCGGAATGCCTTCCCCCGCCCGGCCGCGCCCCCCGCGCCGGGCGGTTTCGTCAAGGGCTGGAAAGCGCCGCCACGCGCAGCACCGCCGCCAGCAGCAGCAACGCAACGCTCTCGCCCAGCGGCACGAGCGGCACAACGCGCATCACGGGGTGCCTCGCCGCGCGTCGGCCTCGGCCGCGCCGCCGCTCCGGATCGTGGCGCGGGGCAACCCCTCAATGAACGCCAGCACAGAAGCGGTGTCGACCAGCGCCGATCGGCCGAGCTTCCTCACGGCAATCTCGCCGCGGGCCGCGGCGCGATAAAGCGCGGATCGCGACAGGCCGAGCACCTTCGGCGCCTCCGCCATTGGGACCAAGAGCGGCAACGAATCCCGAATCATGCGCGAAATCTCCCGCCGCCTTGCGGCATGCGCGGCGGCGCGGCGGCACTTTGGGGCACGTCGCGCGCCGCTCGCACATAGCGAAATGCGCCCCGCGCGCGGGCGCCGTTTCGCTATACGCCCGCGCGCGCCGCCCGAACGCGATGCGCGAGCGCGTGCCGCCCGCCGTCGCTCGCCAGCACCCTCAGTCGCGCCCGCCACGCGCGATCGCGCGCGCTCGGCCGCAGCGCCTTCTCGGCGCGCGCGAGGAACAGGCCCAACACCGCTTGCAACCACTCGATCGCCGGCCCGCCCGGGCGCGCTTGCGGCACGTCGCGCGGCACAACCAGGCGCGCCGCTCGGCCGAAGGCCGCGCGGTAGGCAGCGCAGAGACGGGCGATCAGCAGGCGCTCGGCCGAGTCGGCTTGTCGCGCGCTCCGCGCCACGCGCCGCGCGCGCCATCGATCGGCCGCCAGCGCCGCCGCGCGCTCGATCACCGGCACGCCCGCCGCCGCCGTCGCCAGCGCCTCCGCGTCGGACGGGGGGCGCGCCTCGCCGCCGCCGCCAGCGCGGGCAACCGCGACCAGCGCGCCGACGCGCAGCATCAACTCGGCGTCATGCTCGGGCAGCTCGCGCGCGAGAAGCCACACCCCGCCCCCGCCCGCGAGGTCGGGCACGTCGCCGGGATCGCCAAGCCCGAGAAGGCGTGCGAGCGCGCTCGCCGCGCGCGCCACCTCGCGCGCCCACGTTTCGTGTTCGCTCGCGCGGGCGGCCTGCCCCATGCGCGCGTGCAGCGCAAACTCGCGGAAGGCGCCGTCCAGCATGCGCGCGATCGCGCCTGGGTCGGCCCGCAGTCGCAGCCCGGTGCGCGCCGCGGTTTCGGTCACGTCCTCGGCGCAGAAGAGCGGCCCGCGCGCGACCACCTCGGCCAGCGTGCCGAGCGGCGCCGCACGCGGCCGGCGCGGCACGGGGGCTAGCGCCGACGCGCGAGCGGCACCACCGCCGCCCCGCCCGCCGCGATCCCGTCGAGACGGTCGGCGAGCATTTGCAGCGCGCGCCCCACCTCGGCCCCGTAGCGCGCGCGGTTGTAAACCGCCGCGAGGGGGGAATGCACGCTCGCATGATTCAGCGCGGCCTCGATCACATGCGGCTCAACGCCCATCTCGCCGAGCAGCGTCGCGCCGGTGCGCCGCAGATCGTGGCGCGTCCAGCCCGCCGTGCCCGTTTCCCGCATCAGCCGCTTGGTGGCGCGATCCCAGTTTGCGAGCTTGCCGCCGCCGGACGTGGCGAACACCCGCGCGTCCGGCGCGCCCGGCCCGATGGCGCGCAGCAGCGCCACGGCTTGCCGCGAGAGGGGCACGCGATGCGGGCGGCCGTTCTTCGTCTCGGCGATGCGCCACTCCGCGGCGTCAAGGTCCACGTCGCGCCAGCGCGCTTCGGCCGCCTCGTCGCGGCGGCACAGGGTCAGCAGCATGAACATCAATGCGCGCCGGAAGGGGTCGCCACCGGCGAGCGCGGGCAGCAGCGCCGCCAGTTCCTCGCGCGTCAGCACCCTCTCGCGGCGCCTCACCGGCGCGGGCGGGTCGATCAGCGCCGCCTCGCGCGCCACGTATCCGCGCCGCGCCGCCCATTTCAGAATGGGCCGCACGTAGCGCACCGCCGCCGACGCGCTGGCCTTTGACGGGTAGGCGTCCGCTGCCATCTGGAAATCGCCCGCCGTCAGCGTGACCAGCGGCCGGCGCAGCAGCTCAGCGAAGACGGTCTCCACCTTGCGGCGCATTTCGGGCCACGTCTTGCGGTCGCGCCCCGGCCCGATGGCGCGCGGCTTGGGGGCATCGGCGGGCGCGTCGCCGGGCTTGGCCACTGGCCCGCCGTAGAGGTCGAGCAGCGCGCCGAGCGTACCTATTCCCGCCCTCGCATCGCGGCCGATGGCGCGCATCTTCCGCGCCTCCGCGATCGGGTCGGCGCCGTCGCGCACACTGACGCGCAGCGCGCGCGCCTTTTCGCGCGCATCTGCCAGGCCGAGCGCGGGCCAGCCGCCGAGCGGGAAGCGGCGCATGCGCCCATGCCTGTCGCGGCAGGCCAGCACCCACGATGCGGCCCCGCCGGGCGTCACGCGCAACCGCAATCCGTCCTGCCCCGCGTCGGCCAAGTCGCGCCGCTGGCCCGTGCTGGCAGCCTTCATCAGCGCCGCCCGGATTGCCGTTTCTGTGAGCCGCACCGGCATCGCCTGACCCTCTCCAACCCCCCCCGTGGATGCCCCCGGGGCTTCGCCGGGGCTTCACTGGGGCTTCACCGGGGCTTCAACAGCCCGGCATCACGGGGAACGTCCCGCGACAAGAGTCATGGGGTCAATCGGGCGGAAACGCAAGTTAATCCTCGATTTTTTGAAGCGCCCCGATACGTCAGAAAACGGCGCGAGATTCTCGCCGCGCCCGCCGCGAGGTAACTTTTAATCATGTGGTCGCGGGTTCGAATCCCGCCCGGCTCATTCCCCGCCCTCGATCCCGAGCACCGCGCGCTGCCGCGCCAGCATGTCGCGCGCGTGCTCGCCGAGCTCCTCCTCCGGGCCGGCGACGGCCGCCACCGCCGCGAGGGCCCGCCGGCGGTCCTCCGGCTCGGGCAGCAGGAGCGGCAGGGTCTCAAGCGCCAAGGCCGGCTGCAGGGCGACGATCAGCGTCTGTTCGCGGATCAACTCCTGCCGCTGTTCGGCGGTCAGGGAGCGGAAGGGCTCCTCGCTCGTCAGCAGCAGGTTGGAGCGCTCGAGGCGGGAGCGCCGCACGGCCCCCCGTGCCTCGGCCAGCAGCACGAGCATCCGCACGACCGCCTCCGCATAGCCGCCCCGCGGCGCGAGCTGCTCGGCCCGACGGGCGGCCTCCTCGAGCAGCGCCGCCGCGTGCTCGCCTTGCGCCGGCCGGGCGGGGCCGCGCGCGCCGATGCCGAGCGCGGCAAGCCCGCCATAGACGGCATGGAAGGCCAGCTCGGCTCCCGCATCGAGCGCTTCCCGCCAGCGATGGATCCCCTCCTCCACAGCGTCGGCCCAGAGGCGCTCCCAGGCGAGGAAGGGGTTGTCGGCCGAGGCCGGCGCGCGGTGCCGCCGCGCGAGTTCCGCCGCCGGCGCCACCCAGGCGAGGAGGGGATTGCGGTCGGAGACCAGGGTGCGGCGCAGCCGCAGCGGGTGCAGCCGGCGGCCCAGCTCCGCCCCTGCCTCGGTGGCCAGCGCGCGCACCACGGGGCTCGCGACCGTGTCGTAGAGGGTCTGGGTCAGTTCCGAGATCTGCGCCACGGCCGGAAAGGCTTGGTTGTCCGCCTCGCCGGCCAGGGCGCGGATGTCGCTCATCTTCCGCTCGACGAGCTCGACGGCGTAGGCCGTGTTGGCCCCGCCCTCCTCGGTGATCACCATCTCGTAAAGCCCGGGCGCCACGGCCTCGATCATCTCGAGGGTGGTCGCGATCTCGCTGTGCTCCTTCCGCGCCACCTTGCCTGAGACGAAGATGCCGAGGTGCCCGATCTCCTCGTGCAGCAGATAGACGATGGTCTGCCCGCGCGCGCGGATCTCGCGCTCGTCGCGGTACACGTCCGCGATCCAGCGCAGCGCCTGGCCGGGGGGGGTGATGTTGTCGCCCGCCGAGGCGAAGACGATGACGGGCGAGCGCACCGCGCGCATGTCGAAGCGGCCCTGCTCGGGCCCGGCCAGCGCGCCCTGGGCGAAGCGGTCGCCGATGAAGAGGTTGTCCACGATCCAGCCGATCTCGTCGCGGTTCATCAGGAAGAAGCCGCCCCACCAGCGCTCGAACTCCAGGAAGCGCGGCCCCTCGTGGTCGGCCTTCTCGTAGAGGTCCCAGTATTTGCGGAACCAGGTGTTGGCGGGCGAGAGGGCCTCGAAGTTCAGGACGAGGTTCGCGCCGTCGAAGCGCCCGTTGCCGAGATCGGCGAGCAGCGCGGCGGGCCAGCCGCCCCCCGCGAGCCCGCCGAGGTAGCGCATCGGGTTGCGCCCCTTCTCGCCCGCCCAGTAGGAGAGGGGGGCGCCGTTCAGCACCAGCGGGCCGACGAGCTCGGGCTCGGCGCTGCCCAGCATCATCACCGCCCAGCCGCCCTGGCAGTTGCCGATCACCACCGGCTTGGGCGCATCCGGGTGGCGTTCGCGCACCAGGCGCAGGAAGGCGCCCTTGGCCGCGGTGATGTCGAGGATGGTCTGCCCCGGCTCCGGGTCGCGGAAGAAGATCACGAAATAGACCGGGTGGCCGCGCCGCAGCGCCACGCCCACCTGGCTGTCGGACTTGAAGCCGCCGATGCCCGCGCCGTGTCCTGCCCGCGGGTCCACGATCACGAAGGGGCGCAGCGCCGGGTCGGTCGCCGGCATGCCCCGCGGCGGAAGGATGCGCACCAGCGCGTAGTTCACCGGGCGCGCCAGGTGGCGGCCGTCGAGCAGCGTCTCGTAGTCGAAGACGAGCACGGGCGGGCAGCCCGCCTCCTCATGCGCGATGAAGGTGTTGCCCGCCTCGCGCATGATGTCGAGGAAGAGCGTGGCGCGCTGCGCCGCGTCCACCGCGTATTCCGCCGCCGCGGCGACCAGTGCCGGAGGCGGGACGGGCGGGGGCAGCGCCTCCGGCAGGCGGGGCCTGCTGGCGGCGAGGCCGATGGCGCGGGCCGCGGCGAGCTCCATCATCTCCTGCGCCTGCGCGGCGATGCGGCGCCAGGCCTGCTGGCCGCGCTCCGCGAGTTCGAGGAAGGCCGAGGCGGGATGGGGGGCGACGTTCATGTCAGCATCTCCGGCGTCGGGTCGATCAGGGCGAGGCAGTGGGCGGCGATCATGCCTTCCTCGTCGGTGGGGCGCACCAGCACGCGCACGGGGCCGGCGCCGATCTCCGGCGCGTTGCCCGCATTGGCGGCGGCATCGAGCGCGATCCCAAGGAAGCCGAGCCCCTCGCAGATGCGCGCGCGCACGCCCGGTGCGTTCTCGCCGATCCCGGCGGTGAACACCAGCGCGTCGAGCCCGCCCATGGTGGTGGCGAGCGCCGCGATCTCGCGCCGCACGCGATAGGCGAAATGGCCGAGCGCGCGCTCGGCCGCCTCGCCGCCGGCCGCCTCGATCTCGCGCACGTCCTGCGAGATGCCTGACAGGCCCTTGAGGCCGCTCTCGTGGTAGAGGAGCCGCGTCACCTCCGCGGTCGTCATGCCGAGGGCGTCGAGCAGGTGCAGCACCACGCCGGGGTCGAGCTGGCCGCAGCGCGTGCCCATCGGCACGCCGTCGAGCGCGGTGAAGCCCATGCTCGTCGCGACGCTCCGCCCGCCGGCGATGGCGCAGAGCGAGGCGCCATTCCCGAGATGCGCGACGACGAGGCGCGCGGCCCCGAGCGCCGCATCCTCGGCCGCGAGCCGGTGCGCGATGGATTCGTAGGAGAGCCCGTGGAAGCCGTAGCGCCGGATGCCCTGGCGGAAAAAGCGGTCGGGCAGGGCGAAGCGTTCGGCGACCTCTGGCTGGGTGCGGTGGAAGGCGGTGTCGAAGCAGGCGATCTGCGGCACGCCCGGGAAATGCCGCGCCGCCGCCTCGATGCCCGCGAGGTTGTGCGGCTGGTGCAGCGGTGCGAGCGGGATCAGGGCGCGCAACCGCTCCATCACCGCGGGCGAAAGGCGCACGGGGGCGGCGAACTCCGTCCCGCCATGCACGACGCGGTGGCCGATGGCCAGCGGCGGGCGCGCCCCCAGCACCTCAGGCAGCCAGGCGATGACGGTGGCGAGCGCCTGCTCATGCGTGGCGGGCGCGCCGCCGGCCTCCCAGCGCCGCTCGACCAGCGCTTCGCCGCCGGGCCCGCGCGCGCGGAAGCGCGGCGCGGCGCCGAGCCCCTCCACCTGCCCCGCGCAGAGCAGCGCGGGCGCGCCCGTGGCGGCATAGGCGGCGAACTTGAGAGAGGAGGAGCCGGCGTTGAGCACGAGAAGGGAGGGCGGCATGCTCAGCTTCCCCCTCTCCGCCGTCCCTCTCCCCGCCTGTCGGCGAAGCGGCGCCGGGACGGGTGGTCGCTCGGCAGAGTCCTCATCGGCGGCTCCGTGCAGTCCGGCGTGGCTCCTGCACCATAGGCGGCACGGCCGCCAAGGGACGATGACCGTTGCGGGACGCGGAGGGACCGGATCAGGCCGTGGCGAGAAGCAGGCTGGTCAGCATCGGCGTGCGGGTCGGGAGGGGCCGGCTCCGGCGGAAGCCCGCCTCGCGCAGCATCGCCTGCAACTCCGTCATCCGGCGCGGGCGGCCGCGGCCCATGGCGAGCAGGTAGAAGCCGAAATAGGCCTCCCCCACCGGCTCGGCGCCCGGCGTGCCGGACATGGGCTCGGCCAGCAGCAGCACGCCGCCGCGCGGCAGGGCGGCATGAACCTTGCGCAGCAGGGCCAGCGCCTCTGCGTCGTCATGGTCATGCACCACGCGCACGAGGGAGATCGCATCCGCCCCCGACGGCAGGGGGTCGCGATGGAAGTCGCCGCCATGCGTCTCGGCGCGCGCGGCCATCCCTTCCTGCGCGAAACGCGCCCGCGCCCGCTCGGTCACTGCCGGAAGGTCGAAGAGCATGAGGCCGAGGTCCGGGTGCCTCCGGCCGGCCGCGATGAGGAAGGCGCCCTCGCCGCCGCCCACATCCATCAGCCGGCGGTGGCGCGAGAGGTCGTAGGCGGCGAGGATCTCTGCCGCGATCATCGGCTGGGAGGCAGCCATCAGGGCGCTGTATTCCCCGACCGCGCCCGGCCCGAGCCTCGCCGCCTCCTGATGGCCGGCATAGGCCCAGTAGCGCGCGAGCCGCGTCCCGCCGCGCGGGTTGCGCAGCAGCGCCACGGGGTCGGCGAGGTCGGCGTAGAAGAGCGCGTGGTGCTCCACCATGGCGGCCACGCCCGGGTTGTCCACCAGCGCCGCGCCCAGCGCGCCCAGCCCGTAGCGCCCGCCCGCGCGCGGCGCGACGAGCTTCAGCGCCGCCGCCGCCTCCATCAGCCGGATCGTGGCGTCGGTGGAGAGGGAGAGGCGTTGCGCCAGCCATGGCACGGGGCGCGGTCCCTCGCGCAGCGCCTCGAAGACGCCGAGCCGCACCGTCGCGGCAAGGATCTGCGAGTAGACGAAGCCCGCGTTGAGGTCGAACAGCGCCCGCGCCCGGCGCCGGGCGAGCGGCCGGGTGAGCGGGAAGCGCGCCGCCCAGTCGCGGAAGCGCGGATCGGCCACCAGCCGGTCGCGGAAGGCCAGGAAACGCTCCTTCAGCGAGAGGGTGGGGGGCGGCGGGGCGTCGGCCACGCGGTCGCTCATGCGGCTCTCCACAACGGAGCCGAGGCTAGCATCCCGCGTGTCGCCTGTCTGCGTGGCCGTCCGGCTGGTCAGGCCCCGAGAAGCCGAGGGCTTGCGCGGGTCTGGGCCGCGCGTGCGCTGCCGGCTCCGCCGCGGCGCGGGCCGCGGTCCGGCGCGCCTGGCCCCGCGCGCCGCCCCTGCGGTTGGGTGGTCTCGGTCGGTCCGGCAGCGCCCTTCCCGCGGCCAAGGCGGCGCAAGGCCCCCCGGCGTGCCCAGGGGTGGGACGGATGGGCGGATGACATGCCCGGCGAAGCTCTTGAGCCACCGGTGAGGAGGGATCGCGCCGGGCGGTTCTCCGGGCCGCGGCCCTCTCGTGGCCGCACCGAGCCGCGCGGGTGGAGTGGCCGGGCGAGAGGTGATGGCGGCTGCATGTGGCCCCGCGGCCGACACGCTCGACGCACCCCGCCGGGTGGTCCGATGCGGCCCTCGCCATGCGGACACGGCCTGCGCAGGATGGTGGGCACGACAGGGATTGAACCTGTGACCCCCACCGTGTCAAGGTGGTGCTCTCCCGCTGAGCTACGTGCCCATCTGCGGCGCTGTTAGCGTGGCGGGGCCGTGCCCGCAACCCTCCTGCGCCGGCGCGTCATCCCAGTGCCAGCCCGGCGCGTCGCATCAGCGCCGTGAGCTTCTCCCGCTCGCGCTGCCACAGCGCCTCCGCCTCCTCCGGTCCGCGGCTCACCGGGTCGTTGCCGCTCGCCTCCACCCGGCGCGCGATCTCGGGGTCGGCCAGGGCGGCGGCGAAGGCGGCGGCGAGGCGGCGGCGCAGCGGCATGGCCGTGCCCGGCGGAGCGAAGATCATCATCCAGGTGGAGAGTTCGTAGCCGGGCACCACCTCGCCGATGGCGGGCACGCCGGGCAGGTTGGGCCGGCGCTCCGCCCCCGTGACGCCGAAGATCCTGCCGCGCTCGCTGCGCAGCACGGGCATGAAGCTGCTCTCGCTGATGAAGCAGGAATCGACGCGCCCGCCCTGGACTTCCCTGGCCGCATCCGCCCCGCCACGGAAGGGCACATGCTCGAGTCGAACGCCCGCGAGGGATTGCAGCAACTCGCCCATCAGATGCCCGACATGCGCGACGCCGGGCGTGCCGAAGGTCACCTCGCCCGGCCGACGCCGCGCCTCGGCGAGGAAGCCGCGCAGATCCTCGGCCGGGAAGCCCGCGCGCACGCCGAGCACATAGGGGGCGGCGGTGATCTGCGCCACCCGCGGCATGGCCGCGTAGTCGAAGGGCAGGCCGCGGTTGGCCAGCGGGCCGGTGATGGAGGTCGCGCCCTCCAGCAGCAGCGTGTGCCCGTCCGGCGCCGCCTGGGCCACGAAGCCCGCGCCGATGGCGCCCGAGGCGCCGGTGCGGTTCTCCACGATCAGGGGCTGGCCGAGGTGCTCGGCGAGCTTCGGCTGGAGGATGCGCGCGACCGTGTCCGCCACCCCGCCCGCCGAATAGGGCACGATGAGGCGCACCGGCCGTTCAGGGAAACCCTGAGCCCGGGCGAGGGCCGGGGCGGCGAGCAGCCCCGCGACGACTATCCGGCGGTGCATGGCGTTCCTCCCGTGTGTCCGGGAAGCTGACCGGGAAGCCCTCCGCCTTGCAAGCGCCGCGTGCGGGGACATCTGCGCGCCATGCCCGCCTCCGTGCCCGTCCTCCTCTCCCGCCTGCTCGACCGCGCGACCTACGAGGGCTATCGCCTCGGCTTCGAGGCCGCGCGCGCCGAGGCGGCGCTGCTGGCCGAGCGCGCAGGGCAGGGGGCGCTTGCCGCGGCCATTCGGGCCATGGCGCCGCTGCCAGAGCGCGGCGCCGCGCAATGACGCCGCCGCCCGAGGCCGCCCCGACGCGCGAGGGGCTGCGCGACTGCCCCCATTGCGGCGAGCCCAGCATGGCCAACCGCCTGCCCGATGGCGCGCTGGTCTGTTCCTGCCCCGCCATGCGGCCGCTGCCGTCCGGTCCGCGCCCGTTTCCCGTCGCGCCCGCCCGGGACTAGCTTTCCCGCCCGAAGGGCCGGTCGCCGCGGGCTCGGCGTCCCTCCGGCCCGGGCAGCACGCGGCCGCGGGGCGCGCCCTCCGCGCCGGGCTGCCGCCGCAGGCGCCGGCGCGCGCGCATCGATGTCGGATGGCCGCGGCATGCGGCGCGCGAGTGACCAAAAGGGAGCAGGAGGTTTCCCCCCCTCTCCCTGCCGGAAGGCTTGGCAGGAACCTCTCGTTCCTGCCACCTTCCTGCGACGCAGCCGAACCGCGCACGGAGAGAGCCCATGAAGCGCCGCCACCTCGCCCAGGCCGCCGCCATCGGCGGCGTCGCCAGCCTCGCCACGCCCGCGCTCAGCCAGGGGCGGATCGAGTGGCGCATGGTGACGCTCTGGCCGCGCAACCTGCCCGGCCCCGGCGTGGCGGCGCAGCGTTGCGCCGACCGCATCGGCGCGCTCTCGGGCGGGCGGCTGACGGTGCGCCTCTTCGCCGCCGGCGAGGTGGTGCCCGCCGCCGGCGCCTTCGACGCGGTGGCCGCCGGGACGGCCGATCTCTACCACGGCGTGCCGGCCTTCTGGATCTCCAAGTCGCCGGGCATCGGCTTCTTCGGCAGCTTCCCCTTCGGCCTCACCGCGCAGGAGCGTCAGGGCTGGATGATGCATGGCGGCGGCCAGGCGCTGTACGACGAGATCTACGGCCGCTTCGGCATCAAGCCCTTCATCACCGGCGACAGCGGGCCGCAGTGGCTCGGCTGGTTCCGGCGCGAAATCCGCTCCATCGACGACTTCCGCGGCCTGCGTTTCCGCACCACGGGGCTGGGCGCCGAGATGTTCCGCCGCGCCGGCGCCTCGGTGGTGAACCTGCCCGCGGGCGAGATCTTCGCGGCGCTGCAGTCCGGCACCATCGACGCGGCCGAGTTCCTGGGGCCCTTCTCGGACGCGCCGCTCGGCCTGCACCAGGTGGCGAAGAACTACTACTACCCCGGGGTGCAGGAGCCTTCCTCCGCCGAGGAGATCGGCATCAACCTCGCGCGCTGGAACGCGCTGCCCGACGATCTCAAGAACGCCGTGCGCTTCGCCTGCATGTCGCTGGCCGAGGAGATCGTGACGGAATACGACGTGCGCCATCCCGTCGCCCTGCAGGAGCTGGTGACGCGCCACCAGGTGGTGGTGCGCGAGGCCCCGCGCGACCTGCTGATCGCCTTCGGCAACACGGCGGGCCAGATGCTGGAGGAGCTGCGCAACCACCAGGACCCGCTGGTGAAGCGTATCGCCGACAGCTATGCCGCCTTCCGCAACCGCTCCGCGGCCTACATGGCGCAGAGCTACGGCGCGAACTTCAACGCCCGCGCCCTGCCCATCCGCTGGGGCTGAGGGCGCTTGGGCGCGGCGCTGCGGCTCGCCGACGGGCTCGATCTCGTCTCGCGTGCCATCGGGCTCGGCGTGCGCTGGCTCGCCGTGCTCCTCGTGCTCGTGCAGTTCCTGGTGGTGGTGCTGCGCTATGTCTGGGGCTCCTCCTTCGTCTGGATGCAGGAGAGCGTGGTGTACGTGCACGCCGCGCTCTTCATGCTCGCCATCGGCTACGCCTACCTGATAGACGCCCATGTGCGCGTGGACTTCTTCTACGGCCGCTGGAGCGAGCGGAAGAAGGCGTGGTGCGACCTGATCGGCATCCTCCTCGCCGTCCTTCCGTTCTGCTGGCTGCTGTGGTGGGCCTCCTGGGGTTATGTGGAGCGCAGCTTCCGCCTGGGTGAGGGGCCGATGGCGCGCGGCGGCCTGCCGCTGCAGCCCTACCTCAAGGCGCTGATCCTGGTGATGGCCAGCCTGCTCGCGCTGCAGGCCCTCTCCATCGCCATCCGCGCGGTGGCGGTGATCACGGGCCGGGCGGAGACGCTGTTTCCCCGAAGGCAGGGCTTCTCGGCATGAGCCCCTCGGCCATCGGGCAATGGCTCGACCTCTTCATGATGATCGCGCTGTGCACGCTGATCATGACGGGGATTCCCGTCGTGTTCGTGCTCACCGGCACGGCGGTGGTCTTCGCGGGCCTGGGCATCCTGTTCGGCGCCTTCGACGCCTTCCTGCTGGGCGCGCTGGCGCAGCGCGTGTTCGGGACGATGACGAGCGAGGTGCTGATCGCCATCCCGCTCTTCATCTTCATGGGCGTGATGCTCGAGAAGTCGAGGATCGCGCCCGAGCTGCTCGAGGCGATGGGCCGCCTCTTCGGCCCGCTGCGCGGCGGGCTCGCCGTCTCGGTCACCCTGGTGGGCGCGCTGCTCGCGGCCTCCACGGGCATCGTGGGCGCCACCGTGGTGACCATGGGCCTGATCGCGCTGCCGGCGATGATGCGCAACCGCTACCAGCCCGAGTTCTCCTGCGGGACGATCTGCGCGGCCGGCACGCTCGGGCAGATCATCCCGCCCTCCACCGTCATGGTGATCCTGGGCGAGGTGCTGGCCGCGGCCTACCAGCAGGCGCAGCTCGCGCAGGGGAAGTTCTCGGTCGAGACGATCTCGGTGGGGCAGCTCTTCGCGGGGGCGATGATCCCGGGGCTGATGCTCGCGGGGCTCTACATCCTCTATCAGGTGGCGCTGTGCTGGTGGAAGCCCGCGATCGGGCCCGCCATGCGGCGCGAGGAGGCCGAGCGCCTGCCCGCCGGAGCGCTGGTGCGCGCGCTGCTGCCGCCGATCGCGCTGATCGTCTGCGTGCTGGGCTCGATCCTGGGCGGCATCGCCACGCCGACGGAGGCGGCGGCGGTGGGCGCGGTGGGGGCCACGCTGCTGGCGGGGCTGAGGCTCGGCGGCGGGCCGTCCTGGCCGATCCATGGCGCGGCGCTCTCGGCGCTCGGGCTGGCGGCGCTGGGCTCCGTCTTCGACATGCGCATCGGGCGCGAGGCGCCGCCGCTGCCCGACCTCGTCGCCATGTGGGCGGCGCTGCCGCTCGCGCTGATGCTGGCCGGGGGCATCGCGGTGTCGCTGCGCCGGGCCTTCGGCGGGGGCGTGCTGGGCGGCGTGTCGCACGCCACCATGAGCGTGACGGCGATGATCTTCGCTACGCTGATCGGCGCCACCCTGTTCAGCCTGGTGTTCCGCGGCCTGGGCGGGGACGAGATGATCCGCGCCTTCCTGGAGATGATCCCGGGCGGGAAGTACGGCGCGCTGTTCGTGGTGATGCTGATCGTCTTCATCCTCGGCTTCCCGCTGGATTTCGTGGAGATCGTCATCATCGTGGTGCCCATCGTGGGCCCCGTGCTGCTGCAGATGGGCATAGACCCCATCTGGTTCGGCGTGCTGCTGGCGCTGAACCTGCAGACGAGCTTCCTCACCCCCCCGCTCGGGCCGACGCTGTTCTACCTCCAGGGCGTGCTGCCGAAGGGCGTGACGGCGCGCCACGTCTATCGCGGGGTGACGCCCTTCGTGCTCATCCAGCTCCTCGGGCTGTTGCTCGTGGTGCTGTTCCCGGGCCTCGCCACCTGGCTGCCGGAGGCGATCTTCAAGTAGGCGCGCCGCGCGCGAGGCCCGCCCAGGCGGCGAGCGCCAGCACCCCCGCCGCGCCGATCAGCGCCGCCATGGGCAGCGCCGTGCCGTCATGCAGCAGCGAGAGCGCCGCCCCCAGCACGGCGCCCAGCCCGAACTGCAGCGTGCCCAGCAGCGCCGAGGCCGTGCCCGCCATCTGCCCGTGCGGCTGGATGGCGAGCACCGTGCCGATGGGCAGCACGAGGCCGAGCGCGGCAGTGTAGCCCAGGATGGGCAGGTAGATGCCCCAGAACCCCGCCGCGACGGCCCCCGCCAGCGCCACGGCGCCCCCGGCGAGCGCGAGCGCCAGCAGCGCGAGGCCGAACAGCCGCGGCCGCCCGATGCGCTCCGCCAGCGGCCCGGCGAGCTGCCCGCAGCCGATCACCCCCGCCGCGGCCGCGCCGAAATACCAGCCATACTGCTCGGTCGGGATGCCGTGCAGGCGGATGAACACGAAGGGCGAGCCCGCGATGTAGGCGAACATCCCGGCCAGCGCGAAGCCGCTGGCCAGCGCCGTGCCGAGGAAGCGGCGCTCGCGCAGCAGCCCGGCATAGGCGCCCAGCACCTGGGCGGGCGCGGCGCGGCGGCGGCGCTCGGGCGGCAGGGTCTCGGGCAGGCCGCGCCAGCAGGCGAGCATGGCCGCAAGCCCGACGAGGGCGAGGAACCAGAAGATGCCCCGCCAGCCCGCGATCCAGGCCACCCAGCCGCCCAGCAGCGGCGCCAGGATGGGGGCCGCGCCCATGACCAGCATCAGCCGCGCCATCATTCGCACGGCGTCGAAGCGGTCGGCGAGGTCGCGCACCACGGCGCGGGCGATCACCATGCCCGCGCAAGCGCCCAGCGCCTGCAGCAGGCGCAGCGCCACCAGCGCCTCCATGGCGGTGGCCAGCGCGCAGAGCGCCGAGGCCGCGGTGTAGAGCAGCAGCGCGGCGAAGAGCGGCCGCCGCCGCCCGTAGCGGTCCGAGAGCGGGCCGTGGAGGAGCTGCCCCGCCGCCATGCCGAGGAAGAAGGACGCGAGGGTGGCCTGCGCGCCCTCCATCCCGCCGCCCAGCGCCTCGCCGATGGCGGGCAGGGCGGGCAGATACATGTCTATGGAGAGCGGCCCGAAGGCCGCGAGCAGCCCGAGCAGGGCGGCGATGCGCGCCCGGCTCACGCCGGCGGCGGCAGGAAATCCACCTCGCACTCGGCCGAGATCCTCACCACCGTCTCGGGGTCGGTGACGTTGTGGATGCGGCTGAACAGCTCGTAGAGCCGGCGCGAGGGCGCGACCCAGAACAGCGCGCGCACCGGCGTGTCGGACTTGTTGAAGATCCCATGCGGCAGGCCCATCGGCATGCGGATCAGGTCGCCCGCCCGGGCCTGCAGGGTCTGGCCGTCGAGCAGCAGCTCGAAGCGGCCCTCGAAGATGTGGATGTACTCGTCCTGCGTCGGGTGGATGTGCGGGGGCACGAAGGCGCCGGGCGGGAAGAGCGTGTCGAAGGCGAAGCTCGTCGCCGAATGCTGCCGCGGCTTGTAGGTCTGGCCCAGGATGTTCCAGACGATGCCGCCGAGGCCCTCGCCCGCGGGGGTGATGCCGGCCGTCTCCTTCATGCGCTGCGCTCCCTTCGACTCGCTGCCGGGCCGAGGCTGCGCGCCCCTCGCGCGCTTGGCAAGCGCCGCAGGCTCAGCCCGCGCCGAGCAGCAGCTCCGCGCAGGCGTCGAGGATCGCGTTCTCGTCCAGGCCGTATTCGGCGTAGAGGGAGGGGATGTCCCCCGCCTGGCCGAAGCGGTCCACGCCCAGCGCCGCCACCCGCTGCCCGCGCACCGCGCCCATCCAGTCCAGCGCGGCGGGGTGGCCGTCGAGCACGGTGACGAGGCCCGCCCCGGGCGCGAGGGGCGCGAGCAGCCGCTCGATGTGCGAGGGAGGCGCGCCCGGCCCGCGCCGCGCCGCGCGCCGCGCCTCCAGCCAGCCCTGGTGCAGCCGGTCGGGCGAGGTGACGGCGAGCAGCCCCGCGCGGGGTTCCTCGGCGCGCAGCGTCTCGAAGGCGGCCATGGCCTCGGGCGCCACCGGCCCCTGGTAGGCGATGGCGATGGGTGCGCCTTCGCCGGGCGGCACCATCCAGTAGCCGCCGGCGATCACGGCCGCCTCGTCGAGCGCGCGCTCGGGCTGGGCGAGGGGCCGGGTGGAGAGGCGCAGCCACACGCTCGAGCCGTCCTCCGCCTGCATGTGCGCGAAGGCGTGGCGCATGAGCACCGCGAGCTCGTCGGCGAAGGCGGGCTCGTAGGAGGCGAGCCGGTCCTGCGCCATGCCGATCAGGGGCGTGTTCACGCTCTGGTGCTGCCCGCCCTCGGGCGCGAGGGTGAGGCCGGAGGGCGTGCTGACCAGCAGGAAGCGCGCGTCCATGTAGCAGCCGTAGATCAGCGCATCGAGGCCGCGATTGACGAAGGGATCATAGACCGTGCCGATGGGCAGCAGCCGCGCGCCGTAGAGCCGGTCCGCGAGGCCGAGGGCGGCGAGCACCAGGAACAGGTTCTGCTCGGCGATGCCGAGCTCGATGTGCTGCCCCTCGGGGCTCATGCCCCAGCGCTGGGCGGAGGCGAGCTTGGCGTCGCGGAACACGTCGTTCTTCAGGTGCCGGTCGAAGATGCCGCGGCGGTTCACCCAGGGGCCGAGGCTGGTGCTCACCGTCACGTCCGGGCTGGTCGTCACGATGCGCGCCGCGAGGTCGCGGAACTCCCCCTCGCCGCGGCCGATGGCGGCGAGGATGTCGCCGAAGGCGGCCTGGGTGGAGAGCTTCCTCCCCGCCGGCACGCGCGGCACGGGCAGGCGCGGGGGCACCGGCACCGCGGGCGCCGAGAGCCGGCGGCCCTGCGGCGTCAGCGGCCGGGCGAAGGGCACGGAGGCGATGAAGGCCGCCATCTCCTCCGCCGGCACGTCGAGCCCCTCGAAGGCGTCCCACTCGTGGCCCGGGCGGATGTTCATCGCCGCGCGGAAGCCCTCCATCTGCTCCTTCGTCATCAGCCCGGCGTGGTTGTCCTTGTGGCCGGCGAAGGGCAGGCCCATGCCCTTGATGGTGTAGGCGATGAAGCAGGTCGGCTGGTCGCCCGCCGCGTCCTGCGCATGGAAGGCCTCCATCAGCGTCTCGATGTCGTGCCCGCCGAGATTGGTCATCAGGGCGGCAAGCTCCGCATCGGTCAGCGGGTCGATGATCGCGCGCACCCCCTCCTCGCGGCCGAGATCGGCCAGCAGCGCGGCGCGCCAGGCCGCGCCGCCCTGGAAGGTGAGGGCGGCGTAGAGGGAGTTCGGGCAGTCGTCGATCCAGCAGCGCAGCGCCTCGCCGCCGGGGCGGGCGAAGGCGGCCTGCAGGCGGCGGCCGTATTTGAGGGTGACGACGTTCCAGCCCATGTCGCGGAACAGCCCCTCGATGCGGCCGAAGAGGCGGTCCTGCACCACGCTGTCCAGGCTCTGGCGGTTGTAGTCCACCACCCACCAGACATTGCGGATGTCGTGCTTCCAGCCCTCGAGCAGCGCCTCGTAGATGTTGCCCTCGTCGAGCTCGGCGTCGCCGACGATGGCGACATGCCGGCCCGCCGGCAGATCCCTGGGCGCGAGGCCCTTGAGCCGCACATAGTCCTGCACCAGCGCGCCGAAGGAGGTGAGGGCGACGCCCAGCCCCACGCTGCCGGTGGAGACATCCACCTCCGCCCCGTCCTTCACGCGCGAGGGGTAGGGCTGGATGCCGCCGAAGGCGCGCAGCGTGGCCAGGCGCTCGGCCGTCTGCCGGCCGAAGAGCAGGTTCATCGCGTGGAACACCGGCCCGGCATGCGGCTTCACCGCCACGCGGTCGGCCGGCCGCAGGATGTCGAAGTAGAGCGCGGTCATGATGGAGATGACCGAGGCGCAGGAGGCCTGGTGGCCGCCCACCTTCAGCCCGTCGCGGTTCGGGCGGATGTGGTTCGCGTGGTGGATCATCCAGGCCGAGAGCCAGAGCAGCTTGCGCTCGATGGCGTGCAGCAGCGCGAGGCGGCGCGCCTCGTCCTGCGGCGCGGCGCGCGGCGCTATGGCCTGGATCGTCATGCCTCGGCCCTCCTTTCCTGGAGGGAAGGTAGGGCGCGGGCGCGCGGCCTCCAAGCGGGCTGGACGAGGGGCGCGGGCCGGCGGAAGCTCGCGCCCCATGGAAGCCCCACCCCTGCTGGTCGCGCGCGACGCGCGCGGCGTCGTCACCGTCACCCTGAACCGCCCCGCGCTCGGCAACGCCTACAACGGCGCGATGCTGGAGGCGCTGATCGCGGGGCTCGAGACCCTGGCCCGGGACGCGACGGTGCGCGCCCTGGTGATCCGCGGCGCGGGGCGGCACTTCCAGGCCGGGGCCGACATCGCCTGGCTGAGCGCGGCGGCCGCCGCCCCGCCGGCCGAGGCGCATGCGGCCTCGCTGCTCACCACCCGCGCCATGGCGGCGCTGAACGAGTTCCCGCGCCCGAGCTTCGCCGTGATCCACGGCGCCTGCTTCGGCGGGGGCGTGGGCATCGCCTGCTGCGTGGACGTGGCGCTGGCCACCACCGACGCGAGCTTCGGCATCACCGAGGTGCGCGTGGGGGTCGCGCCCTCGCCCATCTCCACGCACATGGTCCATGCGATGGGGCTGCGCCAGGCGCGGCGCTACGCCATCACCGGCGAGCGCTTCGGCGCGGAGGAGGCGCGGCGCATCGGCCTCGTTCACGAGGTGCATCCGCCCGAGGCCATCGAGGCGCGGCTCGAGGCGATCATCGCCGAGACGCTGCTCTCCTCGCCCACCGCCGTGGCCGTGACGAAGGCGAGCCTGCTCGGCGCCAACGGCCTGACGCTGGACGCGCGCGCGATGGACGAACTCGCCCGCGAGAGCTGGATGCAGCGCGCCTCGGAGGAGGGGCGGGAAGGGCTCGCGGCCTTCCGCGAGAAGCGTCGGCCCCGCTGGGCGCCCTGACGGCGCGGCGCGCCTATTCCGCCGCCTGCCGCCCGCCCGCTGCGATGGCGCGGATGCAGGCCTCGAAGAGCGTGAGGTCCGTCCAGGGCAGGGGCGCCTCGGCGCGCCGCAGCACGCCCCCCGAGGCGGCGATGGCGCCCTCGATCATCAGGTTCTCGGCGAGGCCGAACTCCTCCACCTCCAGCCCCTCGGCATCGCGCCAGACGGTCCCGTCGAAGCGCGCCCCGCACACCCGGGCGCGGTAGGGGCGGGGATCATGGGTGTAGCCGTGCACCGGCCGCCCGAGGCCCCGCATGTAGCCGAGCTCATAGACCGTTCCCGGATCCGCGCCGGCGCCGCGGAAGGGCGTGAGGTTGGCGAGCAGCGCATCGCAGCCGGCGAGATGCATCTGGTTGGCGGCGAAGATGCGCCGCCAGTCGGGCGGTCCCGAGGGCATGGGGGCGGGCGGATCGAGAGGGAAGACGCCGGTCAGGCCGTGGCGCGAGCAGATCGCCTTCTTCGCGGCGCCGATCGCCGCCGCATCGGGGAGGAACACCTCCGGCCCGGCCAGGTAGATTCGCATGCGCCCATCCTGCCCCTTCGCCGCGAAAGCGCCTAACATGAACCCCATGGACGCCGAAGCGGAATACAACAATCGCGCCCGGGTGCCCGAGCACCCCGCCATCCTCGCGCGCTGGGCACGCGCCGCGGAGGCTTTCCGCGCCGCTTTCCCGCCGGAGACTCTCGCCTATGGCCCCGGCCCCCGCGAGGCCATGGACCTCTTCCTCCCGCGCGGGGTGGAGCGGCCTCCCGTGGCCATGTTCTTCCACGGCGGCTACTGGCAGGCGCTGGACCGCGCGGCGGTGAGCCATGTGGCGGCGGGGCTCGTGGCCCTCGGGGTGGCGGTGGCGCTGCCCTCCACCGACCTCTGCCCGGCCGTGCCGCTCGCGCGCATCTGCGCGCAGGCCGAGGCGGCGGCGCGCGCGCTGCACGCGCGCATGGGCGTGCCCATGCTGGTCGCGGGGCACTCCGCGGGGGGCCATCTCGCCGCCTGGCTGCTCGCCCGCCTGCCCGAGGAGGTGGCGGCCGTGGCGCTGCCCGTCTCCGGCGTATTCTGGCTCGAGCCGCTTCTGCCCACCTCGATCAACGCCGCGCTGGGGCTGGATGCGGAGGCGGCGCGCGCGCTCTCGCCCGCGCTGCTGCCCGCGCCCGGGCGCCCCCTGGTGGCGGCGGTGGGCGGCGAGGAGAGCGGCGAGTTCATCCGCCAGAGCCGCGAGTTCGCCGCGCTCTGGGGCGGGCGCTGCGAGGTGCTCGAGGGCCTCAATCACTTCACCGTGCTCGGCCCGCTCTGCGAGCCGCACCATCCCCTCACCCTGCGCGCGGCGGCGCTTGCGCGGGCCGCGCGGGGCGGGTTATCGCCCGAATGATGGAGGTCGTGCCGCGGCGCCCGAAGGGCCTCCGGCCGGGAGAGGGGGAGGAGGAAGCAGGGATGGGGATCGAGACCACGCCGGCGCTCGCGCGCCGCGCCATGCTGGCCGCCGGCGCGGCGCTGCTGGCCGCCCCGACCGTGCGCGCGCAGGGCGCGCCCATCAAGGTCGGGCTGGTGGCGGTGCTGACCGGGCCGCAGGCGGCGCTGGGCACGCAGCTGCGCGACGGCTGGACGCTCGGCCTGCGCCACCTCGAGAACCGGCTCGGCGGCCGCCCGGTCGAGACCATCGTGATCGACGACGAGCTGCGCCCCGACGTGGCCGTGACCAAGGTGCGCGCCGCGCTGGAGCGCGACCGCGTGGACTTCGTGGTGGGCGTGGTGTTCTCCAACATCCTGCAGGCGATCATGCGCCCGGTGACGGAGGCGAACACCTTCCTCATCTCCACCAACGCCGGCCCCTCCACCTTCGCCGGCCGCGGCTGCAACCCCTTCTTCTTCACCACCAGCTACAACAACGACCAGGTGCACAGCGTGATGGGCCAGGCGGCGCAGGATGCGGGCTACCGCCGCGTCTTCCTGCTCACGCCCAACTACCAGGCGGGGCGCGACGCCATGGCGGGCTTCAAGTCCCGCTTCCAGGGCCAGGTGGTGGACGAGGTCTATGTGCCGCTGACGCACGTGGACTTCTCGGCCGAGCTCGCGCGCATCGCCGCGCTGCGGCCGGATGCGATCTTCACCTTCATGCCCGGCGGGCTCGGGGTGAACCTGGTGCGGCAGTATCGCCAGGCGGGGCTGCAGAACATCCCCTTCCTCTCCACCTTCACGGTGGACGAGGCGACGCTGCCCGCCCAGGGCGAGGCGGCGCTCGGCTTCTTCAGCGGCGCCAACTGGGCGCCGGACATGGAGAACGAGCAGAACCGCCGCTTCGTGCGCGACATGGAGGCGCAGTTCAACTACATCCCCGCCACCTATGCGGCGCAGAGCTACGACGCGGCGATGCTCCTCGATTCCGCCGTGCGGCGGGTGGGCGGCAATCTCGCCGACAGGAACGCGCTGCGCCAAGCCATCGCGGCGGCGGATTTCCGGTCGGTGCGCGGGGCCTTCCGCTTCGGGGTGAACCAGTATCCGGTGCAGGATTTCTGGCTCTGCCAGGTGGTGCGCCGGCCCGACGGCCGCTTCCAGACCCAGACGGTGCGCCGGGTGCTGGAGGCGAATGTGGACCCCTGGGCCGGCGAGTGCCGGATGCCGGGGCGCGTCTAGCCTCCCCCACGACGTTGTGCCGCGCGAAACCTCGTTGGGGGGGCCGTGATGGCGCTGCTTCCTGACAGATCGGCTCCTCCCTCGCCGGCAGAGGCCGCGAGGGGCGCGCCGGTCGGCGCGCCGGGGAAGGGCGGGCCTTGAACACCACCTTGCTGCTGGTGCAGGTGCTGAACGGGCTGCAGTTCGGCATCCTGCTCTTTCTCGTCGCGGCGGGGCTGACGCTGGTGTTCGGGGTGATGGATTTCATCAACCTTGCGCACGGGGTGCAGTACATGATCGGCGCCTATCTCGGCGCGACGCTCGCGGCGCTTACCGGCTCCTTCTGGCTCGGCCTGCTGCTGGCGCTGCCGGCGGCGCTGCTGTTCGGGCTGCTGCTGGAACTGCTCGTCTTCCGCCACCTCTACGAGCGCGACCACCTCTCCCAGGTCCTCGCCACCTTCGGCGTGATCCTGTTCCTCAACCAGGGCGTGAAGGCGGTGTTCGGGGCGGCGCCGCTGCAGATGCCGGTGCCCGAGGCGCTCTCCGGCGGGGTGCGGATCATGGAGGGGCTGCTCTATCCGGCCTATCGCCTCGCCATCCTGGCCGCCGGCCTCGCCACCGCGGCCCTGCTCTGGGTCCTCGTCGAGCGCACCAGGGTGGGAATGCTGGTGCGCGCGGGCGCCTCCAACGCGCCCATGCTCTCCGCCCTCGGCGTGGATGTGCGGCGGCTGTTCATGGCGGTGTTCGGCTTCGGCGCCATGCTGGCGGGCTTCGCGGGGGTGATGGCCGCGCCCATCCTCTCGGTCGAGCCGGGGATGGGCGACAACCTGCTCATCCTCGCCTTCGTGGTGATCGTGATCGGCGGCATCGGCTCCATCCGCGGCGCCTTCATCGCCGCGCTGATCGTGGGCCTCGTCGAGACCATCGGGCGCAGCATGATGCCGGACCTGATGCGCCTCTTCCTCGATGCCTCCGCGGCGCGGCAGACGGGGGCGGCGCTCGCCTCCATGCTGGTCTACATCGTGATGGCGGCGATCCTCGCCTTCCGCCCCGCCGGCCTCTTCCCGGTGCGGACGTGACCTGGCGCGACGCGGCGCTGCCGGCGGGCGTCTTCGTGGCGCTGGCGCTGGCACCCTTCCTCGGCTTCGGGCAGAGCCACAGCCTCACCCTGCTCGCGCGCGCCATGATCTTCGCCATGGCCGCCATCTCGCTGATGCTGCTGGTGGGCGGGGCGGGGCTCGTCTCGCTCGGGCATGCGGCGATGCTGGGCATCGGCGCCTATGCGGTGGTGGTGCTGGACCATGCGCGCATCACCGAAGCCTGGATGGTGCTGCCCGCGGGGGTGGGCGCGGCCGCGCTGTTCGCGCTGGCGACGGGGGCCATCGCCATCCGCACCTCGGGCGTGCACTTCATCATGATCACGCTGGCCTTCGGGCAGATGGCCTTCTTCACCGCCTCCTCGCTCGCGCTCTACGGGGGGGATGACGGCTACACCCTCTACGGCCGCACCGAGATCTTCGGCGCGCGGCTGCTGGAGGATCGCCTCGCCTTCCACTTCGCCTGCCTGTTCTGCCTCGTCGCCGCCTGGGCGCTGGTGCGCGTCCTGCTCGCCAGCCGCTTCGGGCGGGTGCTGCGCGCGGCGCGCGAGAACGAGACGCGCGTGCGCGCGCTGGGGCTCGAGCCCTATCCCTATCGCCTCGCGGCCTATGTGATCGCCGGGGCGATCGGCGGCCTCGCGGGGGTGCTGCTCGCCAACGCCACCGAGTTCGTGGCCCCCGCCTACCTCGCCTGGCAGCGCAGCGGCGATCTCCTGTTCATGGTGATCCTGGGCGGGCTCGCCGGGCCGCACGGGGCCCTGCTCGGCGCGCTCGCCTTCGTGCTGGTCGAGGAATGGCTCGCCACGCTGACCGAGCATTGGCGGCTGATCTTCGGGCCGCTGCTCATCCTCTGCGTGCTCTTCCTGCGCGGCGGCATCGCGGGGCTGCTCGGCCGTGGCTGAGCCGCTGCTGGAACTGCGCCGGCTGAACAAGAGCTTCGGCGGGCTGCGCGTGACGGAGGATGTCTCGCTCACCCTCGAGGCGGGCGAGATCCACGCGCTGATCGGCCCCAACGGCGCCGGCAAGACCACGCTGATCCAGCAGATCAGCGGCGCGCTCGCCCCGGATTCGGGCGAAATCCGGTTCCTGGGCGAGGATGTCACGCGGCTGTCCATGGCGCGCCGGGCGCGGCGGGGCCTGGCGCGCAGCTTCCAGATCACCAGCGTGATCCCCTCCTTCACGGCGCTGGAGAACGCGGCGCTGGCGGTGCAGGCGCAGAGCGGCTCCTCCTTCCGCTTCTTCCGCCCCGCGGCCCGGGAGGCGGCGCTGAACGAGGCGGCCATGGCGGCGCTGGCCGAGGTGGGGCTCGCGCCGCGCGCCGATGCGCCGGCCGCCGCCCTCAGCCATGGCGAGCGGCGGCAGCTCGAACTCGCCATCGCGCTGGCCATGCGCCCGCGCGCGCTGCTGCTCGACGAGCCGCTGGCCGGCACGGGGCCGGAGGAGGCCGAGCGGCTGATCCGCATCCTGCGCGGGCTCGGCGCGCGCTACGGCATCCTGCTCGTCGAGCACGACATGCAGGCCGTCTTCGCCCTGGCCGACCGCGTCTCGGTGCTCGCCCAGGGGCGGGTGATCGCGACCGGCAGCCCCGCCGGCATCCGCGCCGACCCGGTGGTGCGCGCGGCCTATCTGGGCGAGGAGGAGGGGGAGGGCTGATGCTCCTCGTCGAGGGCCTCGCCGCGCAGTATGGCGCCTCCCAGGCGCTGTTCGACGTGAGCTTCGCGGTGGGCGCGGGCGAGGTGGTGACGCTGCTCGGCCGCAACGGCATGGGCAAGACCAGCACGGTGCGCGCCATCATGGGGCTGCTGCCCAGCCAGGGCGGGCGGATCACCGGCGGGGCGCTGCGCTTCGAGGGCGCCTCGCTGCTGGGCGCGCCGCCCTTCGCCATCGCCCGGCGGGGGCTCGGCCTGGTGCCGGAGGGGCGGCAGGTCTTCCCCACCCTCAGCGTGGAGGAGAACCTGATCGCCACCGCCCGGCCCGGGCGCTGGACGCTGCGCGGCGTCTATGCGCTGTTCCCGCGCCTGGCGGAGCGGCGGCGCAGCCCGGGCCGCACCCTGTCGGGCGGCGAGCAGCAGATGCTCGCCATCGGCCGGGCGCTGATGACGAACCCGCGCCTCTTGATCCTGGACGAGGCGACGGAGGGGCTGGCGCCGCTGATCCGCGCCGAGATCTGGGAGGTGCTGGCCCGGCTCAAGGCCGAGGGGCAGGCGATCCTGCTGATCGACAAGAACCTCGCGGCGGTGATGCGGCTCGCGGACCGGCATGTGGTGATCGAGCGCGGGCGCACGGTCTGGACGGGGGATTCGGCGGCGCTGGCGGCCGCGCCCGAGGTGCGGGAGCGGTATCTGCACGTGTGAGGCGGGGGGCGTGCCCCGGCGCCGCTCAACCCGGCGCGAAGGGCAGCAGCGGCGCGTCCCTGCGCTGGTAGAGCGGGTGTTTCGGGCTGCCATCGGCGTTGCGGCCGAAGCAGCGCATGGGCACGCCCTCGCCCGCCAGCATGGCCGCCACCGCGGGCCCCCGCCCCGCCAGCGGGCGCGGCGGCTGCCCCCAGGCCGCCACCACCAGCGGCGCGCCGCGGCAGAAGCGCCGCAGGGCAGCGTCGGTCTCGGCCCCGACGGGGTCCTCCACCTCCAGCAGCCGCGCCTTGTCGGTGGCGCGATAGGCGAAGATGTTGAGCATGATCAGCCCCGGCAGCCCCCAGAGGTGGCGGGCGCGCCACATCACCCCCGCCACGGTCGGGTCATCGGCCGTCTCGTCGGCGGTGGAGGGGTTCATGCCGATCACCACGCCGCAGCCCGGAGTCTCCATGGGCGCCCCGTCCCAGCGGCGGATCAGCCACCAGCGCCAGCGCCGGCAGGGCGAGAAGGCGGCGGCGGAGGCGACATCGGGTGCCAGCGCCCGGCGCACCCGCCCGCCGGGATCATGCGTCTCCATGGCCCGAGTATTGGCGCGCGCGGGGGTTTCGGCTACAGGCGGCGCTTCCAGCCGGCCCCGGCCGCGGGCGTGGTGGAATTGGCAGACACGCTGGATTTAGGTTCCAGTGGCGCAAGCCGTGGGGGTTCAAGTCCCTCCGCCCGCACCACCGTGAACCCGTGAACCGGCTCTCAACCCAGTGGGATTGGATTGCGCGCGATGCAGGTGACCGAGGTTGCGAACGAGGGTCTGAAGCGGGCCTACACGGTGGTGGTGCCCGCGGCCGAGATCGCCGCGAAGAAGGAAAAGCGCCTCGCCGAGCTCGCCCGGACCCTCTCCCTCCCCGGCTTCCGCCCCGGCAAGGTGCCGCAGAAGATCGTGCAGGCGCGCTACGGCCAGGCGGTGATCGGCGAGGTGCTGGAGGCCTCGGTGCAGGACGCCACCGGCAAGGTGGTGGAGGAACGCGGCCTGCGCCCCGCCCTTCAGCCGAAGATCGAGGTCGTGAACTTCGCCGACGGCGCGGACCTCGAGTTCCGCGTGGACGTGGAGCTTCTGCCCGAGATCCCCATGCCTGACTTCGCCGGCATCGCGCTGACCCGCTACACCGCCAAGCCTGGGGAGAAGGAGGTGGCCGAGGCGCTCGAGAACATCCGGCGCCGCCAGGCGCGCCTCGAGGAGGTGGCGCCCCGCCCGGCCGCCAGGGGCGAGGTGCTCATCTGCGACTTCGAGGGGCGGATCGGCGGGGAGCCCTTCCCGGGCGGCAGCGCCACCGAGATGCCCATCGAGGTGGCCGGCGCCGGCTTCGTTCCGGGCTTTTCCGAGCAGCTCGAAGGGCTTGCCCCGGGAGAGGAGCGGCTGGTGACCGTCACCTTCCCCGCCGACTACGGCATGGCCGCGCTCGCCGGAAAGGAGGCCCAGTTCACCGTCAAGGCACGGGCGCTCAAGGTCTATGCCCTGCCCGCGCTGGACGAGGAGCTGGCGAAGACCCTGGGTTTCGAGACGCTCGAGAAGCTGCGCGAGGCGGTCACCGAGGCGCTGCAGCGCGAGTATGACGGGCTCTCGCGCCTCGGCGTGAAGCGCAAGCTGCTGGACGCGCTGGCCGAACGCGCCGTCTTCCCGGTGCCCGAGGGGATGGTGGAGGCGGAGTTCGCCCAGATCTGGCAGCGCGTGGAGGCCGACCTCAAGGCCGGCCGGCTCGACGGCGAGGATGCCGGCAAGGACGAGGCGACGCTCAAGGCCGACTATCGCGCCATCGCCGAACGGCGGGTCCGGCTCGGGCTGCTGCTCGCGGAGATCGGGCGGACCAACAACATCCAGGTCAGCCGCGAGGAGCTGCAGCGCGCCCTGGCGGCGGAGGTGCAGCGCTATCCTGGCCAGGAGAAGCAGGTGATCGAGTTCTTCACCAAGAACCCGCGGGCCATGGAGAACCTCCGCAGCCCGATCTTCGAGGAGAAGGTGGTGGACTTCCTGCTCGAACTGGCCAAAGTGACCGAGGAGCAGGTGGACGCCGAGGCGCTGGCCAAGGCCGCGCAGGCGGCCTGACCGCTCCGGGCGGGGAGGGGGCTTCCCCCGATGGCGGCTCCCCCCACATGCTGCGCATCTCGAGGGGGCCGGGCCACCGAGTCGCCGCCCCCTCGCCCCCGTGCCCATCCCGGGGCGGGGCGTTGTGAGGGATTCCTGAGCCATGCGGGACCGCGACCCGGTCGAGATCTGGAACAACACCCTCGTCCCCATGGTGGTCGAGCAGTCGAGCCGCGGGGAGCGGGCCTACGATATCTATTCGCGACTTCTGAAGGAGCGGATCATCTTCCTCACCGGGGCGGTGTATGATCAAGTCTCGAGCCTGATCTGCGCCCAGCTTCTGTTCCTCGAGAGCGAGAACCCGAACAAGGACATCTCCTTCTACATCAACTCCCCGGGCGGGGTCGTGAGCGCCGGCCTCGCGATCTACGACACGATGCAGTACATCCGCAGCCCTGTGAGCACGGTCTGCATCGGCATGGCGGCCTCGATGGGCTCGCTGCTGCTGACGGCGGGAGCGAAGGGCAAGCGCTTCGCCCTGCCGAATGCGCGCATCATGGTGCACCAGCCCTCGGGCGGCGCCCAGGGCCAGGCGACGGACATCGAGATCCAGGCGCGCGAGATCCTGACCTTGCGCAAGCGGCTCAACGAGATCTACGTGAAGCATACCGGCCAGCCCGTCGAGGCGATCGAGGCCAAGCTGGAGCGCGACAGCTACATGTCGGCCGAGGAGGCGCGGGACTGGGGGCTGATCGACGAGGTGGTGACCGAGCGCGCCGCCCCGGCCGAGCCGGCCAAGTCCTGAGCCCGGGATTGACCGGTCGTTAGGGGGTCCGGGCCCAGGCTTTCCGGGATGAGGAAGGCTGTTCTTCCCCCCGGGGCGGGGGGGGTCTATGTTCCGCCGACGCGCCCGTGGCCGGCCACACTTGGCCCGGCGGGGAGCGAGGAGTGCGCATGAGCAAGTCTGGCGACAGCAAGAACACCCTCTACTGCTCCTTCTGCGGGAAGTCGCAGCACGAGGTCCGCAAGCTGATTGCGGGGCCGACGGTGTTCATCTGCGATGAATGCGTCGAGCTGTGCATGGACATCATCCGCGAGGAGCACAAGACGCACCTCGTGAAGTCGCGCGACGGGGTGCCGACGCCGAGGGAGATCTGCAAGGTCCTGGACGACTACGTGATCGGGCAGGACCATGCCAAGAAGGTGCTCTCGGTCGCCGTCCACAACCACTACAAGCGGCTGGCGGCCGGGGCGAAGAACAACGACGTCGAGATCGCCAAGTCAAACATCCTGCTGATCGGGCCCACGGGCTCGGGCAAGACGCTGCTCGCGCAGACGCTGGCCCGCATTCTGGACGTGCCCTTCACCATGGCGGACGCGACGACGCTGACCGAGGCCGGCTATGTCGGCGAGGATGTGGAGAACATCATCCTCAAGCTGCTGCAGGCGGCGGACTACAACGTCGAGCGGGCGCAGCGCGGCATCGTCTACATCGACGAGGTCGACAAGATCAGCCGCAAGTCGGACAACCCCTCGATCACGCGCGACGTCTCCGGCGAGGGGGTGCAGCAGGCGCTGCTCAAGATCATGGAGGGGACCATCGCCTCCGTGCCGCCGCAGGGGGGGCGCAAGCATCCGCAGCAGGAGTTCCTGCAGGTGGACACCACGAACATCCTGTTCATCTGCGGCGGTGCCTTCGCGGGGCTCGAGCGGATCATCGCCGCGCGAGGCAAGGGGTCGGGGATCGGCTTCGGTGCCGATGTGCGCGCCCCCGAGGACCGGCGCACCGGCGCGATCCTGCGGGAGGTGGAGCCCGAGGATCTTCTCAAGTTCGGCCTGATCCCGGAGTTCATCGGCCGCCTTCCCGTGGTCGCCACCCTCGAGGATCTGGACGAGAAGGCGCTGATCGAGATCCTCACCAAGCCGAAGAACGCCCTGCTCAAGCAGTATCAGCGGCTGTTCGAGATGGAGGGGGCCAAGCTCACCTTCACCGAGGATGCGCTGAAATCCGTCGCGGCCCGGGCGATCCAGCGCAAGACCGGCGCGCGGGGCCTGCGCTCGATCATGGAGGCGATCCTGCTGTCCACCATGTTCGAGCTGCCCGGGCTTTCGGACGTGGAAGAGGTGGTGGTGAACCGTGAGGTGGCCGAGGGGCGGGCGCAGCCCCTCTACATCTACGGCGAGAAGCCCGCCGAGCAGAGTTCGGCCTGATGGCGGCGCGGGCCTGCCCCGCCCCCTGGTCGGGGGTCGCGGCTTGTCCCGGGGCGGCGCGTGACCATCTGTCAAGAGAAACCGTGGTGACATCCCGCGTGCCGAAGCCGGGCGCGGCGATCACCGACTGTCCGAAGTGAGGTCCAGATGACGGAAACCATCCGCGGCGAGCTGCATCCCGTCCTGCCGCTGCGGGACATCGTGGTGTTCCCCCACATGATCGTGCCCCTGTTCGTGGGGCGCGAGAAGTCCGTGCGCGCGCTGGAAGCGGTGATGCGCGAGGACAAGCAGATCCTGCTGGTGGCGCAGAAGAACGCCCAGCAGGACGATCCGGCGGCGGAGGATCTGTACAAGGTCGGCACCGTCTCGACGGTGCTGCAGCTGCTCAAGCTGCCCGACGGCACGGTCAAGGTGCTGGTGGAGGGGCTGCGGCGCGCGCGCATCGCCGCCTTCAAGGAGACGGAGGCCTATTTCGAGGCCTTCGCCGAGGCGGTGGAGGAACCCCCCTCCGATCCGCGCGAGGTGGAGGCGCTGATGCGCTCCGTGCTCTCGCAGTTCGAGAGCTACATCAAGCTGAACAAGAAGATCGCGCCGGAGGTGCTGGTCTCGGTCAACCAGATCGACGACCCCGGCAAGCTGGCCGACACGGTGGCCAGCCACCTCTCCATCAAGATCGCCGAGAAGCAGGAGCTGCTGGAGACGCCCTCGGTGGCGCAGCGGCTCGAGCGCGTCTTCGCCCACATGGAGGGCGAGATGAGCGTGCTGCAGGTGGAGAAGCGCATCCGCAGCCGCGTGAAGCGGCAGATGGAGAAGACCCAGCGCGAGTACTACCTGAACGAGCAGCTCAAGGCCATCCAGAAGGAGCTCGGCGAGGGCGAGGACGGCCGCGACGAGGCGGCCGAGATCGAGGCCAAGATCAAGGCGACCAGGCTGAGCAAGGAGGCGCGCGAGAAGGCGCTCGCCGAACTCAAGAAGTTGCGCACCATGTCGCCCATGTCCGCCGAGGCGACGGTTGTGCGCAACTACCTCGACTGGATCCTCTCCATCCCCTGGAAGAAGCGCACGAGGATCAAGAACGACATCGCCGAGGCGGAGAAGGTGCTCGATGCCGACCACTACGGCCTCGAGAAGGTGAAGGAGCGGATCATCGAGTATCTGGCGGTCCAGTCGCGCTCGAAGAAGATCCGGGGCCCGATCCTCTGCCTGGTCGGGCCGCCCGGCGTGGGCAAGACCTCGCTCGGCAAGTCCATTGCGAAAGCGACGGGGCGGAACTTCGTTCGCATGTCGCTCGGCGGCGTGCGCGACGAGGCCGAGATCCGCGGCCATCGGCGCACCTACATCGGCTCCATGCCCGGCAAGATCATCCAGGGCATGAAGAAGGCGAAGGCGTCCAACCCGCTTTTCCTGCTCGACGAGATCGACAAGCTCGGCGCCGACTGGCGCGGCGATCCCTCCTCGGCCCTGCTTGAGGTGCTGGACCCCGAGCAGAACAGCGCCTTCAACGACCACTACCTGGAGGTGGACTACGACCTCTCCGACGTGATGTTCGTCACCACGGCGAACTCGCTGCGCATGCCCCAGCCGCTGCTGGACCGCATGGAGATCATCCGCATTCCCGGCTACACCGAGGACGAGAAGGTGGAGATCGCGAAGCGCCACCTCATCCCGAAGGTGACGGAGGCGAACGGCCTCAAGCCGACGGAGTGGTCGGTCTCCGAGGACGCGCTGCGCGACCTGATCCGCTACTACACCCGCGAGGCCGGGGTGCGGAACCTGGAGCGCGAGATCGGCGGTCTGGCGCGCAAGGCGGTGAAGGAGATCGTCTCGGGCAAGGCGAAGAAGGTCGCGATCACGCGCAAGAACCTCGACAAGTTCGCCGGCGTGCGGAAGTTCCGCTACGGCGAGGCCGAGAGCGAGGACATGGTGGGCGTGGTCACCGGCCTCGCCTGGACCGAGGTGGGGGGCGACATCCTCTCCATCGAGAGCGTGGTCGTGCCCGGCAAGGGCAATATCAAGCCCACTGGCCAGCTCGGCGACGTGATGAAGGAGAGCGTGAGCGCGGCCCTCTCCTACGTGCGTTCGCGCGCGGTGCAGTTCGGCGTGAAGCCCAGCATCTTCGAGAAGCGGGACATCCACGTGCACGTGCCCGAGGGCGCCACGCCGAAGGACGGGCCTAGCGCGGGCATCGCGATGGCGACCTCCATCGTCTCGGTGCTGACGGGCATCCCGGTGCGGCGCGACGTGGCGATGACGGGCGAGATCACGCTGCGTGGCCGCGTGCTGCCCATCGGCGGCCTGAAGGAGAAGCTGCTGGCCGCGCTGCGCGCCGGCATCACGACGGTCTTCATCCCGAAGGACAACGAGAAGGATCTCGCCGAGATCCCCGACAGCGTGAAGAAGGCGCTCAAGATCATCCCCGTCGCCCATGTGGACGAGGTGATCGGCAAGGCGCTGGTGCGCGCGCCGGAGCCGATCGTGTGGGTGGAGCCGGACGAGGCTCCGGTGGCGGCGGCCGAGACCGAAAGCGCCGTGCGTCCGCACTGACGATTCGGCGGGGAGAGACGCGAGGGGGCGTGCATCGCACGCCCCCTGTCGCGGATGCGGCCCCAAGCCGGGCATCGTGCGGGGTATCCCCAGGAAAGCTTGGGAAACCGCCGCGAATCGGGCCATGCCTCGATTGACGCGGCGAAAATCCGCCTCGTAGTCTCGCCTCCGGTTCGCGCGCGGGGAATCGGCTTCCGCGCCGCCGTCTCACGGAAGGGGGTCATCCCATGAACAAGCAGGATCTGGTCGCGGTCGTCGCCGAGGCGGGCGAGCTCTCGAAGGCGAAGGCCGGGGACGTGCTCGACGCGGTGTTCGATGCCATCACCAAGGCGCTGAAGAAGAAGCAGGAGGTGCGCCTCGTCGGCTTCGGCACCTTCAGCACCAGCAAGCGCAAGGCCGGCAAGGGCCGCAACCCGCGCACGGGCGAGGAGATCAAGATTCCCGCCTCCACCACGGTGCGTTTCAAGGCCGGCAAGAGCCTCAAGGACGCGGTGAACTGAACCGGCGCCTCCACGCCAGAAGGCGGTGGGCGGGGGCCGGCGCCGCGAGGCAGCCGGCCTTTTCCATGGGCGCGGAGCGTTCCATAAGGACCGCGCGGGGCGCTTAGCTCAGCGGTAGAGCGCCTGTCTTACACACAGGATGTCGGCGGTTCGAACCCGTCAGCGCCCATTTTTCCCTGGCGCGCAAAGCCAGGGAAACATCCCCCGGAGGGAGAGAGAAGCGACCCGCGACGCGCCAGCGTCGCGGCGCGGCGGAAGGGATGCGGCCCATGCGCTTGACACCCCGGCGCGTGCCTCGTATTGCCCCGGCTCACGCTGCGCGGGTGTAGCTCAGTCGGTTAGAGCGCCGGCCTGTCACGCCGGAGGTCGCGGGTTCGAGCCCCGTCACTCGCGCCATTCTTCCTCGCCCAACCCTTATCCGTTTCGTCCTGAAAACCGGCGCGTTTCCGCCCTCGGCCCCTATGGCGGAGAGGGGGGCGGTCGGGTATGGTGCGCCGCGTCAGGAGGTGCGAGGCGCGCCGTCCTGGCCAAGCGCGGCTCTCGAGGCGCGCGTCGAAGACGAGGCAAAGTGGAAGGCCAGGCCGGACGATGACCCAGCCGATGCTCGCCGCCTATTTCCCGATCCTGGTGTTCCTCGGGATCGCGGGCGTGATCGCCCTTGCCATGGTCGGGGGCAGCCTCTTGCTCGCGCGCCAGAAGCCGGATCCCGAGAAGCTCTCGGCCTACGAGTGCGGCTTCGCCCCCTTCGACGACACCCGGCGGCGTTTCGACGTGCGGTTCTATCTCGTCGCCATCCTCTTCATCATCTTCGATCTGGAGGTCGCGTTCCTCTTCCCCTGGGCGGTGACTCTGGGCGAGATCGGCTGGCTCGGCTTCGGTTCGATGATGGCGTTTCTCTTCGTGCTGACGGTCGGCTTCCTCTACGAATGGCGCAAGGGCGCACTGGACTGGGAGTGAGCGCGATGGGCGAGATCGCCTGGAACAGGCAGGCGCTGGGCCCAGGCGCCCAGCAGGACGCGGTGATCAAGGCCGTGACGGGCGAGATGGAGGAGAAGGGCTTCGTCGTCGCGCAGCTCGACAAGCTGGTGAACTGGGCGCGCACCGGCTCGCTCTGGCCGATGACCTTCGGCCTCGCCTGCTGCGCGGTGCCGATGATCCACGCCTACATGGCGCGATACGACCTCGACCGCTTCGGCATCATCCCGCGCGGCAGCCCGCGGCAGAGCGACGTGATGATCGTGGCCGGCACGCTCACCAACAAGATGGCCCCCGCGCTGCGCAAGGTCTATGATCAGATGAGCGAGCCGCGCTGGGTGATCTCGATGGGCTCCTGCGCCAATGGCGGGGGCTATTACCACTACAGCTATTCCGTCGTGCGCGGCTGCGACCGTATCGTGCCTGTCGATGTCTATGTGCCGGGCTGCCCTCCGACCGCGGAGGCGCTGGTCTACGGCATCCTGCAGCTGCAGAAGAAGATCCGCCGGACAGGGACCATCCTCCGTGGTTGACGCGCTCGAGGCCGCCATCCGCGCTGCGGTGGCCGACCGCCTTCCGATCACCTATTCCCGCGCGCGCTTCGGGCAGGAACTGGTGCTGCGCACCCCGCGCGAATCGCTCCTGCCGCTGATGCTGCTGCTGCGCGACACGCCCGAGCTCGACTTCGCGCAGTGCATGGACATCTGCGGCGTGGACTGGCCCGACCGGGTGGAGCGCTTCGATGTCGTGTACAATCTGCTCAGCCTCACCCGGAACGCGCGCGTGACGGTGATTACCGCCACCGACGAATCCCAGCCGGTGCCGAGCGTCTGTGCCCTCTGGCCCTCGGCCACCTGGTTCGAGCGGGAGTGCTGGGACATGTTCGGGGTGGTCTTCGCAGGGCAGCCCGACCTGCGACGGCTTCTCACCGACTACGGCTTCGACGGGCATCCGCTGCGCAAGGACTTCCCCCTCTCGGGCTTCGTGGAGTTGCGCTACGACGCCGAAAAGGGCCGCGTGGTGCAGGAACCGGTGAGCCTCACCCAGGACTACCGCAGCTTCGACTTCCTGAGCCCATGGGAGGCGATGACCACGCTGCCAGGGGACGAGAAGGTGCACCTGAACCGCATCGCCGGCGAGGAGAGGAAGGATCTGGCGCCGTGAGCGCGACGACGAACCCGGACGTGCGGACGGTGGAGGTGGACAGCCACACCGTCAATTTCGGACCCCAGCATCCGGCGGCGCATGGCGTGCTCCGCCTCATCCTCGAGATGAAGGGCGAGGTGGTGGAGCGCGCCGACCCGCACATCGGCCTGTTGCACCGCGGCACCGAGAAGCTGATCGAGCACAAGACCTATCTGCAGGCGCTGCCCTATTTCGACCGGCTCGACTACGTGAGCCCCATGTGCATGGAGCACGCCTTCGCGCTGGCTACCGAGCGGCTGCTCGGCATCGAGGCCGAGGTGCCCGAGCGGGCGCGCTACATCCGGGTGCTGTTCAGCGAGATCACGCGCATCCTGAACCATCTGCTCAACGTCACCACCTACGCGCTGGACTGCGGCGCCATCACGCCGGCGCTGTGGGGCTTCGAGCAGCGCGAGCACCTGCTCGAGATGTACGAGATGACCTCGGGCAGCCACTACCACGCGAACTACTTCCGCCCCGGCGGCGTGGCGAAGGACATCCCGGCGGCGCTGCCCGAGAAGATCCACGACTGGGCGCGCGCCTTCCCCGCCTTCCTCGACGATCTGGAAGGGCTGCTGACGGAAAACCGCATCTTCAAGCAGCGCACGGTGGACATCGGCGTGATGAGCGCCGAGCAGGCGATGGCCTGGGGCTTCTCCGGGCCCTGTCTGCGCGCCTCCGGCATTCCCTGGGATCTGCGGAAATCCCAGCCCTATGACGTGTACGACCGCATGGACTTCGAGGTGCCGGTGGGGCGGCACGGCGACTGCTACGACCGCTACCTCGTGCGCATGCAGGAGATGCGCCAGAGCCTGCGGATCATCCACCAGTGCCTGGAGCAGATGAAGCCCGGCCCCATCAAGATCCAGGACCACAAGATCACGCCGCCCACGCGCGGCGAGATGAAGCGCTCGATGGAGGCGCTCATCCACCACTTCAAGCTCTACACCGAGGGCTATCACGTGCCCGCCGGCGCGACCTACACGGTGGTGGAGGCGCCGAAGGGGGAGTTCGGCGTCTATCTCGTGGCGGACGGCACCAACAAGCCCTACCGCTGCAAGATCCGCGCGCCGGGCTATGCGCATCTGCAGGCCATGGAGGTGCTCTCCAAGGGCCACATGCTGGCCGATGCGGTGGCGATCATCGGCAGCCTCGACATCGTCTTCGGGGAGATCGACCGGTGAGCGTCGTCCAGCAGGAACCGGCCTCCTTCGCCTTCGATGCGGAGAGCGAGGCCGAGATTCCCCGCATTCTCGCGCGCTATCCGCAGGGCAGGCAGGCGAGCGCGGTGATCCCTCTCCTCTACCTCGCGCAGCGCCAGATGAAGCGGAGCACCGGCAGTGCCTGGGTGCCGCGTGTGGCGATGGACGCGATCGCGGAGCGACTGTCGATGCCGCCGATGCGCGTCTACGAGGTGGCCTCCTTCTACTTCATGTTCAACACGAGGCCGATCGGACGCTATCACCTGCAGGTGTGCGGCACCACGCCCTGCTGGCTGCGCGGCTCGGACGAGGTGAAGCGCGCCTGCCAGGACGCGACGGGCATCGCGGACTACGGGCAGACCAGCGCGGATGGGCTGTTCACCCTGACGGAGGTGGAGTGCCTCGGCGGCTGCGTGAATGCCCCTGTGCTCCAGGTGGACGACGACTACTACGAGGACCTGGACTACGAGAGCACGCTGCGGCTGATCGAGGCGCTGAAGCGCGGCGAGCGGCCGAAGCCGGGCAGCGCCCTCGGCCGGCAGGGCAGCGCGCCGCTGGGCGGGCCCACGGTGCTGACGGGCGCGGAGGACTGAGCCATGGCGCTGCGCGACCGAGATCGCATCTTCACCAACCTCTACGGGACCCAGCCCTGGAATCTGCCCGACGCGCGCCGGCGCGGCGACTGGGACGGAACGAAGGAGATCCTGGCGCGCGGGCGCGATGCGATCATCGAGGAGGTGAAGAACTCCGGCCTGCGCGGCCGCGGCGGGGCGGGCTTCCCCACCGGCATGAAGTGGTCCTTCATGCCCAAATCCTCGCCGGACGGGCGGCCCTCCTACCTCGTCGTCAACGCGGACGAGAGCGAGCCCGGCACCTGCAAGGACCGCGACATCATCCGCCACGATCCGCACAAGCTGATCGAGGGCTGCCTGATCGCGGGCTTCGCCATGGGGGCGAGCGCCGGCTACATCTACATCCGCGGCGAATACTACAACGAGAGCCTGGTGCTGGAGGCCGCGATCGCCGAGGCCTATGCGGCCGGGCTGCTCGGCAAGAACGCCTGCGGCTCGGGCTATGATTTCGAGCTCTACGTGCACCGCGGCGCGGGCGCCTACATCTGCGGCGAGGAGACGGCGCTGATCGAAAGCCTGGAGGGCAAGAAGGGCATGCCGCGCCTGAAGCCGCCCTTCCCGGCGGCGGTCGGCCTCTATGGCTGCCCGACCACGGTGAACAATGTCGAGACCATCGCCGTGGTGCCCGCCATCATGCGGCGCGGGGCCGCGTGGTTCGCCTCCTTCGGGCGGCCCAAGAACTCCGGCACCAAGATCTTCTGCATCCAGGGGCACGTGAACAAGCCGTGCAACGTGGAGGAGGAGATGAGCATCCCGCTGCGCGAGCTCATCGAGCGCCACGCGGGCGGGGTGCGCGGCGGCTGGGACAATCTGCTGGCGGTGATCCCGGGCGGCAGCTCAACGCCGATGATCCCGAAGAGCGTCTGCGACGACGTGCTGATGGATTTCGACGCGCTGCGCGAGCACAAGACGGGCCTCGGCACCGCCGGCGTGATCGTCATGGACAAGTCCACCGACCTGATCAAGGCGATCCAGCGGCTCAGCGCCTTCTACAAGCACGAGAGCTGCGGCCAGTGCACGCCCTGCCGCGAGGGCATGGGCTGGGTGAACCGCGTGATGCTGCGCATGGTGGAAGGCCGCGCCGAGGTCGAGGAGATCGACGTACTGGAGCAGGTGACGCGGCAGATCGAGGGCCACACCATCTGCGCGCTGGCCGATGGCGGCGTCTGGCCGGTCCAGGGCCTGATCCGGCACTTCCGGCCGATGATGGAGGAGCGCATCGCGGCCTACAAGGCGCGGCAGATGCAGCGCATGGCGGCGGAGTGACGCGCATGGCCAAGGTCACGGTGGACGGCATCGAGGTCGAGGTTCCGAACGGCGCCTCCGTGCTCCAGGCCTGCGAGGCCGCGGGCAAGGAGATCCCGCGCTTCTGCTACCATGAGCGCCTCTCGGTCGCGGGCAACTGCCGCATGTGCCTCGTCGAGGTCGAGAAGGCGCCCAAGCCCGTCGCCTCCTGCGCCTATCCGGTGATGGACGGGATGAAGGTGTTTACGGACACGCCGATGGTGCGCAACGCGCGGCGCGGCGTGATGGAGTTCCTGCTGATCAACCATCCGCTCGACTGCCCGATCTGCGACCAGGGCGGCGAGTGCGACCTGCAGGACCAGGCGATGGCCTATGGCCGCGACCTCTCGCGCTATGCCGAGGGCAAGCGCGCGGTGAAGGACAAGTACGTCGGCCCGCTCATCAAGACGGTGATGAACCGCTGCATCCACTGCACCCGCTGCGTGCGCTTCGCCGCCGAGGTGGCCGGCGTGCCGGAGATGGGGGCGACGGGCCGCGGCGAGGCGATGGAGATCGGCACCTATGTCGAGAAGGCGCTGACGTCGGAACTCTCGGGCAACCTCATCGACATCTGCCCGGTCGGCGCGCTGACCTCTCGACCCTACGCCTTCGTCACCCGCCCCTGGGAGCTCGCCAAGACCGACAGCGTGGACGTGCTGGACGCGGTGGGGGCCAATATCCGCGTGGACACGCGCGGGGGCGAGGTGCTGCGCATCCTCCCGCGCCTCCACGAGGAGGTGAACGAGGAGTGGCTGGCCGATCGCGGGCGGTTCTCCTTCGACGGGCTGAAGCGCCGGCGTCTCGACCGGCCCTGGGTGCGGCAGGACGGCGCGCTGCGGCCTGCGAGCTGGGCGGAGGCCTTCCAGGCCATCGCGCGCGCGCTGCCCGGCCGGCGCCTCGGCGCGATCGTCGGCGACACGATGGACGCGGAAGCGGTCTTCGCGCTGAAGGGGCTGATGACGGGGCTGGGCGCGGTCGGGCTCGACTGCCGGCAGGACGGCGCGAAGCTCGACATCTCGCGCCCCGATTTCTACCTGTTCAACACCGGCATCGCACGCATCGAGGAGGCGGATGCGCTGGTGATCATCGGCGCCGATCCGCGGCGCGAGGCGCCGGTGCTCAACGCGCGCATCCGCAAGCGCTGGAGCCAGGGGGGCTTCCGCGCGGGGGTGATCGGCACGGCGCGCGATCTCACCTATCCGGCCACGGTGCTGGGCGCGGCACCCACCGACATCGCCGGCGCGGCCGCCTTCCTCGCGGGGGCGCAGCGGCCGATGGTGGTGCTGGGGCGCGCGGCGCTGGCGCGCGCGGACGGCGCGGGCGTGCTCGCCGCCGCATGGGAGCTGGCGCGCGCGGCAGGCGGGCTGCGCGAGGACTGGCACGGCTTCAACCTGCTGCACCGCTTCGGCGGTCAGGTCGCGCCGCTCGATCTCGGCTTCGTGCAGGGGCTCGACATGGCGGCGATGCTGGCCGGCGGGGCGGAGGCGCTGTGGCTGCTCGGTGCCGACGGCTTCGACGCGGCGCGCATCCCGGCCGGGGCCTTCGTGATCTACCAGGGCCATCACGGCGAGGCGGCCGCCGCGCGCGCCGACGTGATCCTGCCCGGCGCGGCCTATACCGAGAAGGAAGGCAGCTACGTCAACACCGAGGGGCGCGTGCAGCGCGGACGCATGGCCGTGCCTCCGCCCGGCGAGGCGCGCGAGGACTGGAAGATCATCCGCGCCGCGTCCGAGGTGCTGGGCGTGCCGCTGCCCTTCGACAGCCTGGAGGAGCTGCGCGCGGAGATGGCCGCCGCCCACCCCGTCTTCGCGCGGCTCGACCAGGGGCCGCTGCCCGGCTGCACCGACGACAGCGGCCCCGCGCCCGCGCCCGTCACCGACGCACCCTTCGCCGTGCCGGTGGAGAACTACTGGCAGGTGGACCCGATCACGCGCGCGAGCGAGACGATGGCGGCCTGCGCCGCCGCCTATCTGAATCCGCGCCCCCTGCTGGCGGCGGAGTGAGGCCATGAACGAGTTCCTCGCCTCGCCCATCGGCGTGCTGGCGCTGACGGTGGCGCAGGCGCTGGCCCTGCTGGTGCCGGTGCTGGTGGCGGTGGCCTACCTCACCTGGGCCGAGCGCAAGGTGCTGGCGGCCATGCAGCTCCGCAAGGGGCCCAACGTGGTGGGGCCCTTCGGGCTGCTGCAGCCCTTCGCCGACGCGATCAAGATGCTGATGAAGGAGACGATCATCCCCTCCGGGGCGTCGCGCCTTCTCTTCCTCGCCGCGCCTATGCTGACCTTCGTGCTGGCGATGCTGGCCTGGGCGGTGATCCCGGTGAATGACGGCTGGGCCATCGCCGACATCAACGTGGGCATCCTCTACCTGTTCGCCATCTCCTCGCTCGGCGTCTATGGCATCATCATCGCGGGCTGGGCGTCGAACTCGAAATACGCCTTCCTGGGCGCGCTGCGCTCGGCGGCGCAGATGGTGAGCTACGAGGTCTCCATCGGCTTCGTGATCGTCACCGTGCTGCTCTGCGTCGGCTCGCTGAACCTCACCGAGATCGTGCGCGCGCAGCAGACGGTGTGGTTCGCCATCCCGCTGCTGCCGATGTTCGTGATCTTCTTCATCAGCGCGCTCGCCGAGACGAACCGCGCGCCCTTCGACCTGCCCGAGGGGGAGAGCGAGCTGGTGGCCGGCTTCTTCGTCGAGTACAGTTCGATGAGCTTCGCGCTGTTCTTCCTCGGCGAATACGCGAACATGATCCTCATGAGCGCGCTGACCACCATCCTCTTCCTGGGTGGCTGGCTGCCGCCGCTGCCCGTCGCGCCCTTCACCTGGATCCCCGGGCCGGTGTGGTTCGCGCTGAAGGTGGCGGCCTGCCTGTTCGTCTTCCTCTGGGTGCGCGCGACATTCCCGCGCTACCGCTACGACCAGCTCATGCGGCTGGGCTGGAAGGTGTTCCTGCCCTTCAGCCTGCTCTGGCTGGTGCTGACGGCGGCGGTGCTCAAGCTCACGGGGTGGCTGCCGGCATGAGTGCGTCTCAACCCTTCCGGCTCGACCGCTTCGCGCGGTCCTTCCTGCTGGCCGAGCTGGTCGGCGGCATGGCGCTGACGCTGAAGTACTTCTTCAGGCGCAAGGCCACCATCAACTACCCCTACGAGAAGACGCCGCTTTCCGCGCGCTTCAAGGGCGAGCACGCGCTGCGCCGCTATCCGAACGGCGAGGAACGCTGCATCGCCTGCAAGCTGTGCGAGGCGGTCTGCCCCGCGCAGGCCATCACCATCGAGGCCGAGCCGCGCGCCGACGGCAGCCGCCGCACGACGCGCTACGACATCGACATGACGAAATGCATCTACTGCGGCCTCTGCGAGGAGGCCTGCCCGGTGGACGCGATCGTCGAGGGGCCGAACTTCGAGTTCGCGACCGAGACGCGCGAGGAGCTGATGTACGACAAGGAGCGCCTGCTCGCGAACGGCGACCGCTGGGAAAGCGAGATCGCCAAGCGTCTCGAGCTGGACGCGCCCTATCGCTGAGGATCACGCCGGCCGCGGCGGTTCCGCGGCCCAACGCAAGGTGGGTTGAGATGGCCCGGTTCGAGGAAGGAGGCAGCCGATGATCGCGGCACTCGCCTTCTACGTGTTCGCCTTCATCCTGATCGCCTCGGCCGTGATGGTCGTCACCGCGCGCAATCCGGTGCATTCGGTGCTGTGGCTGATCCTCGCCTTCTTCAACGCGGCCGCGCTGTTCCTCATCGCGGGGGCGGAGTTCCTGGCGATGATCCTCGTCATCGTCTATGTCGGCGCGGTCGCGGTGCTGTTCCTGTTCGTGGTGATGATGCTGGACGTGGACTTCGCGCAGCTGCGCGAGGGGTTCCAGCGCTATGCGCCGCTCGGCGCGGTGGTCGGCGGCATCCTGTTCCTCGAGCTGGTGCTGGTGCTGGGCGCCTGGCGCTTCGCCTCCGACGCGCCGGACCTGCGCCTCGCCCCGATCCCGGAGGGTGTGACGAACACCGAGGCGCTCGGCCGCATCCTCTACACGGACCACATCTACCTCTTCCAGCTCTCGGGGCTGATCCTGCTGGTGGCGATGATCGGGGCCATCGTGCTCACGCTGCGCGAGCGGCCGGGCACGAAGCGGCAGAACGTCGCGGAGCAGATCGCGCGCAGCAGCGCGGTGACGATGACGCGCCCCGCGATCGGGGCCGGCATCCGGCGCGAGGAGATCCTGCGCTCGCTGCCGCCCCCCGAGCCGCCCGCCCCGCAGCGTCTCGAGCAGCACGGGGGGCACCACTGATGCTGAGCATCGGCCTCGCGCACTATCTCATCGTGGGCGCGATCCTCTTCGTTCTGGGCGTGTTCGGGATCTTCATGAACCGCAAGAACGTCATCGTGATCCTGATGAGCGTGGAGCTGATCCTGCTCTCGGTGAACCTCAACCTCGTCGCCTTCTCGGCCCGCCTCGGCGATCTCACGGGGCAGGTCTTCGCCATGTTCATCCTGACGGTCGCGGCGGCGGAGGCGGCCATCGGGCTCGCCATCGTCGTCATCTACTTCCGCAACCGGGGCAGCATCGAGGTCGAGGATGTCTCGGCCCTGAAGGGTTAGCGCGATGTTCGTGGGCGCCGTCTTCCTTCCGCTTCTCGGGGCGTGCATCAGCGGCTTCCTCGGCCGCTGGATCGGCGACCGTGCGGCGATGTGGTCCAGCGTGGGCTGCATGGCGCTGGCCGCGGCCTGCGGGCTGCTGGCCTTCTGGCAGGTCGCGCTCGGCGGCCAGCCGCAGACCGTGCCGCTCTTCACCTGGATGGACGTGGGCGAGCTCGAGTTCGCCTGGGCGCTGCGCTACGACACGCTGAGCGCGGTGATGGTGGGGATGGTGACGCTGATCTCCACCCTCATTCACCTCTATTCCGTCGGCTACATGTCGCACGACGCGACGCCGAGCCGCTTCTTCGCCTATCTCAGCCTCTTCACCTTCATGATGCTGATGCTGGTGACGGCGGACAACCTCGTGCAGCTCTTCTTCGGCTGGGAGGGCGTGGGCCTCGCGAGCTATCTGCTCATCGGCTACTGGTACGAGAGGGAGAGCGCGAACGCCGCCGCGATGAAGGCCTTCATCGTGAACCGGGTGGGCGATCTGTTCTTCATGCTCGGCATGGCGCTGACCTTCCACGTCTTCGGCTCGCTGGAGTTCGACGCCATCTTCTCGGCCGCGGCGGCGAAGGCCGGCGAGAGCTTCCTCGGCCTGCCGGCGCTGGAACTCATCGGGGTGCTGCTGTTCCTCGGCGCCTGCGGCAAGTCCGCGCAGCTCGGCCTGCACACCTGGCTGCCCGACGCGATGGAGGGGCCCACGCCCGTCTCCGCCCTCATCCACGCCGCCACCATGGTGACGGCAGGCGTGTTCCTCATCTGTCGCATGTCGCCGGTGATGGAGTATGCGCCGGTGGCGCTCTCGGTCGTGACGGTGGTCGGCGCCTCCACCGCGCTCTTCGCCGCGACGATCGGCTGCGTGCAGAACGACATCAAGCGGATCATCGCCTACTCCACCTGCTCGCAGCTCGGCTACATGTTCTTCGCGGCCGGGGTTGGGCTCTACCAGGCGGCGATGTTCCACCTCTTCACCCATGCCTTCTTCAAGGCGCTGCTCTTCCTCGGCGCGGGCAGCGTGATCCATGCGATGTCCGACGAGCAGGACATCCGGCGCATGGGCGGCATCTGGAAGAAGATCCCAGTGACCTACGCCGTGATGTGGATCGGCTCCCTCGCGCTCGCGGGCATTCCGGTCTTCGCCGGCTACTACTCGAAGGATGCGATCCTGGAGGGGGCGATCGCGGCGCACAGCGCGGTGGGCAGCTATGCCTTCGCCTGCGGCATCCTCGCCGCCTTCCTCACGGCCTTCTATTCCTGGCGCCTCCTGATCCTCACCTTCCATGGCGCGCCGCGGGCGGACCATCACGTGATGGAGCACGTGCATGAGAGCCCGGCCGTGATGCTGGTTCCGCTGCTGCTGCTCTCGGTGGGCGCCATCGCCACGGGCTTCACCTTCGCGCCCTATTTCATCGGGGATCTGCAGGCGCAGTTCTGGAACGGGGCGATCTTCAACCTGCCGGCGAAGCACATGATGGAGGCGTTGCACCACGCGCCCGACTGGGTTCCCACCCTGGCGAAGGCCACCGCGATCAGCGGCATCGCGCTCGCCGTCCTGCTCTACGGCGTCATGCCGCGCGTGCCGGGGCTGCTGGCCGAGCGCGCGGGCGGGCTGTACCGCTTCCTCCTCAACAAGTGGTACTTCGACGAGCTCTACGACCGCGCCTTCGTCCAGCCCGCCCGTAGGCTGGCGCTGCGCTTCTGGAAGGTGGGGGATGCGCGGATCATCGACGGGCTGCCCAACGGCGCGGCGAGCCTCGCCGCCGGTGCGGGCCGCGGCGCGGTGCGGCTGCAGACGGGCCGCGTGGCGAGCTACGCCTTCGCCATGATCATCGGCCTCACCGTCTTCGTCACCCTCTTCCTGCTGGGGCGCTGAGCGATGAACGCCGCGGGCTTCCCGATCCTCTCGCTCATCACCTTCCTGCCGCTGGTGGGCGTGCTGGTTATCCTGTCCGTGCGCGGAGAGGAGGCGGTTGTGGCCTCCAATGCGCGCTGGACCGCGCTGTGGACCAGCCTCGTCACCTTCGCGCTCTCGCTCGTGCTCTGGGCGCGCTTCGACAAGGCCAGCCCGGAGTTCCAGTTCATCGAGCAGGCCTCCTGGCTGCCGGAGTTCGGCATCGGCTACATCATGGGCGTGGACGGCGTATCGGTGCTGTTCGTCCTGCTCTCCACCGCGCTGACGCCGCTGTGCATCATCGCCTCCTGGGAGGCGGTGCAGTCGCGCGTGCGCGAGTACATGATCGCCTTCCTCGTGCTCGAGACGATGATGGTGGGCATGTTCTGCGCGCTCGACGTCGTGCTGTTCTACATCTTTTTCGAGGCCGTGCTGATCCCGATGTTCCTGATCATCGGCGTCTGGGGCGGCGCGCGGCGCGTCTATGCGGCCTACAAGTTCTTCCTCTACACGCTGCTCGGCTCGGTGCTGATGCTGCTCGCCATCATCGCGCTGTGGTACCAGGCCGGCACGACGAGCATCCCTGAGCTCTACGAGTTCGACATTCCCTTCGCGATGCAGGTCTGGCTGTTCCTCGCCTTCTTCGCCTCCTTCGCGGTGAAGGTGCCGATGTGGCCGGTGCACACCTGGCTGCCGGACGCGCATGTGGAGGCGCCGACCGCGGGCTCCGTCATCCTCGCGGGGGTGCTGCTGAAGATGGGCGCCTATGGCTTCCTGCGCTTCAGCCTGCCCATGCTGCCCGATGCCTCGCAGTACTTCGCGCCGATGATCTACGCGCTCTCCATCGTGGCGGTGGTGTACACCAGCCTCGTGGCCCTGGCGCAGGAGGACATGAAGAAGCTGATCGCCTATTCCTCGGTGGCGCACATGGGGATGGTGACGCTCGGCATCTTCACCTTCAACCAGCAGGGCATCGAGGGCGCGCTGTTCACCATGCTCTCGCACGGGGTGGTCTCGGGCGCACTCTTCCTCTGCGTGGGCGTTCTCTACGACCGCGAGCACACGCGCGAGATCGCGCGCTACGGCGGGGTGGCGAAGATCATGCCCGCCTACGCCATGGTGTTCATGCTCTTCACCATGGCCTCGGTGGCGCTGCCCGGCACGGCGGGCTTCCCGGGCGAGTTCCTGGTCATCCTCGGCGCCTGGGCGGTGAACCCCTGGGTGGCCTTCGGCGCGGCGCTGGGCATGATCCTCGGCGCGGCCTACATGCTGCTGCTCTACCGGCGCGTGGCCTTCGGGCGCATCACGCGGGAGTCGCTGAAGGGGCTGCTCGACCTCAGCCCGCGGGAGCATGCGGTCTTCGCCCCGCTGATCGTCCTCACCCTGTGGATGGGCGTGCACCCGCAATCCTTCCTCTCCTTCTTCTCGGCGACGGTGGCGGAGCTGGTGCAGCAGCATCAGGCCGCCATCTCGGCCGGATCGCGCTTCGCGGGGCTGTGAGACGATGAGCTGGACCCTCGCCCTCCCGGAGATCGTGCTGGCGCTCTCGGGCCTCGGCATCCTCGTCGCCGGCGTTCTGCCGCGGCGCGACATGACCTTCCCCTGCACCATGCTGGTGCTGGGCGCCTTCGTGCTGGCGGGCGTGCTCGTGCTGATGCAGGGCGAGGGCACCGCCTTCGGCGGGCAGTATGTGGCGGACGGCTTCTCCGCCTTCATGAAGCTGCTCGCGCTCGCGGGGGCGGCGCTGGGCCTCGTGCTCGCGCTCGATTGGAACCGGGCCGAGGGGCTCTCGCGCTTCGAGTTCCCGGTGCTGGTGCTCTTCGCCACGCTCGGCATGCTGGTGATGATCTCGGCGAACGACCTGATGAGCCTCTACCTGGGGCTCGAGCTGCTGTCGCTGCCGCTCTACGTCATCGCCGCCTTCGCGCGCGACAACGCGCGCAGCGCCGAGGCGGGGCTCAAGTATTTCGTGCTGGGGGCGCTCGCCTCGGGGCTGCTGCTCTATGGCGCCTCGCTCGTCTATGGCTTCGCCGGCACCACGAACTTCGACCGGCTGGCCGATGCGCTTTCCTCCCCGCAGGAGGTCTCGGCGGGCGTGGTGGTGGGCATCGTCTTCGTCATCGCGGCGCTGGCCTTCAAGGTGGCCGCGGTGCCCTTCCACATGTGGACGCCCGACGTGTACGAGGGCGCGCCCACCCCCGTCACCGCCTTCTTCGCCAGCGCGCCGAAGGTGGCGGCGGTCGCGCTCATGGTGCGGGTGCTGGCCGGCCCCTTCGGCGAGATCCAGGGCCAGTGGCAGCAGGTGGTCGTGCTCGCCTCGCTCGGCTCCATGGTGCTGGGGGCGCTGGCCGCGATCGGGCAGGCCAACATCAAGCGGCTGATGGCCTATTCCTCCATCGGCCACATCGGCTTCGTGCTGATGGGCCTCGCGGTGGGCGGCGAGAGCGGGCTGCGCGGCGTGCTGGTGTACATGGCCATCTACCTGTTCATGAACCTCGGCGCCTTCGCCGTGCTGGTGGCGATGCGGCGCGAGGGCCGCGCGGTGGAGGGGGTCGCCGACCTCGCGGGGCTCGGCCGCACCGATCCGGCGATGGCGCTGGCCATGGCCGTCTTCATGTTCTCGATGGCCGGCATCCCGCCGCTCGCGGGCTTCTTCGCCAAGCTCTACGTGCTGCTGCCGGCGGTGGAGCAGGGGTTCTGGATCCTGGCGGTGGTGGCGGTGCTCTCCTCCGTCGTCTCGGCCTACTACTATCTGCGCATCGTGAAGGTGATGTATGTCGACGCGCCGCTGCCCGGCTTCGCGCCGCGGCCCATGGGCGTCTCGCTGGTGCTGGCGGGCACGGGCGCCTTCACCCTGTTCTTCTTCCTGCTGCCCGCGCCGCTGCTCGCGGCCGCGCGCAAGGCGGTGGCGGCGCTGATCGGGTGAGCGCGCCGCGCTGGCGGATCGAGATCGCCGAGGAGGTTCCGAGCACCCAGACCCTGGTCGCCGCGCGCGCCGAGGCGGGCGAGGCGGCGGGTCTCGCCCTGCTCGCGCGGCGGCAGAGCGCGGGGCGCGGGCGCGAGGGCCGCGCCTGGCGCTCGCCCGAGGGCAACCTGCACCTCTCGGTGCTGCTGCGGCCCGCCGCTTCCGCCCGCGCCCTGCCGCAGTTCGCCCTGCTGGCCGCCGTGGCGCTGCACGAGGCCGCCCGCCCGCGCGCGCCGGTGCGCCTCAAATGGCCCAATGACCTGATGCTGGGCGAGGCGAAGGCGGCGGGCATCCTGGCCGAGGCCGCGCTGGACGCGGCGGGGGCGGTGCGGCATCTCGTGCTCGGCATCGGCGCCAACCTCGCCACCGCGCCGCCGCTGCCCGACCGCGCGACCGCGGCCCTGGGGCCCGAGATGCCCGAGGATTTCGCGCGCCGCCTCCTCGCCTGCCTTGGCGCCTGGCTCGACCGCCACGCCGCCGAGGGCTTCGCGCCCGTGCGCGCGGCCTGGATGGCGGCCGGTCCCCCGCCCGGCGCGCCGCTCGCGCTGCGCCGGGGCGACAGGCGCATCGAGGGGCGCTACCAAGGCCTGGCCGAGGACGGGGCGCTGCGCCTCGAGGTCGGCGGGCGCGTCCTCGACCTGCACGCGGGCGAGCTGGAGGGGAATTGAATGCTTCTCGCGGTGGATGCGGGCAACACCAATGTGGTCTTCGCCGTGCATGACGGGCGGGAATGGCGCGGGCGCTGGCGCATCGCGACCGAGGCGCAGCGCACCAGCGACGAATACGCGGTGTGGCTGCTCGCGCTCATGCAGCATGCGGGGCTGCGCCCGGCCGAGGTGTCGCGCGCCGTGATCGGCACGGTGGTGCCGGCTGCGCTCTACAACCTGCGCCGCCTCTGCCGCGACTGGTTCGGCGTCGAGCCGCTGGTGGCGCGCTCCAGCCTCGACTGGGGCTTCGCGATCCTGGTCGAGCGCCCGCAGGAGGTGGGGGCGGACCGGCTGCTGAACGCGCTCGCCGCGCACCATCACTACCGCGGGCCGCTCGTCGTCATCGACTTCGGCACCGCCACCACCTTCGACGTGGTGGACGGGGAGGGCAACTACCAGGGCGGGGTGATCGCGCCGGGCATCAACCTCTCCATCGAGGCGCTGCACAAGGCGGCGGCGCGGCTGCCGCGCATCGGCATCGGCCGGCCGCAGGCGGCGATCGGGCGCGACACGGTCTCGGCCATGCAGTCGGGCATCTTCTGGGGCTATGTCGGGCTGATCGAGGGCATCGTCGCCCGCATCCGCGCCGAGGCCGAGATGCCGGGGATGAAGGTGGTGGCCACGGGGGGCCTTGCTCCCCTCCTGGCCGAGGGCACGCAGGTGATCGAGCGCGTGGACCCCGACATCACGCTCGAGGGGCTGCGCCTGTTGGCGGCGCGCAATCCCGCCCCCATCTCGGGCAGAGACTCACCGTGACATCACCCCCCGACATGAACGACCTCGCTTTCATCCCCCTCGGCGGTGCCGGGGAGATCGGGATGAACCTCAACGTCTATCGCTGCGACGGCCGGTTGCTGGCGGTGGATTGCGGCCTCGGCTTCGGCGGGCCCGAGAACCCCGCGGTCGAGATCATGGTGCCCGACCCCGCCTGGCTCGCGGAGCGGCGCGACCGCCTGGAAGCGCTCGTCATCACCCACGCGCACGAGGACCATCTGGGCGCGGTCGCGCATCTCTGGCCTTCGCTGCGCTGCCCGGTGATCGCGGGGCCCTTCGCCTCGGCCGTGTTGCGGCGCAAGCTGGCGGAGGCCGGCCTCTCCCAGGAGGTGGAGCTGCACACCCTGCCGCGCAGCACGCGCCGCGCGCTCGGGCCCTTCGAGATCGAGTTCCTGCATGTCACCCATTCCGTGCCGGAGGCGAGCGCCCTGGTGCTGCGCACCCGCCACGGCACCGTGCTGCACACCGGCGACTGGAAGCTCGATCCGCACCCGCTGATCGGCCCGCCGACGGACGAGGCGGCCTTCGCCCGGCTCGGCGCCGAGGGGGTGCTCGCCATGGTCTGCGACAGCACCAACGCGCTGGTCGAGGGCCATTCGGGCAGCGAGGGCGAGGTGCGGCGCAACCTCGCCGCGCTGATCCGCGGCCTCAGGGGGCGGGTGGCGGTGACCTGCTTCGCCACCAACCTCGCGCGCGTGGAGAGCATCGCGCTGGCCGGCATGGCCGCGGGGCGGGAGGTGGCGCTGTTCGGACGCAGCCTGCGCAACGCGGTGCAGGCGGCGCGCGAGTGCGGCTACCTCGAGGCCGTGCCCGATTTCGTCAGCGAGGAGGAGGCGGGCTTCATCCCCGACGACAACCTGCTGCTCATCTGCACCGGCAGCCAGGGCGAGGAGCGCAGCGCGCTGGCGAAGATCGCCGCCGACACCCACCCGAACATCTCGCTCGGCCACGGCGATACCGTGATCTTCTCCTCGCGCATGATCCCGGGCAACGAGCGCGCCATCCTGCGCCTGCAGGACGAGCTCGCGCGCCGCGGCTGCCGCGTGATGACGGCCGAGGACCATGCCGTGCACGTCTCCGGCCACCCGGCGCGGGACGAGCTGAAGCGCCTCTACGCTCTGGTGCGCCCGCGCCTCGCCATCCCGGTCCATGGCGAGTGGCGCCATCTCTCCGAGCATGCGGCGCTCGCGCGGGAGTGCGGCGCGCGGCCCGTCCTGGTGGAGGACGGCGATGTCGTCCGCCTGAGCGGGCAGGACCCGGGCGTGGTGGACAGCGTGCCGACCGGGCGCCTCGCCGTCGATGGCAACCGACTTCTGCCGCTGCAGGGCGGGTTGATCGGGGCGCGCAGGCGCATGCTGTTCAACGGCATCGTCGTGGCGTCCCTGGCGGTGGACGGGGAGGGGAGGGTGCTCGGCCGCCCCCGAGTCTCCGCGCCCGGCCTGTTCGAGGCGGAGGGACCGGAGCCGGAACAGCTGGCGGACGAACTGGCACGCGGGGTGAGCGAGTTGCCGAAAGGGTTGCGCCGCGAGGACGAGGCTCTGGCCGAGGCCGCCCGCGGGGTGCTGCGCAAGGCTGTGGGGCGCCGCCTGCGCAAGCGCCCCACGGTCGAGGTGCATCTGCTGCGCGTGTGAGGTCGTGTGAACTGGTTCCTTTCCCTGGTGGTCTTCGCCCTGGTCTGGTGGACCGTCCTCTTCTGCGTGTTGCCGATCGGGGTGAAGCCCGATCCGAAGGGCGACATCGAGGCCGGCGGCTGGCGCGGAACTCCCCTCCGGCCCATGCTCGGGCGGAAGGTGCTGTGGACCACCGCCATCTCGGTCGTGATCTGGGCCGGCATCTACGCCTTTGTGGAGAGCGGCGTGGTCAGCTTCCGCGACGAGTGGCTGGCCATCCCGGACCGCTGACTTCGGCAGAGGGTGGACGATGCGGCGGTTTCCCACGGCGCGAAATCGGGGTAGCTTTGCCGTCATGCGCGGTTGGATCGAGGGAAGGGGGCGGGTCGCCGCCTCTGCAACATGGGTGGTCGGCGTCATTCTGGCCCTGGCGCAGCCGGGCGCGGCCTCGGGGCAAACGCTGCAGGAGGCGCTGGCCCGTGCCTACAGCAACAACCCGACCCTTCTCGCCGCGCGGGCGCAGCTCCGCGCCACGGATGAGGGGGTGCCGCAGGCCCTGGCCGGCTGGCGGCCAACGGTCACGATCACCGGCTCCTACGGCGTGGTGGACGCGCGCAACACGCGCACGCACACCGGCTTCGACACGGTGACCAACATCCAGCGCTCCCCCGCCAATGCGGCCGCGACCATCACCCAGCCGATCTTCCGTGGAGGGCGCACCGCCGCCCAGACCCGCCAGGCGGAGAATGCGGTGCTCGCGCAGCGCGCGCGGCTTCTGGCGACCGAGCAGCAGGTGCTGGCCGATGCCGTGTCCGCCTATGTCGGCGTGATCCAGAACGCCGAGCTGGTCCGGCTCAACACCAACAACGAGCAGGTGCTGCGCCGCCAGCTCCAGGCCACCAACGAGCGCTTCCGGGTGGGCGAGATCACCCGCACCGACGTTGCCCAGGCCGAAAGCCGGCTTGCCGGCGCGGGCACCGCGCGCGTGCAGGCGGAGGGCAATCTCCAGGTGGCGCGTGCCGTGTATCAGCGCGTGATCGGCGAGCCCCCGGGCCGTCTGACGACGCCGCAGCCGCTGCGCACGCCGGTGCGCAGCGCCGCGGAGGCGCAGCAGATGGCCTCCACGAACAACCCGACCGTGGTGGCGGCGCTTTTTGCCGCAGCCGCCGCCCGCGACAACATCGACGTGCAGATGGCCGCGTTGATGCCGCAGCTCACCGCTTCCGCCCAGGCCTTCCGGCAGGACAATCAGCTCGGGCGCAACACGCGCCAGACCGGCGGGCAGGCGACAGTGAACCTCTCGATGCCCATCTATCAGGGCGGGGCGGAACATGCGGCGGTGCGCCAGGCAAGACAGGTGGCGCAGCAGCAGCTCGCCGCGGTGGACGAGGCGCGCCGCACGGTCGCCCAGCAGGCCGCGGCGGCCTGGGAAAACCTGCGCAGCGCTCGCGCCGCGGTGGAGAGCGTGCGCGCCCAGATCCGCGCCGCGGAGATCGCGCTGGACGGCGTGCAGCGCGAAGCCATCGTGGGCAGCCGCACCACGCTCGACGTGCTGAATGCCGAGCAGGAGCTGCTGAATGCGCGCACCAGCCTCGTCAACGCAATCGCCACCGTGGTCACCGCCTCCTATGCGCTGGCGGGGACGGTGGGGCGGCTCACCGCGCAGGATCTCGGCCTGCCCGTGGAGATCTACGACATGACTGCCTACTACAACGCGGTGCGCAACCGCTGGGCCGGGCTCGGAGACCTCTCCGGCGTGGCGCTGCGCTCCGCTTCCGCGGAAGGGCGCTGACGATGAGCGGCACGCCCCCGGCCACCGATCCCTCGATGGACGACATCCTCGCCTCCATCCGCAAGATCCTCAAGGAGGACGAGCCGCCCGCGGCGGCGCCGGCTTCGCCGTCCGCCGCGCCGGAGACGGAGGAGCCCCTTGTTCTCACCTCCGACATGATGATCGCTCCCCCCCCTCCGGCGGCCGTTCCGGCGACGCCTGCCGAACCGGTCGCCGCTTCCGTGCCGGTGGCGTCGGTGACGCCTCTCTCCCCGCCGCCATCGCCCGCGCCGGGCCTGGTGGCCCCGGCCGCTGCGGCCGCCGCCGCCGCCGCACTTGGCGAACTGTCTCGTGCCATCGGCCATGAGCGGTCCACCCCGATCGCTCGCACCCCCGGCATCACCCTCGAGGAGATGGTGCGCGAGGAGCTTCGCCCGCTGCTCAAACAGTGGCTCGACGAGAATCTGGCGCCGATGGTGGAGCGTCTCGTGCGCGCCGAGATCGAGCGTGTGATGGCGCAGGCGCGCTGAACCGTCCTGCCGCGTGCCCCCTTGACGGGGCGCGGCGTGCAGTGGACCTCTGCCCCATGCTCGACAAGGCCTTCGATCCCGCAGCGATGGAGGCGCGGCTCTACGCCGCCTCCGAGGCCGCTGGCGTGTTCTCCGCCGATCCCGCGCGCCCTGCCGCGCCTTTCGCCATCGTCATCCCGCCGCCCAACGTCACGGGCAGCCTGCACATCGGCCATGCGCTGAACAACACCCTGCAGGACGTGCTGGTGCGCTGGCGCCGGATGCAGGGGCGGGATGCGCTGTGGATGCCCGGCACCGACCATGCGGGCATCGCGACCCAGATGGTGGTGGAGCGGCTGCTGGCCTCCGAGGGGCAGGAGCGCCGCGCCATGGGGCGCGAGGCCTTCCTGCGTCGCGTCTGGGCATGGAAGGCCGAAAGCGGGGGGACCATCACCCGCCAGCTCCGCCGTCTCGGCGCCTCGCTCGACTGGCCGCGCGAGCGCTTCACCATGGACGAGGGCCTCTCGCGCGCCGTGGTCGAGGTGTTCGTCACCCTGCACAAGCAGGGGCTCATCTACCGCGACCGGCGGCTGGTGAACTGGGATCCCAAGCTGCTCACCGCCATCTCCGACCTTGAGGTGGAGAGCCGCGAGGTGAAGGGCACGCTCTGGACGCTGCGCTATCCCATCGAGGGCGAACCGGGGCGTTTCATCCGCGTCGCCACCACGCGGCCCGAGACGATGCTGGGCGACACGGCGGTGGCCGTGCACCCCGAGGACGCGCGCTTCGCCGACCTGATCGGCCGGCACGCCCTCCTGCCGCTCGTGGGGCGGCGCATCCCCATCATCGCCGACGCCTACTCCGACCCCGAGAAGGGCACGGGCGCGGTGAAGATCACGCCCGCGCACGACTTCAACGATTTCGAGGTGGGCCGCCGGCATGGCCTCCCGATGCCGACGGTGCTCGATCCCGAGGCGCGCATCCGGCTCGACGAGATCGAGGGCGAGCTCGCCGACATCCCGGGTGTGGCGGAGGCGGGCTTCGTGCGCTCCCTGGCCGGGCAGGAGCGCTTCGCCGCGCGCAAGGCCATCCTCGAGAAGCTCGAGGCGCTGGATCTGCTCGAGAAGGCCGAGCCGCACACCCACCAGGTGCCCCATGGCGACCGCGGCGGCGTGCCTCTCGAGCCGCGCCTCACCTGGCAATGGTATTGCGACGCGGCCACCCTGGCGAAACCCGCGATCGAGGCGGTGGAGACGGGGCGGACCGTCTTCGTCCCGAAGCAGTGGGAGAATACCTTCTTCGCCTGGATGCGCGACATCCAGCCCTGGTGCATCTCGCGCCAGCTCTGGTGGGGGCATCAGATCCCGGCCTGGTACGGACCGGACGGCCACATCTTCGTCGAGCGCACCGAGGAGGAGGCGAAGGCCGCCGCCCGCGCCCGCTACGGGCATGACGTGGCCTTGCGTCGCGACGAGGACGTGCTGGACACCTGGTTCAGCTCCGCGCTGTGGCCCTTCTCCACCCTGGGCTGGCCGGAGCGCACGCCCGAGCTCGCCAAGTACTATCCCACGGACGTGCTCGTCACGGGCTTCGACATCATCTTCTTCTGGGTCGCCCGGATGATGATGATGGGCCTGCACTTCATGGGCGAGGTGCCCTTCCGTCATGTCGTGATCCACGGCCTCGTGCGCGACGAGAAGGGCGCCAAGATGTCGAAATCCAAGGGGAACGTGATGGATCCCCTGGAGCTGATCGACGCCTACGGGGCCGATGCGGTGCGCTTCACCCTCTGCGCGCTGGCCTCGCCGGGGCGCGACATCAAGCTCTCGCGGCAGCGGATGGAGGGGTATCGCGCCTTCGCCACCAAGCTGTGGAACGCGGCGCGCTTCTGCGAGATGAACGGCATCCGCCCGCAACCGGGCTGGGATCCGGCCTCTGCGCGCTCGGCCCTGGCGCGCTGGATCCTGGACGCGTCCAACGCCGCCATCGCCGAGGCGGAGACGGCGCTCGAGGCCTTCCGCTTCGACGACTGCGCCTCCGCCCTGTACCGCTTCGTGTGGAACGGCTTCTGCGACTGGTTCCTCGAGTTCGCCAAGCCCGTGCTGCAGGGGCCCGACGGTCCCGAGAAGGTCGAGGTCCAGGGCGCGGCGCAGCATGTGCTGGGCGTGATCCTGCGGCTGCTGCACCCGATCATGCCCTTCGTGACGGAGGAGCTCTGGGTGCGGCTCGGCTACGGCGAGGAGGCGGGCTTGCCGCGCGCCCCCTGGCCCGCGCCCGCCCCTGTGCAGGAAGCCGAGGTCGCGCGCGCCGAACTCGAGGCGGTGATCCGTCTGATCTCCGAGGTGCGCGCGGTGCGTGCGGAGATGAACGTCCCGCCCTCGCTCGTCACGCCGCTGCTCGTGCAGGGCGCAGCGCCGGAGGTGCTGGCCTGCTGGGCGCGCTGGATGGAGGCGATCCGCCGCCTCGCGCGCGCCAGCGAGCTGCGCGTGCTGGAGGGGGCCCCGCCCGCCGGCGTCGCACAGGCGGTGCTGGGCGAGGCGACGGTGATGCTGCCGCTGGCGGGCCTCGTTGACCTCGCGGCCGAGCGCGCGCGCCTCTCGCGGGAGCGCGACAAGGCGGCCGACGAGGCCCGCAAGATCGAACGCAAGCTCGGCAATGCCGAGTTCCTCGCCAAGGCGCGCGAGGAGGTGGTGGAGGAGACCCGGGAGCGGCTCGCTGCCATCAGCGCCGAGATCGCCCGCCTCGAGGCCGCCCTCGCGCGCATCGCCGACTGATCACGCCTCGGAGGGAACGCGATGACCCAGTGGGACAAGTCCAGGCTGCCGAGCCGCCATGTCAGCGTGGGGCCGGAGCGCGCGCCGCACCGCAGCTACTACTACGCCATGGGCATGACGAAGGAGGAGATCGCCGCGCCGCTGGTCGGCGTCGCCTCCTGCTGGAACGAGGCCGCCCCCTGCAACATCGCGCTGAGCCGGCAGGCCCAGGCCGCCAAGCGCGGCGTGAAGGACGCCGGCGCCGCGCCGCGCGAGTTCACCACCATCACCGTGACCGACGGCATCGCCATGGGCCACCAGGGGATGAAGTCCTCGCTGGTCTCGCGCGAGGTGATCGCGGATTCCATCGAGCTGACCATGCGCGGCCACTGCTACGACGCGCTGGTGGGGCTCGCGGGCTGCGACAAGTCGCTGCCGGGCGTGATGATGGTGATGCTGCGCCTCAACGTGCCCTCGGTGTTCATGTATGGCGGCTCGATCATGCCGGGGAAGTTCCGCGGCAAGGACGTGACCGTGCTCGACGTGTTCGAGGCGGTGGGCGCGCATGCCGCGGGCAACATGAGCGATGCGGAGCTGGAGGAGCTGGAACGCCACGCCTGCCCCGGGGCGGGCGCCTGCGGCGGGCAGTTCACCGCCAACACCATGGCCTGCATCAGCGAGGTGATCGGCCTTGCCCTGCCCTATTCGGCCGGCGCGCCCGCGCCGGACGAGGAGCGCGACCGCTGGGCCTACGAATCGGGCCGGGCCGTGGTCGAGCTGATCCGCCAGGGCATCCGTCCGCGCGACATCGTGACGCGCAAGGCGCTCGAGAACGCCGCGCGCATCGTCGGCGCCACCGGCGGTTCCACCAATGCCGCTCTTCACCTGCCCGCCATCGCGCACGAAGCGGGGATCGACTTTCCTCTCGAGGAGGTGGCGCGGCTGATGCGCGACACGCCCCACATCGCCGACCTCAAGCCTGGCGGCCGCTACGTGGCGCTCGACGTCCATCGCATCGGCGGCGTGCCCGTCATCATCAAGGCGCTGCTGGAGGGCGGGCTGCTGCACGGCGACTGCCTGACGGTGACCGGGAAGACCCTCGCCGAGAACCACAGGGAGGTGGTGTTCCCGCGAAATCAGGATGTGGTCCGGCCGGTCTCCGATCCGATCTCGAGGATCGGCGGGGTGGTCAGCCTCTTCGGCAATCTCGCGCCTGACGGCGCGATCGTGAAGATCGCCGGCATGAAGACGCTGCGCTTCGAGGGAACGGCGCTGTGCTTCGACTGCGAGGAGGATGCCTTCGCTGCGGTGGAGGCGCGTGCCTACAAGCCCGGAGACGTGATCGTGATCCGCTACGAGGGGCCGAAGGGCGGACCCGGCATGCGCGAGATGCTGAGCACGACCAGCGCGATCTACGGCCAGGGCATGGGCGAGAAGGTGGCGCTCATCACCGACGGCCGCTTTTCGGGTGCCACGCGCGGCTTCTGCATCGGGCATGTCGGGCCCGAGGCCGCGGTGGGCGGGCCGATTGCGCTGCTGCGCAATGGCGACAAGATCGTGATCGATGCGGAGCAGGGACGCATCGACGTGCTTCTCTCGGACGAGGAGCTGGCGAGGCGCCGGGCGGAGTGGCAGCCCCGCGGGCATGATTTCAACTCCGGCACGCTCTGGAAATATGCGCAGCTCGTCGGGCCCGCTCGCTATGGGGCGGTGACCCACCCCGGGGCGAAAGGCGAGACCCACGTCTATGCCGACATCTGACGCGGCGTTGACCGGCCGTTAACCCGGCCGCGGCATCCTCGGCGCGACCACGCCCGACAGGATGCCGGACGATGACAGAACCCGCCTTGGCGGAGACGCTCGCGCCCGCCATGACTCCCGCCGAAATCCGACTGCTGAGGGAGGCCGCGTCGCGCGCGGCCTCGGCGGTCGAGTTCGGGGCTGGGGGCAGTACCCTGCTGCTTCTGGAAGCCGTCGAAGGGCCGGTCGTCTCCGTCGAGAGCGATCCCGCTTGGCTTGCGCGGCTGCGCGCGCATCCCTCCTGCCGCGCCGCGCTGGACGCCGGGCGCTGGCTGCCGGTGCACGCGGACCTCGGCCCGGTGGGTGCGTGGGGATATCCGGCCGATCCGCGCCGGAACGCGGATGGGCATCTCTACTGGAATGCGCCCTGGGCGCTCTGCGGCGAGCCGGGCCTCGTGCTGGTGGACGGGCGCTTCCGCGTCGCCTGCGCGCTGGCCGCGCTGGCGCGGGTCGCTCCGGGCGGCTTTGTCGCCGTGCATGACTTCTGGGGACGCGGCGCCTATCGCGTGCTGCTCGACCACGCCGAGCTGGCGGCGACGGCAGCGAGCCTTGTCCTGCTGCAGCGCCGTCCTGGCGCGCCGCCGCCGTGCCCCGAGGGGTTCGGGCGGGATCCGCGATGAGGCGTTCCGGAGCGAAACGCTTTCTTAACCCGCCGGCGGCCATGCTGCCGCTGGCCCGCAATCCGCGGGCCTGATCGGCAAAGGAAAAACACCGATGTCTCTCAACTCGGTCAACACCAACATCGGCGCCATGGTGGCGCTGCAGTCGCTGAACCGCACCAATGAGGAGATGGCGGCGACGCAGAAGCGCATCTCCACCGGCTTCCGCGTGGCGGATGCGCGCGACGACGGCGCTGCCTTCGCGGTGGCGGAGCGCGTGCGCGGCGACCTCGCGGCCACGGCCTCGGCCAACCAGCAGCTCGGCGGCGTGAAGGGCCTGCTCGACACGACCCGCGTTGGCCTCGAGAACATCTCGAAGGCGCTGCAGGACGTGAAGTCCGTTGTCGTCAAGCTGTCCGACTCGAACATCACGGCCGGCCAGCGCCAGCAGTACATGGCCGCGCTGAAGGAGCAGTTCGCGCAGATCGCGAACTTCATCTCGGACACGCGCTACAATGGCCAGTCCATGCTCAACACGACCGCGACGGCGGGCGATACGGGCACGACTCTCGGCCAGGTCACCACGGTCCGCAACGGCGAGGGCGGCACCTACTCCTTCAGAAAGATCGCGACGGCGGGGATCAACGGCGACGCCGGTTTCACCGCCCTGTCGAATCTCGGCATCACGACGGGCGGCGTGGCGACGGGCACGACCCTCAACGCGGCGATCGCGAGCTTCGCGGCGGCGCTGACCACGGGCGGGGCCGTGAACCGCGCGATCAACTTCACCCTGACCGCGCTGAACAACCTCGGCAGCTACAGCCGCTACGTGGACAGCCAGATCAACTTCAACAAGGCGAAGATGGATGCGCAGGAGGCTGGCGTGGGCGCGCTCATCGATGCCGATCTGGCCAAGGAGTCCGCGCGGCTGCAGTCGCTGCAGATCCGCCAGCAGCTCGGCAGCCAGGCGCTCGGCATCGCGAACCAGGCGCCGCAGGTCCTGCTCTCGCTGTTCCGCTGACCGCGTTCAAACCGAAAAGGAGGGCTGGCAGGATGCCGCCTTTCTTCTCCTTCTTCCTCTCTCTCGTCGCGCCCGGCTCCCCTGTCTGGCCGGAGCGCGCCCTCATCCCGCCCACCGCGACACCACCGCGCGGATGGCGCGGCGCGCTGGGCTCTCTCACGGAGGCCCCCTGACCCATGTCGCTTGCCACGAGCGCCGGCGCCAGCCGCTATCGTCGTCACCTCACGCCCAAGCAGATGGAGGCGGAGGTCTTCAGCCGCGTGGTGCGCGGCCTTCGCGAGACCATGGGGCAGCCCGGCACCATCGCGCAGGCGCGCGCCGTCGCCGACACGCGGCGCCTCTGGGATGCGGTGCTCACCAGCGTGCTCGACCCGGCCAACCAGCTTCCGGTTCCCCTGCGCGCGCAGATCGCCGGTCTCGCCCGCGCCGTGCTGCGCGAATGCGACGCCGAGGCGCCGGACGCGGCCTTCCTGGTGGAGGTCAACGAACAGATGGCCGCGGCCCTCTGGAGCTGAGGAGAACCACCCGATGCTGGCATCCGTCGCCGAGTCCACCCCGCCCGCGGCGCTCATGCGCCTCATGGAGCGCGGCGCCGCGCTGCTTGCCGAGGGCCGCGCGGCGGAGTCGCTCGAACTCCTTCAACGCGCCGCCTCGGTGCCCGACGCGCCCGCCCTTGCCCACGGCCTCCTGGCCGAGGCGCTGGAGGCCGAGGGCCGGCTCGACGAGGCGCTGCTTGCGGCCGACAGGGCCGTTCGCTCCGGCGAGGGCGCCCCCCCATGGCTGCGAGCGCGCGCGCGCATCCGCCGCGCCCTGGGCCAGAGCCTTGCGGGGCTGGACGACGCCGCGGCGGCGGTGATGGCCGATCCTTCGGACATCGAGTCGAAATCCCTGCTCGGCATCTGCCTCTCGGAGGCGGGGCGTCACGATGAGGCGCTGCTGCTTCTCCACCAGGCCTTCTCGGCGGAGCCTGGGTCGGCGCAGCGCGCGGCGATGCTGGGCTTCGGCTTCCTGCGCGCCGGCCGGCACGCGGCGGCGGAGGAAGTCCTCGGCCTCGCCGAGGCGATGGCGCCGCAGGCGCCGGGCATCGCGGCGCTGCGCGCCCAGAACGCGCTTGCGGCTGGCGAGCCCGAGCGCGCCATCGCGATCGCCGAGGCGGCCGTGCATCGGTGCGCGGCGGATGTGCGTCTCTTTTCCGTCCTCGGCCAGGCGCGGCAGCGGCTCGGGCAGGATGCCGCGGCACTCGACGCCTATGCCGCGGCGCTGCGGCTCGATCCCGGCAGCGGTTACCTGCGCCACCTCGTGGCGGCACTCGGCGGCGATGCGGCGCCGGCGCGGGCCGATGGCCGGTACGTGGCAGAGGTGTTCGACGGCTATGCGAGCCGCTTCGAGGCCTCGCTCTTCGCGCTCGGCTACAGGGTTCCGGGGATGATGCTCCGCATGATCGAGCGTGCGCGGCCGGAGGTCGCCGCCGGCCGTGCGAAGCTCGGTCCGGTGCTCGATCTCGGCTGCGGCACCGGGCTCATGGGCGCGACGCTGCATGACCTGCTCGGCGATGCCCTGGTCGGCGTGGACATGTCGTCCCGGATGATCGAGGAGGCGCGCGCGAAGGGGGTCTATACCCGGCTCGATTGCCTGGACATCGAGGCCGCCTTGCGCGCGGAGGAGGGGCTCTACGACGTCATCCTGCTCGCGGATGTGCTCTGCTACTTCGGTGAACTCGCTCCGCTGCTGCGTCAGCTGCGCGCGCGCCTCGCGCCCGGCGGGCTGCTGCTGCTGAGCGTGGAGGCGGCGGCCCCGGAGGCTCGCTGGACGCTCGCGCGCAGCGGCCGCTACGCCCATGGCGAGGCCTATCTGCGCGCTGCCCTGGCGGAGGCTGGGCTCGTCGCGCGCGAGTTCCGCTCCGAGCCGATCCGCTGGGAGGGTGAGGACCCGGTGCAGGGCCATGTGGTCTGCGCGATGGCAGGGGGCTGAGATGGACGGGCTTCCTGGCCGCGAGGCGCTGGCGGCGGCGCTCGCTGACATGGCCGCGGGTCAGCCGGCCCGTGCCCTGCCGACCCTGCGGGCCCTGGTCGAGGCCGCGCCCGAGGATGCGGTGCTGCAGCTCAACCTGGGCATGGCGCTGATGGATGCGGGCCACCTCTCGGAGGCCGAGGCGCCGCTGCTGGCCGCCGCCCAGGCTGCGCCACGGCATCCCGAACCCTGCTTCCGGCTTGCGCGGCTGCGGCACCTGCGTGGCGATACGCCGACCGCGGAAACGCTCTACCGGGCCGCGCTGGCCCGGGCCCCGGGCCATGTCGCCGCCCTTGCCGGGCTGGCCGAGGTGGCGCGCAGCCTGGGCCGGCCGGAGGAGGCCGCCTCTCTGCTGCGCGAGGCGCTGCTGCACGCGCCGCAGGATGCGGGCCTGCGCTTGGCGCTGGCGCGCGCCCTGGTCCATTCGGGCGAGGCGGCGGCAGCCCTCGAGGAGCTCGCCGAACCGTTGCGCCGTGGCGGCCCGGCCGGCCGGCTCGGTGCGGTCTGGGCCGAGGCCCTGCGTGCGCGGCACGGCAGCGAGCGGGCCTGCGCGCTGGCGAGGGAGCAGGCGCAGGCCCATCCGCTGTGCGCCGCGCGCGCGGCCGGCCTCGCGGTGCTGTGCGAGGCCGAGGGACGCGGCGCAGCCGCCCTTTCCGCCTGGCGCGCCGCCGAGGCGCTGGCCCCGGAAGATCCGGACATTCTCGCCGGTCTCGCCCAGTCCCTGGCGCGCCATCGCGATCATGCCGCGGCTCTCGACGCCTTCGACCGCGCCATCGCCCTCGCGCCCGATGAGCCGGCGCTGCGCCTGGGGCGCGGCGAGCAACTCTGGCGGCTGCACCGGCTCTCCGAGGCGGCGGACGCGCTGCGCGCTGCTCTCAGGGATTTCGGGCCCGACGAGCGCACCCGCGCCACCCTCGCCCTTGTGCTGGTCTCGCAGGGCCTGCAGGACGAGGCGATGGCGGAGGCGGAGGCCGCGGGGGGCGAGAATGCGCTGCTCCTCGGCCTGACCAGCGTCGGCCCCTACCACCCGGAAGCCGGTCGCGCCGAGGTGCTCGCCGCACGCGCGCGCGCCCTTCACCAGCGCCTCTCGGAAGGGCTGCTTCCCTACACGGCGCCGCCGCCGCGCGCGGAGGGGCGGCTGCGCCTTGGCCTTATCTCGGCCCATTTCGGCAAGCACCCCGTCGGGTGGCTCACGGTGGCGGGCATCGAGCACTTGCCGAGGGAGCAGTTCGAGGTTCATGTCTTCAGCCTGGGCGACCGCCCGGGCGAGATCGCTGCCCGCTTTCGTGCCCGCGCCGATGCCTGGCACCTCGTCGAACCCGGCACGCCCGACGCCATGCTGCTCGAGCGGCTGCGCGGGGCGGAGCTCGATATCCTGATCGAGCTCGGGGGGCATGGGCAGGGCGGGCGCGCGCGGCTGCTGCGTCATCGGGCGGCCCCTGTGCAGATCAAGTGGGTGGGCTCCCAGGCTGCCAGCACCGGCACGCCGAACATCGATTGGATGCTGACCGACCGCTGGGAGACGCCCGAGGGATTCGAGCCCTACTACACCGAGCGGCTCCTGCGCATGCCGGACGGCTACGTGTGCTACTCGCCGCCACCGGCCGCGCCGCCGGTCGCGCCCAGCCCGGCCGGCTTCTCGGGCGCCGTCACCTTCGGCTGCTACAACAATCTCGCCAAGGTCACGCCGCGCGTGCTGGCGGCCTGGGCGCGCATCCTGGACGCGCTGCCCGAGGCGCGGCTCGTGCTGCGCACCCACGCGCTGGGCGATGGGCCGACGCGCGAGGGCTTCACGGCCCGGGCGCGCGCCGCGGGGCTCGACCTCGCGCGGGTGGAGATGCACGGGGCGGTGCCGCACGACCAGCTCCTCGCCGCCTATGGCGAGATCGACATCTCGCTCGATCCCTTCCCCTACACGGGCGGCCTGACCGTCTGCGAATCCCTGTGGATGGGCGTGCCCGTGCTCACCCTCGTCGGCAGCTCCTTCGCTGGGCGGCACGCCTTTTCCCATCTGTCGAATGTCGGTCTGGCGGACTGGGCGGTGTTCTCGGAGGAAGCCTATGTGAGCGAGGCCATCCGCCGGGCCCGCGACATCCCGGCGCTGGCGGCGCTGCGCGCGGGGATGCGCGCGCGCGTCGCGGCTTCGCCGCTCTGCGACGGGCCACGCTTCGGCGCGCATCTCGCCGCGGTGCTGCGCGAGGCCTGGGAGCGGCGCGACCGGCCGGCTTGACCGAGGGTCGCGCCGCGCGCACCAAGCGGGCATGAGCCATCGCACCGCCATCGCCAGCCATCGCGGCGGCGCCTTCCTCTGGCCCGAGAACAGCCTTTCCGCCATTCGCGCCGCCTGCGCCCTGGCGGCCGAGCAGGTCGAGATCGACATCCACGCCAGTGCCGACGGCGAACCGGTCGTGATGCACGACGCGACGCTCGACCGCATGACCGATGGCCAGGGGCCGGTGCGCGCCCTGTCCTGGGAGGCGATCGCGCGCCTTAGGGTGCGCGGCACGGGGGGCGAGCCGGTGCCGCATCTGAGCGAGGCGCTTGGGCTGGTCGCTGCCGCCGGCCGGGTGCTGCGCCTCGAAATCAAGGCCGACGGCTCGGGCACGCCCTATCCGGGTCTCGTCCGGCGCAGCCTCGCCGTCCTGGATGCCGCAGGCTGGCGCGCCCGCACCGTGCTGATGAGCTTCGAGCCCGCCACGGTGGCCGAGGCGGCCGAGGCGGGCGGCTTCGACCAGGTCGTCTGGCTCGCCGATGGCCGGCGGCTGCGGGGCATGCGCCCGCGCGACCTGATCGCCCAGTGCCGTGCCTGCGGCGCGAGCGAGCTCGGCGTGCACGAGGCCCTGGCGAGCGAGGCGCTGCGCGATGCCCTGCGCGCGGAGGGGCTGCGCCTGTCGGTCTGGGCGGCGAATCACGTCCCGAGCATCGTCCGCGCCCTGCGCCTCGGCGTGGACGCCCTGGCGACGGATGATCCGCCGCTCGCGCTCCGCCTGCGGGAAACCGGGCCCGGCTGAGGGCGTTCCGGGGCTGGAGGCTTTCCGCTAGCCTTGCCGCGGGAGGAACCAGATGCCTGGCAACAACCCGCTACCCCTGCTCGATTTCGGCCTGGGTCCCGAGATCGACGCGCTGCGCGACACGGTGCGCGCCTTCGCTGCCGAGCGGATCGCGCCGCTGGCCGCCGAGATCGACCGGACCGACGAGTTCCCCCGCCATCTCTGGCCCGAGCTCGGCGCGCTCGGCCTGCACGGCATCACCGTGGCGGAGGAGCGTGGCGGCGCAGGGCTCGGCTATCTGGCGCATTGCGTGGCCATGGAGGAGGTGAGCCGCGCCTCGGCGAGCGTCGGTCTCAGCTACGGCGCGCATTCCAACCTCTGCGTCAACCAGATCGAGCGCCACGGCACCCCGGCGCAGAAGGCCCGCTACCTGCCGAGGCTCATCAGCGGGGAGCATCTCGGCGCGCTGGCGATGAGCGAGCCCGGCGCGGGCAGCGACGTCGTCTCCATGAAGCTGCGCGCCGAGAAGCGCGGCGACCGCTACCTGCTCAATGGCACGAAGCTCTGGATCACCAACGCCCAATACGCCGAGGTGATCGTCGTCTACGCCAAGACGGCGCCGGAGGCCGGACCCAGGGGCATCACCGCCTTCATCGTCGAGCGCGGATTCAAGGGGTTCCGCCCCGCGCAGAAGCTCGACAAGCTCGGCATGCGCGGCTCCCCCACCTCGGAGCTCGTCTTCGAGGACTGCGAGGTGCCGGAGGAGAACGTGCTCGGCGAGGTGAACGGCGGCGTGCGCGTGCTGATGTCGGGCCTCGACTACGAGCGCGCGGTGCTCGCCGCGGGGCCGCTTGGGATCATGCAGGCCTGCCTCGACGTGGTGGTGCCCTATATCCACGAGCGCAAGCAGTTCGGCCAGCCGATCGGCGAGTTCCAGTTCATCCAGGGCAAGGTCGCGGACATGTACACGCGCCTCAACGCCGCGCGCGCCTACGTTTATGCCGTCGCCCGTGCCTGCGACGCCGGGAAGACGACGCGCAAGGACGCGGCCGGCGCCATCCTCTTCGCCGCCGAGGAGGCGACGCGCGCGGCGCTGGACGCCATCCAGATCCTCGGCGGCAACGGCTACATCAACGACTACCCGACGGGCCGGCTGCTGCGCGATGCCAAGCTCTACGAGATCGGGGCCGGCACCAGCGAGATCCGCCGCCTGCTGATCGGCCGCGAGCTGTTCCGGGAGACGGCGTGACGTGATGCTCGCCTCGCGCCTCGATACGCGCAGCGCCGCCTTCCGCGCGAACGCAGAGCACATGGGGCGGCTGCTCGCCGAGCTCGCGGCGCATACGGCGGCGGCGGCCGAGGGTGGCCCGCCCGCGGCGCGCGAGAAGCACCTCGCCCGCGGCAAGCTGCTGCCGCGAAGCCGCGTGGAAAGGCTGCTCGATCCCGGCTCGCCTTTCCTCGAACTCTCGCCCCTCGCCGCGCACGGCATGTATGGCGGTGAGGTGCCGGGGGCGGGCCTGATCACCGGGCTCGGCATGGTCGCGGGCCGGCTCTGCGTCATCGTCGCCAATGACGCGACGGTGAAGGGCGGCAGCTACTACCCGCTCACCGTCAAGAAGCACCTCCGCGCGCAGGAGATCGCGCAGCAGAATCGGCTGCCCTGCCTGTACCTGGTCGACTCCGGCGGCGCGAACCTGCCCAACCAGGCCGAAATCTTTCCCGACCGCGACCATTTCGGCCGGATCTTCTTCAACCAGGCGAACATGAGCGCGGCCGGCATCCCGCAGATCGCCGCCGTCATGGGCTCCTGCACCGCGGGCGGGGCCTATGTGCCCGCGATGTGCGACGAGGCGGTGATCGTGAAGAACCAGGGCACAATCTTCCTGGGCGGCCCGCCGCTCGTGAAGGCCGCGACCGGCGAGGTCGTGAGCGCCGAGGATCTGGGCGGCGGCGACGTGCACACGCGCCTCTCCGGCGTGGCCGACCACCTCGCGCATGACGACATGCACGCGCTCGGCCTGCTGCGGCGGATCGTGGGGAACCTCAACCTGCCTGCCCCGCCCGCGCCGCCGCGCGCCCCCGCCCCGCCGGCCTACGCCCCGGCGGAGCTCAACGGCCTGATCCCGCGCGACGTGCGCGAGCCCTTCGAGGTGCGCGAGGTGATCGCGCGCATCGTGGACGGCAGCGTGCTGGACGAGTTCAAGCCGCGCTACGGCGCCACCCTCGTCACCGGCTTCGCGCATCTCTGGGGCATGCCGGTCGGCGTCCTCGCCAACAACGGCATCCTGTTCAGCGAGAGCGCGCTGAAGGGCGCGCACTTCATCGAGCTCTGCTGCCAGCGCGGCATCCCGCTGCTCTTCCTGCAGAACATCGCGGGCTTCATGGTGGGGCGGAAATACGAGGCGGGCGGAATCGCCAAGGACGGGGCGAAGCTCGTCACCGCCGTGGCCACGGCGCAGGTGCCCAAGCTGACCCTGATCATCGGCGGCAGCTTCGGCGCGGGGAACTACGGCATGTGCGGGCGCGCCTATTCCCCGCGCTTCCTCTTCACCTGGCCGAACGCGCGGATCTCCGTCATGGGCGGCGAGCAGGCGGCGAGCGTGCTGGCGACGCTGCGACGCGACAATCTCGAGGCCGCCGGCAAGGCCTGGAGCGCCGAGGAGGAGGAGGCTTTCAAGGCCCCCATCCGCGAGAAGTACGAGCGCGAGGGCGACCCCTACTACGCCACGGCGCGGCTGTGGGACGACGGCATCATCCCGCCCGCCATGACGCGCGACGTGCTGGGCCTCGCGCTCGCCGCCGCGCTGCATGCCCCCGTCCCGCCGACGCGCTTCGGCGTGTTCCGGATGTGAGCCGCATGTTCCGCAAGCTCCTCATTGCCAACCGCGGCGAGATCGCGCTGCGCATCGCCCGCACCGCGCGGCGCATGGGCATCCTTCCGGTTGCGGTCTTCAGCGAGGCGGACCGCGACGCCCTGCATGTGCGCTCCGCGGAGGAGGCCTATCTCATCGGCCCCGCGCCGGCGCGCGAGAGCTATCTCAACACGGCGGCGATCCTCGAGGCGGCGCGGCGCAGCGGGGCGGAGGCCATCCATCCGGGCTACGGCTTCCTGTCGGAGAATGCGGATTTCGCCGAGGCCTGCCTCGCCGCCGGCCTGGCCTTCATCGGCCCCTCGCCGCACGCCATCCGCGCCATGGGCAGCAAGGCGGAAGCGAAGCGCCTCATGGTCGCGGCCGGCGTGCCCACCGTGCCCGGCTATCATGGCGCGGCGCAGGACGATGCGCATCTCGCCGCCGAAGCGGGGCGCATCGGCTTTCCCGTGCTGATCAAGGCGAGTGCCGGCGGAGGCGGGAAAGGGATGCGCCCGGTGCACGACCCCGCCCGCTTCCTCGAGGAGCTGCATGGCGCGCGGCGCGAGGCTCTGGCCGCCTTCGGCGACGACCGGGTGCTGATCGAGAAATACCTCACCCGCCCGCGGCATGTGGAGGTGCAGGTGATGGGCGATTCGCACGGCCGCATCGTCCATCTGCACACGCGCGACTGCTCCATCCAGCGCCGCCACCAGAAGGTGCTGGAGGAGGCGCCCGCGCCAGCGCTCTCGCCCGCCCTGCGCGCGCGGCTGCACGAGGCGGCGGTGAACGCCGCGCGCGCCGTGGGCTATGTGAACGCCGGCACGGTGGAGTTCGTGGTGGAGGGCGAGGAGGCCTTCTTCCTCGAGATGAACACGCGCCTGCAGGTGGAGCACCCGGTGACGGAGATGATCACCGGGCTCGACCTCGTGGAGTGGCAGATCCGCATCGCCGCGGGAGAGGCGCTGCCCGCGAGCTGGCCGCCCGCGCCGCACGGCCATGCGGTGGAGGTTCGCCTCTATGCCGAGGAGCCCGAGCAGGGCTTCCGCCCGGCCACGGGCCGGCTGCGCAGGTTCCACCTCGCGCCGCAGGCCGGGCATCTGCGCCTGGATGCAGGTGTGGCGGCCGGCGATACGGTCAGCGCCTTCTACGATCCCATGCTCGCCAAACTCATCGCCTGGGGAGAGGATCGGCGGTCGGCGCTGCGTCGCCTCGCCGAGGGGCTGGCGGCGCTGGAGATCGAGGGCGTGGGCAACAACCTGCGCTTCCTTCGCAGGCTGCTGGCGCATGAGGCGCTGCACGCCGCGGCGCTGGACACGGGCTTCCTCGCGCGGCACGGCGATGCGCTCCAGGCCCCGCCGGAGGCGGCGCCGGCCGATGCGCTGATCGCTGCGGCCCTGGCTTCGACCGGGGCGAGGGAGGAGCAGGCTGCGCTCTCGCCCTGGCGGGCGTTGCGCCATTGGCGGCTACAGGGGCCGGCGGAAACAGTCGAGCTGTGGGACGATGGCGTGCGGCCGCGCCGCCTGGTGTTGCGCCGCCATGGAGACGACACGGCGGAGGTGGAGGTGGAGGGTGATGCGCCCCGCCGCCTCGCGCTGCGGCGCATCGCCGGGACGCTCGCCCTGGAGGAGGGAGGGGTGCGCCGTGCCTTCACCGTCACTGCCGAGGAGGGCGGCTGCACGATCCGCTTCGGAGAGGGAGCCTGGCGCCTCTGGCGGCGCGAGGTTCACGCCCCGGCGGGGGGCGAGACGGCATCGGAAGACCGGCTCTCCGCCCCGATTCCCGGCCGGGTTGTGCAGGTCTTCGTGCGCGTCGGAGATTCCGTCCAGGCGGGTCAACTGGTTGCAATTCTTGAAGCGATGAAGACCGAGATCAAGCTGACGGCACCACGCGCGGGGGTTGTGGCCTGTGTCGGAGCGCGCCCCGGCGATACGGTGGACGAAGGCGCGGAGATGATCGTGCTCGCCGATACATGATCTAAAAATAGAGATTTCCCTCCTTCACTTGACAAAATCGCCCGGATTTGAATCGTCGACACTGCCCGGAGGGCCTGTTCTGGTCCCCGGGGGTGGAAAAGGCCGTCGCGGCCGAGCGGTCCGCGGCGCCATGTCCCGAACGAGGTGGGCGATGAGAAACGGTTTCCTGGGCATGGATCCTGGGGGGCGGGAACAACATGACCCGCTGCCTCTCGCCAATCGCTACAGCACGGCCAAGCCGGAGGAAGGTGGCGCCCGCGGCGAGATCTGGGCGGTGATCCGCGCGCTGCTGCTGGTGGTGGCCGTGGTGCTCCTCCTGGGCTGGCTGGTCGCCTGAGTCGCGGCGCGCGTGTTTCTCAGCCGAGCAACGGCATCCGGGCCATGAGGAAGGCTCGGACAGCGGCGACCAGCGCCGCGTCGTCCTCGGGACCCTGCGGGAGCGAGAGGCAGATCATCCCGCGGCGGGCAAGGTAGATCCCCGACTCCAGCATGTCGAAAAAGAAGAGTTCCCGCCGCTGTTCCTCCTCCGCTGTCGCGGCATAGGGGGCGTCAATGGGCCCGCTGCGGAAATGTGCGGCCATCATGCTGCCCCGGCCGGTGAACTGCATGGCGGCGCCGGCCTCGGCGCAGGCGGCGTTCAGCGCGTTCCGCAGCGCCTCGCCGCGGGCGTAGAGAGCCTCGGCCTCGGCGGGGCCGAAGATCTCCCCCAGCGCCACGCAGCCCGCGGCCATGGACCAGACATTGTTGTTGAAGGTGCCCGCATGCGGCAGCGCGCCGGGGCGGTGACCGTCGAAGAGGTCCATCACCTCCGCCCGCCCGCCGAAGGCACCCGCGTTGAAGCCGCCGGCGATGTATTTGCCGAGGGTGGTGAGATCCGGCCTCACCCCCATGCGCCCCTGCAGTCCGGCCGGGCCATGCCGGCTCGTCATCACCTCGTCGAAGATCAGCAGCGCGCCCGTCTCGTCGCAGGCCTCGCGCAGGGCGGCGAGGAAATCGGGCGTGGCCGGGATGCAGCCGCCCGAGCCGAGCATGGGCTCGACCAGCACGGCGGCCAGCGCGGGGCCGGCGGCGCGGATGGCGGCGCGCGCGCCCGCCGCGTCGTTGTAGTCGAGGAAGCGGGTGGGCACCGGCAGGTTCACCGGGTTGTCCTCGCGCGCGAAGGTCAGCACGCCGCCGTGATAGCCGCCGCGCGCCACCATGATCTCCGCCCGTCCGGTGAAGGCGCGGGCGGCGGCCAGCGCCATGATGTTCGCCTCCGTGCCCGAGTTGGTGAAGCGCACGCGCTCGATGGAGGGGAAGCGGCCGCAGATCAGCGCGGCGAAGCGCGCCTCGTCGCGCCCGGCGGCGGCGAGGTTGATGCCGCGCGCCATGGCCGCCTGCGCCGCGGCGAGGATGCGCGCGTTGGTATGACCGAACAGACCGGCCGAGTACTCGCCGAGGAAGTCCCTGTAGCCGTGCCCGTCCAGATCCCACAGCCGCGCCTCCTCGCCGCGCGCCATGACGAGCGGGAAGGGCGCCCAGAACAGCACGCTGCGGGTGCTGCCCCCGGGAAGAACGGCCCGGGCCGCGGCATGGGCGGCAGCGCTGGCGGGGTGGCGGGCCGCGTAGCGCAGCCGGGCCTCGGCGAGCGCCGCGCCGAGGTCGCTGTTGCGAAGGAGGAGCGTATCGGGCGAGCGCATGCGCCGAAGGCTCGCGCGCAGGCCAGGCGGCGTCAACGGCGCCCACGCGGCCCTTGCGCCGCCTGCCGCCCAGGTGCTTCCTGACCCGGCGCGCGCGGAGGAGAGCCGATGGCGGAGGCGATCGTTGTGGGCGGCGGGCTGGTGGGTGCGGCCATCGCCTACGGGCTGCAGCGCGAGGGACTGGCCACCGCGCTCCTGGACGAGGGCGATGTGGCCTTGCGCGCCTCGCGCGGGAATTTCGGGCTCGTGTGGGTGCAGTCCAAGGGGCTCGGCGCACCGCAGTACCAGCGCTGGACCCGTGCCTCGGCGGAAGGCTGGCCGGCGCTGGCCGAGGAGCTCGCCGCCGCCACGGGGCTCGACTGCGGTCTCCGCCAGCCGGGCGGGCTCCACCTCTGTCTCTCCGACGCCGAGATGCAGGAGCGTGCCGATCGGATGGCGCGCATGCGGGCGGAGGCCGGCAATCATGGCTACGAGTATCGGATGCTTGACCGCCGGGAGCTGGAGCAGATGCTGCCCGGCCTTGGGCCCGAGGTGGTCGGCGCGTCCTTCACCCCCTATGACGGCCACGCCAACCCGCTCACTCTCTTGCATGCGCTGCACAGCGCCTTCACCGGGCTGGGCGGGCGCTATGTGCCCCATGCCGAGGTGACGGGGGCGCGCGCCGCCCCGCATGATTTCCGGCTGGAGACGCCCGTGGGGGTGTTTCGCGCCGGGGTGGTGGTGCTGGCCGCGGGGCTCGGCAACGCGAAGCTCGCACCGCTCTTCGGCCTTTCGGCTCCCGTGCGGCCGCAGCGCGGGCAGATCCTCGTCACCGAGCGCGCGCGCGAGGTGCTCTCCCTGCCCACCACCACCATCCGCCAGACGGCGGAGGGCACGCTGATGATCGGCGACTCGCACGAGGAGGCGGGCTTCGATCTCTCCCAGAAGACCTCGGTGATGGCGTCGATCGCCGACCGCGCGGTGCGTTGCTTTCCTTGGATCGCGGGACTGAACATCGTGCGCGCCTGGTCCGCGCTGCGCGTGATGGCGCCCGATGGTCTTCCCGTATACGATGCTTCGGAACGTTTCCCCGGCGCCTTCACGGCCAACTGCCATTCGGGGGTGACGCTGGCGGCCGCGCATGCCCGCCTGCTCGCTCCGATGATCGCCCGCGGCGCGCTGGATGCCGCGCTCGACGCCTTCTCGGCCCGTCGTTTCGCGGGCGGAGATGTCGCCATGCCGGCCACGCCTCGGCCCTTGGCGCTGCGGCGCGCGTCCGTATAGAGAGGGCGGAGAGGCCGGACTAGAGACTCGCGCATGGATCGTCGTGTTGTTCTCGGGGGCCTGCTCGCCCTCGCCGCCGCCCCGATGACGGCCCGCGCCCAGGCCTCGGCCCCGGCGGTCGCGGTGCCGACGCGCACTCTTGCCGCCGGGCCCGAGGCGCTGCGCCGGTTGGGCGAGCGTCTGCTGCGCCTCGAGGAGGATGGGCTCGATCCGCGCTGGTACGGTCTCACCCCGGGCGTGGTTCCCGAACCGCAGACGATCGCCTCCGCCGCCGCCGCTGCGTTGACCGACCTGGTGCAGGGCCGCGCGGGCGTGCCGCCGGGGCGCGCGGACATCCGGCGCGACGCCAATCCCGCCGGGCTGCTGCGCTGGTTCGAACAGATCGTCGAGGCGGCTGAACCCGCCGACGTGATCGAGCGTGCCGCCCTGCACCACCCTGATATGGCTCCTCTCAAGGCGGCCCTCGCCGCCGCCCGGGCGCGGGCGCACCGCGCTTGGCCCCGCGTGCCCGAGCTGCAGGGCCGCATCCTGGAGCCCGGCGCCACCGACCCTGCCCGCGTTCCGCCCATGCGCGAACGCCTGGCTCTCACCGATCCAGCCTTCGCCGCCAACCCCGGGGAGGGTCCTGTCTACGACGAGCGCCTTCAGGCCGCTGTTCGCCGCTTCCAGGCGGAGCGCGGGATAGACCCCACGGGCCGCGTCGGGCCGGTCACCGTGGCGGCATTGAACCGGCCCGTCGAGGCCGGCGTGAACCAGCTCAGGGCGGCGCTGGACATGCGCCGTGGCGTGGCCGCGCCCGGGCGCGAGCGGCGGGTGGAGGTGAATGTTCCCGATTTCCGCCTCGCGGTGATCGAGGAGGGACGCGTGATCATGGACATGGCGGTGGTGGTGGGCCGGCCGGCCCGTGCCACGCCCATGATCGTGACGCGCATGACCTCGGTGCAGTTCAACCCGCCCTGGGGCGTGCCGCAGCGCAATGCCCGCGAGGATCTGCTGCCCCGCCTGCAGCGCGACCCCACCGCCCTGCAGGCCCGCGGCTTCCGCATCTTCCAGCGGGTGGACGGCCAGGTGGTGGAAGTGGACCCCACGACGGTGAACTGGCGGGCAGTCAATCCCGACCGTTTTCCCTTCTTCATCCGCCAGGACGCGGGCGACGCCAACGCGCTCGGACGGATCAAGTTCAACATGCCCAATACCGACGACATCTTCCTGCACGACACGCCCGACCGGCACCTGTTCCGCCGCACGGACCGCGCCTATTCGTCCGGATGCATCCGCCTCGAGCGGCCGATGGACCTGCTGATGCTGCTGCTGGAGGGAACCGAGGGCTGGACCCGCGAGCGGGTGGACCGCACCCTGGCCAGCCGGCAGACCGTCACCGCCGCGCTGCGGCGGCAGCTCCCCATCCGGCTTCATTACGACACGGTGCTGGTGGAGAACGGCCGTGTCCGTGCTCGCCCCGACCTCTACGGCCTCGACGACGCCTATGTGCGCGCCATGGAGGCGCGTGGTCCACGGGCGGTTGTGGCGCGGGCCTGAGCGATGCGCCTGTTTGCCCATGCCTGCCCGGCCTGCGAGGGAGCCGCAGGCTTGTCCTGCCCGGGCGACGAGATCGCCACGCGCCGCGCCTTCCTGGCCGGCGCGACCGGGCTTGCCACCACCCTTCTTGCCGCGCCCGCTGTGGCGCAGGCGCTGGCCGGCAGTACGCGCCGCATCGCCATTCGCCGCGTGCAGACGGGCGACAGCTTCGACGGCATCTACTGGCGCGATGGCCGGTATGAGCGCGAGGCGCTGCGCCGACTGGACGCCATCATGCGCGACCCGGGGGTGGACGAGGCCACGCCGATGGATCCGCGCCTCTTCGACGTGCTGGCCGCGGTGCGCGAGCGGCTGGGCTCCGAGGAGGCCTGGCTGGTGATCAGCGGCTACCGCACCCCCGAGACCAACGCGAGCCGCGCCCGCCAGTCTCGCCGGGTCAGCCGCGCCTCGCTGCACATGTCGGGCATGGCGGCCGATTGCCGCCTGCCGGGGCGCGAGGCGCTGGGGATCGCGCGCGCCGCCGCCGACATGCAGACCGGCGGCGTAGGCCTGTATCGCCGCGACGGCTTCGTGCATCTCGACTGCGGGCCGGCGCGCCGCTGGTGAGCATGTTCCGCCGCAGCGGCCCGACCGACTGCACCATCCTCTGGGAGGGACGCGCGCTTCCCGCCCGGGCCGGTGAGCCGCTGGCGGCGGCACTCCTGGCTGCGGGTGTCGTCGCGTTCCGGGAGACGCCGGTGAGCGGCGCGCCGCGCGGCCCGTTCTGCCTCATGGGTGCCTGTTTCGACTGCCTCGTGGAGGTCGAGGGCGTGCCGAACCGGCAGGCCTGCCTCGTCCCGGTCACGCCCGGGATGCGCGCCGGCCCGCAGCGGGGCGCGCGGGGGGCGCCGTGAGGGAGGTCGCGCTGCTCATCCTCGGCGCCGGCCCCGCGGGCCTTGCGGCGGCGATCGAGGCGCGGGCGCGAGGCCTCGAGGTGCTGCTGCTGGACGAGAACCACGGCCCCGGCGGGCAGGTGCATCGGGCGGTGGGCGGCTCCTACACGCCCGCCCGGGGCAGTCCGGGGGCGGATCAGGCGCGCGAGGGGCTGCGGCTGATCGAGGCCTTCCGCGCCTGCGGCGCCGAGGCGCGCTTCGGCGCCTCCCTCTGGGCGGTGGAGGAGGATCGCAGCGTCATCTGGTCCGAGGGCGGGGTGGCGCGGCGTGCGCGGGCGGGGGTGCTGCTGCTCTGCCCGGGGGCGATCGAGCGGCCCCTGCCCATCCCGGGCTGGACCCTGCCCGGCGTGATGGGGGTGGGCGCGGCGCAGACCCTGCTGAAATCCGCCGGGCTGCTGCCCGAGGGCCGGGCCTGGCTGGCGGGGCAGGGGCCGCTGCTCTGGCTCTATGCCGCGCAAGTGCTGGCCAGGGGCGGGCGCATCGCCGGCATCCTGGACCTCTCGCCGCCGGGCGGCTGGAGGCGTGCCGCGCGGCACCTCCCGGCCGCGCTGACGGCGCCGGGCTATCTGCTGCGCGGCCTCGGCTGGATGGCGCGGCTGCGGCGCGCCGGGGTGCCGGTGATCCGCGCCCGCGCGCTCGCCGCCGAGGGCGGGGAGCGCCTGACCCACATCGTCTTCGACGGCCGGCGCGAGGCGGCCGATCTGCTGCTGCTGCACGATGGCGTGGCGCCGAACACGCAGATCACCCGCGCCATCCAGGGCTGCGCGCATGTCTGGGACGAGGCCCAGGCCAGCCTGCGGCCCGTGCTCGATCCATGGGGCCGCACCAGCCGCCCGGGCATCCTGGTCGCGGGCGATGGCGCGGGCATCGGGGGGGCGCGGGCCGCGGCGCTGTCGGGGCGGATCGCGGCCCTGGAGGCGGCGCGGCAGCTCGGCGCGCTGACCGAGGAGCAGCGCGACGCCCTGGCCGGGCCGCTGCTCTTGCGCCGCGCGGCGGAACTGGCGCCCCGCCCCTTCCTCGATGCGCTCTTCCCGCCCCTGCCGGCCGCGCGCATCCCGGACGGGACCATCCTCTGCCGCTGCGAGGAGGTGACGGCCGGGCGGGTGCGCGCCGCCACGGCGCTGGGCGCGCAGGGGCCCAACCAGCTCAAGGCCTATCTGCGCGCGGGGATGGGGCCCTGCCAGGGGCGCGTCTGCGGCCCGGCGGTGCAGGCGGTGATGGCCGCGGCGCGCGGCGTGCCGCCCGGCGCGCTGGAGGGGCTGCGCACGCGCTTCCCCACCAGGCCCGTCACGGTGGGGGAGTTGGCCTCGCTCGCCTGACGGCGGAGAGGATGGCCTGGGCCAGGGGCGTGCCCATCAGCGCGGCGGCGTCGCCTGGCAGGCGGCGGCGCCAGTTGGGGCGCTCGCGGTCGGTGCCGGGCAGGTTGGCCGCGATCCGCTCCCCGGCGAGGTCCTCGGCCTGGATGAGCAGCATCAGCGAGGGCGCGGCCGCCAGATGCGCGTGCAGCGCGGCGGCCAGCGGCCCGGTGAAGGGAAGCTCCGCCGCCTCGTCCGGCAGGTCCTGGCCCGCCTCGCGCAGCGCGGCGACGATCTCGCGTCGCTCGGCAGCACGCTGGGCCCGGGCGGCCTCGGCCGCTTCGCGCGCCAGCAGCCCGAGCGCCGCCCGCTCCGCGATGTCCTCGCCCGCCCACCAGCCGGCGAGGGTCGGCAGGTCATGGGTGGCGAGGCAGGCCACCGCCTCGCGCGGCCAGCGCGCGGGGGGCGTGAAGCGGCCCTCCTCGCGCTCGAACCACAGCACGCGGTAGGAGAGCAGCCCCGCCTCGGCCAGCCGCTCGCGCAGCCCCTCGGGCACGGTGCCGAGATCCTCGCCCACCACGGCGCAGCGGGCGCGATGGCTCTCCAGGCGGATGATGGCGAGCAGCCCGTCCATGTCCTGCGCCAGATAGGCGCCCTCGGAGGCCGGGGCGCCGTCGGGCACCAGGAACAGGCGGCGTAGCCCCAGCACATGATCGATGCGCAGCGCCGCCGCGTGCCGCATGTTGGCCCGGATCAGCGCGGCGAAGCCGGCATGGCCCTCGGCGGCGGAGGCGAGCGGGTCGGGCGGCGGCACGCCCCAGACCTGGCCCAGTGGGCCGAGCGGATCGGGGGGCGCGCCGATGGACAGGCCCTCGAGGAAGGGGAGGGCGCGCGTCCAGGCCTCGGCGCCGTCGGGCGCGCTGCCCACGGCAAGGTCGCGGTAGAGCCCTGCGCCGGCCGCGGCGGCCTCGGCGAGTTGTCGGTCGGCGAGGAACTGCAGGAAGATGTGGAACTCGGTCTCCTCCGCCAGGCGGGCCGCGAAGCCCGGGACCGCGTGGTCGTCCACATGCGCGAGGCCGGAGGGCCAGCGGCGGTGGTCGCCATGGCCCAGATGCTCGACCAGCGCGCAGTGCAGGGCGAAGCCGCGCAGCGCCGCCCCGCCCGCGGCGCGGAAGGCCTGGAAGCCGGGGTCGCGCCGGTCGAAGCGCGCCCAGGCGGCGGCGAGGGTGGCGCGCTTCGCTGCCCAGGCGGCGGGGTAGTCCACCAGCGGCCCGTCCGGCGCGGCGCAGGGACCGAGCCGGGCGGCATCGATCAGGATGGGATCGAGGAAACGGCGGTCTCCCGGCTGGTAGGGGCTGGCGCGGGCGCGATCGGCGAGGTGCAGCGCATGCGGCGGCGAGAGGCCGAGCCAGAGCGCGCCCTCGGCCGCGGCGGCGCGGGCCAGTTCCGCCACCGCCGTGAAGTCGCCCATGCCCTGGTCGGCGGCGTGGCGCAGCGCATAGGTCTGGGCGGTGAGGCCGAAGCGCGGCGTCTCCAGCGCGGCGGGGCGGAAGGCGCGGGCCGGGGCGCAGGTGATGCGGCACAGCGCGCCCGCCGTCTCCAGCCGGTGGTGGCCGGGGGGCAGGGGCGGCAGCAGCAGCGCCCCGTCCTGCGGCAGGAGCGAGAGTTCGCGCGTCTCGCCGCCTTCCAGGTGGAGGGCGGCGGCAAGGCGGCGCGTGGCGGCGCTGGGCAGGCGCAGGGCCAGGCCCGCGGTGGCGGCGACATGGGGCGGCAGCAGCGGCCTCTCCCGCCGCCGCGCCAGGCTGTCGCGCGCCTGGGCCGCCGTCTCTGCGGGCAAGCCGAGCGCGGCGAGCAGCGTGCGCACCGTGCCCTCGGGGACGCGATGCGCGGCGCCGGCCAGATCGAACCAGACCGTCTCGATGCCCGCGGCGGCGGCCAGGGCGGCCAGCGTCTCGCCATCGGGCGCGCCCGGGCGCGCCGCGCTGCGGCCATCCTCGGCCAGCAGCAGCACGGAGCGCGGGGCCATGCCGAGCGGTCCCTCGACCGGCCCCATCCGGTCCGGCTCGGCGCTGTCGGCGATCAGCACCCAGCGGCGGCCCCAGCGCGGCGGGGGCAGGGCGAGCAGCGCCGCGCCCTCGCCCTGGTGGAAGGCGGCCAGCACCCGGTCGCCCGAACAGTGGAGCAGCATGACGAGGCTTTCGGCCGCCTCCCAGTCCTGCATGGGCCTGCCCTCGAGGGTCAGCCACGCGACGTCCCGATCTCCGTTCCGCACCTCGCCGCTGAGCGGCCAGGTGCAGTGCAGCGCCGGATGCGCGCGGCGGGCGGCGATCAGGCGCCGCGCGAAGGCGAACAGCGCGCGGTCGGCCCGCGCCCAGTCCATCCAGGAGAGGGCGTTGTCCTGGCAATAGGCGTTGTTGTTGCCCTGCTGCGTGCGGCCGATCTCGTCGCCCATGGAGAGCATGGGAATCCCGCGGGCGATCAGCAGCGTCGCCAGCAGGGCGCGCGCATCGGCGGCGCGGCGGGCGCGGATGGCGGGGTCCTCCGTCGGCCCCTCATGGCCGTTGTTCCAGGAGAAGTTCTGGTCGCTGCCGTCGCGGTTCTCCTCCCCGTTCGCCTCGTTGTGCTTGCGCGCGAAGCTCACGAGGTCGGCCAGGGTGAAGCCGTCATGGGCGGTGACGAAGTTGACGGAATCGCCCGCACGGTCGGGCAGCACGTCGGAGGAGCCGGCGAGGCGGGTGGCCAGCGCGCCCACCATGCCGCGATCGCCGCGCCAGAAGCGGCGCACATCGTCGCGGAAACGGTCGTTCCACTCGCCCCAGCCGCGCGGGAAGGCGCCCAGGCTGTGCCCGGCCATGTCCCAGGGTTCGACGATGATGCGGCGCCCGCGCAGCACCGGATCCTGCCGCAGGGCGGCGAGCAGCGGGGCGTTCGCGTCGAAGCGGCCCTCGGGATCGCAGCGGCCGAGGGTGGTGGCCAGGTCGAGGCGGAAGCCGTCCACGCCGGCCTCCACCGCCCAATGCCGCAGCGCGTCCATGACGAGGGCCAGGCCCCACGGACGGTCAGCGGCGAGGACATTGCCGCAGCCGCTCTCGTTGCGGCCCATGCGATACCAGTGATGCTCGCCGAGGCCGCGCAGGTTCAGCGTGGGGCCCTCGGCGTCGCCCTCGCCGGTATGGTTGAACACGACGTCGAGGATCACGGCGATGCCCGCCGCGCGCAGCGCCTGCACGGCGGCGCGCAGCTCCGCCATGCCGCCGGGGGCGAGGCGCGGGTCGGGCGCGAAGGGGCAGACCGGGTTGTAGCCCCAGTAGTTCGTCAGCCCGAGCGGCGGCAGGTGACGCTCCTCGATCCAGGCCGCCGAGGGCATGAGCTCCACGGCGGTGACGCCGAGCGCCCGCAGATGGGCGATGGCGACGGGATGCGCGAGGCCGGCGAAGGTGCCGCGCAGCGCCTCGGGAATCTCCGGGTGGCGCATGGTGAAGCCGCGCACATGCAGCTCGTAGATGATCAGCGGCTGTTCGGGGATCGGGCTGCGATCGAGCGGCGGGAGCGGCGCCTCCACGACGCATTTGGGCAGGTGGGGGGCGCTGTCCTCGCCGGGGATGAACAGGCTCGGGTGCAGGGTGAGCGGCGCCTCGAGCCGCCGCGCATAGGGGTCGAGCAGCAGCTTGGACGGGTCGAAACGGCCGAGCGCGGCGGGGCCGTCGGCGCGGAAGCCGTAGCGCGCGCCCGGGCCGACGCCGGGCACATGCGCTGCGAAGAGGCCATCGCCGCGCGGTGCGAGCGGCGCGCGCAGCACCTCCTCGTCGCGCTCGAACAGGCAGAACCAGACGCGCTCCGCCCCCGGGGCGGGAAGCTCCACGCGGACCCCGCCCGCCTCGGGGGTCACGCCTGGCATGCTCAGCCCCGCCCGGTCATGTCGCGGAACAGGGCGGCGTAGCGCGCCGCCGAACGCGCCCAGGAGACATCCGTGGCCATGGCGTTGGCCACGAGCCGCGCCCAGGCGCCCGGTTCCCGATAGAGGCGGATGGCGCGCTCGATGGCGGCCATCAGCATCTCCTGCGTGACGGGCGAGAACTGGAAGCCCGTGCCCGCGCCGGCGGCCAGCGCCATCTCGTTCGCGTCCATCACCGTGTCGGCGAGACCGCCCACCCGCGCCACGATGGGCGGCGCGCCGTAGCGCAGCGCGCAGAGCTGCCCGAGGCCGCAGGGCTCGAAGCGCGAGGGCAGCAGGATGCCATCCGCCCCGCCATAGACGAGACGCGCGAACCCCTCGTCGAAGCCGATGAAGCTGCCCACCCGCCCGGGGTTGGCGCGCGTGGCGCCGCGCACCCTCTCCTCCAGCGCGCCCTCGCCGGTGCCGAGGAAGGCGATCTGCGCGCCGTTGTCGAGCACCGCCGGCAGCGCCTCCAGCGCCAGATCCACCCCCTTCTGCCAGGTGAAGCGGCCGATGAAGGCGAAGAGCGGCGCATCGGGCTCGGGGGCGAGGCCCATGCGGGCCTGCAGATGGCGCTTGTTCTGCGCGCGCCGGCCGGGATCATCGGCCGAGAAGTTGGCCGGCAGCCGGGGGTCGGTGGCGGGGTTCCACTCCTCCGTGTCCAGGCCGTTGAGGATGCCCGAGAGGTCGCGCGCGCGGCCGCGCAGCAGCCCGTCGAGCCCCATGCCCCAATCCGGGGTGCGGATTTCCGCCGCGTAGCTTGGCGAGACGGTGGTGATGCGCGCCGCGTACCACAGCCCCGCCTTGAGGAAGCCCACACGGCCGTAATACTCCACCCCCTCGGTCCGGAACGCCTCGCCCGGCAGGCCAAGCAGGGGAAACACTTCGGGCGGGAACTGGCCCTGGAAGGCCAGGTTGTGCAGGGTGAACAGGCAGGGCAGCCCCGGGGCCTCGTGGCGCAGATAGGCGGGCAGAAGCCCGGCCTGCCAGTCATGCGCGTGGGCCGCATCGAAGCCGTCCGATTGCGCGAGGCTCGCCCCCGCCCGCGCCAGCGCGGCGAAGCGCATGGCGTTGTCCGGCCAGTCCTCGCCCCAGGGGGCGAGGTAGGGCGAACCCGCCCGGGCGAAGAAATGCGGCGCATCCAGCACCACGAGGCGCAGGCCCTCGGCCTCGCCGTGCAGCAGCCGCGCTGCCCCGCCCATCAGCCCGGGCAGCGCATCCACCCGGTGCGGCGGAGCGAGCGCCTGCATCACGGAAGGATAGCCGGGCAGCAGCGTCGTGACCTCGACCCCTTCACGCGCCAGGGCGCGGGGCAGCGCCGCCACGACATCGGCCAGTCCTCCGGTCTTGACGAAGGGGAAGCATTCCGAGGCGACGGCGAGCACTTTCAGCGGCACGGTCACGCGAGCCTGTCGAGCATGGCCTGGGTGATGAGGCAGACGCCCTGTTCCGTGCGCCGGAAGCGGGCCGCATCCAGTTCCGGATCCTCGCCCACCACCAGGCCTTCGGGAATGCGGCAGCTGCGGTCCACCACGACGCGCGACAGGCGCGCGCCGCGCCCGACATCGACGCCCGGAAGGATCACCGCCTCATGCAGCTTCGCGTAGGAATGCACATGAACGCCGGTGAACAGCAGCGACCGGCGGCAGGAGGCGCCGGAGATGATGCAGCCTCCTGCGACGAGGGAGGAGATGGCCTCGCCCCGACGCCCCTCCTCGTCGTGGACGAACTTCGCCGGCGGCACGACCTCGCTGTGCGTCCAGATGGGCCAGTCCTGGTCGTAGATGTCGAGAGGCGGAACGATGTTCACGAGGTCGATGTTGGCCTCCCAGTAGGCGTCCACCGTGCCGACATCGCGCCAGTAGGGAGCCGTCTCGCGCGCCGAACGCACGCAGCTCCGCTCGAAGCGGTGGGCGGCGGCGCGGCCTGTGCGCACGATGTGGGGGATGATGTCCTTGCCGAAATCGTGGCTGGAGGCGGGATCGGCCGCGTCGCGGCGGAGCTGCGCGATCAGGTAGGCGGTGTCGAAGACGTAGATGCCCATGGAGGCGAGCGCGAGATCCGGCCGTCCCGGGATGCCGGGCGGGTCGGCGGGCTTCTCGACGAAATCGGTGATCCAGGCCTCGCTGTTCACGGCCATGACCCCGAAGCCTTTCGCCTGCTCTCGCGGCACGGCGATGCAGGAGACGGTGACGTCCGCGCCCTGATCGACATGCTGCTGCAGCATGCGTTCGTAGTCCATCTTGTAGACGTGGTCGCCCGCGAGGATCACCATGTGCCGCGGTGCGAGATCCTCGATGATGTCGATGTTCTGGAACACCGCATCCGCCGTGCCGAGATACCAGTTGTGCTCGGAGACGCGCTGGCTCGCAGGGAGGATGTCGAAGCTCTCGTTGCGCTCGGTGCGGAAGAAGTTCCAGCCCCGCTGGAGGTGGCGGATCAGGCTGTGCGCCTTGTACTGGGTGGCGACCGCGACGCGGCGGATGCCCGAGTTCAGCGCGTTGGACAGGGCGAAGTCGATGATGCGCGTCTTGCCCCCGAAATAGACGGCGGGCTTGGCCCGGCGGTCGGTCAGCTCCATCAGCCGCGAGCCGCGTCCGCCCGCGAGCACGAAGGCCATGGCGGTACGCGCCAGGGGAGCGGGGGCCAACTCGCGGTCACGCATCTTCGGGCTCGTTTCTCTCCGCTGGCCGCCATTGTTCCGGAACGAGCATGAGCGTGGCAAGCGGCGGCAGCAGCAGGCGGGCCGAGGCGGGCTGGCCGAAGGCGGGTTCGGGCCGCGCGACGACGCGGCCCAGGTTTCCGAGGCCCGAGCCGCCGTAAAGCCGGGAATCCGTGTTCAGCACCTCGCGCCAGGGTCCCGGGACGGGCAGTCCGGTCAGATGGCTCTCGCGCGGGGCGCTCTGGAAATTGCACAGCACGGCGACGGGCGGCCCGCCCGCCCCATCGAAGCGCAGCCAGCCGAAGCTGCACCCCGCGGCGTCGTTCACGTCGGTCCAGAGGAAGCCATCCGGCTCGCAGTCGCGCGCGTGCAGGGCCGGCAGTTCGCGATGCAGGCGGTTGAGGTCGCGCACCAGCATCTGCAGCCCCTGGTGCGGGGCGTATTGCAGCAGCCACCAGTCCAGCTCGCGCGCCTCGCTCCATTCGCGCCACTGGCCGAACTCGCCGCCCATGAAGAGGAGCTTCTTGCCCGGGTGCGCCCACATGTAACCCAATAGCAGGCGCAGATTGGCAAAGCGCTGCCATTCGTCGCCCGGCAATTTGCCGACCAGCGAACCCTTGCCATGCACCACTTCGTCGTGCGAGAGGGGCAGCATGAAGTTTTCATGGAAGGCATACCAGATGCTGAAAGTGATCTGGTCATGGTGGAACTTGCGATGCACCGGGTCGTGACGGAAGTAGCCGAGCGTATCGTGCATCCAGCCCATGTTCCACTTCATGCCAAAACCCAAACCGCCCAGATAAGTGGGGCGCGAGACCATCGGCCAGGCGGTCGATTCCTCGGCGATCGTTTGCGTATCGGGAAAATCGCGATAGACCGCTTCGTTGAGCTGGCGCAAAAAACGGATCGCGGCGAGATTCTCGCGGCCGCCATATTCGTTGGGCACCCATTCGCCTTCCTTTCTCGCGTAGTCGAGATAGAGCATCGAGGCCACCGCATCGACGCGCAGGCCGTCGATGTGGTATTTGTCGAGCCAGAACAGCGCGGAAGAGAGCAGGAAGGAACGCACCTCGTGGCGGCCGTAGTTGAAGATCTGGCTCGACCATTCGGGGTGATAGCCCTGGCGCGGGTCGGCATGCTCGTAGAGCGCCGTGCCATCGAACCAGGCAAGCCCGTGTTCGTCGTTGGGAAAATGCGAGGGCACCCAGTCGAGAATGACGCCGATGCCTTTTTGGTGCAGGTGATCGACGAAGAACATGAAATCCTGCGGCGATCCGTAGCGCGAGGTGGGCGCGAAATAGCCCGTGATCTGGTAGCCCCACGAACCGTAGAACGGATGTTCCATCACCGGCAGCAGCTCGACGTGGGTAAAGCCCATGTCGCGGCAATAGTCGGCCAACAGCAGCGCCAGAGCGCGGTAGCCAAGCGGCCTGTCCGGGTCGTCCGGCGAGCGGCGCCACGAGCCCAGATGCACTTCATAGACCGCCATCGGCGCATCGAGCGCATTGGCCGCCTTGCGGCGCGCCATCCACTCGCCGTCGTTCCATTCGTAATCGAGGCGGGTGACCACAGACGCGGTGGCCGGCGCGACTTCGCTGGCAAAGGCGAAGGGATCGGCCTTGTCGACCTTGTAGCCATTCAGGTTCGATTCGATGTGGAACTTGTAGCGTTGGCCGGCCGTCACCCCGGGCACGAAGCCTTCCCAGATGCCGGAGCCGGCGTGGATCTGTCTGAGCCAGTGCGTGTGCTTGTGCCAGCCGTTGAAGTCGCCGATCACCGAGACGGCGTGGGCATTCGGTGCCCAGACGGCGAAATGGCAGCCATCGAGACCATCGCGCGTCTCGAGATGGGCGCCCAAGCGCTCGTAGAGGCGCGTATGGCTGCCTTCGTGGAAAAGGTGGCGGTCGAGGTCGGACAGGCGGCTGGTCGCAGTGAGGGGGGCGGAGGACATGGGGCAGGGAAACGGGAAAGTTAGATGGCGAGGCGAGGGGCCTCGGCAATCATTCTCAGGCCGGTATCGCGCAGGCGGCCGACGATGATGTGCAGGAGCTGAAAAAGAAACTTGTTGGCCAGTCGCGGGTGGAGGGCGATGATTTCGTTCAGGTCGATGCGGCACAATGCCGCAAAGCGGGTCGGCGTGATGGCGGTGCAGGTGGCGAAGCGATGCTCGCCGTCGATCAGCGACATCTCTCCAAGGATTC
>JAOAIK010000042.1 GCA_026414745.1 Roseococcus sp.
AGATGTGTATAAGAGACAGCTGCAGCCCCTGGTGCGGGGCGTATTGCAGCAGCCACCAGTCGAGCTCGCGCGCCTCGCTCCATTCGCGCCACTGGCCGAACTCGCCGCCCATGAAGAGGAGCTTCTTGCCCGGGTGGCCCCACATGAACGCGAGGTAGGCGCGCAGCGTGGCGAAGCGCTGCCAGTCGTCGGCGCCGGGCCCGCCCGAGGGAAGCCGCCCCAGAAGCGACCCCTTGCCATGCACCACCTCGTCATGGCTGAGCGGCAGGATGAAACGTTCGTTGAAGGCATACATCAGGCCGAAGTTCATCCACTGGTGGTGCCAGGGGCGATGCACCGGCTCCTTGGCGACGTAGCGCAAAGTGTCGTTCATCCACCCCATGTTCCACTTGAAGTGGAAACCGAGTCCGCCCTCCTCGATCGGGGCAGTGACGCCGCGCCAGTCCGTCGCCTCCTCGGCGATCATCAGCGCGCCGCGCCCCTCGGCCCGCACCAGGGCATTGATCTTGCGCAGGCAGGCGATGGCGTCGCGGTTGTCGTTGCCGCCATCCTCGTTGGGGACCCATTCCCCGGGGGCGCGCGAGTAGTCGAGGTGGATCATGGAGGAAACGGCGTCCACTCTCAGCCCGTCGGCGTGGAAGCGCTCGATCCAGAACATGGCGTTGGAGGCGAGGAAGCTCTGCACCTCCGTCCGCCCGTAGTCATAGACGGCGGTGCGCCAGTCGGGGTGGAAGCCGCGGCGCGGGTCCGGATGCTCGAAGAGCGGGGTGCCGTCGAACCAGGCGAGGCCGTGCGGATCCTGCGGGAAATGCGCGGGCACCCAATCGAGGATGACGCCAAGCCCGGCCGCGTGCGCGGCGTCGATGAAGGCCATCAGCCCGCGCGGGCCGCCCAGCCGCGCGGTGACCGCGTGCATCCCGATGGGCTGGTAGCCCCAGGAGGCGTCGAGCGGATGCTCCATGACGGGCAGGAACTCGATGTGCGTGAATCCCATCCCTTTGACGTAGGGAATGAGGTCGGCGGCCAGCTCCTCCCAGTTCCAGAAACGGCCGTCGGGGTGGCGCTTCCAGGAGGCGGCGTGCACCTCGTAGATGGACATGGGCGCGCGCGCCCAGTCGGTCGTGGCGCGCCGCGCGAGCCAGGCCGCGTCGGTCCACGCGAAGCCCTCGAGGTCGGCGACGATGGAGGCGGTGTTGGGGCGCAGTTCCGCGGCGAAGCCGAAGGGATCCGCCTTGAGCGGCAGGAGCGTGCCCTCGGGGCCGACCAGTTCGTACTTGTAGAGGGCGCCAGGACCGATGCCGGGCAGGAAGATCTCCCATATTCCGGAATCCACTCGCCGCCGCATGGGGTGGCGCCGTCCATCCCAGAGGTTGAAGTCGCCCACCACGGAGACGCGCCGCGCATGCGGCGCCCACACGGCGAAGCGCGTGCCCGCCACGCCCTCGTGCAGGGTAGGGTGCGCCCCCAGCCGGTCATAGAGCCGGACATGGGTGCCCTCCAGCAGCAGGTGGTCGTCCAGCGGGCCGAGGGTCGGGCCGAAGGCGTAGGGGTCGTGGATCTCCTGCGTTCCATCCGGATACTGCACGCGCAAGCGCCGGCAATCCTCGCGCCGTGCGCCGGGCAGGAAGCCCTCGAAGAAACCTTCCTCCGCGCGTGCCTCGAGCGGCACGGCCTCTTTCCCGGAGAAGGCCTGCACCGCGCGCGCCCCCGGCAGGAAGCAGCGCCAGATCACCCCGCCCGGCACCGCGTGCGGGCCGAGGAGGGCGAAAGGGTTCCCGTGCGCCGCCGAGAGGAGGGCGGCGATCTCCTCCGTGCTGGCGCGCAGGGCGCCCATTGCCTCAACGTCCTGCCGGAATGCCCCAGATCTCCTCCGCGTATTCGCGGATGGTGCGATCCGAGGAGAACCAGCCCAGGCGGGCCGTGTTGAGAATGGCCGATTGTCGCCAGCCGGCCGTGTCGGCCCAGCGGGCGTCCACTTCGCGCTGCTTGGCGAAGTAGGCGTCGAAATCGGCGGCCACGAGGAAATGGTCGTGCTCGCGCAGGGTTTGCACGATGTCGCCGAAACGCCCCCGATCGTCCGGCGAGACGACGCCGGAGGCGAGCTGCTCCATCACCTGCTGGAGCCGGAAGGAAGCGGCGATGGCTGTCTGGCCGCGCCAGCCTTCGCGGCGGCGCTGTTCGACCTCGGCGGCCGTGAGGCCGAAGATGAACATGTGTTCGGCCCCCACATGCTCGAGCATCTCGACCGTGGCGCCGTCCAGGGTTCCGATGGTCAGGGCGCCGTTGAGGCCGAGCTTCATGTTGCCCGTGCCGGAGGCCTCCATCCCGGCGGTGGAGATTTGTTCGGAGAGATCGGCCGCGGGGATGATCATCTCGGCCAGGGACACGTTGTAGTTCGGCAGGAAGACGACTTTCAGCCGGTCGCGCACAGTGGGATCGCGATTGATCAGGCGGGCGACATCGCAGGCCAGCTTGATGATGAGCTTGGCGCGGTGGTAGCTCGCCGCCGCCTTGCCGGCGAAGATCTTCACGCGCGGCTGCCAGTCGCGGTGCGGCTCGGCGCGGATGGCATCGTAGAGCGCAAGCGTCTCCAGGATGTTGAGGAGCTGGCGCTTGTATTCATGGATCCGCTTGATGTGCACGTCGAACATCGCCGCGGGATCGACGCGGATGCCGGTGCGTTCGCGGATCAGCCGCGCCAGGGCTTCCTTGTTCACGCGCTTGGCCTCGGCGAAACGGGCCTGGAAGGCGGCGTCCCCGGCCAGCGCCTCCAGCTCCCTCAGCGCCATGGGGTCGTCGAGGAAGGCGGGACCGATGCTCTCGATCAGCAGCTCGGTCAGGCAGGGATTGCACTGCATCAGCCAGCGCCGGAAGGTCACGCCGTTGGTCTTGTTCGTGATGCGGTGCGGATCGAGCAGATGGAAGTCGCGGAACACGGTCTGCTTCAGCAGCGCGGAATGCAGGGCCGAGACGCCGTTGACCTTGTGGCTTCCGACGAAGGCCAAATGTCCCATGCGCACGCGTCGCCCGTGGTGCTCCTCGATCAGCGAGACCGAGGCGAGCAGGCGGGTGTCGCCCGGGTGCTTCGCCGCCACCTCGGCGAGGTGGACGGCGTTGATCAGGTAGATGATCTGCATGTGGCGCGGCAGCAGCCGCTCCATCAGCGCCACGGGCCAGCTCTCCAGCGCCTCCGGCAAAAGGGTGTGGTTGGTGTATGAGATGGCGCCGCGGGTGATGCGCCACGCCTCGTGCCATTCGATTCCGTGGTCATCGACGAGGATGCGCATCAGCTCGGCCACCGCGATGGCGGGGTGGGTGTCGTTGAGCTGGATGGCGACGCGCTCGGGCAGCGAGTGCAGGTCGCCGTAGACCCGGAGATGGCGGCGGATGAGATCCTGCAGCGCGGCGGAGGAGAAGAAGAACTCCTGCCGCAGGCGCAGTTCCTGTCCCTCGGGGCTGTCGTCGGCCGGGTAGAGGACCCGGGAGATCGCCTCGGCGCGCGCGCGCTCCACCACGGCGCCCACATGATCGCCGCGGTGGAACGCGTCGAGGCGGATGGCGTCCACCGCGCGCGCGGACCACAGGCGCAGCGTGTTCACGTGCTGGCCGCGCCAGCCGACGATCGGCGTGTCGTAGGCGACGGCGAGCACCGTCTCGGCCGGCTTCCACACATGGCGGAGGGTGCCCTCCTCGGTCGTCACCTCCTCGACCGAGCCCCCGAAGCCGATGGTGTGGGCGATCTCGGGACGGGGGAACTCCCACGGGTTCTGGAAGTTCAGCCAATCCTCCGGGTATTCGAGCTGCCAGCCGTCGCGGATCACCTGCCGGAACAGCCCGTGATCGTAGCGGATGCCGTAGCCGAAGGCCGGGATGCCGAGCGAGGCCAGGCTTTCCATGAAGCACGCCGCAAGCCGCCCGAGGCCGCCATTGCCGAGCGCCGCGTCCGGCTCGCAGGCCTCGACCAGGGCCGGGTTCACGTCGAGCGAGACCAGCGCCGCCCGCACCTCGGCGAGCAGGCCGAAGTTCGACATGTTCTCGCGGAGAAGCCGGCCGATCAGGAATTCGAGGGAGAGGTAATAGACCTGCTTGCGCCCGGTGTCGTAGGCGCCGCGCATGTCCTTCAGCCACTGCTCGATCACGCGGTCACGGACGGCCAGAGCCGTGGCCATGAACCAGTCGCGGTCCAGCGCGCCGGCGCGGCTCTTGCCGATGTCGAAGGTGAGCTTGCGCAGGATGGCCTCGCGCATGGCCTCGCCCGCGGTCCGGGCCGGGGCGGCGGAGTCGGGCGGCGTCACGCTTCGTGCTTCCTCTCGATCAGCACACGGCAAGCCTGCCATGACTCGGGTATCCGCCGGAAGCGGCGAGCGCGCCGCCTCAGCGCTGGTCGGCCAGGAAGGCCTCGGTCTCGGCACGGTTGGCGGTGCGGCCGTCACGCGCCCGCAATGCACCGGCCGCGCTCGCGAACCTGAGGGCCATCTCCACCTCCATGCCTTCGGCGAGGCCCAAGGCATAGGCTCCGTGGAAGACGTCGCCCGCGCCGGTGGTGTTGGTCGCGGCCACCGGGAAGGCGGGCATGTGGCGGGGCGTCTCCTCGCCCCGGCGCAGCCAGAGCACGCCTCGCTCCCCGCGGGTGACGGCGGCGACCTCCGTCACCCCCTCCGAGACGGCCTTGCGCAACGCGTCGGCAGGCCGCAACCCGAGGCCGTAGTTCGCGAGGCCGGGCACCGAGAAGATCGCGTGGCGCACCCGCGGCGCGAGGTCGAGCAGCACGCGTGTCTCGCTGCGCTCGCCGTCCAGCACGCTCGGCACGCCGCGGGCCTCGGCCTCGGCGCAGGCCCGGGCGGCGCCCTCGGGCCAACGCGGATCGCAGAGCAGGGCGCCCGCCTCTGCCAGTCGGGCAAGAGGCAGCCAGGAGGGGTCGGGATCGAGGCGCTCTCCCCGGAAGCCGAGGATCACGCGTTCGCCCATCCGGTCCACGAGCACGGCCGAAGTCGGGCTGACCGCGCCCGGGATCACGCGGATGTCGTCGGTCTCCACCCCTTCCTCCCGCAGGGCGCGCAGGAGCAGCGCCCCGTTGGAATCGTCGCCGACGCGGCCCCAGAAGGCCGCCCGCCCGCCCAGCCGGCGCACCGCGATGGCGGCATTGGCCGCCATGCCGCCGGCGGTCAGAGCATAGCCGCGCGCGCGCTCCTTGGCGGGGGGCTGCGGGATCTCGTCCACCCGGAACACATGGTCGGCCACCGCGTTGCCGAGGCAGATCACGAGCGGGCGCGCGGCGTCGTCCAAGGGGCTCTCCATGCCGGGTTGTTCGGACATGCTAGGCAGCGACTCGTCCGCTTGGCCATCGTCCACGGCCGGGCTGCCAGGCGGGCCGGCTCGCTCCGCGGTCCGTCGGGGAAGGGGAGGGGACGGCCCCCCCTGGCGCGAGGGCCCGAAGGAAGGCCGCACCTGTCTCGCGCCGGCGCGCCATGCGGCCGGGTTGGCCGCTTGGGCCCCGCCTTCCCGCATCTCGGCCCGCGGCAGGGCGGGGGTGTCCGACGCGCTCGGCGCTCGCGCGCGTCTCGCGCGCAGCCTTGCAAAAGGGGCTGCTGTGGGGTGCTGTCGCCGCGGCGGGGAGACTGCCGCCTCGCGACTGGGCGCGGGGCTGGGCCGAGCCGCGGAGGGAGAGCATGCGTTTCGAGGGAAAGGTGGCGGTGGTGACGGGTGCAGCCCATGGGCTCGGCCTGGACGCGGCGCGCGGCTTCGCGCGGGAGGGCGCGCGGGTACTGATGGTGGACCGCGATCCGTCAGGGAGCGAGGCGGCCGCCGCCCTCCGCGCCGAAGGGCATGACGTGCGCTTCCGCGCCGCTGACGTGACGCGCGCCGCCGAGGTGGCCGGATATGTCGAGGCCGCGCTGGAGGCCTGGGGCGCCATCCATTGCTTCTTCAACAACGCCGGCATCGAGGGCGAGGTGAAGCCGCTCGTCGAGCAGGAGGAGGCAGTCTTCGACGCCGTGATGGCAGTCAATGTCAAGGGCGTGTTCCTCGGGCTGCGCCATGTTCTGCCGGTGATGCTCGCGCAGGGGCAGGGCGCGGTGGTCAACACCGCCTCCACGGCGGGGCTGGTCGGGTCGGCGGGCCTCTCGCCCTATGTCGCCTCCAAGCATGCGGTGCTCGGCCTCACCAAATCCGTGGCGGGGGAGGTGGCGGGCCATGGCGTGCGGGTGAATGCGGTCTGCCCGGGGCCGACCGAGACGCGCATGATCCGATCGCTGGAGGAGCAGGCCGCCCGGAGGGGCGCCCATGAGCCGGCGGAACGTTATCGCGCCGCCATCCCGATGGGGCGGTATTGCGCGCCGTCGGAAGTCACGGCGGCCGTGCTGTTCCTGTGCTCGGATGCGGCCTCGGGGATCACGGGCGCACATGTGCAGGTGGATGGCGGACGCACGGCCTGCCCGCCGGGGAGCGCGATGCGCTGAAGGCTGCGTGAGGAGGAATGTGGCGCGCCCGGGAAGATTCGAACTCCCAACCCTCAGATCCGTAGTCTGATGCTCTATCCATTGAGCTACGGGCGCTGGCCGGGAGGGGATTACCCCTCCGTGTCAGCTTATGCAACCCCCTGGGGGCGCGCAAAGACGGCGGGGCGCTATGCGAGCTTCTCCAACTCGCGCACCACGGCCTCTCCCATCACGGCGGTGCTCACGCGCGCCATGCCGGGCTGCATGATGTCGGCCGTGCGCAAGCCGCCGGCCAGCACCCGTTCCACCGCCGTCTCGATCAGCTTCGCATCCTCCTCCATCCCGAAGGAGAGTCGCAGCAGCATGGCGAAGGAGAGGATCTGCGCCGAGGGGTTGGCGATGCCCTTGCCCGCGATGTCGGGTGCCGAGCCGTGGATGGGCTCGTAGAGGGCGTGGCGCCGTCCATCGGGCTGCATCGCGCCCAGCGTCGCCGAGGGCAGCATGCCGAGCGAACCTGTCAGCGCCGCCGCGAGGTCCGAGAGCAGGTCGCCGAACAGGTTGGAGGCGAGGATCACGTCGAACTGCTTCGGCCGCGAGCAGAGCTGCATGGCGGCGTTGTCGGCGTACATGTGCTCGAGCTCCACGTCGGGGAACTCGGCCTTGTGGATCTCGGTCACGACCGCGCGCCACAGCCGGCCGGACTGCATGACGTTCGCCTTGTCGGTGCTCGTGACCTTGTTCCGCCGCTTGCGCGCCAGATCGAAGGCGATGCGCGCCACGCGCGCGATCTCCTCCTCGGTGTACACCTCCGTGTCGATGCCCGTGCGCCTGCCTGCCGAGTCCGTGGAGATGCCCCGCGGCTCGCCGAAGTAGATGCCGCCCGTGCTCTCGCGCACGATCATGATGTCGAGCCCGCGCACCACATCGGGCTTGAGGGAGGAGGCGTCCACCAGCGGGTCGAGCACCACGGCAGGGCGGAGGTTCGCGAAGAGGCCGAGCTCCTTGCGCAGCCGCAGGATGCCGAGCTCCGGCCGCCGCTCGAAGGGCAGCCCGTCCCATTTCGGGCCGCCAACGCTGCCGAAGAGCACCGCATCCGCCGCCCGCGCCGCGGTGAGGGTGGCCTCGGGGCAGGGCACCCCTTCGGCGTCGAGGGCCGCACCGCCCACGAGGCCTTCGCTGATCTCGAACCGGGCGCGTCGGCGCTGCTCCATCCAGTCGATGATCCGGCGGACCTCGCGCATCACCTCGGGGCCGATCCCGTCACCGGGCAGGATCAGCAGCTTCTTGTTGGCGGACATCAGGCTGAACCTCCTGGCAAGGCGGCTGCCGCCCGGCGGTCCGCAGGGACTTCGCCGTGCGGCCGGGTGGGCGCGGCGATGGCCGCGCGGTGGCGGACTAGGATGCGAACAACCAGGGCTGGGTGGCCCGCTGCTTCGCCTCGTAGCTGTCGATGGCCGAGGCGTGCTGGAGGGTCTGGCCGATGTCATCGAGTCCGTTCAGCAGGCAGTGGCGGCGGAAGGGATCCACCTCGAAGGGGATCTCCTCGCCGTTCGGGCGCACCACCACCTGGCGCTCCAAGTCCACCGTGATGCGGGCGTTCGCGCCGAGCTTCGCATCCTCCATGAGCTGCGCGCAGATCTCGCGCGGCAGCTTCACCGGCAGGATGCCGTTCTTGAAGCTGTTGTTGTGGAAGATGTCCGCGAAGTCGGGGGCGATGACGCAGCGGATGCCGAAGTCGAGCAGCGCCCAGGGCGCATGCTCGCGCGAGGAGCCGCAGCCGAAATTCTCGAAGGCGATGAGGATCTCGGCCTGGCGGTAGGGCTGCTGGTTCAGCACGAAGTCCGGATTCTCCGTGCCGTCCTCTTTGTAGCGGAAGTTCGCGAAGAGGTGCTTGCCCAGGCCGGTGCGCGCGATGGTCTTGAGAAAGCGCGCCGGGATGATCTGGTCCGTGTCCACATTCGCGAGCGGCAGCGGCGCAGCGATGCCCGTGAGGACGGTGAAGGGTCTCATGCCGGTTGCCATTCCCTGACATCGGTGAGCCGGCCGGCGATGGCGGCCGCGGCCGCCATGGCGGGCGAGAGCAGGTGGGTGCGCCCGCCCGGGCCCTGGCGCCCCTCGAAATTGCGGTTGGAGGTGCTGGCGCAGCGCTGGCCGGGCCGCAGCTTGTCCGGGTTCATGCCAAGGCACATGGAGCAGCCCGCCTCGCGCCACTCGAATCCCGCCTCCTTGAGCACGCGGTCGAGGCCCTCGGCCTCCGCCTGCTTCTTCACGAGGCCGGAGCCGGGCACGACCATGGCGCGCACACCCTCGGCCACCTTGCGGCCTTTGGCGATGGCGGCGGCGGCGCGGATGTCCTCGATGCGCGAGTTGGTGCAAGAGCCGATGAAGACCACGTCCACCTTCAGCTCCGTGAGCTTCTGACCGGGCGTGAGGCCCATGTAGTCCAGCATGCGCTGGAGCTGCGCGCGGCGCGTCTCGTTGGGCGCCTCGGCGGGGTCGGGCACCACGCCGGTGATCGGCAGCACATCCTCGGGGCTCGTTCCCCAGGAGACCATCGGGGCGATGGCGGCGGCGTCCAGCACCACTTCCTTGTCGAAATGAGCGCCCGGATCGCTGGGCAGGCTGCGCCAGAAGGCGACAGCGCGCTCCCATGCCTCCCCCTTCGGCGCATGAGGACGGCCCTTCACATAGGCGAAGGTGGTTTCATCCGGGGCCACCATGCCGGCGCGCGCCCCGGCCTCGATGGACATGTTGCAGACGGTCATGCGGCCCGCCATGTCGAGCGCGCGGATCGCCTCGCCCGCATACTCGATCACATGCCCTGTGCCGCCGGCCGTTCCGATCTTGCCGATGATGGCGAGAACGATGTCCTTCGCCGTGCAACCCAGCGCGAGGGTTCCCTCGACCCTCACGCGCATGTTCTTCGCCGGCTTCTGCAGCAGCGTCTGGGTGGCGAGCACGTGCTCGACTTCGCTCGTGCCGATGCCGAAGGCGAGGGCTCCCAGCGCCCCGTGCGTCGAGGTGTGACTGTCGCCGCAGACGATCGTCATGCCCGGCAGCGAGAGCCCGAGTTCCGGGCCGATCACATGCACGATGCCCTGCCGGTCGTCGAGCAGCGGGATATAGGGCACGCCGAACTCGGCGACGTTGCGTTCGAGCGTCTCGACCTGCAGCCGGCTCTCGGGATCGGTGATTCCGGTGCGACGGCTGTCGTCGGTGGCGATGTTGTGGTCCACCACCGCGATGGTCGCATCCGGCCTGCGCACGCGGCGGCCTGCCGCGCGCAGCCCCTCGAAGGCCTGCGGGCTTGTCACCTCGTGGACGAGATGGCGGTCGATGTAGAGCAGCGCCGTTCCATCGGGCAGCGTCTCCACGACGTGGTGCGCCCAGATCTTGTCGAACAGCGTGCGGGGCCTTGCGTCGGCCATGGCGTTCCCCCGGGAAACGGGCGGGGCCGGGCGGCGGCCCCGCCTCGCGTCACTCCTCCGTCGCGGCGTCCTTCGCCGGAACCGTATCGGTCTTGAGGCCGAGCTTCTCGGCGATACGGGCCGATTTGCCGGTGCGTCCGCGCAGATAGTAGAGCTTGGCACGGCGCACCTTGCCGCGGCGCACCACGTTGATCTCGGCGATCGCGGGGGAGTGCAGCGGGAAGACGCGCTCCACGCCCTCGCCGTAGCTCAGCTTGCGGACGGTGAAGTTGCTGTGGAGGCCGCGGTTGGAACGCGCGATGACGACGCCCTCGAAGGCCTGGGTGCGGACGCGCTCGCCCTCCACCACCTTCACCATCACGCGCACCGTGTCGCCCGGGGCGAAGTCCGGCACGGCCCGGGCGGCGAGGAGCTTCGCCTTCTGTTCGGCGTCGAACTGCTGCAACAGGTTCATGGGTCCAGTCCTTTCGAAGCTGTGATCTAGGCGGCGCCGGCGGCGGCGTCTATCCGGTGTGAGTCGGGAGGCGGTTCCACAGGTCCGGCCGGCGCTCACGAGTGGCGGCTTCGGCCTGCTCGCGCCGCCAGCGCGCCACTTCCGCGTGGTGGCCGGAGAGGAGCACGGCCGGCACGGAGCGACCCTGCCACTCGGCCGGCCGCGTGTACTGGGGATATTCGAGGAGGCCAGCCGCGTGGCTTTCCTCCTCCGCGCTCTCGGCCGCGCCCATGACGCCGGGCAGCAGACGCACGCAGGCATCGAGCAGCACCAGCGCCGCCAACTCCCCGCCCGAGAGGACGTAATCCCCGATGCTGATCTCGCGCATGGCCCGCGCCTCGATCACCCGTTGGTCCACCCCCTCGTAGCGACCGCAGAGCAGCACCACGCCCGGCCCGCGCGCGAGTTCGCGCACCATCGCCTGGTCGAGCAGACGCCCGCGCGGCGTCAGGTAGACCAGCGGCCGGGCATCGCCCGCCGGCACGGTGGCGGCAATGGCGCTGTCCACCACGTCGGGACGCATCACCATGCCCGCGCCGCCGCCGAAGGGCGTATCGTCGACGGTCCGGTGACGGCCTTTGCCGTGGGAGCGGATGTCGTGCACCGCAAGCGCCCAGCGCCCCTCGCGCAGCGCGCGGCCGGCGAGGGAGAAGGCGAGAGGCCCGGGGAACATCTCCGGGAAAAGGGTGAGGACGAGCGCCTGCCACATCACGCCGCATCCTCCGACGGGCCTGCCGTCACCTCGACCGGCGGGACGACCACGACGCGGCCACCCGTCACATCCACCAGCGGCACGGCGGCCCGGGTGAAGGGGACGAGCCGCTCAGGCGGCCCGCTCAGGACGAGAAAGGCGCCCGCTCCATGGTCCTCGACGGCGAGGACGGTGCCGAGGCTCTCGCCGCCCATCGTCTCCGCCCGCAGCCCCTCGAGGTCGGCGAGATAGAACTCCTCCTCCCCGGGAGGCGGCAGGGCCGAGCGCGGCACATACAGCTTCGTCCCCGTCAGGGCGGCGGCGGCGGAGCGGTCGGTGACGCCCTCGATCCGGGCCAGACCGCCGGCCAGCAGGGTGAGCACGAAGCGCCGCCCCCGGCCGTCGAAGAGCGGCCCATAGGCCGTCAGCCCTTCCGGCGTGGCGGTGAAGCTGCGGACGCGCACCAGCCCCCGCACCCCGTGCGGCCGCCCGATCTCCCCCAGCAGAACGAGCCCCTCGCCCATGGACTGCGGTCGCCGGCGTCCCTCAGCCCTTGGCCGCCGCGGCCGCCCGCTCCTGCGCCTTCTTCTTCGGCGCGGACTGCTTGGGCTGCTCGCGGATGGCGGGCATCGGGATGATGGCGGCACGGCCGAGGAACTTCGCCACGCGCTCGGTGGGCAGCGCGCCCTTGCCCAGCCACTCCCTGATCTTTTCATCCTGAAGGCGGACGCGGTCGGCGTGGTCGGCGGGCAGCATCGGGTTGTAGGAGCCGAGCTTCTCGATGAAGCGGCCATCGCGCGGGCTGCGGCTGTCGGCGACCACGATGTGGTAGTAGGGGCGCTTCTTCGCGCCGGCGCGGGCAAGGCGGATCTTCAGGCCCATCGGTCACTCACTCCTGTCTCTGGAAGGTCAGAACGGCCGTCGGCCTTGGGGGTTGAGCAGAGCGGCGAGCCCGCCGCGCAGCATTCCCTTCTGGCCCATCTTGTTCATGCGCTTCATCATGTCGCGCATGTCCTCGAACTGCTTGAGGAGGCGGTTCACCTCCTGCACGGTGCTGCCGGACCCGGCAGCGATGCGCCGCTTGCGCGACGCCTTGATGATCTCCGGATTGCGCCGTTCCCCGGGCGTCATGGAGGAGATGATGGCGGCCTGCTTCTTCAGCAGTCCCGTGTCGAGCTTCCCGTCCTCGAGTTGCGCCTTCACCTTCGCCACGCCGGGCAGCATCCCCATCAGCCCGCTCATGCCGCCCATCCTGCCGATCTGACGGAGCTGGGCTGCGTAGTCCTCCAGGTCGAACTGGCCCCTCTGCATCCGCGCAGCGAGCTTCTCCGCCTCCGCCTTGTCGATGCTCTCGGCCGCGCGCTCGACCAGCGAGACGATGTCGCCCATGCCGAGGATGCGGCCGGCGATGCGATCGGGGTGGAACTCCTCCAGCGCATCGAGTTTCTCGCCCGCGCCAAGCAGCTTGACCGGCGCGCCGGTGACGGCGCGCATCGAGAGCGCCGCACCGCCGCGCGCATCGCCGTCCACGCGGGTCATCACGATCCCGGTGATGCCCAGGCGCTCGCTGAAGGCGCGGGCGGTGTTGACCGCGTCCTGGCCGGTCATCGCGTCCACCACCAGCAGCGTCTCGTGCGGGCGCACCGCAGCCTTTACCGCCGCGACCTCCTCCATCAACGCCTCGTCGATGGCGAGCCGGCCGGCCGTGTCGAGGATCACCACGTCGTAGAGCTCGCCACGGGCGACGGCCATGGCGCGCGCCGCGATCTCCAGCGGTGACTGGCCCGCGACGATGGGAAGACTGGCCACGGCCGCGCGCTCGGCGAGCTGGGCAAGCTGGAGTTGTGCGGCCGGGCGGTGCACGTCGAGCGAGGCGAGCAGCACCTTCTTCCGATCCCGCCCCTTGAGCCGGAGGGCAAGCTTGCCGGAGGTGGTGGTTTTGCCCGAGCCCTGCAGGCCCACCATCAGGATCGGAACCGGGGCGGGAGCGTTGAGGTCGACGCCGCGCGGCGCGTCCTTGCCTCCGAGCGCCTCCACCAGCGCATCGTGGACGATCTTCACCACCTGCTGGGCGGGCGAGACGGATTTGATGACCTCCGCGCCCACCGCCCGTTCGCGCACCCGGGCGAGCAACTCCTTCACGACGGGCAGGGCAACATCCGCCTCGAGCAGAGCCACCCGCACCTCGCGCAATGCGTCGTTCACATCGGCTTCGGACAGGGCGCCGCGGCCGCGCAAGCGGCCGAAGACCTCCTGGAGCCGCGATCCCAACGCCTCGAACACTCGAAAGACCCTTCCAAACACGAAAGCGCCGCTGCGCGAAACTCGCGGAGCGGCGGCGACCCGCACACCGGGCGGGCCGTTATGAAACCGAGGCGGAGGGAACTAGCGTCTCCCGCCTCTCCGGTCAAGGCCGCAGGGTGAGGCGCGGCGCCACGGGCCGCTTCACCTTCCCGTGAAACGCGGTGGCCGCTTCTCGCGGAAGGCGGCGAGCCCCTCCCTCAGATCCTCGCTGCGCTGGCTCCGTTCGGCGCGCTCCAGCGCGGCCGCGACGTCGAAGGCGCCACGGGCGATCTCGTTCAGGCTGCGCTTCACCCCCTCCACTGCCAGCGGCGCGTTGGCGGCGAGGCAGCGGGCCAGCGCCGATACCCGCGCGTCGAGGGCGTGGGGCGGCACCATCTCGGTCAGATAGCCGATGGCGAGCAGTTCGGGTGCCCGGACGGTCTCGGCGGTGAGGAACAGCTTCTTCGCGGCGTTGTGTCCGAGCCGGCTCGCATAGCGCAGGATGCCCGAGGGGTAGTAGTGGAGGCCCAGCGCCGCGGCCGGCATGCGGAGTTCCATCGTGTCCACGCCGATCCGGAAATCGCAGCAGAGGGCAAGGTCCGTCGCGCCGCCATACACCCCGCCGTTCAGCCGCGCGATGGTGGGCAGCCGGAGTTCTTCCAGCTGGGTGCAGACACCCTCGAAGGACGGGCCCTCGGCGCGCGCGGTCACCGTGGCGCCGGGTCGTTCGGCCAGCTCGCCGAGATGATAGCCTGACGAAAAGGATCTGCCGGTGCCGGTCAAGACCAGCACGCGGATCGCGCGGTCCTGGTCCACGCGCGCGAACTGTTCCGACAATGCCAGAAGGTCGGCGGGCTCGATCCGGTTGTGCACCCGGGGGCGGTTGAGGCGGATGGTGGCCACCGGCCCCTCCACTGTCAGGATCGGGGTTGTTGCTTCCTCCGAGGCGACGTCCATGGCTGCCCTGCCTTCCATCGGCCCCCGTGCTACCGCAGAACATCGGCGCGGTCATCCGCTTGCGGCGCGCGCCGCGTCGGTGCAAGGGCGTATCATGCTGGTCCGCGACAGCCGGGATGAGGATGTCCCGGCCATCACCGCCATCTACGCGCATTGGGTGCGGCACGGGCGCGCGAGCTTCGAGCTCGATCCGCCTTGCGAGGAGGAAATGGCCAGGCGAAGGCGGGCCGTCCTCGACCAAGGCTACGACCACTTGGTCGCCGAGGCCGGCGAGCGCCTGGTCGGATATGCCTACGCGGCGCCCTTCCGCACGCGCCCGGCCTATCGCTTCACCGTCGAGAACAGCGTCTATGTGGCGCCCGGGCTGCACCGCGCGGGCGCGGGAAGAGCGCTGATGGAGGAGCTCATCGCCCGCTGCACCGCCAAGGGTTTCCGCCTGATGGTGGCAGTGATCGGCGACAGCGCGAACGCCGCCTCCATCGGCCTGCACGTGGCCATGGGCTTCCGCCATGCCGGGCTCTTGCCGGGCACCGGCTGGAAACACGGAGGCTGGGTGGACACGGTGCTGATGGCGCGGCCGCTGGGCGAGGGGACCCGCACCGCGCCGGAGGAGCGGCCCGCCTTCAGCCCGCGTTGCCGATGAGGTAGTCCATCGCCGCGCGCGCCCCGCCTGCCTTGTGCGGCACTCCCGCGACCGCGAGGCCCATCTCGACGCCCGAGAGCGTTCCCATCAGCTGGAGATCGTTGAAGTCGCCCAGGTGGCCGATGCGGAAGACCCGGTCGTCGAGCGGGCCGAGCCCGTTCCCGAGACTCATGTTGAACTTCTCGAGGATGACAGCGCGCAGGGCGTTCGCGGAATGCCCCTCGGGCAGGCGCACGGCCGTCAGGCTCGAGGAATAGTGCCGCGGCTCGGCGCACTGGATCTCGAGCCCCCATGCGCGCACGGCGCGGCGGGTGGCCTCGGCGTGGCGGTCGTGGCGGGCGAAGACGTTCTCGAGACCCTCCTCGAGCAGCATGTCGACGGCCGCATCGAGCGCGTAGAGCATGTTGGTCGCGGGGGTATAGGGAAAGTAGCCAGTGGCGTTGGCGGCCAACATCGGCTTCCAGTCCCAGAAGCTGCGCGGCAGCCGCGCCGTCTCGTTGGCCTTGAGGGCCTTGGGACTGATCGCGTTGAAACTCAGGCCAGGCGGAAGCATCAGTCCCTTCTGCGAGCCTGCCACCGTCACGTCCACGCCCCAGTCCTCGTGCCGGTAGTCGATGGAGCCGAGCGAGGAGATCGTGTCCACAAGGAGCAGAGCCGGATGGGCCGCCGCATCCAGCGCGCGGCGGACCTCCTCGATGCGCGACGTGCAGCCCGTGCTGGTTTCGTTGTGCACGACGCAGACGGCCTTGATCTCCTGCGCCTTGTCTTCCCGCAGGCGGGCTTCGATTTCCTCGGGGTCCGCGCCCCGGCGCCAGTCACCCTTCAGGAACTCGGGCCGCAGGCCCAGGCGCTCCGCCATCTCACGCCAGAGGCTGGCGAACCAGCCCGTTTCGCACATCAGCACGCGATCGCCAGGCGAGAGCGTGTTGACCAAGGCTGCCTCCCATGCGCCGGTGCCCGAGGCTGGATAGATCACCACGGGACCCGTGGTCCGGAACACGCCCCGAAGCTTCTCCAGCAAGGCGCGTCCGAAGCGACCGAAATCGGGCCCACGGTGATCCATGGTGGGGTTGTCCATGGCGCGCAGAACGCGGTCGGGCACATTGGTGGGCCCCGGGATCTGAAGGAAATGACGGCCCGCGACGGGCCGCGAGCGGTAATAGGTCATGGCGCGCTCCTCGAAACTCGGGCGGCTGGTGCCATGGCGCGGCCTTCGCGCCAAATGAGTTTCGCTTCTTGCCGGCATGAGAATGATTGTGACCCCGGGGCGGCGTGACCGCACCTCTTCGGGAAGCTCGCAGATCGACAGGGGCGAGAGATCCTCAACATCCTGTCATGCGTCGCGTCTTCTCTCCGCGACCGTCTGGACGTAAACTCAAGTTGACAGACGATGTGACAAGGGAGAAGACGGCATGCTCCGCAAGCTCGGTGTCGAGTTTTTCGGCACCTTCTGGATCGTACTCGGTGGATGCGGGAGCGCTGTTCTCGCTGCCCAATTTCCCGAAACGGGGATCGGTTTCGTCGGGGTTTCCCTTGCCTTCGGGCTGACCGTCCTCACCATGGCCTACGCGATGGGCCATGTGTCGGGTGGACATTTCAACCCGGCAGTGACCATCGGGGTCGTTGCCGCCGGTCGCATGGATCCAGATGACGCCATTCCCTACATGGTCAGCCAAGTTGCGGGGGCTATCCTCGCGGCAATGATCTTGTGGTTCATAGTCTCGGGGCAGCCGGGCGGCTGGGATCTTGCAGTAAAAGGTCTCGCCCAGAACGGCTACGAGCAGGCTTCGCCAGGTCGATATTCCATGGCCTCGGCTTTTCTCACAGAAATGGTATTCACTTTCCTGCTCCTGATGGTGGTCCTCGGTGCCACTTCCCGAAAGGCATCCGCAGGCTTCGCTCCCCTCGCGATCGGGCTCTGCGTGACGCTGATCCATCTCGTCACGATTCCCGTGACGAACACGAGCGTGAACCCGGCGCGCTCGACCGGGCCCGCGGTCTTTGTCGGGGGGCTCGCCTTGCAGCAGCTCTGGCTGTTCTGGATCGCGCCGCTCCTGGGTGCAGCGCTCGCGGGTCTCGCCAACAGATTCACCGAGGACAACACATAGAGACGGCGCTGGTTTGACGCGGAGCGGTGGGGGCGCGATAGCTCCTCGCCATGTCCGCGTCCTTCCAAGCGCTGCGCCGCGCCGTGGCGGGCCGATCATGGCTCCGCGCGGCGTTGCTTCCCCTTTTCAAGAGAGCCGTTGCGGCGCGGTTTGCGCTGGCCCGCCTGCCGCGCCGTCCCTTGTTCGGGGGGCGCATCCCGGACGCCTTCGAGCGCGCCTATCGCCGTCGGCTTCGGGCCGATGCCGCGCGCGTGGCGGCGGACCACGCCGCTATCGTCCGGCACATCGCGGCCTTGCCTCGAAGACCTCGCTTTTCCGTTTTCCTGTTTGGCGGGCCCGCGCCCTCAGGTGCACGAGACGCAAGCGTCGCCTCCCTCGCGGCGCAACTCTGGCCAGAATGGGAACTGCTGCCGACCGACGATCCCCAGGCCGCTCTCCAGGGGGCGCCCGGCGACTGGGTGGTGCTGCTGCGCGCAGGAGCGAGGCTCGCGCCGGAAGCCCTCTACGAATTCGCCGTTGCGGCGTTGGAGATGCCCGGGCGTTCGGTCCTGTACGCGGATGAGGACCGCCTGGACCCCCGGCGCGGACGGTGCAAGCCGACCTTCAGGCCCGCCTTTGATCCCGATGCCTTGTGCGCCGTCGATCACATGCGCCATCTCGCTGCCTTCCGTCGGCAGACCGTTCTGGCGCTCGGCGGTCTGCGCAGCGCTTTTGCCCCGGCGGAGACGCATGATCTGGCGCTTCGCGTGCTGGCGGCGGAGGGGCGCGCCGTATTCCATCACATACCGGCTGTGCTTTGCCACGCGCCACCGACAACGAGCGCAGAGGACCGAGCGCACAGCGAGGCGTCCCGTCGCGCGGTGCGCGCGTATCTGGCCGCAATCGGCACGAGGGCGGAGGTGGATGCTGCCCCGCTCGCCCCACTGCTTCACCGGATCTCGCCGGTGCTGACGGAGCCTCCACCCCTTGTCAGTGTGATCATCCCGACGCGCGATCGTGCCGGGCTGCTGCGGGTTGCAGTGGAGGGGCTGCTCCACCGCACCGACTATCCAGCGCTCGAGCTCCTGGTCGTGGACAACGACAGCCGTGAACCCGAGACCCATGCGTTGTTTGCCGATCTGGGTCGGGATTCACGGGTGCGGGTTCTCTCCATGCCTGGGCCTTTCAATTATCCGCAACTCAACAACGCCGCCGCCGCCGAGGCGCGAGGCGAGTTCCTGCTGCTCCTGAACAACGACACAGAGGTCATTCACGCCGACTGGCTGCGCCGCATGGTGGCCAAGGCGGCCGACCCGGCAATCGGTGCGGTGGGCCCGCGATTGCTCTACAGCGACGGGAGGCTTCAGCATGGCGGTGTGGTCACGGGCATTGGCGTGCCGCGCGACCCCATCGCGGTGCATCTCTCTGCCGGTAACCCCGGTGACGACCCGGGACCCTTCGGCTGGACAGCCATCACCCGCGAGGTCAGTGCGGTCACGGGAGCGTGCCTGCTGGTCCGTCGCGCCCATTACTTCGCTGTCGGGGGCATGGATGCAGAGGCGCTGCGTGTCGCCTTCAATGACGTGGATCTCTGCCTCAAGTTGCGGGCGGCTGGCCTGCGCAACCTCTACGTCGGCGAGGTAAGCTTGTTCCACCTCGAGTCAGCCAGCCGCGGCACCGACGACAGGCCCGACAAACGGGCGCGCTTCCATGCGGAGTGCGCCACCATGCGGGCCCGATGGGCTCACGTCCTCGACAACGATCCCTTTTGGAACCCGAACCTTGATCCGCTCTTGACCGAGCCCTGGCCGGCGCGACGGTCGCGGCGGCCGAAGCCTTGGGCTGCCTATCTCCCCGGTGGGTGAGTCGTCCACCAGTGCCGCGCAATTTCTTCGCGCGTCGCGACCCAAACATCGCCTGCGGCCTTCACATGGTCGAGGAAGCGCGCCAACGCCGCTGCGCGGCCAGGTCGTCCCACCAGGCGGCAGTGGAGACCGACGCTCATCATGCGTCCGCCTTCGGAGCGCAGGAGGTCGAATGCGTCGCGCAGATGGCGTTCAAAACCGTCGGGATCGCCGAAGCCTGGCGGCACGGCGAATTTCATGTCGTTGTTGTCGAGCGTGTAGGGGAGGACCAGATGCGGTCGCCCCCCGACATCCACGTAGTGCGGAAGGTCATCGTCATAGGCGTCGCTGTCGTAGAGAAACCCGCCATGCTCGACGACCAGCCGCCGTGTTTGCGGCGAGATGCGCCCCGTGTACCAGCCCACCGGCCGGCGGCCGCAGAGCCGTTCGATCGTCTCGACGCAGCGGGCGATCTCCGCACGCTCCTGCGCCTCGGGGATTTCGTGGTAGTCGATCCAGCGCCAGCCATGGCTCGCCACCTCATGGCCCTGTTCGGCGAAGGCGCGCGCCACGGTCGGGTTGAGTTCCAACGCCCGGCCCACGCCATAGACGGTGAGCCGCAGGCCGCGCTGTGCGAAGAGGCGCAGCACGCGCCAGACGCCCGCCCGCGCACCGTAGTCGAACTGGCTCTCGACGGTGCGGTGACGCGCACCTATCAACGGCGCGCCCCCTGGCACTTCGTGCAGGTAGATCTCGCTGCCGGCATCGCCATTGAGCACCGTGTTCTCGCCGCCCTCCTCGTAATTGAGCACGAAAGAGAGAGCGAGGCGGGCGCCGTTCGGCCATTTGGGATCCGGCGGATTGGGGCCATAGCCCAGGAAATCGCGAGGATAGGCGGTGCCATCGTCGAGGATCGCGCGCATGCCCGGTGAGCTTGCTGATCGCCCTGATCTGGTCAAGGCGAAAGTTCGCCGGAAACATCGGAAATGGTTTGACGAGATCCTGAACCCGAGCCGCCCCTGCGAAACGCAGACGGTTCGCCGATGTTGGGGGGTGAAGGGCATGAAACGATCCTGGTGAGTCGTTTTCGAGCCGGCCGGCAGGGTGCCGGACGCACCTCTCCTGCCCGGCGAGACGGCGTTCGGCGCAGCGCAGGTTCGAGGCAGTGCAGAGGAGGTGCAGATGGGCGCCTTCACACAGCAGGCCGTGGCGCCGCCGCGCTGCCCGCCGTCGCTGCGCTTGAGCGTGCCGAAGGCGCGCGCGACCCGGCTTCGGATCGGCCCGCGCGCCGTGTTCATCCAGCGCTTCCTCGCGCTGGGCGGCCGGCGCCCATGGCCGCGATACATGATGCCGTCGCGATGCCGTTCGACGCCGGCGTCGCACCGGCCAGCGCTTCGCGCCGAGGCGCGCTGGCATCGGCATTGTCCGTGAGCACTGTCGCCAATGAGACCGCGCGCACGAAGGTCTCACCTTCGCGCCCCTCGGTCGCCGGGCGGCGGCCCTCCGGCCGCCTTGGCGTCGCGGCAGAGGCCGCCGGCCGCATCCCGCGGCCTCGGCCCTCCGGGCCACGGGGGTGGGACTTCGTGCGCTTCGGTATGACACTCCGAGAAGCACGCGTCGTGGGGGCGCCGTCGTCGCCCTGCACCAACCCGTCGGCGGCCAGGCGGTCGCCGACATCGGCATCGGTCGGCACCGCGTCGCGGATCAGGTCCGTGCCGAGATCCACCGCGACATGGGCCTTGACGGGCCCTCGTCGCGACGATCGCCGCGATGGGACCCGAAGCGGAAGAAGCTGCGCTGGCCGCGGTGCGTGACACCGGCCTCCGGGTCCGCGCGAGGCGGGCCTCGACCAGTCTGGCATCGGCCAGCGTGCCGGCCCTCAGCGCCAGGCCGCGGCCGTCGCGCTGGCGGTTCACCTCGGCGAACAAAGCCTCGGCCAGGCCGCGCTCGGCGAGCGCGCCACGGAACCGGCGCAGCGTGGGCTCGTCCGGCGTGCGGTCATCCAGACCGAAGCCGCAGAAGCGGCGGAACGACAGCCGGTCGGCCAGCGCCGCCTCGAGGCCCGGGTCGGAGAGCGGGCAGCACTGCGCCAGCGGCGGGGAGCCGGGCCGGCCCGTCGGCGCGCGCAGGGGCGTGAGCAGGCGCTCCATCGGCGTCGATCAAGCCGGCGAAGCGCTCCAGCGCAGGATTGGCAGCGGCACCTGCCGGGACCCGCGCCTCCGCCAGGCTCCTTGCCTGTCCGATCCGGCGCTGACGCATCGCGGCCTCGCCTGGCCCGCCATGTGGTTCAGCGAACCAGGCCATGGCCCTTCAGCGCGGCGGTTCGCAGGGTCTCCTCCGTGGACAACATCACCCGGCGCGCGCTCCCCGCCTGGTTCGGCCCCTGGACCAGCCTCGGGAAACGCTTCTGGCGGCCGTCGCGGACCGCAGCCCTCGAGGCGTTCTTCCAGGCGTTCGCCGAATGCAGCCGCACGGCGGCCGTGGTGCAGATGTTCGACAGCACAACGGTGCGCATGTCTCGGCGGCCCATCCAGAAGGGGGCAGCAGAACCGGGCGCTGGGCGGCTGATACGGCGGTTTCGGCACGAAGATCCACCTCACATGCGCCCTCGAGGACTGGCCGCTCGATGTCCGCCCGACCGACAACAAGGCCAGCAATTGCCGGCAGTTCGAGACGCTGCCCGACATCGGGCCCGACGTCACGCCGCGCGGCGCCACCGCCGACAGGGCCTGCGACGCGCAGGCCAACCGCGAGGCCGCCCGCGGGCGATTGCGCGCCGCAGGCCTCCCTTCTTCCCCAGGACAGTCTCTCGGCCGCGCAAAGGCTGGAGCAGTTCTCGGGCAGCCCAAGCGGGTCCGGCGCGTGGCAAGGTGCCGCGAGATGACCAAGCAGAGTAACGCCGCCTTCGTCGCATTGGCCTGCGTCTTCATCCCGGTCACATCCGTGTGCACGGCCCAGATTCGCTCAATCGATCCGGCGCTGCCCTTCCCTCCTGCGGCCCGCGCCACAGTGGCTCAAACGAACCAGTGGTATCGATTATCATCAATCGATTTCGCCGAACTCGCCGGAGGCGTGGAAGTTGCTAAACCCGCACGCGTAAACGCGATCCGGACGCGTTGTCGGACGGCATCCGGCCGGGCACAGCCCGATGCTGGGGAGACGGGCACCCGGTGCTGGTCGCGGTTCCTCTACTGGTGCAAGCTGTTATCATTCTGTCTGAGACCGAGTGATCCGAAGCACGCCGAGGCAGGGCGCGGTATCACCGCTGGCGACCGGTCCAGAGGATCCACGAACGGAGGAGCTCACGATGGCTGTGCAGCCTGAAGCCGAACGCAGCGAGCCCCTCAACGGCGCCCTTCATACTCCCCCCGCGGCCGAGCCCCCGTGGAAGCGGCAGATGACGGGTGACATGCCCTCCGGGCTGCCGCTGCGTGCCCTTCCGCTCTACATCTTCCTCCACGTCCCGAAGACGGCCGGCACCAGCGCGCGGCAGATGTTCCGCTGGATGACGGGCGATTTCTATTTCATGTATGTGAACGAGCGCCACCAGCCTCGACCTGGCGGCCGCGCAGCGTGGGAAGAGCCAGGCTTCTTCGACCGCTACCTGATGATCGGCGGCCATTTCGACATTACGCACCCCATCGTGCAAACGGCACGGAGCACGGGGCGGCGCGTGATCTTTCTCGGCGTGGTGCGCGATCCCGTGGCGCGCGTCGTCTCCCTCTACGATTTCGTGCGGCGCCAGCCGACCCACCCGCTGCACGCCGAACTCGCCCAGCGCAGCCTGCTCGAGGCGGTGCAGCAGGGCGGAAGTTTCCTACGCAGCTACGCCGTCAACGCGCAGCTTCTGCAGCTGTTCGGGACGGCGGATCCGGATCGGATCGAGGAGGTCCTCGCGCAGGAGAACTTCGTGCTCGGCCGCCAGGATGCGTTGGAGGCCTTCTTCGACGCGGTGGCCGCCGTCAGCGGCCTGCCGCGCCCGCGCCGCGTGCCGCGCGCCAACACCGCCGAGAAGCTGGACGGCCCGCAGGCGACCCCTGCGCGCGAGCAGCCGGGCTTCGAGGAGGCCAAGGCCCGGCTTGCCGAACTGAACCGCGCCGAGGTGGAGTTCCTCGGCCGGCGTATTCCGCGGCTGCTCATCACCGCGCGGCCCCGGCCGGTGCCAGGGCTCCCCTCCGCCGCGTGAGCGAGGACCCCCCCCCAATCGCGCTTCCCGCGCCCGTTTCGCACAGGAGCACCTACGTTGAGCAGCCTTGTCGAGCCCTTCGCCGGCCGCGTGATGACCTTCGAGGGCATCGGGATCACCCGCAATGCGGCGGGTGTCATCGGTCGGCGCAAGCTGCCCCTTCGCTCAGCCCTTGCCTTTCCGCCGGACAGCCCTCCTTGGGTGTGGAATTGCAGCGGCGGACGGGTCAACAATGGGCATGTGCCCCCCGAGCCGGTGCCGGCTGACGCCCCTCTCATTGCCGGAACCTACATCTACGCCGGGCCTATCTGGGAGTCCTTCGGCCATGTCCTGGCCGAGTTCGTTCACCGGCTCTGGGTCACGGAGCTCCCCGAATACCAAGGCCTACCCGTGGTCTTCACCGCCACCGAGGGCGTCGAGACGCCGCGCTTCCTGGCCGGGGTGATGAACCTCCTCGGCATCACGGACTGGCGCGTGCTCGAGGGCCCGGCCCGTATCGAGAGGCTGGTGGTCGCAGAGGCGGGCAAGCAGTTGCGGGTTCCCTCCGCGCCCGAATACACGGCCTTCCTGCAGCGCCGGCTCGGGCACATCGCTGCGGAGCCCGCGCGCTTTCCGAAAAAGCTCGCTGTGCTGCGGGGGCATCTCGACCAGAGCAGTGGCCGTTGCTTCGGCGAAAGCTGGATGGCCCAGCAGCTCGAGCACCTAGGGTATCTCTCCTTCAAGCCGGAGCAGTACCCCCTGCACGATCAGGTCAACGCCTACATGCACGCCGACCACATTATCTTCTCCGAAGGCAGTGCGATGCATCTGTTCGACATCATGCCGCCGGTGAAGGCGCAAATCGCTGTGCTGAATCGGCGGCCGGGTTCTCCGCTTGGCCAGCATACGCTGGCCGGCAAGTGCAGCGGATTGCACGTGTACGACGACCTCGTCTTCCTCGGCGATCCGCGTGAGCACCTGACGCGCAGCCTCAGCCTTGTGGATCCGCCGAAGTTCTTCGCCTGGCTGCGGGAGCGCGGCTTCGTGGACCGGGTGCCCGAAACCGACCTGCTCGACGATGCCATGGCGACCGCCGAGGATCTGGCGAGCTTCGTCAAGGCCCGCCATCGCTCGCCCAAGATCAATCGGGGACGAGACCAGAAGCGGCTGCTGGCGGAGACGATCGCCTTTCTCGTGCGCCAGGCGCTGCGGCCGCCGAAGGTGCCAATCCTCGACCCGGCCCTGCTCGCCGCGGCGAAGAAGGAGGCAGCCGAGCGTCTTGCCGCCGAGCGCGCAGCCGCCCGTGCCGAACGGACGGCGGCGCGGGCCGCACGTCTTGCACTGCGGGCGAACGCCTCCGTCCGACGCGACAAGGGGGCCGCGTGAGCTGCGACGTGGCGGATCGACAGGGCCGTAGCCGCGGCTTCTGCCCTCCCGCGCGTCACCGGCCTTGAGATCAGGCATGGCTTCTCCCATGCAGGTGTTGTCAGCGGACGCGGAGCGCGACATGGACTCGGCGAAGATGACCAATATCGACCCGCGCGATACGACCGAGCGCCGAGCCCCCACAAGGACGGCATCCGCTACCGCAGCTTCCTCAGCCGGGCTGTCGAGGCGCTTGGCGCGAAGGCCTATTTCGAGATCGGTACCGCTAACGGCGGCTCCCTGTCCGAGATCACTGTGTTCAGCGTCGCCGTGGATCCGCTGTTCAAGATCGCGAACGCGGCGGACATCATCGGGTCCAAGCCCGGCTGCCTGCTGTTCCAGACCACGTCCGACGAGTTCTTCGAGAACTATAAGCTCTCGAACCTGCTGCCGGCGCCCGGGCGGCTCGATTTCGCCTTCCTCGACGGCATGCACCATTTCGAGTTCCTGCTGCGCGATTTCTACAATACCGAGGCCAACGCGCATCCGGGCACGGTGGTGGTGCTGCACGACTGCATCCCGGTGAACCCGCAGAGCACCTTCCGCCAGGGCAAGGACCGGCGCCGGCCAGTGGATACGACGACGCGCCGCGCGGTGCCTGCGCGCGGTGCCTGGGCGGGCGATGTCTGGAAGACGGTGCAGGTGCTCCGCGCCTATCGCCCCGATCTCGACATCCGCTTCTTTGACGCCATCCCGACCGGGCTTGTGGTGATCCGCAACCTCGACCCCGGCAACACCGTGCTGAAGGATCGGTACGAGGAGGCTGTGTCCCGCTTCATGGACGCCGATCTTCAGCCAGGCTGGTATGATGATTATATGGACAGTATCCTGCTGCGGCCGACGCGAGGGTTGAACGACCGGGAAAGGATGCGGGCCGGGCTTGGCGTTTGACCGAGGCTCCTGGCTCCTCGAGCGCTGGACGACACCCCGGCTGGCCGCTCTTGCGGCTATGTCGCTCGGCATACAACCCTGTTGCTCTCTGAGGTCCTATGCCGGGCGCTCCAATTGTTGTAGAGGCGCGCGACCTTTGGCATAGGAGGCGCGATGACGTCTCTGGCGTGTCGCGCTCTCCGATGCGCGTCGCATTCGCAAAGCGCAAGGGTCGGAAATTGATACAAAAATAAAGGACAGTTGACGTGTCGCTTCCTTGGGGAGGATGAACTGGAGTCGCAAGCGTCTGCGCGAGGACATTCGCAAGCCAAGCCGCGGCCTTTGGGTGTTGCGCCGGATCACTTTTCCTGGCCCTTCCCGTCCGGGCTTGCGGTGTCAGGTGGGGATGCCGACCGCGCCTGATGAGGCGCGCCACCTTCGACGGCGGCGCAAGACAGCCATCTTCCCTCCCCTCCGACCCCGCTTGGCCTGTGCCGTCCGCTTTGGAGAGTTCGATGAATTCGCGTGAAGGCAGTGATGAATTGAGCCAGCAGCTTCCGGAGTTCGTTGCGAACCCTGTCGGCACCATGCCGACCGGCCTGCCCCTGCGGGCCCTTCCGCTCTTCGTCTTCCTGCATGTGCCCAAGACCGCGGGCACCAGCGCGCGGCAAATGTTCCTCTGGATGCTCGGCGATTTCTACTTCGCCTTCGACCCCGCGCTGCATCAGGTCGGCCCTCACGATCCGGCCGTCTGGGAGGAGCCTGGCTTCTTCGATCGCTACCTCATGGTGGGCGGCCATATCGGTTACCGCTTCCAGATCCTGTCCTGGGCGCGGCGTACCGGCCGCAGGCTGATCTTTGTCACCTGCCTGCGCGAACCTGTGTCGCGAGTCGTTTCCTTCTACGACTTCGTGCGCAAGCGGCCGTCGCACCCTCTGCACCAACAGCTCCGTCATCGCACCCTTTTCGAAGCGCTGGACCTTCCGGAGCTGCGCGAGCAGCACTGGGCCAACGCGCAGCTCACGCAGATCTTCGGCTCCCCGACGCCGCAGGCGGTGGAGAAGGCGCTGGCGAGCGAGAATTACGTGATCGGCCGTCAAGACCGCTTCGAGGCCTTCCTCGACGCGGTGGCCGCCGTGATGGGAGTTCCACGGATGCGGACCATCCCGCGCGAGAACACCGCCGATGGCTCGGCGGGGGTGGGAGCGGAGCCTGCCGCCGCGCAGCCCGATTTCGCCAAGGCCATCGAGCGCATCGCCGAGATGAACCGCGCCGAAAGCGCCTTCATCACGGAGCGCGTTCCAGATGTGCTGATCACGACCGCCCCACGCCTGCGCTTCATCTGAAGGGGCGCCTGCGCGGCCATCCGTCGGGGTGTCCGTGCTTGCCCTCGCCTCCGGGAGGGACTCGCGCAAACACCGCGAGGCCGTTATGTTTCAGCCAGCGGAAGCGGCGTGCGCCGGGGAGTTCGACATGGGTGAGGCGATGGTGGCTCCGGGTATGCCGACGGGCCTTCCCCTGCGGGCGCTCCCGCTCCATGTCTTCCTGCATGTGCCCAAGACCGCCGGGACCACTTGTCGGGCTGTCTTCCAGCGGATGATGGGCGACTACTATTTCGCCTATGACCAGGCCGTGCATGGAGCAAGATCGGGCCAGACGCCGGCCTGGGAAGACCCTGCTTTCTTTCAGCGCTACCTGATGATCGGGGGGCATGTGGGGCGGGTTCACCCGCTGGTCCGCTCCGCTCGCGGCGCCGCGCGGCGGATGATTCTCTACGGCGTGATGCGCGACCCAGTGGCGCGCGTCGTGTCCTTCTACGACTACGTGCGCAAGCGGCCGCGTCATCCCCTCCATGCGGCCGTTGCGACGCGCACCCTTGCCCAGGTGGTGCGCGACGTCTCGCGCGATGAACGAAGCCCCTGGGCGAACTGGCAACTCTTCCAGCTCTTCGGAACCGCCGATGCCGCGGGAATCGAGCGGGCGCTGGAGGCAGAGAACTACGTGATCGGCCGGTTGGAGGAGCTCGAGAGCTTCCTGGACGCGGTGGCGGCCTTCACCTCCATCCCGCGGCCCGCTGAAACGCCGCGCGACAACGTCGCCGACACCGGCGGGCCGATACGGGCACGCGAACAGCCGGATTTCGCCGAGGCGACCGAGCGCCTCGCTGACCTCAACGAGGCCGAGCGGCGCTTCATGGAGACCCATGTGCGCTCCCTTCTTCTCACCACCTCCCTCGCGCCTCCGGGCGGGCCGCCGCATCCGATGGATGTCCGGCGCGCCGGTTCGCAAGCGGGCCCGGGCTCAAGGCCGAAGGAGGCGCACGAAAGCGGGCTGGGCGGGCTGCGGCGGGGGCCGGGGAAGACGGGAAAGGACGGGCCAGCGCGGCCGGCTGAGCTCCGGCGGGGAGCGGCCGCAGGGCCGCCCGCGACGGGAGTGGGCCATCGGCTCCGCGACGGGCAGGCTCCGCGCGGCGCTGGCTAGGAACCGCGGCAGCGGCGCACAGAGCCCGGCGCCGCTCCTGTGCGGGGGCGAGCCGCCCAGCAAGCACTCGCCACGGCGGAGACGATGCAGCCGCGGGAGTCGGCTCGCGACGCGGACTGTGCCTTCCGCGCGAGCTCCGTGCCGCCTCGCGTCACGGTTTCCTGCGGCCCGCCCTTCGCCTCTCGGGGTTCGGCCTCAGCCGCGCAGCAACCCGCCCATGGGCGCCACGCTGTCGCTGCCGGGGAAGGCCTGCGCCACCGCGTGCGGCCGCAGGCCCAGGTGCTGCGCCAGCAGTGCTTTGGCCACCGCGCGGATGTCCGTGGTCGGCTGCAGGTCGCGACCCTCGAACAGCGCCCCGGGCGCAAGGCCCGGCCAATCCGTCACCACCCGGCCGCCCGCGACCGCGCCGCCCGCCAGGAAGGCCACCCCGGCCGTCCCATGATCGGTTCCGGCATTGCCATTGACGCGCACAGTGCGGCCGAACTCGGTCACCACCAGCACGACGCTTTGCGCCCAATGCGCGCCCAGCGCGGTCCGCAAGGCGGCAAGCCCTGCGTCCAGCGCACGAAGGGGCGTCAGGATGCGCGGCGCCTGCAGCGCATGGGTGTCCCACCCGCCCAGGTCGAGGGCAGCGATCCGCGGCCCCTGCGCCTCGGCGAGCAGCCGACCGGCCGCCGCGGCGAGGCGGGGAAAGCTCTCCCGCTCTGGCTCCCTCTCCTGGCCGAGGGTCTGGTCGGTGAAGCCGCGGGCCCGCATCCCCTCCCGGAAGGAAGGTCCGAGGAGCGGCTCCGCGTCGTGCAGCGCCGCCAGCCTGTGCATGAGATCGGGGGAGGGGCGGTCCATGCCGGCGGGCCAATACGCACCCACCGGGGCCGCCCCGCGAAGCAGAAGCGGCACCGCTGTGCCGACCGCAAGCCCCGGGCGAACCGCTCCCTCCATCGGCATGGCCTGCAAGGCCCGGTTGAGCCAGCCGGAGGAGATCAGGCGCTCGCCCCCGCCCTCCAGCAGGTCCTGGGCCTCGAAATGCGAACGGCTGCGATGCGGTGCGGCAACGGCATGCAGCAGCACCGCCTCGCCGGCCCGGAACATGGCGTGCAGGTTCGCAAGGGCGGGATGCAGACCGAAACGGCCGCCGAGGTCGAGCAAGCCGCCTTCCCGCCCGGGCTCCGGCAGAGCGATGGCGCGACGCAATGTGGCGTGGTGCGGATCGCCATAGGGGGCAAGCACATGCAGCCCATCGAGCCCGCCGCGCAGCAGCACCACGACCAGACGCCGTTCCCCTGGCGCCTGTGCAAAAGCCACGCGCGACCGCCCGAGGATCGCTGTGGCGCCAAGCCCCAGCAGCAGGCTGCGGCGGGTGAGGCGGAAGCTTGCGTGGGCGGAGGGGGCGGTCATCGGAACTGGAACTCCGGGCTGCACAGCAAGAGCGTGAGCGCATCGCGCACCGAGCCGGCGCGCCGCATGGCGTCGCGCGTTTCCGCCCGGCCGAGCGGACCGAGCGCGGCCTCGCTCACGGCCAGGAGATCCACCCGTCCGAGCCGGCCGGCGAAGGTGTAAGCCCAATCCGCTCGGCGCATCAGCGCTTCCGGCCCCGACCAGTCTTCCATCCGGTCGGGCCAGCCATCCGGTTGGCGTGCCTGCCAGAGCGGCTGGCCCAACTCACCCATGCCGCTCAGAACGGGCTGGCCCTGAGTCAGGCCGAGCGCACGCCCCGCCGCCAGAACGAGGTCGCGCGGCGTGCGGAACTTGGCGGCAGGCCTTTCCCAGGCCTCCCGCAGCGTGACAAGGCGGCGGTGCACAGCGCCGAGGTCGCCCTCCGTGCGGCGCAGGGTTTCCTCCAACTCGGCAACGGCGCCGGGCGGCGGGTCATCGGCGACGAAGTGCCGCGCGAGCTTCAGCGCCAGGTGCCTGTAAGTGGCGGGATGCGCCGCGAGCATGCGCAGCGCCGCCTCCTGGCTTTCCGGGCCTTCCTCGAAGCGCCGCCCAAGGAGCGTCTTGGTTCCCGGTTCGTGGGTCTCCTCGCGCCAGAGGAATCCGTGGGGTTCCCCTCGGCGCCGCACCGACCAGCCGGTGAGGATCTTTGCCAGCTCCTGCACGTCCTCCTGGCTGTAGCCGCCTGTGCGGGAGAGCGTGTGCAGTTCGAGCACTTCGCGCGCCAAGTTCTCGTTCAGGCCCCGCCCGCTGCGTCGTCCCTCGGGACTGTTCGGACCGATGGAGTCGACATTGTCCAGATAGAGCAGCATGGCAGGGTGGCGGATGGCCGCCACGAGCATGTCGGCGAAGCGACCGGTCAGGAAGGGGCGGATCGCCTCCCGTTCAAAGGGACCGCTCAGCCCGCCGACCGTCACCTTGCGGCGGCTGACGGTGAAGTGGTTAGCCCAGAAATCCGCCAGACGGTCGAGGAAGGGACTCTCGGAGGTGAGGCGATGCTGCGCCCACCCCAAGGCATCGCCGCGCAGCAGGACGGCCAGCGGCTCGGCAGTGGCCGCATCGCCCGCGGGGGCGCGCGGGGGAAGCTGCATGCCCTCCGCCTCCAGACGGCTGCGCGCCACCTCCTGCGTGACGCGCCGCGCCTCGGAGGCGGCGGGTGCCTGAAGGGCAAGACGGAGCTGGCGGGTGCGGGCCGGCTCATCGACGATGCGCAGCGCCTCCGCGCTGCTCGGTCCCGGCGGCGGCGCGAGGGGACGGGCGATCTGCTCGAGCAGCCAGCCCTCCGGGTCGCGCGGCGGCACCTCGCCGAGCCTCAGGCCGAGGCCGAAACGGATCGCGGCGATGTGAGGGCGCAGAGTCATGGAGAGCAGAATAACACGCACCTGCGCGCGCAGCGCGTGACGCACCTCATTCTCCTGTGACAAAGAGTGACCCCCCCATGACCACCTCCCCCTCTCGCGGTTGATCGAGACGCCCTGCGAGCGGATGCTTCGCGGGTCAGGGGTGATGGAATGACGACGCGAGGGACAGAGCGGCCGGGCGTTCCGTGGCGCGGGCGACAGGATGGATACCTCCGATAACCGTCCGGATGGCGCCGCGTGAGGCTGCTGAGCGGCGTGGAGGTGCCGCGAGGGAGCGGCATGGGGGCGGCCGGGAGGGTGGCGGATGGCTCGCGGGGCCTTTTGCGTGCGGCCGGCGGCCCAGGCGGGCGCACCTCGCCTGTCGAGCCAGCACCATCGCTTTCATGCTGCAGGCCATGGTGTCGAGCGTGATGGTGGCGCTGGCTCGGGCCGGCCCGATGGTGCGGACCACGAGGCCCATGGCGCCCTTCTGGTAGGCGAAGGGATGTTCGACATGGGCGGGCACCGCGGACTTGGCCGCGTTCGCCCGCGCATGGTGGCGCGGCATGGGCCGGGCCGGCGGCTTGCGGCGATGGATGCAGCTGACAATGTGCGACGTGTGGCCGACGTGCGGGACCGCGATGTCGATCTGCGGCTTGCCGTCAGGGCCGGGGCGGGCCTTGCCGAACGTCACCGTCCAGCGTGCGGTGGTGTCCTTCTGGCGCGCACGGGCCGGCCTGGCGGGCCAAATCGCCGCGGCTGCGGTCGCGCGGGCCGAGCGCCGCGGCCAGGTCAGCGCGGAACAGATCGACATCGACGGTCGCGGCAAGCTTCTCCAGCGGGTCGCCCTGCGCCGACAGCTCACGCAGCCGATCCTGCACATCCCAGGAACCGCCTTGGCCCGATGACATCCGTGTCGTGCTCCGTCTCGGCCGAAAGGAGGGGAATCACAGCGTGCGCAGCATCGCCAGGGGTTTCCTGAGGTGTCCACGTGCAAACGCAGGGCAAGGGCGCGCGCCATGGTGAGCCTCCGATGCTCACCAGTGGGAATCACATCACCACCGCGTCGGGGAAGCCCGCCGAGAGTCACGCCCCATGGGAGTTGGTATGACCGGTCCAGCGCCGGAACTGACGGAACACCGCGTTCCCGTTGCCGGGTTCGACCGGCAGGTCACGCCACGGCGCCCGGTGCACGCGATCCAGAAGATGGCGTCGAGGCCCCAGCTGTGGCGCGGGCGGGCATGCGGCCGAGCGGGCTGGCCGACACCACAAAGGGCTCGAAAGGAGGACCGCTCCTTGTCCGTCAGCAGTTCCGGACGCCACGCCGATCTCCATGCCGGGGATCGGCGTGGAACCACGCCCGAGCTCGGCCGGGAATCCCCCAGAAGTCGGTTTGTCCACCCGGCCTAGAGATGCGTTCAGGCGTGAGAACGAGAGCCCTCATCCTGCAGGGAACAACGCCGCGTAGAGATCGGGCCGGAAGCCCAGCACGCGGCGCGCCCCGAGATCGAGCACGGGCCGCTTGATCAGCGCGGGCTGGGCCAGCATGAGCGCGAGCGCCCGCGCCTCGTCGAGCCCCGCGCGCTCGGCCTCGGGCAGTTTGCGGAAGGTGGTGCCGGCGCGGTTGAGCAGCGCCTCCCAGCCCAGCTCCCGCGCCCAGCCGCGCAGCCTCGCTTCGTCCAGCCCGTCGCGCCTGAGGTCGTGGAAGGCGTGCGCCACGCCCCGCGCCGCGAGCCAGGCGCGGGCCTTCTTCACCGTGTCGCAGTGGGGGATGCCGTAGAGCGTGATCATGCGCGGCCCATAGCGCCCGCGCCCGCCCGCCCCAAGCCCGGGGCGCGGCGTTGACCCGCCGCGGCAGGCTGGGGCAAGGAGGGCCGATGCCCTCCTTCCTGTCCGCCCGGCGCTGGGCGCTGCCCGGCGGCCTGGCCGCGCTTGCCGCCCTCGTCGTCGCGGCCTGCGCCCCGGCGGGGCATGCGGCGGGGCTCGCGCTGCTGTCCTTCCTGATCGTGCTGGCCTCCATCGGCTGGGGGCGGCTTCTGGCCCGCGCCTGCGGCGTGGCGCTGCCGGTGGAGATCGAGCTGCTGCTGGGCTTCTGCGTGGCGGCGCATGCCCTCGCCCTGCCCGTGATGGCGCTGGGCTGGCCCATCGCGGCGCTGGGAGCGGCGCTCGGCCTGGGCGCCCTCGGATGCGCGGCGCCGGCGCGCGAGGAGCGCGGCGGGGGCCTGCTCATCCTCGGCCTGCTGCTGGTGGCGGGCTTCGCCCTGATCTGGGCGCTGGAGACGGCGGGGCGCGCCGCCTCCTTCCCCGCCGGCGGGCCCTACCGGCTCTGGATGGACGGCTTCATCCATGCCGGCATCATCGCCGAGTTCGGCGATCCGCGCGCCATCGGCGCGCGCAACAGCGCGCTCGCGGGCGTTCCCACGCCGCTCTATCACGCGGTGAGCCATGCGGTGGCGGGTCTCGCGGTGCGCGCGACGGGGATGGCGCCGCTCGATTCCCTGGCCGGCTTCTGGATGCCCTTCGGCATCTGGCTGACGGGCATGGGCGTGCTGGCGCTCGGGCGCGCGCTGGCCGGCCCGGCCGGGGGGGCGCTGGCGGTGGCGCTGCTCGCGCTGCTGCCCGATGCGGCGGCCTATGGGCTGCGCCATGGCTTCCTCTCCTTCCACTGGATGATGGAGACCTCGCCGGGCTCGCTCTACGGGCTGCCGGTGGCGCTGGCCGCCATCGCCCTGCTGCGGCTGTGGCTGGCGGAGCGGCGGGCGGGGCTGCTGGCGCTCTCGGGCCTGATGCTGGCGGGGGTGTTCCTGCTGCGGGCGCACATCTTCGTCTGGCTGCTGCTGCCCTGGGCCGTGGCGGTGTGGCTGGCGCTGCCCTGGCCGGCGCGGCGCTGGCGCCTCGCGCTGCTCGCGCTCGGCCTGCTCGCCGCACCCTTCGCGCTGCTGTGGATCGCGCGGGCGGAGGTGGAGGCGGTGGGGCTGACGGGCTTCCTCACCCGCTACCTGCACCATCTGCACCTCGGCTATCCGCCGACCGGCTATGACGGGCTCTATCTGCGGCTGACGGCGCGCTTCGGGCCGCTCGGCGCGCTGCCGGCGGGGCTGGCGCTGGCCTTGGCGGCGATGGGCGGGGCGTGGCTGTTCGCCTTCCTGGCGGGGGCCGGGCTCGCGGCCTGGCGGCGGCGCTGGCAGGCGCCGGACGGGCTTCCCTTCCTGCTGATGGGCTGGGCGATGGCGCTGATGCTGCTGGCGCCCACCCCCTTCCATGGCGACTTCACCGACTTCCGCCAGCGCGCCTTCGTGCTGGTCTATGCGCTTCTGGTGATCTGGACGGCGGCCTTCGCGCTGCGCCTCGCGCCCGGGCTGGGGCGGGCGCTGCCCCTGGGGGCGCTCGGCCTCGCGGGGCTTGTCTCGGCGGCGCTGTGGATGCCCGGGGCGAAACTGCCGCGCATGGCGGGGATGGCGGCCCTGGCCGAGGTGACGCCGCGGCCCGGGCTGCGCGAGGCGGCGCTGTGGATGCGCGCCGCGGGCAGCCGGGGCGAGAGCTTCCTCCTCGCCGCGCAGAAGCCCGACGAGGTGTGGTTCGACGACGCGACCATGCTGCTCGGCGCGAGCGGCCTGCCCGCCTGGCTCTCGCGCCCCGGGCTGATGCGCCGCCGCGGCGGGGCGGTGGGAGAGGTCGGGCAGGCGCGCCTGCGCCTCGCCGCGGAGATCCACGCCGAGCCCGATCGCGCCGCGGCCTTCGCGCGCCTGGCGCGCGAGGGGGTGGGCTTCTACCTCGCCCCCGTCTCCGACCCGCCTTCCTGGGCGCCGGGGGGCGCGGGGGCGGACCATGCGGCGGGCGAGCTGCTGGGCTGGCGCGTGCCCCGCGCCGCCCGCTGAGCGCCGCCGCGCCCCAGCACCCGCTTCTCCAGCAGGTGCCAGGAGAGCAGCCCGAGCGCGAGCGAAATCGGCATGGCGAGCGCGAAGTTCACCGCCCCGCCGCCCTGGGTTCCGATGAGCTGGATCACGATCTGCTGCACCGGGAAGGACCACAGGTAGATCCCGTAGGACGGATCGCCCATCCGGCTGATCGCCACCGGGATCCGCCAGGCGCACAGCCCGATGGCGAGCACCGCATAGGGCAGGACGAGGGTGAGCAGCCCCTGCTGCGCCCAGAAGGGCAGCGGCAGATACTCGAGGCCGAGCAGCATCGCCGCGCCCGCGCGCCAGTCCAGCCGGCGCTCCATCCGCAGCACGGCGATGGCGGTGCCCACCACGAAGAAGACCGCGAGCGTGGCCGCCGCCCAGAAGGGCGTGCCCAGCACCACGAACTCCCGCGGGCGGAGCAGCATGGCGGTGAGGTAGAGCCCGACCGCCAGCCCCGCGTAGAGCAGCAGCAGCGGCCGCCGCAGGCCCAGCCAGACCAGCAGCGGCGCCAGCGCATACATCGCCACCTCCACCGGCAGCGTCCACAGGCTGCCGTTCACCGCATGCGGCAGCGGGTGGTTCGCGAAGACGAGCGGCAGCGCGTAGGCGGCGTAGAAGACGATGTTGCCGAGGTAGCGGAAGGTCTGCGCGTGGGTGATGTACTGCCAGAAGGAGAGGGGGGTGAGCAGCGGCCCGATCACCAGCACCGTGGCCAGCACCACCAGGATCAGCGCCGGCCAGATGCGCCGCGCCCGGCGCAGGGCGAAGCGCAGCGGGTGGGGGTCGTTCATCCAGCTCCGCGCGATCAGATAGCCGCTGAGGGCGAAGAAGACGAGGACGGCGAGCGTCGAGACGCTGTGCCCGAGCAGCGCGTGCGGCACCTCGCCCACCAGGATGTAGGAATGGCCGAGCACCACCATCCCCGCCGCGATCAGCCGCAGGACATCGAGGTTGTTGACGCGCTGCCCGCTCACGCTCCGCGCCCCGCCAGATACTGCGCGATGGTCAGCCCGGGCTCGGGCGGGGTCAGGCCGAGATCGGCCTGCACCTCGGCCGAGAGGGGCAGGAGCTGCTTGCGCCCCTCGATGAAGGCCCGCGCCGCGGCCGCGCGCGCGGCCAGCGCCGGCGGCGGCGCGCTGCGCCCGGCCAGCGTGTTGCTCTCGTCCGTCTTGAAGAAATACTCGCCGATCATCGTGCCGAGCAGCCCGAAATCGGCGCGGTGCCGGGCGCAGACGCGCAGCAGGAACTCGTAGTCCTCCTCGAGCGTGAGGTTCTCCTCGAAATACAGCTCGCGCGGGGAGACGCGGCCGCGGTCCATCACGAAGGAGTGGATGGGGCAGAAATTGCCGCGGAACAGATCGCCGAGCCCCTTGCCGTGGAAAGGCTGAGGCGCGGCCTGGACGTGCAGGAAGTGCGGATGCACCTCCACCCGCCGCACCAGGATGCCGGCGAAGGCGATGGCCGCCCCCGTGGCCTTCAGCCGGCCCACCAGCAGCCGGTAGGCCTCGGGATAGAGCACGTCGTCATAGTCGAGCAGCGCGAGGTAGCGCCCCGTGGCGGCGGCGAAGCCCATGCTGACCAGGGCGGAGCGCGCATCCGCGGGCTCCGGCGTCGCATAGCGCAGGATCTCGAGCGCCGGCGCGCCTGGCAGGGCGAAGAGCGGGGCGAGGGCGGCGCGCACCGCCTCGGCCTGCTCGTCGCTGAAGCGCTGCAGCACCAGCAGCACGCGCAGCGGCCTATACTCCTGCGCCACCAGCGAGAGCACGGCCTGCTCCAGCTCGCGCAGCCGGCGCAGGTCGTGGAAGCGGACGACGACATCAAGCCCCGCCTCGGCGTGCGGCGCGCTCACCAGCGCGGCTCCGCGAAGGAGAAGCCATGGCCGAACTCGGCCACCCCGCGCCAAGCCTCGGGCACGGGGGTCACATCGGCCAGATCGGGCAGGGGCAGCCCCGCCTCGCGCAGACGCCCCGCCGTCCAGTCGCGGAACTCGGCCGAGCCCCATTTGGCGGCGAGCCGGTGGCCGGAGGCGAGCATCATGCGCCAGGTGGCGTCGGAGGTGGTGCGGTTGGTCACGGCGTGCACGTAGAGAGCGGTGGGGTTGAGCCGCACCGCCACCCCCTGGGCGCGGGCGCGCCAGGAGAGGTCCACATCCTCGCAATACATGAAGAAGCCCTCGTCGAAGCCGCCGATCCGCTCCCACACCGCGCGCGGGATGGCGAGGCAGGCGCCCGAGGCCCAGGGCGTGTCGAACCCCTCGGGGTCATAGGGCTTGGGATGCTCGGCGGGGAATTGCCGGGCCTCGACCAGCGCCTCGCGCCCGGCCGCCTCGACCATGCGCGCCAGCGCCTCGATGCAGCCGGGGTGGAAGAAGCCGTCGGGGTTGGCGGCGATGTAGAGATCGGCGCCCGCGGCGAAGGCCTCCCGCATCATCGCGTTGTGGCCCGCGCCGAAGCCGATGTTGCCGCGCGGGGGCAGGCGGCGCACCCAGGGGGGGCTGTCCACCGGCTCGCCATTGTCGAGCTGCAGCACCGCCCCGCCGCCGAGCGGGGCGAGGGCGAGGCGCGCGCTCTCGAGGCAGCGGGCCACCTCCTCGGCGGGGTTGTTGTAGGTGACCACCCCCACCGCGACCGAGAGCGCGGGCATGGGCAGGTCGAGGCCGAGGCGCTGGCGCTGGCGCGCGGCGTCGTGCCGGGGGGGCGGGGCCGCCGCGCCGTCGCGCGCCACGGCCCGGGGCGGCGGTGTGAGCTCCACCTCCCGCCCGCCGCGCAGCCGCGTCACCAGCGCGCGGAGCGGGCGGGTGATGCGCCAGCTCGTGCTCGCGCGCATCGAGGCGAGGAAGCCGTCTAGCCGCGCCACCTCCGCCTCCAGGGCCGCGATGCGGGCGGAGAGCGCGGCGCGCTCGGCCCGCGCTTCGGCCGAGCGCCAGGCGTCGAGCTGGCTCGCCTCCACATAGAGGCTGGCCGAGGGCAGGCGCAGCGGCGCGTCCGAGCAGGCGGCCAGCAGGTAGAGCGGGCGGGCGAAGCCCTGCTGCGCCTCGAAATGCGCCTCGCCGCGCCGGTCGAAGCTCAGCGCCGTCCCCATGGCGGGCGCCCCCGCGAGGGGCAGCAGCACCGAGCCCACCATGGGCCGCTGCCCATAGAGCGTGACGTGGCGGAAGCGGCCCGAGAGCAGCGCCGCGAACTCGGGCTGGTCGAGCTCGCGCACATGGAAGGCGTTGGCCGGGCGGCCATCGGGCGAATACACGTCCCGGTCCGGGGTGGAGAGCAGCAGCACGCCCCCGGGGCGCAGCACGCGGCGGATTTCGGCGAGGAAGGCCTCGTGCTCGTAGAAATGCTCGAGCGTCTCGAAGGAGGCCACGAGGTCCACCGAGGCGTCGGGCAGCGGGATGGCGCGCCCGTCGCCCTGGCGGAAGGAGAGGTTGGGGCGGCGGTAGGCCTCGGCGGCGAAGCGCACCGCTTCCTCGGAGACATCGACGCCGACGACGCTCTCGGCCACCTGGGCCATCAGCTCCGCGCCGTAGCCCTCGCCGCAGGCGATGTCGAGCACGCGCAGCCCGCGCGCCATCTCGCGCGCCAGGAAATAGCGGTGCAGATGCTCGATCTCGATCTGCCCATGGGCCGCGCCGGTGAGGCGCTCCCCCGTGAAGCCGAGCGGCGCCGGGGGTTGCGCGCGCGTGAAGATCTCGCCCACCTCTCACTCCTCGCAGGCGGCGGAGCCGCCGTGAAACCTATCCCGCGGCCGGGCGGAGCGAGGCCGCGCGCGCCGGCGCGGCCACCAGCGCCCCGTTGTGGTGGGGGTTGGCCACCGTCACCTCCAGCACGTCGTCCGCCCAGTGGTGCTGGACGTGCTGCGCCGGGCTGCCCGAGGCGAAGGCCACGCTCGCCACATAGCGGCCGGAGGCGAGCTCGGGCAGGCGGAAGCCGAGGCAGAGCAGCGCCTCCCGCCCCGGCTCCAGCCGCTCGCCGTGCAGCCGCGTGCCGGTGTTGGTGCCGAAGACGGGCTGGCCCAGCCGGTCCTTCAGGGTGAGGCCGGCGATGGGGAAGGCCACCTCCCGCCGCGGCGCGATCCGCATCTCGAGGAACGCCTCCTCGCCGCCCCGCCAGACGCCGGGGCTGTATCCCGCGGCGTCGCGGAGGCGCAAGTGGGTGATGCGCGCATCGCCCGAGCCGAACTCCTGCCCCGCCGCGACGGGCTGCCAGCCCGGGGCCTCGGCAGGGGGCGCGGCGGCGGGGGCGGGGGCATCGGGCGGGGCGAGGCCCATGGCCTCGGCCGCGGTGGCGGCGAGATAGGCCTCCACCACCTCCTTGGCGGGGCCGAGGCGGCGCATCCGCCCCTGCTCAAGCCACAGCGCGCGCTGGCACAGCCCCAGCACCGCGCCCATGTCGTGCCCGCAGAACAGCACCGTGCCGCGCGCCTGGAAGTCGCGCAGCCAGCGCAGGCATTTCTGCTGGAAATAGGCGTCGCCCACGGCCAGCGCCTCGTCCACGATCAGCACATCCGCGTCCACATGGGCGATGACGGCGAAGGCGAGCCGCATGGCCATGCCCGAGGAATAGGCCTTGACCGGCTGGTCCACGAAGGCGCCGATGTCGGCGAAGGCGAGGATCTCCGGCAGGCGGCGTTCCGCCTCCGCGCGTGGCAGGCCGAGCACGGCGGCGTTCATCAGCGCGTTCTCGCGCCCCGTGTATTCGGGGTTGAAGCCCGAGCCGAGTTCGAGCAGCGCCGCCACCCGGCCGCTGACCCGCACCTCGCCCGCCGTGGGGGTGAGGGTGCCGCACAGAAGCTGCAGCAGCGTGGATTTCCCCGCGCCGTTGCGGCCGATGACGCCGAGCGTCTCGCCGCGCGGCACCTCGAAGGAGAGATCGCGCAGCGCCCAGTGCTCGCTGTAGTAGCGCCGTTCCTGCGCCGGCAGGCCGAGGCGGCGCAGGAGCCGCGCCGCCGGCGGCTGCAGCAGCTGGCGCAGCCGGTGCTGCGGCGTGGGGTAGAGCGCGTAGGCCTTGCTCAGATGCGCCACGCGGATGGCGGGGGCTTCGGACATCGCCCGTTCAGGTCAAGGTGAACCAGAAGGCCCCGCCGGGGATGGAGGCCTCGCCGAGCGCCGGCAGCGCCCAGAAGGGCGCGAGCACGCCGCGCAGCGCGGGCTCGTGCGAGGCGAAGTGCACCGGCAGCTCGATCCGCAGCCGCGCGCCGCCATGCAGCCAGCAGGCGAGGAGATACTGCTCGTTGTACCAGCGGCCGAGCCAGGCCTCGGGGTAGTCGTCGGGCAGGAAGATGTCGTGCACGCCGACCAGCGTGCCGGCGGGCAGCCGCGGCAGGATCTCGGTGAAGAACACCGTCACGTCGCTGTTCTGGAAGGCGCGGTGGCTGCCGTCGAAGAACACGAGGTCGCCCGCGCCCACATCGTCGAAGACCGAGGCCGGCGCCTCCTCCAGCGTGGTGCGGATCACCTCGTCGCAGCGCTCGTCCACATCGGCGCGCGGGGCGGGGTCGATGGAGGTGATGCGGGTGGAGAGCCCGTGGTCGCGGATGGCGCGGCTGGCGAAGAGGGTGGAGTTGCCCGAGCCGATCTCGACATAGCGGCGCGGCCGGCGCGAGGCCACCATGCCATAGAGCGCGATGGCGTCCATCGCGGGGAACCACTCCTGCACCCAGTGGGGCTCGCCCGGCGCCTCGCGCCCGGCGGTGATGCGCGCCATGGGCTCGGCGAAGGGCAGGAAGGCCTCGAGCTGGGCGCGGTAGCGGGGCGATTCGGCCTTCATGCGCGCGCGCAGCATCGGCTCGGACGGCCGGCCCCAGCCATGGCGCACCCGCGGCGTGACCGGGTAGTCGATGATGACCGCCTGCCCGACGGCTCCGAGCGGTGCGCGGGCCGACGCGGCGAGCGCGGCGGCTTGGGCGTGCAGCCGGTCATAGAGGTCGCCACAGCCGAGCAGGCGCAGCAGCCTCTCTCGCACCCCGCGTCCCTTGAGCACCTCAACCATGCCAACCCCCGATCGCCGGCGCGGGGGACGCTATACACCGCGTTGGGTTGCGGTCCACCGGGCCCGGGGCGGGGGCGCCGCGCGGGCCGCTTGGCGAAGGGGCGGGCAGGGCGGGGGCGGAACGCCCGGATTCCAGGCGGTTCCGCCGCCCCGCGCAAGGCCGCGATGCGCCCCCTGCGGGTGACGGGGCGGGGCGGGGCGTGTAGGGCCGCCTCGTTCGTCGTTGCTGCGCCGGGATGTTTTCGATGGCAGATATGCTGTGGCTGTTGGCCCTTGCTCTCGCGATGGGGGCCACGGGGCTCTTCTCCGGGCTGCTCGCGGGGCTGCTCGGCGTGGGCGGGGGCATCGTGATCGTGCCCGTGCTGTTCACCGTCTTCCCCCTTTTCGGCATCCCCGAGGCCGTGCAGATGAAGCTCGCGGTGGGCACCTCGCTTGCCACCATCATCCCCACCTCCATCGTCTCGGCGCGCAAGCACTTCGCCAAGGGCACCATGGACGTGGCGCTGCTGCGCTCGCTCGCGCCCTCGATCACGTTCGGCGTGCTCGCGGGCACGCTGCTCGGGGTCCATGTGCAGGGCAGCGTGCACACCGCGGTGTTCGCGGCCATCGCCATGCTGGTGGCGGCGAACATGGCCTTCACCGGGGTGGACTGGCGGCTGCGCGACAGCTTCCCCAAGGGTGCGGCGCGCCATGGCATCGGCGGCTTCATCGGCGGCGTCAGCGCCATGATGGGCATCGGCGGCGGCACGGTGGGGGTGCCCATCCTCTCCATGTTCGGCGCGCCCATCCGCTCGGCGGTGGCCACCGCGAGCGCCTTCGGGGTGATCATCTCCATCCCCGCCACGCTGGGCTTCGTCTATGGCGGCTGGGGCGACCCGGCGCTGCCGCCGCTCTCGCTCGGCTACGTGAACCTGCTGGGCGTGGCGCTGATCGTGCCGGCCAGCCTGATCGCGACACCCTGGGGGGTGAACCTCGCCCACTCCATCCCGCCGCTGCTGCTCAAGCGGCTGTTCGCGGCCTTCCTCGCGCTCACGGTCGCGCGGATGTGGTGGTCGCTCGCCACCTGACCGGCGCGGGCGCTCAGCCGCGCAGCGCCTCGATCTGCGCGGGATAGCCCGAGGGGTCCGTGCGCACATCGATCAGCCTGGGGCCCGGCTGCGCGCGCGACTCGGCGAGGGCGGCGCGCAGCCCTGCCGCGTCCTGCACCCGCCAGGCCGCGCCGCCCAGCGCGCGCATCACCCCGGCGAAATCCGCCTCCGGCCAGTCCAGCGCCCCCGGCGGCAGCTCGCGCGCGCCCTTCTTGATCTCGATGAGGGAGAGGGCGGCGTCGTTGAACACGATCACCGTGAGGTCGAGCCCCAGCGCCGCGGCGGTGGCGAGCTCGCCCAGGCACATCAGCAGCCCGCCATCGCCCGTCATCGCCAGCGCGCCGCGCGCGGGGTCGTGCCAGGCGGCGGCGATGGCCGCGGGCAGCGCGTAGCCCATGGTGGCGAGCCCGTTGGAGATCAGCAGATCGCCCGGCCGGGTGCAGCGCCAGAAGCTGGTGCAGGCGAACATGTGCGCCCCCGCGTCCACCGCGAGGCGCGGATCGGCGCCGAGTTCCCGAAGCGCCGCCTGCGCCTCGACCACGATCTCGGAGGGCGCCATGCCGCGGTTGCCGTGCGCGGAGGTCCGCAGCGACGCGGCCCAGGCCGCGCGCAGCGCCTCGAGCCGCCCCTCGGGCCAGGGGCGGGGCGGGGCGCCCTCGGCCAGCGCCGCCGCCGCCGCCTCCCAGGCGCCGGTGAGCGCGAGCGCGGGCAGGGCGTAGCGGCGCTCCGGCACGGCCTCGGCCAGTTCGAGCACGGGGGCGGCGTAGCGCCAGGGCTGCGGGATGAACTCCACCGGATCGGCGCCGGCCAGCAGGATCAGGTCCGCCTCGTGCAGCAGCGGCGCCTCGGCCACGCCCCCGGTGAAGACGCCGCCGAAGAGCGGATGCGCGTCCGGGATCACGCCCTTGGCCTTGTAGGTGACGAGGGCGGGGCAGCCCAGCGCCTCCACCAGGCGGCGCAGCGCCGCGGCGCGCGCGGGGGCGGCGGCCTCGAGCCCCGCGATCACCACCGGCCGGGCGGCGCCCTCGATCAGCGCCCGCGCCGCCGCGATGACCTCGGCGCCGATGGCGGGCAGGGGCGGCGGCTGGAAGGGGGCGGGGGCCTCGGACGGCGCGCGCGCCGCCTCGCCCGAGAGTTCGAGATAGGCCGGCCCACGCGGCGCGCCGAGCGCTGCCGCCAGCGCCGCCACCGCGGCCTGCGCGGGCGGCGTCGGCCCCGCGATCAGCCGGGCGCGGGTGACGGGGGCGAGCATGGCCGCCTGGTCGAACCGCTGGTGCGTGGCGAAGCCCGCCTCCTTCGCGCCGAATCCGTCGGCCAGCATCACCACCGGCGCCCGCTCCAGGGCGGCATTCGCCACGCCGTTCGCGGCCGCCGAGACGCCGGGGCCGCGGGTGGTGAGCAGCCCCACGGGCCTGCGCGTCAGCTCCGCGAGCGCCGAGGCCATGATGCCCGCCCCTGTCTCGGTGCGCGCGAGCAGGAAGGGCAGCCCGGCGCGTTTGGCCGCCGCGATCAGGTCGAGGCTCGACCCGCCCCCGGGCACGCCGAAGAGCGCGGGCATGCCAGCCGCCGTGAAGGCGCGGATCACCGCCTCCGCCCCCGTCATGCCCATGCGCCGCCTCCCGCCGCTGACCTCCGCACGGGCGCAGGCTGGCGCGCATCCGGGCAGAGGCCAAGCGGTGCCCGGCTTTTTCCGCCGGGCTGGCTTGCGCCGCGCGCGGGGCCTTGGTCAATTCGAGGGCAGGGACAGGGTTGAGGGAATGGTGCGCGCCTTCGACGAGATGCGACAGGGGCCGGAGGGCCCGGTGCGCGGCGCCTATGCGGAGGTGGCGGCCTGGCTCGCCCGGACGCCCCTCGAGGAGCTGGAGGCGAAGCGCGCCGAGGCGGAGCTCTTGTTCCGCCGCATCGGCATCACCTTCGCCGTCTATGGCGAGGGCGGCGACCCCGAGCGGCTGATCCCCTTCGACATCATCCCGCGCGTGCTCGGCCGAACGGAGTGGGAGCGGCTGAGCACGGGGCTTGCGCAGCGGGTGCGCGCGCTCAATGCCTTCCTCGCCGACTGCTACGGCCCGCAGGAGATTCTGAAGGCCGGGCGCATCCCCGCCCGCCTCGTCACCGGCAACGATCTCTTCCGCCAGGAAATGCTGGACTTCACCCCGCCGGGGGGCGTCTACACCCACATCGCGGGCATCGACCTCGTGCGCACCGGCCCCGACGAGTTCTACGTGCTGGAGGACAACGCGCGCACCCCTTCGGGCGTCTCCTACATGCTGGAGAACCGCGAGGCGATGCTTCGCCTCTTCCCGAAGCTGGTGGCGCGGCACCGTCTGCTGCCGGTGAACCGCTACCCCGAGGATCTCCTCGCCACCCTCAAGGCCGCCGCGCCCGAGCGCGCGGGGCCGGACCCGACGGTGGTGGTGCTCACGCCCGGCAGCTTCAACAGCGCCTATTACGAGCACTGCTTCCTGGCCGACGAGATGGGCGTCGAGGTGGTGGAGGGCGCCGACCTCTTCGTCGAGAACGAGGTGGTGTTCATGCGCACCACCGCCGGCCCGCGCCGCGTGGACGTGATCTACCGCCGCATCGACGACGACTTTCTCGACCCGCTCGCCTTCCGTCCCGATTCGCTGCTGGGCGTGCCCGGGCTCATGGCGGCCTATCGCGCCGGCAATGTCGCGCTGTGCAACGCGCCAGGCTGCGGCATCGCCGACGACAAGGCCGTCTATCCCTATGTGCCCGAGATGATCCGCTTCTACCTGGGCGAGGAGCCGAAGCTCGCCAACGTGCCGACCTATCTCTGCGAGCGCGAGGAGGACCGTGCCTATGTCCTCGACCATCTTCACGAGCTGGTGGTGAAGCTCGCGCAGGGTTCGGGCGGCTATGGCATGATGATCGGGCCCCACGCGACGGCGGCCGAACGCGCCGAGTTCGCGGCGCGCATCCGCGCCCGCCCGGGCGACTACATCGCCCAGCCCACGCTCGCCCTCTCGACCGTGCCCACGCTCTGCGCCAGCGGCATCGCGCCGCGCCATGTGGACCTGCGCCCTTTCGTACTGAGCACGAAGGACGAGGTGCGCATCGTTCCCGGCGGGCTGACGCGCGTGGCGCTGCGCGAGGGCTCGCTCGTCGTGAACTCCTCCCAGGGCGGCGGCACCAAGGACACATGGGTGCTGGAGAACGACCCGTCCCCGAGCACCCAGCCATGCTGAGCCGCACCGCCGACTGCCTCTTCTGGCTCGGCCGCTACACGGAGCGGGCGGCCAATGTGGCGCGCGGGCTGTCGGTGACCCTGCGCTTGGCGAGCCTCTCCTCCGAGCTCGGGGCGGAGCTGGACGCCTGGCGCTCGCTGCTGGTGGCGAGCGGCTGCGCACCGGGCTTCGACGCGAAGCACGCCGAGACGACGCAGGAGAATGTCGTGGATTTCCTCGTCCGCGACCCCGACAACCTCTCGGGCATCATCCCCTGCTTCTCCGCCGCCCGGCACAACGCGCGCACGGTGCGCACCGCGCTGACCGTGGACATGTGGGGCGCGCTGAACGACAGCTGGAACCAGATCCGCACGGCCGAGTTCCAGGGCGAGCGCCTGCCCGGATTCCTCGAGTGGGTGCGCGAGCGCGTGCTGCTGTTCAACGGCGCCGCGCAGGACACGATGCTGCGCGGCGAGCCCTGGCTGTTCGTGCAGCTCGGCACCGCGCTGGAGCGCGCCGACAACACCGCCCGCCTGCTCGACGTCAAGCACGGCCTGCTCGGGCGCGCGAGCCAGGACACGGTGGAATACGGGCAGTGGCAGGCGATCCTGCAATCCGTCTCGGCGCTGCGCGCCTACCACTGGGTTTACAGGGACCGGCTCGAGGCGGCGAAGATTGCCGAACTCCTCATCCTGCGGCCCGAACTCCCGCGCAGCCTCGTCGCCTGCTTCGGCCGGGTGGTGGAGGTGCTGGAGCGCATCGCCGCCGGCCAGGGAGGCCGGCGAGGCGAGTGCCACCGCCTGGCCGGCGAGCTGCACGCGCGCCTCGCCTACGGGCGGATCGACGACATCCTGGAGGGCGGGCTGCACGCCTTCCTCACCGACATGATCGGCCGCACGGCGCGGCTGGGCAGCGAGATCGAGGCCTTCTACATCCGCGCCTGAGCGGAGGAGCACGCCATGACCTATTGCGTCGGCCTTCTGGTGGAGCAGGGGCTGGTGATGCTCTCGGACACGCGCACCAACGCCGGCCTCGACAACATCTCCACCTTCTCGAAGATGCACGTGGTGGAGGTGCCGGGCGAGCGCGCCCTGGTGCTGATGACCGCGGGCAACCTCGCGGTGACGCAGACCGTGTGGAACCTGCTGCGGCAAGGGGTGTGGCTGGAGGGCGCGCAGCTTCGCCTCACCGATGTGCACGACATGTTCGCCGCCGCCCAGCTTGTCGGCGCGGCGGTGCGCGAGGTCCACCGGCGCGACGGTCCCTCGCTGGCGCAGCAGGGCCTCGCCTTCGACTGCTCGCTGCTTCTGGGCGGGCAGATCGCAGGTGGCGCGCCCCGCCTCTTCCTGATCTACAGCGCGGGCAACTTCATCGAGGCGACCGAGGACACGCCCTTCCTGCAGATCGGGGAGCACAAATACGGCAAGCCCATCCTCGACCGCGTACTCACGCCGCGCACCTCGCTGGTGGAGGGGGTGGCGCTGACGCTGATCAGCATGGACAGCACCTTGCGCTCCAACCTCTCGGTCGGGCTGCCGCTCGACCTCGCGGTGATTCCGCGCGATGCGCTCCGCCTCGCGGTGCGCCGGCGCATCACCGAGGAGGATCCCTATTTCCGCACCATCCGAGAGGGCTGGTCCGAGGCGCTGCGGGAGGCCTATCTGCGCCTCCCGCGGCCGGATTTCGTCTGATCCTCAGGCGCGCGTCAGGTCCTGCCCCGCGAGGGGCAGACGGCGGATGCGCTTGCCGGTGGCGGCGAAGATCGCGTTGCACACGGCGGGTGCCAGAGGCGGCACGCCAGGCTCGCCCACCCCGCCGAGCGGCTGGCCGGAGCGGATGATGTGCGTCTCCACCATCGGGGCCTCGCCGATGCGCGCGATGCGGTAGCTGTCGAAGTTGCGCTGTTCGGCGCGGCCGTTGCGCAGCGTCACCTGCTCGTGCTTCATCGCCGAGAGCGCCCAGACCACGCTGCCCTCCATCTGCGCGGCCACCGCGTCTGGGTTGACCACGTCGCCGCAGTCGATGGCGACCGTCACCTTGTGGACCTTGAGTTCGCCGCGCTCGATGGAAATCTCCGCCACCTGGGCGCAGAGGCTGCCGTAGGCCTCCATGTAGGCAAGGCCGCGGTGCCGCCCTGCCGGGGCGGGCGTTCCCCAGCCGCCGCGCTCGGCCGCCGTGTTGAGCACATTCAGGGCGCGCTGGTCATGGGCCAGGAGCTCGCGCCGCAGCGCCAGCGGGTCCTTGCCGGCGGCGTGCGCCACCTCGTCAAGGAAGCTCTCGAGGAAGAAGCCGTACTGCGAGGAGCCGACCGATCGCCACAGCCACACCTTGGGCGGCAGGTCCACGCGCGCGTATTCGGCGCGGAAGGCCTGGCCGAAGCGGTAGCGCGTGTCCGTCACGCTCTGCAGCGCGAAGGGGTCCACGAAGTTCGGATTGCGGAACAGCCAGGGCCGGTAGTCGTACATGATGGACCCGCCTGCGCCGCGGATGGCGAAGCCCGTCACCCGGCCCTCGGCGTCCAGCGCCGCCTCCATGCGCGCGGCGAAGGCGGGACGATAGTAGCCCTGGGCGAACTCGTCCTCGCGCCGCCAGAGGAGCTGCACGGGCCGGCCCACCGCGCGGGCCACATGCGCCGCCTGGGCCGCGATCTCCACATGCAGCCGCCGGCCGAAGCCGCCGCCGGCGAAGGTGGTGTGCATGGTGACGTGGGCGGGCGGGATGCCCAGCACCTGCGCCACGTCGCGCACGCACCAGTCCTGGTGCTGGGTGGGCGCCCAGATCTCGGCGCGGTCGCCGGAGATGCGGACGGTGGCGTTCTCCGTCTCCATCGGCGCGTGCGCGAGGTAGGGCACCTCGTAGGTGGCGCTGACGACGCGCGCGGCGGCGGCCTTCACCGCCTCCCAGTCGCCGTCGTTGCGCGGGCGCTGCGCCTCGGGCCGGTCCAGCGCCTCGCGCAGCCGGGCGGAGACCCCGGCGCTGTCCAGCCCGTCATGCGGCGTGGCGCGCCAGGTCACGCGCAGGGCCTCGGCGCCGCGCATGGCGGCCCAGGTGGTGGTCGCCACCACCGCGAGGCCGCGCGGGATGGGCACCACATGCGTCACCCCCGGCACGGCCAGGGCGGGGCGCGCGTCGAAGGACTCGATGGCCGCGCCGAACACCTCGGGCAGCCGCGCCACGGCGAAGAGCATGCCGGGCAGGCGCACGTCCACGCCATAGATGGCCGCGCCGCGCGTCTTGGGCGGGATGTCGGGGCGCTGGACGGAACGGCCGGTCGTGCGCTCCTCGCGCGGCTTGAGCGGAGGCTGCTCGGGCAGAGGCAGCCGGGCCGCGGCCTCCACGAGCTCGCCGAAGGGCAGGGCGCGGCCGCTCGCGGCGTGGACCACCCGGCCGCTCTCGGCGCGCAGTTCGCCCGCGGGCACGCCGAGGCGCTCGGCCGCGGCGGCGATCAGCACGCTGCGCGCGGCGGCGGCGCCCCGGCGCAGCCGCGGCTCCCAGACGCGCACGCCGAAGCTCGCGCCCGTGTACATCTCGTTGACCGGGACGAGGCGCAGCGCGGGCTCGGGCTGGCCCACCACCACACGCACCGCCTCCAGCGCGCAGCCGAGCTCGTCGGCGACAATCTGCGCGTGCGCGGTGTGCGTGCCCTGACCGAGCTCGGTCGTGGTGGTGCGCAGCGTCACCGTCCCGTCGGGGCTGATCTGCAGGAAGGCGCCCAGCGCGCCGGGCCCGGCGTTCGCGCCGCTGCCGGCGATGGTGGGCGGCGGCGGCGCCTGGGTCTGCGCCCCGGCGGCGAGGGGGGCGAGGGGAACGAGCAGCGCGCCCTTCAGCAGGTGGCGGCGGTCCAGCATCCCGTCCATGGCGGCGCCTCCTCAGCTGTTCGCGGCGGCGTGGTGGATGGCGGCGCGGATGCGCTGATAGGTGCCGCAGCGGCAGATGTGCCCCTCCAGCGCCTCGTCGATCTGCGCATCCGTCGGGCGCGGCGTCTCGCGCAGCAGCGCGGCCGCGGCCATGATCTGCCCGGACTGGCAGTAGCCGCATTGCGGCACCTGGTGCGCGATCCAGGCGAGCTGCAGGGGGTGCCGCCCCTCGGGGTGCAGCCCCTCGATGGTGGTGACGCGCTTGCCCGCCACCTCGGCCAGGGTGAGCTGGCAGGCGCGCGCGGGCTGGCCCTCCACATGCACGGTGCAGGCGCCGCACTGGGCGATGCCGCAGCCGTACTTGGTGCCGGTGAGGTTGAGGAGGTCGCGCAGCGCCCAGAGCAGCGGCATGTCCTGCGGCGCGTCCAGGCGCTGCGCCTGGCCGTTCACGGTCAGCTCGATCATCCGTCTCCCTCCCTGGCCCGCCCCAGCGGCGGCGGCCCATGTCTCCCGCGCAAGCTATGGGCAGGGCGGCGACGCGACGCAAGGGGATCGTTCCGCCCCCTTGCGCGGCGCGCTGCCCGGCCGGATGTAGGAGAGGGAAAACATCCGGGAGACGTCTTCGCCATGCTGCGCCGCCGCCATGCCCTCGCCGCGCCCGCCCTGTTGCTTGCCCGGCCGGGGCGCGCGCAACCCGCCTGGCCGCAGCGGCCGGTGCGCATCGTGGTGCCCTTCGGCCTCGGCGGGTCGGCCGATGTGGCGGCGCGCTTCCTGGCCGAGCCGCTGGCCGCCGCCTTCGGCCAGCCCTTCGTGGTGGAGAACCGCCCCGGCGCCGGCGCCACCATCGGCACCGATCTGGTGGCGAAATCCGCCCCCGACGGCCACACCCTGCTGCTGATGAGCAACACCCACACGGCCAACGAGACGCTGCTGCCCAACCGCCCCTACGTGCTGATGCGCGACCTCGCACCCGTGGCGGCCATCAACATCGCCTTCCACGCGCTGGTGGTGCATCCCTCGCTCGCCGCGCGCAGCGTGGCCGAACTCATCGCCCTGCTGCGCGCGAATCCGGGCCGCTTCGACTACGCCTCCAGCGGCCCCGGCACGCCCTATCACATCGCGGGCGAGGTGTTCCGCGCCATGGCGGGGGTGGAGGTGACGCATGTGCCCTTCCGCGGCTCCAACGAGGCGCGCACGGCGGTGATCTCGGGCCAGGTGCCCATCATGTTCGACGCCATCCCCACCATGCGCGAGCAGATCGCGGCGGGGCGGGTGCGCGGCCTCGCCACCACCGGCCCCGAGCGCAGCCCCCTGCTGCCCGATCTGCCCACGGTGGCCGAGGCGCTGCCGGGCTACGAGGCCTCCATCTGGCTCGGCCTCATGGCGCCTGCCGGCACGCCGCGGCCGGTGGTGGAGCGGCTGAACGCCGAGGTGAACCGCGTGCTCGAACTGCCCGCGACGCGCGAGCGCCAGCTCAATGCCGGCGCGCAGGTGATGCCGATGACGGTGGACGCCTTCGACGCCTTCCTCCGCCGCGACATCCAGCGCCAGGCGGAGTGGATCCGCATGGCGCGCATCACGGCCGGATGATCCGCTGCACGCTGAACGGGGCGGCCGCCGCGCTGCCCGCGGGGATGACGCTGCTGCAGGCGCTGCGCGGCCAGGGGCTGAACACGCCGCGCTTCGGCTGCGGCGAGGAGGGCTGCGGCGCCTGCCATGTGCTGCTGGACGGCCGCAGCACCGCAAGCTGCGCCCTCCCCGTCGAGGCCGTCGAGGCCCGGGCGGTGGTGACGCTGGAGGGGCTGGGCAGCCCCGACGCACCGCACCCGCTGCAGCGCGCCTTCCTCGCCGAGCAGGCGGGACAGTGCGGCTTCTGCCTCTCGGGCATCCTGATCACGGCGGCGGCGTTGCTCGGCGAGAACCCGGACCCCGACGAGGCGGCGCTGCGTGCCGCGCTCGATCCGCACCTCTGCCGCTGCGGCAGCCACAACCGCATCCTGCGCGCCATCCGGCGCGCGGCGGCGGAGATGCGCGCGTGAACCTCGCCTTCCAGCCCGGGCCGGAGGAGGAGGGCAAGCCCCGGCTGCCCGGCAGCCTGCAGCGCAACCGCCGGCTCGACCAGTGGCTCGCTGTCCATGCGGACGGCACGGTGACCATCCGCCCCGGCAAGGTGGAGCTGGGCCAGGGCATCCTCACGGCGCTGGCGCAGATCGCGGCGGAGGAGCTCGACCTGCCGCTCGCCGCCATCCGCATCGCCCCCACCGTGACGGGCGAGAGCCCGAACGAGGCGGTGACTTCCGGCAGCCTCTCGGTGCAGGAGGGCGGCATGGCGCTGCGCCACGCCTGCGCCGAGGCGCGCGCACGCTTCCTCTCCGTCGCCGCCCAGGCGAGCGGCGTGCCGCTCGCGGCGATCCGGGTGGAGGAAGGGCGCTTCCTCGGCCCCGCGGGCGAGATCGGTTCCTACGCCGCCTTTGCGGGGCGCGGGCTGCTGGAGGGCGAGGCGGCGCCCGGGGCGCGACCGAAGCCGCCCGAGGCGCGCCGGGTGGCTGGGCGCAGCGCGCCGCGCCTCGACCTGCCCGCCAAGATCTTCGGCGAGGCGCGCTTCCTGCATGACCTGCGCCTGCCGGGCATGCTGCACGCGCGCATGATCCGCCCCCCGCGCCCGGGCGCGGTGCTGGTCGAGGCCCCCGCCCACCCGGCCCTGCTGCGCGAGGGGAGTTTCCTCGCGGTGATCGCGGAGACCGAGGCGGAGGCCGAGCGCCTGGCCCCGCGCCTGGCCGCCGCCTGCCGCTGGGAGGGCGGCGCGGCGCTGCCCGATGATCTCGACGCCTGGCTCGACGCCGCCCCGGGCGAGGAGAGCCTGGTCGCCGCCCATGGCGCGCCGCCCGCGGGCGGGCGCAGGGTGGAGCGCCTGTTCCGCCGCCCCTTCCTCGCGCATGGCTCGGTCGGCACAAGCTGCGCCGTGGCGCTGTGGGAGGGGGGTGTGATGCGTGTCTGGAGCCACGCGCAGGGCCCCTACAACCTGCGCGCCGATCTCGCGACGGTGCTGGGCCTGCCCGAGGCCGCGGTGGTGGTGGAGCACCGCGAGGGGGCGGGCTGCTACGGCCACAACGGCGCGGACGACGTGGCGCTGGATGCGGCGCTGGCCGCCCGCGCCCGCCCGGGCCGGCCGGTGCGGGCGCTGTGGACGCGCGCCGAGGAGCTGGCCTGGGGGCCGCTCTCGCCCGCCATGGCGGTGCGGGTGGAGGCGGTGCTGGATGCGGCGGGCAACCTCGCCTCCTGGCGCAGCCATGTGCGCTCCAACGGCCATTCCGGCCGGCCGGGCCGGGGCGCGGTGCCGGTGCTGCTGGCCGCGCCGCTGCTGCCCGGCGGGCGGCCCATCCCGCCCAGCCAGGACGCGCCGCTGGCCGGCGGCGGCGGCGCGCAGCGCAACCAGGTCCCGGCCTACCGCACGCCGCATCTCGAGGCGCGGATGACGCGGCTCTCCGAGATGCCCATCCGCTGCTCCGCCCTGCGCGGCCTCGGCGCGCTGATCCATGTCTGGGCCATCGAGAGCGTGATGGAGGAGCTGGCGGCGATGGCCGGCGATGATCCGCTCGCCTTCCGGCTGCGCCATCTCGAGGATGCCCGCGCGCGCGAGGTGCTGGCGACCGCCGCCGCCATGGCGGGCTGGGAGCGCCGCGCCGCCCTGCCGGAGGCCGAGGGGCTCGGCCTCGGCGTCGCGCGCTACAAGAACACCGGCGCCTGGTGCGCCGTGGCCGCGCATGTGCGCGCCGAGGAGCGGGTGCGCTGCCTTTCGCTCTTCGTCGCCTGCGACATGGGCGAGGTGATCAACCCCGACGGGGCCATGCACCAGCTCGAGGGCGGCGCGATCCACGGCGTCTCGGTGGCTCTGCACGAGGCGGTGCGGATCGGGCAGGGGCGGATCCTCTCCGATTCCTGGGCCGGCTATCCCGTGCTGCGCTTCCGCGACGTGCCGCGCGTCGAGGTGCGGCTCATCGCCCGTCCCGAGGCGCCGCCGCTCGGCGCCGGCGAGGCCAGCATGGGCCCGACCATCGCGGCCATCGCGGGCGGCATCCATCAGGCGCTGGGCGTGCGGCCCGCGCGCCTTCCCTTCACGCCGGAGAATCTCTGAGGAGCCATGCTTCGTCTGACTCTCGCCTGCACCTTGTCCGACCGCACCCGCCCGATCCTGGACGGGCGGGTGCGGGTGCCGGGGGTCGAGTTCATCGCCCTTCCCGGCGAACCCGAGGACATCTTCCGCCGCGCGCTGCGCGACCGCGCCTTCGAGGTGACGGAGCTTTCCATGGGCAGCCACATCGTCACGACGGCGCGCGGCGATTCGGCCTATGTCGGCGTCCCGGTTTTCCTCTCGCGCGCCTTCCGCCACAGCGCGATCTGGATCCGCACCGACCGTGGCATCGCCCGGCCCGAGGATCTCGCCGGTCGCACCATCGCCCTGCCGGAATACCAGCAGACGGCTGCGCTCTGGGTGCGCGGCATCCTGCGCGAGCAGTACGGGCTGGACACGCGCGCCATCCGCTGGCGCATCGGCGCCGAGCGCATCGCCATCGCGCTGCCGGAGGGGTTTGACGTCGCCCCGCTCGGAGGCGATCCCGAACAGGCGCTGCGCGAGGGGGAGGTGGACGCCCTGGTCACGCCGCGCCCCCCCGCGCCGCATCCGCTGGTGGCGCGGCTCTTCCCCGACTATCCGGCGGCCGAACTCGCCTGGTTCGGTCAGACCGGCTTCTTTCCGATCATGCACTGCCTCGCTGTGCGGCGGGACGTGGCGGAGGCCCATCCCTGGCTGCCCGTCGAGCTGTTTCGCGCCTTCGCCGCGGCGCGCCGGCTCTCGCTCGAGGAGCTGCGGCTGACCAATGTGCTGCGCGTCTCCCTGCCCTGGATCGCCGCGGCCATGGAGGAACAGACGCGCGCCATGGGCGGCGATCCCTGGCCCTACGGTTTCGCGCGCAACCGCGCGGAGGTGGCGGCGATGATCCGCTTCGCCCGCGCCGACGGCCTCGCACCGCGCGAGATCGCGCCAGAGGAGCTCTTCCACCCGAGCACCCTCGCGGAAGCGGCGTGACGGCCGTGCGGCGCGGCGTCTAACCTGCGCAACGAAAAGGCGGGAGGAAGGCCATGCAGATCAGGCTGGACGGGCGGCGCGCGCTCATCACCGGGGGCTCGAAGGGGCTTGGCCTCGCCATGGCGAAGGCCTTCGCCGCGGCGGGCGGGCATGTCGCGCTGGTGGCGCGCGGGGCGGCGGCGCTGGACGCCGCGCGGGCCGAGATCGCGGCAGTGGCCCCGGCAGCCCGCATCGCCGCCGTCGCCGCCGACATCCGCACGCCCGAGGGCTGCACCCAGGCCTTCCGGGAGGCCGAGGCGGCGCTCGGCCCGCTCGACATCCTGGTGAACAACGCCGGCACCTCGCAGCGCGGCCCCTTCCTCGACATCAGCGATGCCGTCTGGCAGGAGGATCTGGACCTCAAGCTCTTCGCCGCCATCCGCCTCTGCCGCCTCGCCCTGCCGGGGATGCGGGAGCGGCGCTGGGGGCGCGTGATCAACGTGCTGAACATCGGTGCGAAGGCGCCGCTGGCCGCCTCGACGCCGACCAGCGTCAGCCGCGCCGCAGGCATGGCGCTGACCAAGGCGCTGGCGAACGAATTCGCGCCGCACAACGTGCTGGTCAACGCGCTGCTGGTGGGCATCATCGAAAGCGACCAGTGGGTGCGCCGTCACGCCGCCGATCTGCGCAACCTCTCCTGGGAGGCCTGGAAGGAGGAACAGGGCCGCACCGTGCCGCTCGGGCGGATGGGGCGGCCGGAGGAGTTCGCCGCGCTCGCCCTGCTCTTGGCGAGCGAGCAGGGCGGCTATGTCACGGGCACGGCGATCAATGTGGATGGCGGGCGCAGCCCGGTGGTGTGATTTTCTAAAACTACACTTGCGCGACGTGCTATTTGGCGATAGCACGTCGATATGCGCGCGATCCTCTCTCCCCGAACCCTGCTTGCCCTCCTCCCCTTTGCCGCCGGCCTGTGGTGGTTCGGCGCGGGCCCCGGCGCGGGGCTGCTGCCCCACTGGCTGCTGGGCGCGGCGATCGGCGCCCTGCTTCTGGCCGCGAGCTTCAGCTTCGCCGCGGCCTTCCGCCGCCTGATCGCGGAGGGGCGCGGGGCAGGGGCACGGGCCGTCCTGCTCGCCCTCGGCGCGGGGCTGCTGCTCTTCCTGCCCGCCCTGGCGGCCGGGGAGCTGTTCGGCCAGCCGGTACGGGGGTTGTATTTTCCCGTCGGGGCCGCGTTGATCCTGGGGGCCTTCCTGTTCGGGGTGGGGATGCAGCTCGGCGCGGGCTGCGCCTCGGGCACGCTCTTTGCCGCGGGCACGGGCGCGACGCGGCCCTGGCTCACCCTTCTCGGCTTCGTTGCGGGAGCGACGCTGATGGCCTGGGCGCTGCCGCTCACCGAGGGCTGGGCGGCGCTGCCGCCGGTGCGCCTGCCCGAGCGCTTCGGCTGGGCGGGGACTCTTGCGGGCGGGCTGCTGCTGGTCGGGCTGCTCTGGCTCGGCCTGCTGGCGCTGGAGCGGCGTCGGCATGGCGCGGTCGAGCCGCTACTGGGCAGCCGGGCGGGACGCTGGCTGGTGGCGGGGGCGCTCGGCCTTGCCGTGCTGGATTTCGCCACGCTCTGGCTGCTCGGGCGGCCCTGGGCCATCACCTCGGCGCTGCCGCTCTGGGGCTCGCGGCTGCTGGACGCGACCGGCTGGGGCGACCCCGCCTTCTGGCCCTATTGGGAGGAGCCGACGCGCGCCGAGTTGCTGTTCCGCCCGCTCGATCAGGACCGCACGGGGGTGATGAACCTCGGCGTGATCGCGGGGGCGGCGGTGGCGGCGGGGCTGGCGGGGCGCTTCCTGCGCGGCGGGGCCTGGCCCGGGCTGCGGCGGGCGCTGGCCGGGCTGCTGGGCGGCGGGCTGCTCGGCATAGGGGCGGTGCTCTCCAACGGCTGCAACATCGGCGCCTTCCTGGGCGGCGTCTTCTCCGGAAGCCTGCACGGCTGGCTCTGGTTGCCCGCGGCGCTCGCGGGGAATGCTGTGGGGCTGCTGTTGCGCCCCGCCTTCGGGCTCGAGGGTGGTCTGACGCTGGCGTCTCGTGGCATGCAGCTCGGCGACGAAGCCGCCCAACCGGCGCGCTGAGCTCAGTGCCGCCCGAAGCGGCGGCAATGATGAGCGGATTGCCTATCCGATGGGCAAAACGGCGGGCCCCTGGGCCTCATCCCGGCGGATGACGGCATGGACCAGCCCGCCGAGCGAAGGCATCTCCCGCCACAAGACTGGGAGATGCGACATGGCCCGCCTTTTCCGACGCGACAGCACCCCCGACGCCTGCGCCTGCGGCGTGGCCCATGGGCCCGGCTTCCAATGCACGGAAGCCCCGGCGGACGGCACCGGCGCGCTCGGCCAAGCGGTGAACGAGGCGGCGCTGCGCGCGGCCTTCCCGAACGCCGCCACGCGGCGCGCCCTGCTCCACGCCTTCGGTGCGGGCACGCTGCTCGCGGCGCTGGAGAGCGTGCTGCCGCTCGGCAACGCGCGCGAGGCCCTGGCCCAGCCCGCCGGCGCCCCCGAGAAGCGCGACCTCAAGATCGGCTTCATCCCCATCACCTGCGCCACGCCCATCATCATGGCGGACCCGATGGGCTTCTATCGCCGGCACGGGCTCAACGTGGAGGTGATCCGCACCGCCGGCTGGGCGGTGATCCGCGACCGCTCCATCGCGCGCGAATACGATGCGGCGCACATGCTGGCGCCCATGCCGGTGGCGATGTCGCTCGGGCTCGGCGTGGCCCAGCCCATCCCCTTCGCGGTGGCGGCCATCGAGAACATCAACGGCCAGGCCATCACGCTGGCGAACAAGCACCGCGAGCGCCGCAACCCGCGCGACTGGCGCGGCTTCCGCTTCGCCGTGCCCTTCGACTTCTCGATCCACAACTACCTGCTGCGCGCGCTGGTGGCCGAGCACGGGCTCGATCCCGACCGCGACATCCAGATCCGCGCCGTGCCGCCGCCCGAGATGGTCGCCAACCTGCGCGCCGACAACATCGACGGCTTCCTCGGCCCCGACCCGTTCAACCAGCGCGCCGTGTTCGACGGGGTGGGCTTCATCCACCTGCTGACGCGCGAACTGTGGGACGGCCACCCCTGCTGCGCCTTCGCCGTGCCGCGCAGCATGGTGACCGAGACGCCCAACACCTATGCCGCGCTGCTGCGCGCCATCGTCGAGGCGACCTCCTACTCCGACAATCTCGCCAACCGGCGCGAGGTGGCGAACGCCATCCACGGGCCGAACTACCTCAACCAGCCGCTGACGGTGGTGGAGCAGGTGCTGACCGGCACCTTCGCCAACGGCCTGGGGCAGGTGGTGCGCCAGCCCAACCGCATCGGCTTCGACCCCTTCCCCTGGCATTCCATGGCGATCTGGATCCTCACGCAGATGCGCCGCTGGAACCAGCTGCAGCGCGACGTGGACTGGGCGGCGGTGGCCGAGCAGACCTTCCTCGCCCTCGACGCCGGCCGCGCCATGCGCGACCTCGGCCTGCCCGTGCCCGAGAGCCCGCTGCGCAACGAGGTCATCCTCGGCCGCACCTTCGACCCGCGCCAGCCCGAGGCCTACATGGCGGGCTTCGCCATCCGCCGGAACTGAGGCCATGACGGCGGCTGTTCCCGTCTGGCGCGCGGCGGCGCTCTCGCTCGCGCTGCTCGGCCTGCTGCTGCTCGGCTGGGAGATGGCGGTGAAGGCGCCCGCCGCCTCCGGCCCCGCCGTGGATCCGGAGCTGGCGGCGCTGCTCTCGCCCGCCGCCGCCGCGGGCGGGCAGAGCGCGATGCCCGCGCCCTCGGAGATCGGCGCGCGGCTGCTCGAGCTGCTCTCCGACCCCTTCCACCGGCGCGGCACCAACGACCAGGGCATCGGCATCCAGATCGCCTGGTCGCTCTGGCGCGTCGCGGCGGGCTTCACCCTGGCCGCCCTCGTCGCCATCCCGCTCGGCTTCCTGATCGGGATGAGCCCGCTGCTGAACGCGGCGCTGAACCCCTTCATCCAGGTGCTGCGGCCCGTCTCTCCGCTCGCCTGGATGCCGCTCGCGCTCTACACGATCAAGGACAGCTCGGTGTCCTCGATCTTCGTCATCTTCATCTGCTCGGTCTGGCCGATGCTGCTCAATACGGCCTTCGGCGTGGCCAGCGTGCGGCGGGAGTGGCTCAACGTCGCGCGCACGCTGGAGGCGGGGCGGCTCAAGACCGCCCTGCGCGTGATCCTGCCCGCCGCGGCGCCGACGATCCTCACGGGCATGCGAATCTCCATCGGCATCGCCTGGCTGGTGATCGTGGCGGCCGAGATGCTCGTGGGCGGCACGGGCATCGGCTACTGGGTGTGGAACCAGTGGAACAATCTCTCCATCGCCGACATCGTGATCGCCATCCTGATGATCGGCCTCGTGGGCCTCGCGCTCGACCGGCTGCTCGGCCTCGTCGCGCGCGCTGTGGCGTGGCAGGAATGAACGCGATGAGCCCCCCGCTGCCGGCCGCGGCGCGCTACGTCTCCATCGAGGGGATCGCGCGGCGCTTTCCGGGGCTGACCGTGTTCGAGGACGTGTGGTTCCACATCGAGCGCGGCGAGTTCGTCTGCCTCGTCGGCCATTCGGGCTGCGGCAAGACCACCATCCTCAACATTCTCGCCGGGCTCGACCAGCCCAGCGCGGGCGCGGTGGTGGTGGACGGGCGCGAGATCACCGGCCCCTCGCTCGACCGCGCGGTGATCTTCCAGGGCCATGCGCTGATGCCCTGGCTGTCGGCGCTGGACAACGTGGCCTTCGCCATCTCCTGCCGGCATCCGGACTGGGAGAGGGGCCGGGTGCGCGAGGCGGCGCGCGCCGCGCTGGCGCGGGTGGGCCTCGCCCAGGCGGCCGAGCGCAAGCCCGCGCAGCTCTCGGGCGGCATGAAGCAGCGCGTGGGCATCGCGCGCGCGCTCGCGGTGAAACCCAAGCTGCTGCTGATGGACGAGCCGTTCAGCGCCCTCGATGCGCTCACGCGCGGCACCCTGCAGGAGGAGGTGAGCCGCCTCGTCACCGAGGCGGGGCAGACCGCCTTCATGATCACCCATGACGTGGACGAGGCGATCCTGCTCGCCGACCGCATCCTGCTGATGACCAACGGCCCCGAGGCGCGGGTGGCGGAGATCGTCCACAACACGCTGCCCCGCCCGCGCGTGCGGGCGAACCTGCACCACATGCCCGGCTATCACGCGCTGCGCGACCACATCATGGATTTCCTGATCACGCGCAGCCGCACGCTCGCGGGCCGGCCGCCCGAGGGCTGGGATGCGCGCCGCCCGCCCGTGGTGGCCCCGGCCGCCGCCTGAGACTTCCCGACCACCGCTGACGACGCACAGGAGTGACCGCGATGACGCGCGCCGACCTCACCGAGAAGATCCTCGACATCAAGCGCGAGAAGGGCTGGAGCTGGAAATACATCTGCGAGGAGATCGGCGGCGTGGCGCCGACGCTGATCGTGGGCGCGCTGCTCGGGCAGATGAAGCTGGTGAAGCCTCTCGCGGCCAAGGCGGCCAAGCTGTTCGGCCTCAGCGAGGCGGAGGAGCGCATGCTGAACGAGGTGCCCTATCGCGGCACGCCCATGCCGCCCACCGACCCGCTGATCTACCGCTTCTACGAGATGGTGATGGTCAACGGCCCCGCCTGGAAGGCGCTGATCGAGGAGGAGTTCGGCGACGGCATCATGTCCGCCATCGACTTCGACTTCGAGTTCGAGCGCATGGCGCACGAGAAGGGCGACCGCGTGAAGATCACCATGACCGGCAAGTTCCTGCCCTACAAGTACTACGGCAACGAGCAGGGCATCCCCGCCTACGGCTACAAGGAGGAGTGAGTCCCGCCCCGCGCGGCCTTGCGCCGCGCGGCCGGAGGCGCCATGCAGCGGCCGCGGTGCGCCCGGCGCGCCGCGTCCGTGGTGTTCGTCGCGGAGGAGGGAGGGGCGCATGGCGGGGGAACTCAGGGTCGGCATCGCGGGGCTCGGCGCCATCGGGCTGCCGCTGGCCAGGGCGCTGGACCAGGGGGTGGAGGGGCTCTCGCTCGCCGCCGTCAGCGTGCGCGACCAGGCGAAGGCCGCGGCCCATCTCGCGGGCTTCCGCCACCGGCCCAGGCTCGTGCCGCTCGCCGCGCTGGCCGAGGAGGCGGAGATCGTGGTGGAGGCCGCCCCCGCCGCCGTCTTCGAGGAGGTGGCGCGCGCCGCCATCGCGCGCGGGCGCATCTTCGTCCCCTCCAGCGTGGGCGCGCTGCTGCCGCGCATGCATCTGGTGGAGGAGGCGAAGCGCACGGGGGCGCGCATCGTGGTGCCCACCGGTGCGCTGCTCGGCCTCGATGCCGTGCGCGCCGCCACCGAAGGCGCGGTGGAGAGTGTCACCATCCAGACGCGCAAGCCGCCGCGCGGCCTCGCCGGCGCGCCCTATCTGGAGCAGCGCGGGATAGACATCTCCGGGATCGCCGAGGCCACCTGCGTCTTCCGCGGCAACGCCTATGACGCGGCGCAGGGCTTCCCGGCCAATGTGAACGTGGCGGCGGCGCTGGCGCTGGCCGGCATCGGGCCCGAGCGCACCATGGTCGAGATCTGGGCCGATCCCGCGCAGACGCGCAACACGCACACCATCCTGGTCGAGGCCGAGGCCGCCCGCCTCTCCATGACCATCGAGAACGTGCCGAGCGAGGAGAACCCGCGCACCGGGCGGATCACGCCGCTCTCCCTCCTCGCCTGCCTGCGCGGGCTGACCAGCACACTGAAGGTGGGGAGCTAGGATCAGGGCCCCCGCATCCGTGAGCTTCGAAGCGAGCCGCCCGCGTCGCCCCGAGCGGATGAATGGGTCCTGAGCCTAGTGAAACCCGTGATAGGCGAGGGTGCCGGTCACGATGGCGCCCATCGCCAGCACCAGCCCCGCCAGGCTCGAGACGAAGATCCCCCCTCCGGCCCCCACCCGATGGTTGGCGCGCGCATTGATCCGGCCGAAGGCGCGGCGCAGCGCGCCATAGACGAGCAGGCTGCCGGCCAGCCAGAGGCCGAGGAAGACCATGACGCTCGCGATCTGCACCCAGGGTCTCCCGGCCGTTGCGGAACGGCGATCCTGCCTGTCCCTGCAATTCTTGTCGATACGGCGCGGAGGCGCCCTGTTCAACCGGGGACCATCACGATCTTCCCGAAATGCGCGTTGGCCCGCATGTGGGCCAGCGCCGCCTCTACCTCGTCGAGGGAGAAGACGCGGTCGATGGGCAGGCGCAGCCGCCCCTCGGAGAGCGGCGTCCAGAGATCCTCGCGCATGCGGCGGACGATCTCGCGCACCTCCGCCACGCTGCGGGTGCGGAAGGTGACGCCGATGTAGCTGATGCGCCGCGCCGCGTGCAGGTCGAAGTCGAACTCCGCCTTCATGCCGCCCAGCCGCCCCACATTGACGATGCGCCCCAGGATGGCGGTGGCCGAGAGCGTCTGCGAGACGAGCGGGCCCGAGACCATGTCCACCACCGTGTCCACGCCGCGCCCGCCGGTGGCTTCCAGCACCTGCGCCATCCAGCCGGGATCATTCGTGTCCACCGCCAGGGTGGCGCCGAACTCGGCCAGCCGCGCGCGCCGGCCGGGATGGGTGGAGCTGCCGACGACGACCGTGGCCCCCATCAGTCGCGCGATCTGCAGCCCCATCAGCCCGACGCCCGAGGAGGCGCCCTGGATCATGACGGCGCTGCCGGGCTTGCAGAGCCCGTGCGTCACCACCGCGTCGTGCATGGTCTGCAGGGCGATGGGCAGGCTCGCCGCCACCTCCCAGGACATGTTGGCCTCGGGCAGCGGGGTGACGCGGCCCCAGTCCGCCACCGCATATTCGGCATAGGAGGCGGGCAGGGAGGCCATCACGCGCATCCCGGGCCGGAGGGAGTCCGGCACCTCGGCGCCCACCTCCACCACCTCGCCCGCGCCCTCGAGGCCCGGGATGGCGCCCGGGCCGCCGATGCTGCCATGCCGGTGCCCCGCGGCGACGCCGAGGTCGGCGCGGTTCAGCCCGATGGCGCGCAGGCGGATCAGCACCTGCTCCGGCCCGGGCCGCGGCTCGGGCACCTGCTGCACGACGAGGCCCTGTTCGGTGACGACGGCGGCTTTCATGGGGGCGTTTCCTCACGCGGGACGACGAAAGAGCAGGACACCGAGGCCGAGTGCGGCCAGCGCCGCCCCCGAGCCCTGGCGCAGGCGGCGCAGCATGCCCGGCCAGTCGAGCAGCCCCTGGCGCAGTCGCTCCGCAAGCAGCGCGACCAGCAGGTCCACGCCCGTGTTCAGCACGACGCAGAGAGTGCCCAGCACGGCGAACTGCACGAGCACGGAGCCGGCCTCCGCGCTCACGAACTGCGGCAGGAAGGCGAGGAAGAAGGCCGCGGTCTTGGGGTTCAGCGCCTCGACCAGCACGCCCTCGCGGAAGGGACGGCCGGCGCGGCCGAGCACGAGCTCCTGCTCCTCGCCGGCGTTGCGGAAAGTGCGCCAGCCGAGCCAGAGGAGGTAGAGCGCGCCCGCAAGCTTCAGCAGGGTGAACAGCTCCGCGCTCGCCAGGACCAGCGCGGAGACTCCCAGGGCGCCGGCCAGCACATGCGCCAAGCCTCCCACCCCCGTGCCCAGAGAGGAGAGCACACCCGCGCGCCGTCCGGCCGCCATGCTGCGTGCGGCGACGTAGAGCATCCCGGGCCCCGGGCTCAGCGCCAACACGAGAGCCGCGGCGAGGAAGAGGAGCAGTGTCGTGCTGTCGGGCATGGGCTCAGAGCTTCTTGCGATACCAGATGCGCGCATGGCCGGGGGGCATGCCGTCCAGCCGGCCGGCCTCGACCCAGCCGTTGCGCTCCCAGAAATGCGGCGCCTGGAAGCTGAAGGTGTCGGTGTAGGCGTCGGTGCAGCCGCGCGCGCGCGCGATGGCCTCGGCGCGGGCCAGCAGCTCGGTGCCGAGGCCCCGGCCGCGCACCTCGCGCGCCAGCCACAGCCAGTCGATGAACAGCCAGTTCCAGTAGGTGAGGCCGAGCAGCCCGCCCTTCACCACCTCCGCCTCGTCGCGCGCCAGCACGGTGACGGGCTCGCGGTCATAGGGCCCGCCCATTTCCTGGTTGAACAGGTGCAGACCGCGCTGGATGGCGGCGACGGCCTCCAGCTCGGGATAGTCGTCGTCGCTGATGGTGATGCGCGGCGCGGGCGCCGTCACCCGAGCCGCCCCCAGGCCGCGACGCCCACGGTGAGCAGGCCGAGGCCGAGGTTGATGCTCACCATCTGGCGCAGCGTCTCGTTCGCCGCCGCGGCGGCCTTGAGGTCTCCGGCCGCCAGCGCCGCGCGCATCTGCCGCCAGGGCCCGGTGAAGAGGGCGACGTAGATCGCGCCCATCAGCAGCCCGGTCAGGTGCATCAGGTGCACATGCCAGCCCGCGCCGCGGAAGCCGCCGTAATGGCCGAAGAGCAGGACATAGCCCGAGAGCAGCACGATGGGCATGGCGTGCCACACGATCAGGAAGAAGCGCCGGTGCACGCCGCCCAGCAGGGCGAGGCGCTGCGCGGGCTCCAGCGCGGCGAGGGCGGGCCGCAGCGCGAGGATGGCGAAGGCCATGCCCCCGACCCAGAGCACGGCGAACAGGACGTGAAGGAGGTAGGCGAGGTTTGCGATCATGCCGGCACACTACGCCGGGAAGCGCCGGAGGGAAGAGGCCAGGGCGCGCACCTCCTCGGCGGCCGCCCCGCGCGGGGCGGCCTCGGTGACGCCGAGGCCCAGCGCGAAGGCGCTGGCGAAGGCGGTGCGGTTGCCCAGGCTCTCGGCCATCACCGGGGCCTTGCGGCGCGCCAGCTCGTCCAGCACCACGTCGCGCAGCCGGCCCGAGGGCGGCAGGCGGTTCAGCACCAGCCGGTGCGGGCGCTTCTCGGCCTCGGCGAGCCCGATCGTCGCCTCGCTCGCCCAGAGATCGGGCAGGGAGGGCTGCAGCGGCACCAGCACGAGATCGGCGCCGCGAATGGCGAGGCGGCTGTCGGTCTCGGCATGCGGCGGCGTGTCCACCACCACGACATCCATCTCCCGCCGCAGCCGGTCGAGCGCGCCGGCGAGCCGCCAGCCCGAGAGCGCCTCGAAGCGCAGCGGCGTCACGGCCTCGGGGCGCAGGGCGTGCCAGCGCGCGAGGGTGCGCTGCGGGTCGGCGTCGAGCAGCGCCACGCGCCGCCCGCCCTCGGCGAGCGCCACGGCCAGGTTGGCGGCGAGGGTGGATTTCCCCGCGCCCCCCTTCTGCTGCGCGACGGTGAGGACAAGCGCCATCGGCCCGCTCCTGCGATTCCGCAGCCCATCATAGCAGCCGCGTTCAGTCGCGCGGCAGCAGCGCCCGGGGCACGCGCACCGTCAGCGACAGCAGGCGGAAGCTGTGGGTCTTGCCGTGGCCGTCCAGGTTGAGGCTGCCGTTCACCCCGCCCTCCAGCACCTCGTCCACCACGAAGTTGAAGGCCGAGAGCAGCGGCAGATCGTAGCGCGTGCAGCGCGTGGCGCCGCGGTGGCGGAACAGGGCCAGCACCCGCGCCTCCGTCACCTGCTCGGCGAGCAGCGGATAGAGCGCGGGGTCGTAGGGAATGAGCGAGAGGTTCAGGCGGTTGCCCTTGTCTCCCGCGCGGCTGTGCGCCAGCCGGTGCAGCGGCACCTCCACCTCGCTCATGCCGCGAACTCCCGCGCCTCGCGCACGGTCACGCGGGTGGGCACGCGCTCGCGCAGGACGAGGTGGCTGCGCGTCAGGATGCGGGGCGTGACGCGCCAGCGCGCCCCGCCCGTGCCGGCGGTGCCGCAGCACAGCAGGGCCAGCACCTCGCGCGCCGCCTGGTCGGCATCGTCGCGCCGGGCGGATTCCACGGCGAGGCGGATGCGGATGTCGGGCGGCTCGGGCCCCTCGTAGCCGCGCCACAGCGCGCCCGCGTCGCTGTCATGCACGGAGGCGACGCCGATCAGGTCCACCCGCGCGCGCACGGCGAGGCCGCGGCGGCGCAGCCGCTCCAGCAGCACATCGGCGGTGGCGCGGGCGCGGGCCAGCGCGTTGGGGCCGGCCACGCTCACCTCGCCCTCGCCGAGCCAGCTTCCCTCGAAGCTCGCCGTCACCTTCAGCGTCTCCGGCCGGGGGTGGCCGACGAGGCCCCGCACCGCCACGCGGTCGGGCCCCTCCTGCGCGAGGGTGCAGCGGGTGATGTCGAGCACCACGTCGGGGGTGACGTAGTGCGCGGGGTCGTGCAGCTCGTAGAGGAGCTGCTCCTTCACCGTGCGCAGGTCCACGAGGCCGCCGGTGTTCTCGGCCTTGGTGATCACGAGGCCGCCCTCGGCCGTCACTTCGGCGATGGGAAAGCCGATGTCGGCGGGGTCGGGGATGTCCTTCACGCCCGGGTCCCAGAACACGCCGCCGCTGACCTGGCTGCCGCATTCGAGCAGATGCCCCGCCGCCGCGCCGAGCGCGAGCGCCTGCCAGTCGTCGAAGCGCCAGCCGAAATGGTGCGCGAGCGGCGCGATGGCGAGGGCGGGGTCGCTGGTGCGGCCGGCCACCACCACCTCGGCGCCGCGCGCGAGCGCCTCCACCAGCGGCTCGGCGCCGATATAGGCGTTGGCGGCGATCAGGCTCCAGGCGCCCATGTCGAGGCCGGCATCGGCCTCGTGCACCGGAAGCTGCCCGCCCGCGACGAGCGGCGTCACGTCGTCGCCCTCGACGAGGCCGATGCGCAGCCCGGGCAGCCCCTGCGCGAGGGCGAGCCGCGCCACCGCCCGCGCCGCCGCCGGCGGGTTCGCCGCCCCCCAGTTGCCAAGCAGCGGGATGCGGTGGGCCTGCGCGGGCGCGAGGATGGGCGCGAGCAGCCGCTCCAGCATCGGCTCGTAGCCGAGCTCGGGGTCGCGCCGCTTCTCGAGATGGGCGAGCGCCACGGTGCGCTCGCCCAGCGTCTCGAAGAACATGGCGGCCGGCAGGCCGCGCGCGATCAGGGTGCGCAGCACGGGGATGGGCGCGTCCACGCGGTCGCCCGAGAAGCCCGCGCCATTGCCGAGCAGGAACATGGCTAGCCCTCCTCCAGCACGCGCCGCACCGCCGCCTGCCAGGCGGCATGCCTGGCCTCGGCCTCGGCGCGCGGCATCGCCGGGGCGAAGCGGCGATCGAGCGCCCAGAACCCGGCCCCGGGGCCCGGCGGGGGCAGCAGCCCCGCCTGCAGCCCCGCGAGATAGGCCGCGCCCAGCGCCGTGGTCTCCTGCACCACCGGCCGGTCCACCGGTGCGCCGAGGATGTCGGCCAGGAACTGCATGGTCCAGTCGCTGCGGCTCATCCCGCCATCCACGCGCAGCACCGCCTCGCCCATGGCCGGCCAGTCGCGGCGCATCGCGGCCAGCAGGTCGGCCGTCTGCAGCCCCACGCTTTCCAGCGCGGCGCGCACGATCTCGGCCCGGCCGGTGCCGCGCGTCAGGCCGAAGATCGCCCCGCGCGCCCGCGCATCCCACCAGGGCGCGCCGAGGCCGGTGAAGGCGGGCACGAGGTGCAGGCGTTCGGCCGGGTTGGCATGCGCGGCCAGCGCGTCGCACTCGGCGGCCTCGCGGATCAGGCCGAGCTGGTCGCGCAGCCACTGCACCACCGTGCCGGCGTTGAAGATCGCCCCCTCCAGCGCGTAGCAGCGCCGCCCGCCGAGCTGCCAGGCGATGGTGGTGAGCAGCCGCTGCGTCGAGGGCACGGCCGCCTCGCCGGTGACGAGCAGGGCGAAGCAGCCTGTGCCGTAGGTGGCCTTCATCATGCCCGGCGCGAAGCAGGCCTGGCCGAGCGTGGCCGCCTGCTGATCGCCCGCCATGCCGAGGACGGGGATGCGCCCGCCGAGCAGCGCCGTCTCGCCGAAGGCGGCCGCGCAGTCCCGCACCTCGGGCAGCAGGGCGCGAGGGATGCGGAACAGCGCGAGCAGATCCTCGTCCCAGGCGCCGCGATGGATGTCGAACAGCAGGGTGCGCGCGGCGTTGGTGGCGTCCGTCGCGTGCGCGCGGCCCTCGGTGAGGCGGAAGAGCAGGAAGCTCTCGATGGTGCCGAAGCACAGAGCGCCGCGCTCGGCCGCCGCCCGCGCGCCCTCCACGTGATCGAGCAGCCAGGCGAGCTTGGTGGCGGAGAAGTAGGGATCGAGGAGCAGCCCGGTGCGCGCGGCCACCAGCCCTTCGTGCCCCGCGGCGCGCAGCGCCTCGCAGGCGGGGGCGGTGCGCCGGTCCTGCCAGACGATGGCGGGGGCGATGGGCCGGCCCGTCGCGCGCTCCCACAGCACGGTGGTCTCGCGCTGGTTGGTGATGCCGATACCCGCCACCTCCCGCGGGGCGGCGCCGGCCTTGGCCAGCGCCTCGCGCAGCACGGCGAGGCTGTGCGCGGCGATCTGCTCGGCGTCGTGCTCCACCCAGCCCGGCGCGGGGAAGTGCTGCGGCAGCGGGATCTGCGCCAGGGCGCGCGGGCGCAGCGATGCATCGAAAGCGATGGCGCGCGTCGAGGTGGTGCCCTGGTCGAGGGCGAGGAGCAGGCTCATGCGCGCGATCATGCGCCGCGGCGCACAGCGTGCGAAGTCCCTGCCGTTTCATGGCCATTCCGCTTGCGGCGGCGCAAAGGCGGCTCCTATCCTCCCCGGCGCGGACACGACACGACACGAGGAAGGAAAGCCGCATGCGTCTCACATCCCTCGCCGCCGGGGCCGTCCTGGCTCTCGGCGTGATCGCCGCGCCGGCGCCGGCGCAGAACTTCAACCTCAATCCGACCTTCGGCACCATCTCGCTGGTGGCCGGGTTCACGCCCGATCCGCGCTTCATCGACGTGACCGCGGGCGGCACCATCCAGGCGGATCGCCTCGGGCGGGACTGCGCGGGCACCATCGCCAACGCGCCCGATGTCCGGCTGAACTACACTGCCGGGAGCTTCCCGCTCTACCTCTTCGCGCAGTCGCGCGAGGACACCACGCTGGTGGTCAACCTGCCCGACGGGTCGTGGATCTGCAACGATGATTTCGACGGGCTGAACCCGGGCATTGTGCTGCAGCGCCCCTCCTCGGGGCAGTATGACATCTGGGTCGGGGTGTTCGGCGGCGGGCGGGGCATCCCCGCGCGGCTCGGCATCTCGGAACTGCCGCCGCGGCGCTGAGGCTCAGCGCCCCTCCACCGCGCGGCGCAGCCGTTCGAGCAGCGCCGCGCGGGTCTCGTCGTCGGGCGCGGTGTCGAGCGCCTCCTCGATGCTGAGCAGCAGCGCGGCGCGCTGGTTGTGCCAGTCGGGCAGGCCCACCTCCTCCGGGTGCAGGCGCCGGGTGCGGGGCAGGCGCGGCCCCGGCGCGGGTGCGGCGCCGGGGGCCAGGCGGTAGCCCTCGTCCAGCACGGGGCGGGCGATGCGCGCCGCCGGCGCCACTCCTGCCGCCGCCAGCCGTGCCGCCAGCGCGCTGCTCGCCTCCGGCTCCCCATGCACCAGGAAGACGCCGCCCGCCACCGGGCCCCGCGCGGCGGCCCAGCGCGTCAGCGCCGCGGCGTCGGCATGCGCGGAGTAGCCCTCGATGGTGGCGATGCGCGCCGCCACCTTCACCGTCTCGCCCAGGATGCGCACGCGCCGCGCCCCCTCCTGCAGCAGCCGCCCGAGCGTGCCGGTCGCCTGGTAGCCCACCAGCGCCACGATGGTGCCCGGCTTCCAGAGATTGGCCAGCAGGTGCTGGCGGATGCGCCCCGCCTCGCACATGCCGCTGCCGGCGAGGATGATGCGGAACCCCGGGGCGCGCGCCAGGCGCCGGCTCTCCTCGGCGTCGGTGACATGCACCACCTGCGGCGCGGCCAGCGCGGCGCGCAGCCGCGCCCCCTCCTCCATCGCCGCGGCGTGGCGGGCGAAGACGCGGCTCGCGCGGATCGCGAGCGGGCTGTCGAGGTGGATGGGCGCGCGCGGCGCCTCGCCCGCCTCCATCAGCCGCACCAGGTCGAGGATCACCTCCTGCGCGCGCTCCACCGCGAAGGTCGGGATCAGCAGCGCCGCCTCGGCCTGGGCCGCCTCGCGCAGCAGGGCGGCGAGGGCGGCGCGCCGGCCGGCCTCCTCCACCTGCGGGCGTTCCGTGTCGCCATAGGTGGATTCGAGGATCAGGTGGTCGAGCCCGCCCGAGGGCCCCTCGGGGTCGGGCTGCATGTTCACGCCCGGCTGGCCGATGTCGCCCGAGACGAGCAGGCGCATGGGCCCGGTCCCGGTCTCGATGGCGATCTCGATGGAGGCCGAGCCCAGCATGTGCCCCGCATTCCACCAGCGCGCCGAAAGCCCGGGCAGCGGCTCGATCCACTCGCCATAGGCGAGGGGGCGGAACTGCTCGAGGCAGCGCTCCGCGTCCTCGGCGGTGTAGATCGGCGCCACATCGGCCCGGCCGCGGCGGCGATTGCGGCGGTTGAGGATCTCCACCTCGCTCTCCTGGATATGCCCGGCATCGGGCAGCATGCAGGAGCAGAGATCGGCCGTGGCGCGGGTGGCGTGGATGGGGCCGCGGTAGCCCGCCTTGGTCAGCCGCGGCAGCAGCCCGCTGTGGTCGATGTGCGCGTGGGTGAGCAGCACGGCCGACAGCGAGCGCGGCTCGAAGGGGAAGGGCTCGTGGTTCAGCGCCTTCAGCGTCTTCGGCCCCTGGAACATGCCGCAATCCACCAGCACGCGGCCGCGCGGCGTCTCGAGGAACAGGCACATGCCCGTGACGGTGCGGGCGGCGCCGCAGACGCGCAGCGTGACCATGCGGTGCGGCCTCCCTCATCCTCGCCGACTCTGGCAGCATAGCGCCGCACGGCCGCGCCGCCAGCCGCGCGCACCGGAGGGAGCATGACGAGAGGCCGCCGCGCGAAGGACTGGCCGAGCTATCGCCTCGCGCTGCTGGATCACGACTTCCTGCGCAGCCCCGCCGCGCGCGGGGTGCGGCTGCAGCTCGAGCAGATGAAGGCCGAGGAGGCGCTGCGCGCCGCGGGCATCCGCTCCACCATCGTGGTCTTCGGCGGCTCGCGCGTGCGCGAGGACGGGCCCGGCGCGCAGCCGCGCTGGTATGCCGAGGCGCGGCGCTTCGGCCGCCTGGCCTCGGAGCGCGGGGGCGCACTGCACCCCGTGGGCGGCTGGCGCGACAACGTGATCGCGACCGGCGGCGGGCCCGGCATCATGGAGGCCGCCTGCCGCGGCGCGCGCGAGGCCGGCGCCCCCGCCATCGGCTTCAACATCCGCCTGCCGCGCGAGCAGGCGCCCAACCGCTACACCACGCGCGAGCTCACCTTCCAGTTCCACTACTTCGCCATCCGCAAGCTGCATCTCGCCATGCGCGCGCGGGCGCTGGTGGTCTTCCCCGGCGGCTTCGGCACGCTGGACGAGCTGTTCGAGATTCTCACCCTGCGCCAGTCCGGGCGCATGGGCGCGGTGCCCGTGGTGCTGGTGGACGAGGCCTTCTGGCGCGGCATCGTCGCCTGGGAGAGGCTGGTCGAGACCGGGATGATCGAACCGGCCGACCTCGACCTGCTGCGCTTCGCACCCAACGCGGCGGCGGCGTGGCAGGCGCTGGAGGCGGCCGGCGTGGCGGTGCGCGGATGAGCGGGGAGGGGGCGCACGCCTCCGCGCTCGGCGGCTTCCTCGCACTGTCGCGGCCCTGGCTCGCGCGGCGGCGCACCCTCGCCGCCTTCGCCCTGCTGGTCCTGCTTACGGCGGTGCAGGTGCTGCTCGTCGTCGCGCTGAACTTCTGGAGCGCGCGGCTTTTCGATGCGCTCGACAACCGCGATGCCGCCTCGCTCTGGGGCGCGGTGGGGCTGTTCGCCGCGCTGGTGCTGGGCGTGGTGGTGAGCAACGCGGCGCATCTTGAGGCGCGGCGCGGCCTCGCGCTGGGCTGGCGGCGGGCGCTGACGGCGGCGCTGCTCGGCGCCTGGCTCGCCGAGGGGCGGCAGTGGCACCTTGCCCAGCTCGCCGAGGCGCCGGACAATCCGGACGGGCGCATCGCCGAGGACATCCGCATCGCCACCGAACACGCGGTGGAGCTGATCGCGACCCTGCTCTACGCCCTGATGCTGCTCGGCGCCTTCATCGGGCTGCTCTGGGCGCTCTCGGGGGAGGTGAGCGTGTTCGGCGTGCCGGTGCCGGGGCACATGGTCTGGCTCGCGTTGCTCTATGCGCTGGCGGGGGCGGCGGCCGCTTTCGCGCTCGGTCGGCCGCTGGCGCGCGCCACCGAGGGGCGCCAACGGGCGGAGGCGGAGCTGCGCACCGCGCTGATGCACGCGCGCGACGAGGCCGAGGCGCTGGCCCTGGCCCGCGGCGAGCCCGAGGCGCGCCGCGCCGCGGAGGCCCGTTTCGCCGCGCTGGGCGAGGCCTGGCGCCGGCAGACGGCAGGCCTGCGCAACCTGCTCGGCTTCCAGTCCGCCTATACCAGCGTCGCGCCGGTGCTGCCGCTGCTCGTCTCGGCGCCGCGCTACCTCGCGGGCGAGATCTCGCTCGGCGTGCTGGTGCAGATCGGCCAGGGCTTCCAGCAGGCGGTCTCCGCCCTGTCCTGGCCGGTGGACAACACGGCGCGGCTCGCCGAATGGCACGCCTCGGCCGAACGCCTGCTCGCCCTGGCCGAGGCGGCCGCGGGCGCGAGTGCGGAGGGCATCGCGCGGGAGATCGGTGAGGACGGTGTGGCGGCCGAGGGGCTCGCGCTCTGCGCCGCCTCGGGCGCGCCGCTCGCCGCGCCGCTGTCCTTCGCGCTGCCGCCCGGGGCGCTGGCGGGGCTGGAGGGGCCGCCGCCCGCCGCCGCGGCGCTGCTGGCCGCGCTGGCGGGGCTCTGGCCCTGGGGGCGGGGGCGCATCGCCGCGCCGCCGCCCGCGCAATGCGCCGTCTGGTTCCGCCCGCCCTGGCTGCCCGAGGGCCCGCTCGCCCGGCTGCTCGACCCCTCGGGCGAGGCGCCGCGCCCGGCGCTGGTGGCGGCGCTGGAGGGGGTGGGGCTCGGCGCCCTCTCTGCGCGGCTCGACGAGGAGGCGGCCTGGGGCGCCGTGCTGGAGGAGCCGGAGAGGTTGCGCCTCGCCTTCGCGCGGCTGCTGCTGGCGCGGCCCGCGCTGGTGCTGGTGGCGGAAGGGGTGGCCGCGCTGGAGGCCGAGGAGCTGCGCCGGCTGATCGCGCTGCTGCGCGCCGCGCTGCCGCGCGCCGTCGTCATCATGGCTGCACCGGCGCCGGAGGGGGCGGAGCGCATCCGTCTCGCCCCGCCCGAGGGCGAGACGCTGCCTGCCGCCCGCGCCGCCCAGCGCCAACCGCGCCCCGCGCGCCTCATCGCCTGGCTGCGCCAGGGCTTCGGCCATCCGCGGGGCTGAGCAGGCCTCAGCCCAGCGCGGCCAGCCCGCGCTCGAGATCGGCGATCAGGTCCGCCACATCCTCGAGGCCGATGTGGATGCGCACCATCGGCCCGCCATAGTCGCCGGTGCCGGCGGTGCGGGTGATGAAGCCCGTGGTGGGGATAGCGAGGCTCTCATAGCCGCCCCAGGATGCGCCGATCCCGAAGAGCGACAGCGAATCGATGAATCGGACCATGTCCGCCTCGCCATAGCGCGGCTGCAGCACCACGCCGAAGAGCGAGCAGCCGCCCGTGAAGTCGCGCAGGAAGAGGTGGTGCTGCGGGTGCGAGGGCAGGGCGGGGTGCAGCACCTGCTTCACCTGCGGCTGCGCCTCCAGCCAGCGCGCCACCTCGATGCTCGCCGCCTCCTGCGCCTTGAGGCGGATCGGCATGGTCCTCACCCCGCGCAGCGCGAGCCAGACGTCGTCGGGCGAGGCGTAGTGGCCGATGGCCGAGGCGGCGGACCGCACGATGAGGTGATCCTCCTCCGTGTTCACGGTGACGCTGCCGAGCAGGATGTCGGAATGGCCGCCGACGTATTTCGTCAGCGCCTGGATGGACACGTCCACCCCGTGCGCAAAGGGCTGGAAGCTGTGGATCCCCCAGGTGTTGTCCATCAGCACCTTCGCCCCGTGGGCGTGCGCGGCGCGGGCGATAGCCGGGATGTCCTGGATCTCGAAGGTGTGGGAGCCGGGGCTTTCGGTATAGACCACCTTGGTATTGGGGCGCAGCAGGGCGCGCATCCCCGCCTCGTCCACGCAGGGGTCATAGAAGGTTGTCTCGATGCCCCATCTGGCCAGCAGCGTCGTGGCGAAGGCGCGCGCGGGGCCATAGACGCTGTCGGGCATCAGGCAGTGATCGCCCGTCCTGAGATAGGCCATCAGCGGCAGCGTCACGGCCGCGAGCCCGGTGCCGACGAGGGTGCAGCGGCTGCCGCCCTCGATCTCGGCGATCACGTCCTCGAGCGCGTAGTGGGTGGGCCCGCCCTGGGTGCCGTAGGTCATGACCTGCTCGAAACGCCGCGCCGAGGCGGCGCGCCGTGCCTCGCAGGAGGGGAAGAGCACGGTGGAGCCGCGGTGGACCGGCGGGTTCACGAAGCCGTGGATCCGCACACCCGCGCGCCCGGCATGGCTCATGCGGGTGCGGAAACCGTGGCGGCGATGCGTGTCGTCGGGCATCAGGCGGTGGCCTTTTCGGTATCGGGCCGGCTGGCCCATTCGGTCCAGGAGCCGTCGTAGATGGCGGGTTCGCGGAGGCCGGCGCGCACCGCGCCCAGCGCCAGCACGCAGGCAGTGACGCCCGTGCCGCACGATGTGATGAGGGCGCGCCCCTCCGTCGCGCCGGCCGCGGCGAAGCGCGCGCGCAGCGCCTCGGGCGGCAGCATGGTGCCATCGGGGGCGAAGAGCTCGGTGAAGGGCAGGTTCGCCGCGCCCGGCATGTGCCCCGAGGGTAGGCCAGGCCGCGGTTCGGGGGCGGTTCCCTGGAAACGGCCCGCCGCGCGTGCATCGAGCACGAGGGCCGAGCCGTCGGCCAGCGCGCGCCGCACATCGCCGAGGCCGGCGAGGCGACGGGCGTGGAAGCTCGCAAGATAGCGCGCGGGCCTGGGCGGGGCGGGGGTGCCGGCGGCGAGCGCCCGCCCCTCGCGCCGCCACTTGGGCAGCCCGCCATCCAGCACCGCCGCCTTCTCGTGGCCGAAGAGGCGCATCAGCCACCAGCCGCGCGCGGCGGATTGCAGGCCCTTCTGGTCGTAGAACACCACGCGGTGCGCGTTGGAGACGCCCATCTCGCCCATCAGCCGCTCGAAGCGCGCGGCCGAGGGGGCCATGTGGGGCAGGCTCGCTTCCGGGTCCGCCACCAGGTCGATGTCGAAGTAGCGCGCGCCCGGGATGTGCGCCTCCTCGAACAGGGCCTTCGCGTCCTGTGGCTCGTTGGGCAGGGATTTCGTGGCGTCGAAGACCAGGAGATCGGGCGCGCCGAGCTGCGCCGCCAGCCACTCCGTGCCGACCAGATCCTCCATCCTATCCCTCCAGCAGCGCGATGCTGATGCGCCGGTTCTGCCGGCCCTTGCTCTCGAGCTTCACGACCTCGACGCGGCCGATCTCGCGCGTGCTGCGCACATGGGTGCCGCCGCAGGGCTGCAGGTCCACGGGGGTCTCGGCGGGGCCGATGCGCACGAGGCGGATGCGCCCCGCCCCGCGCGGCGGCTGCACGGAAAGGGTGCGCACGAGCCCCGGGTTCGCGTCCAGCTCGGCCTCGCTGATCCAGCGCTCCGCGATCGGGTGGTCCTCGGCGATGAGGGCGTTCAGCCGATCGGTGAGCCACTCCTTCGCGGGCGGCTCGGCGAGGTCGAAGTCGAGGCGGGATTTCTCGGCGCCGATCTGCCCGCCTGTCACGCCGGCGCCGGGCAGCAGGCTGCACAGCAGGTGCAGGGTGCTGTGCATGCGCATGTGCCGGTGCCGCCTGGCCCAGTCGAGCCGGGCGAGCACCTCCGTGCCGGGGGCGGGCAGGGGGGCGCCCTCGGGCAGGCGGTGCAGGATGGCCTCGCCCTCGCCCTTCACCGCCTCCAGCACCGGGGCCTCGGCGCCCGGCCAGAGCAGCAGCCCGGAATCCCCGGGCTGGCCGCCGGCGCGCGGGTAGAACACGCTGCGGTCGAGGATCACGCCCTCAGCCCCGGCCGCGAGCACGCGCGCGGGGGTCTCTGCCAGATAGGCGTCGGTGCGGAACAGCGGTTCGGTCATTCCCGGGTCCATTCCTCCCTCAGCCGCGCACGGTGCTGCCGCAGCCAGTGCAGGCAGAGCGCGGCGGTGGCGTTCTGGATGGCGTTGGCGTCGAGCGCGGCGAAGGCCTCCTCGGCGGGGCCGATCAGCACGCGGATGTCCTCGCCCTCCTCGGCGAGGCCGTGATGGGCGGCGGCCTGCCCCTCCAGCCGGGCGCGGCCGCAGTAGAGGTGCATCAGCTCGTCGCAGCCGCCCTGCAAGAGCATGAAGCGGCCGATGGGCTCCAGGTGGTCGGGGTGCAGCCCGGCCTCCTCCTCGGCCTCGCGCAGCACGGCCGCGGCGGGATCCTCGCCCGGCTCGAGCAGCCCCGCGATGCATTCGCGGTGGATGGGGTCGAGTCCTGCCGCAAGCACGGGCAGGCGGAACTGCTCGATCATCGCCACGCGGTCGGTCCAGGGATCGTAGGGCAGCAGGGCCACCCCCTGGCCGCGCCGCCAGAGCTCCCAGGTGAGCTCGCGCGAGCGCGCGCCGTCGAAGCGCCGATAGGCGAAGCGCACGCGCTGCAGCGGGAAGCGGCCGGACCACACCAGCTCATCGGCGAGGATCTCGAGGCCAGGATGGGGCGCGATGGGCGGGGCCTTGGGCGGTCTGGCATTCATGGGCGGCTGACCCTAGCCTTGCGGCCCACGCCCGTCCATGAGCCCCGACCCCTCCGCGCCGCGCCGGCGCGCCATCCTTGCCGTGCTCGGCGCGGCGCTGCTGTTCGCGCTGGCGGCGGCCTGCGTGAAGGCGCTGGGGGGCGCGATCCCGCTCGCGCAGCTCGTCTTCTTCCGCAGCGTGCTGGCGCTGCCGCTGCTGCTGCCGCTGCTGCTGGCCGCGGGTGGGCTGGCTGCGCTGCGCACGACGCGGCCGATGGGCCACCTGTTCCGTACCCTGTTCGGACTGGGGGGCATGCTGGCGGCCTTCTATGGCTATGCCACGCTGCCGCTCGCGATGGTCACGGCGCTCGGTTTCACCATGCCGCTCTTTCTCGCCTTGCTGGCGGCGCCGCTCCTCGGTGAGCGGCCCGCGGCGGTGCGGCTCGCCGCGGCGCTGGCCGGATTTGCCGGCGTGGTGCTCATGCTCCGGCCCTGGCGGGGCGACGCGCCGCCGACCCTTCCTGTCCTGGTGGTGCTGGCCGGGGCGCTGGCCTGGGCGCTGGCGATGATCACCATCCGCCGCCTCGGCGCGGCGGGCGAGAGCGGGGTGGCCATCGTGCTGTGGTTCGCGCTGGGCTCCTCGGTGCTCTCGCTCTTCGCGGCGCTGCCCGTCTGGGTCTGGCCCGATGCGCGGCAATGGGCGCTGCTGCTGGGGGTGGGCGTGGTCTCGGCGCTGGCGCAGCTCCTGATGACCGAGGCCTATCGCAAGGGAGAGACGACGCTGGTCGCGCCCTTCGAGTATTCGGGCATCCTTTGGACCACGCTGCTCGGCCTGCTGCTCTGGGCCGAGGCCCCGGATGGCTGGGACGCGCTCGGCGTGCTGGTGCTGATCGGCGCTGGCCTCGCGCTGTGGCGGCTCGATGCGCGCGGGCGCTGACGGCGGTCGGCCCCGGCCCCCCGCCTCTTCGGCACGCGGCGGCGGCCCGGTGCGCGCCGGCGCCGCCCCCGGTTGCCGCTTGCCCTTCCGCCCGCCTATCTGCCCCCATGAGCGAGGCCTCGCACCCCGAGACCGGCCGCCGCGCCTGGATCGCGGCCCTGCTGCTGCTGCCGCTGCTGGCGGCGGGGCTGCGCTGGGCTTCCTTCCTGCCCTCGGTGATCGACTGGGACGAGAGCCTCTACATCCTCCAGGCGCGGGAGTGGCTGCGCGGCAACTGGCCGATCACCGGGGTATGGGACATGCATCCGGTGGGCGCGCCGGCGATGATCGCGCTCGCCTTCATCGTCTTCGGCGAGAGCATCGCGGCGGTGCGGCTGCTCGGCGTCATCTGCGTCGCCGCCACCGGCTATGCGCTCATTGCCCTGGCCCGGGCGATGGGGGGCGGGCGGGCCCTCGGCTTCGCGGCGGCGGTGCTCTACGCCGGGCACAGCATCATGCTGGGGGGCCTCTCCTCCAACACGGAAATCCTCTTCGCACCGCTGGTCGTCTCGGCCCTCGCGCTCGCGTTGGCCGGCGGGCCGCCCTGGCCGCGGCTTTTCGGCATGGGAGGACTGATCGGCCTCGCCCTTCTCATCAAGCCTGTGGTGACACCTGAAGGCTGCCTCGCCTTCGCGCTGCTTGCCTGGCCCTGGCTGCGGGCGCGGCGCTGGCGGAGCCTTCTGCTGGCAGCGCTCGCCTATCTTGGGATGTGCCTCGCGCCCACCGCGCTGGCGGGCGCGGTGTATGCGCTGCGCGGCGAGTTCACCGAATGGGCGGAGGCCACGCTGCTTGCGCCCTTCGTCTACGCCGCGGCGGGCGTGACGCTGGAGACCGCGCTCTACCGCGTCACCGTGGCGGCGCTGGCCCTGCGCTGGCTGCTCGTGCTCGCCCTGCTTCTGCCGCTCGCGCTGCTGCGCTGGCCCGAGGCGACGCTCTGCCGAATCGCTCTCTTCGGGCTCGGCTGGCTGCTGGCGGCGGCGGTGGCGGTGGTGGGGCCGCGGCATTTCTTCCCGCACTATTTCCTGATCCTGCTGCCGCCGCTGTCGCTGCTCGCCGCGGCCGGGCTCTTCGCGGCGGCGCGTGGATTGACCGCGGGGCGCGCCGCGCCGTTCGCCCTCGGGCTGTCGCTTCTCGTCTCGCTGGACCTCGTGGGGGGCGATCTGCAGACGCGGCTCGCGCGCGGCTTCGCCATGGGCTCGCCGGATACGCCGCGCCGCATCGCCGCCATCGTGAACGACGAACTGCGCCCCGGCGAGACCATCTTCGTCCCCAACTACCAGCCCGTCGTGTATTTCCTGACCCAGGCCGCCCTGCCCACGCGCTTTCCCTTCCCGGTTCATCTCACCGGCAGTTTCGGCCGCCTCGCCGGGGTGGACACTGACGCGGAGGTGGCGCGCATCCTGGCCGCGCGGCCGCGCTTCATCGTGCTCGACCGCAGCGAGTGGTTCTCCATGCGCCCCTCGGCCATGGCCATGCTGACCGAGGCGATCGAGGAGCACTACGAGCTGGCCGCGAGCTTCGTGGAGGAGCGCGGCACCGTCGAACTCTACCGCCTGCTGGAGCCCGAGTGATGGAGGATCTGCTCTTCGCCGCCTCCAAGCTGTTCTGGCTCTTCGCGCGGCCCAACACCTTCATGCTCTTCCTCGCCTGCCTGGGCGCGGGGCTGATGGCGGCGGGGCGGCGCTGGGGGCGCTGGCCGGCCTTCATCGGCCTGTCCTGGTTTGTGGCGGTCCTGCTCACGCCGCTCTCCACCTGGCTCACCCTGCCGCTGGAGGACCGCTTCCCGCGCCCGCCCGCGCCAGCACGTGTGGATGGGGTGGTGGTGCTTGGCGGGGCGGTGGAGCAGCAGCTCACTCTCGCGCGCGGCATCCCCGCCCTCAACGGCGCGGCCGAGCGCATGACCGAGGCGGTGGCGCTGGCGCGCCGCTTCCCCGAGGCGCGCATCGTCTTCACCGGCGGCTCGGCCGGCCTCGCGCCCGGCGAAATGACGGAGGCCGATGTGGCGCGGCAGCTCTTCGCCGCGCTGGGTCTCGAGGGGCCGCGCGTGATCCTCGAGGCCGAGAGCCGCAACACCTGGGAGAACGCCACCCTCTCGCACGCGCTGCTGCGCCCGCGTCCGGGGGAGGTCTGGCTGCTCGTCACCTCCGCGAGCCACATGCCCCGCGCCGTGGGCTGTTTCCGCCGCGCGGGCTGGAGCATCACGCCCTGGCCGGTGAACTACTCGACCCAGCCCGGGGGGCGCGGCTGGTTCGACCCGCCCTTCAGCGTCCGGCTCGGCCAGGCGGAATGGGCGGTGCGCGAGTATGTGGGGATGCTGGCCTACTGGCTGCTCGGGCGGAGCAGCGCGCTGTTCCCGGCGCCGTAGGTCGGGCTGCCGCGCGAGGGCCGCAGCTTCGCGCGTCCCGGTGGCCGGCTGCCGCCGGCCCGAACGGCGCGGGGCGGGGGTCAGAGGTCCAGGATCCGCTCCGGCGCGGCGCGGCCACGCAGCACATCCCACAGCCCGATCATGTTGCCCTTGAAGCGCCCCCAGCGGTCCACTTCGGGCTCGGGCCAGGGGCTCAGCAGCAGGTTCTTGAGGCAGTGCCGTGCCGCGGAGGGCAGGGCGTGGCTCCAGGGGAAGCTGCCCTTGCAGGCGAGGTAGATCGGGTTCACCACCTGGCTGTAGCCGAGCCGGATGCCCGGCACGCGCCCCGACTTCGCGCCGAGATGCACGCCCCGCGCCCCGGCGAGGCGCAGGATCCGCCCATAGGGCAGCAGCCGGCGCGTGAGGTCGATGTCCTCATACCAGGCATAGAGCGGCAGCCGCTCGTCGAAGCGCAGCCCGTGCGCGCGCATGGGCGCGAGGCGCAGCGCCATGTTGCAGCCATAGCCGTTGAAGTGCGGCGCGACCGCGAGCGGATCGGCGGGCGGCGCATCGGCGGCGAGCAGCGCCCGACCCTCCGTCACGCCGATGCCCGGGCCCTTCGCGCCATCGGCGATCACGGTGCCGGTCGCCACCGCGCAATCGGGGTGGGCGCGCATCACCGCCTCCAGCACCACGAGCCAGTCGGGCGCGGGCAGGAAGTCGTCGTCGAGGTAGAGCAGCAGGTCGCAGTCCGCCGCCGCGTCGAGGATGCGGTTGCGCTGGCGCGGCAGCCCGCCCGGGTTCTGCGCCAGGAACTCGGCCTCCGGGAAGCGGGCGGGCAGCCCGGCCACATCCTCCTCCGTCACATGGCAGACGAGCAGGCGATCGGGCCGTCGGCGCTGCCGGCGCAGCTCCTCCAGCACCTCGCCCAGTATGGCCGCACGCCCGCGCGTGGCGATGCCGACGGCGATCCTCACGCGAGGGGCTCCAGCGGCTGCGGCCAGGGCAGGGGGCGGGCGAGCATCCCGCGCAGGCGGCCCTGGAAGGTGGCGAGGTAATACCAAGCGTGCAGCAGGTTCAGCCGCAGCAGCGCGAGCAGCGCCCCGCCGAGCGGGCGGATCAGGAAGGCGAGGCAGAGGCGCATCGGCGCCCCGTGTCGGCGCAGCGCGAAGCCGAGGCCGAGGCCGTAGCGCCCCGCCCGCCGCGCCGCCTCGCGCGAGAGGCGCTTGTCGGGGTGCACCACGCGCAGCTCCGGCGCATAGCGCGCCTGAAGCCCCGCGGCCAGGGCGCGGCAGACGAGGTCATTGCCCTCGGCGCTGCCGAAGCGCGCGCCCGGGCCCATCGCCTCGTCGAAGCCGCCCAGGCGGAGCGCCGCCTCGCGCCGAATCCAGAGGTTGAACTCGATCACGCTGGTCCAGACAGTCTCGAGCGTGATGGGGCCGCGCTCCGTGTGCCAGCGCCCGGAGCCGAGCCCGCCGCCCGGCGCCGCGGCGGGGCCCGTGAGCACCGAAAGGCTGCCGTCGCTGTCGAAGGCGAGGCGCACCCGTGCCAGCACGCCCGGCGGCATCACGCAGTCGTCGTCGGGAAAGGCCACGATGTCGCCGCGGGCATGACGCAGGCCGAAGTTGCGTCCGGCATTGGCGTTGGCGCGCGCCATGCGCAGATGCGTCAGCGCCATGCGCGGCGCGTAGCGGCCGACCAGCGCATCGAGCCGCCCATCCCCGTTCTGGTCAACGAGGATCACCTCGAAGGCCGCCCCTTGGCCCTCCAGCAGGCTCTCGAGCAGCAGGCCGATCTCCTCCACCCGGCCGCGGGTGGCGACGATGAGGGAGATCACGCGCGCGCCTCCATCGCCCGCGCCACCGCCGCGGCCAGCCCCTCGCGGAAGCGCGGGATGGAGAAACGCACAGCATTGGCGCGGCAGGCCTCGGGGCGGAACTCCGCCTCGCGCGCGAGGAAGCGGCGCACCGCGGCGCGGATCGCCTCGGCGCTCTGCTCGGGGAAGAGCAGGCCGGTCTCGGGGGTCACGATGTCCTCCGCGCCGCCGCGGGCGAAGGCGATGAGCGGCGTGCCGCAGGCCTGCGCTTCCACCATGCCGATGCCGAAATCCTCCTCGGCGGGAAAGACGAAGGCGCGCGCGCCCTGCAGCAGCGAGACGAGCTCCGCCTGCGGTACGCGGCCGCGCAGCGCGATGTTGGGCGCGCCGGCGGCGGCGGCGCGCACCAGCGGCGCGGAAGGCCCGTCGCCCACGACGATGAGCTGCAGCTCGGGCAGGCCGCGGAAGGCCTCGGCCACCAGCTCGATGCGCTTGTAGGGCACCTGCCGGCCGGCCACCAGGAAATGCCCGCGCGGGCCGGCGCCGAGGGGGAAGCCCTCCACGTCCACCGGCGGGTGCAGCACCTCCGCCTCGCGCCGCCAAGCCTTGGCGATGCGCCGGGCGATGTAGCGCGAGTTGGCGAGGATGGCGTCGGGCCTCGCCGCGCTCGCCTGATCCCATTGCCGCAGCCGGTGCAGCAGCCAGCGCGTGTAGAGCGAGGCCGGGCCGCGCTCGAGCCCCGCCTGGGCGAGATACTGGTGCTGCAGATCCCAGGCGTAGCGCATGGGCGAATGGACATAGCTCACATGCAGCGTGCCCGGCCCCGTGATCGCCCCCTTGGCGACGGCGTGCGAGGAGGAGAGCACGAGATCGTAGCCGCGCAGGTCGAACTGCTCGACGGCCAGCGGCATGAGCTGGAGGTAGTGGCGGAAGCGCCGCCGTGCAAAGGGCAGGCGCTGGATGAAGCTCGTGCGCGGGACGCGCCCGCCCAGGAAGCCGCGCTCACCCTCGGGCAGGACATCCACCAGGGCGAAGAGATCGGCCTGGGGATAGACGGCGAGCATCTGCTCCACCACCCGCTCGGAGCCCGCGTAGCTCTCGAGCCATTCATGGACGATGGCGACCTTCATGCGTCGAGGAATCCCAGGAGGCGACGCGCGGCGGCGTCCCAGGAGAAGAGGGCCGCGCGGGCGCGGCCGGCGGCGATGAGCGCCGCGCGCCGCGCGGGGGCGGCGGCGAGCAGGGCGATCGCCTCGCCCAGGCTGTCGGGGCGCGCGGGGTCGAACCAGAGCGCCGCCTCGCCGCACACCTCGGGCACCGCGCCCATGGGGGCGGCGATGACGGGGCAGCCGCACCACATCGCCTCGACCGGCGGCAGGCCGAAGCCCTCGTAGAGCGAGGGGAAGAGCAGGCAGAGCGCGTTCTCGTAGAGGGCGCGGAGCTCGGCGTCGCTCACCCGGCCGAGCGCGCGCACCTCCTCGGGCGGGCGGCCCTCGGCGCGGAACACGGCGGCATCCTTTGCCCCGGCGATGGCGAGCACCGCCCCCGCCCCGGCAAGCGCCGCGCGGGCATGGCCGAGCGCGGCGAGGTTCTTGTGCGCCGCCCCCGTCCCCACCACCAGCGCATAGCGCCCGGGCGCGAGCCCGTGCCGCGCCAGCACGCCGGGATTGGGGGGGACGCGAAGGATGTGCTCGCCCCCCTCCCAGGTCACGCCGATCCGCGCGGGGTCCAGGCCGAGGTGATGGGCGATGCGCCCGGCCGAGAAATGCGAGACGGAGAGCAGCCGCGCCCCGCGCGCCGCAAGCCCGCGCTGGAGCAGCCGGTACCAGAGGCGGAACGCCCAGGCGTAGCTGCCCGGCGTGTCGAACACGCCCGCGTCATGGATCACCACCGCCTGGCGGCGCGCGAGCAGCGGCCCCGTGTTGCCGAGGCCGAGCAGCAGCCCCTCGGCGGCGCGGGGCAGCTCGAGCTGCTCCCAGAACTGCCCGCCGCGGAGGCCCACATGGCGGGGGGCGAGGTGGGGAAAGGCCTCCAACCCCTCCGCCCCCGGCGGGGCGAGCAGGCGAACCGGCGGCGCCTCGTCCCGCGCGGCCAGCGCGTCGAGAGCGGCGGCCATCTCGCGCGCGTAGCGCTGCACGCCGGTCAGAGGCTGCGTCAGGAAGCGGCCGTTGAGGGTGATCATGGCCCCAGCGCCTCGCGCAGCCGCCAGGGGCGGCGCAGCAGCGGCCGCAGCCGCCGGCGCTCCTCGGCCGAAAGGGCGCCGGCCGCCGCGCCCGCCGCCAGCAGCAGCCCGCCCGTCGCCGTGCCGGCGGACCAGGCGCCCTCCGGCGCCAGGACGGTGGCTGCGAGCGCGGCCAGCGCGGCAAGGCCCGGCGCGGCCAGCGCCCGTGCGGCCGGGGCGGCCGCGGGATAGGCGCGCACCGCGAGCCAGAGCTTGCCCGCCGCATCGGCCAGCGCGCGCAGCGCCCAGGCCAGCGCCGCGCCCTCGATGCCGAAGCGCCAGAGCAGCAGCGCCGAGAGCGGCAGGAAGACCGCCACCTGCACCAGGACGAGCTTCGCCGTCAGGTCCGGCCGGCCGATCGCCTCCAGCAGCGCATTGGGCGCATGGGCGAGGCAGGAGAAGAAGATGCCGAGGGCGAGCAGCCGCAGCACCGTCCCGCCCTCGGCGGCGAACGCGGCGCCGAGCCAGAGGCGCAGCGCGAACTCCCCGAAGCCCGCGAGGAGCAGGCAGGGCGGCAGGGTCAGCGCCAGGATCAGCAGCGCGCCGCGCCGCATCAGCCCTGCCGTCGTCTCCGGCAGCAGGCGGAAGGCCGAGGCCATGGGCGGCAGCAGCGCCTGCGCCACCGCGACGGGGATGATCCACATGCGCAGCACGAGGTCGAGCGGCGTCGCGTAGTGCGCGACGGCGGCGAGCGTCAGCAGCGCGCCGATCAGGAAGCGGTCGGCGTAGAGCAGCGCCTGGTTCAGCACCGAGGCGAAGGTGAGCCAGCCGCCGATGCGCAGCAGCGGCCAGACGAGGCCGGGCGGGCCGAGGGCGAGGCGCGGCAGCAGCCCCCGGCACAGCCAGGCGTAGGAGAGGGTGTTGGCGAGCCGGCAGGCCAGCAGCACCAGCATCACCCCCACCAGGCTCTGCCAGACCAGCAGCACCAGCGCCGGGCCGATGTAGTACATGGCCGCGACCGGGATGGTGGCGAGGTTGGCCGCGCGGAACCGCTGGTGCGCCGCGAGCACCCCCCACAGCGCCGCGTTGACCACGACGAGCGGCGCGGCGAGGGCGAGCAGGCGGAAGGCGGCCAGCGCCTCCGCCTGCAGGGCGGGGGGCACGTTCAGCGCCCGGCCGATGAGCCAGGGCAGCCCGGCCCAGAGCGCCGCCGCCCCCAGCCCGGCGAAGAGGCCGAGCGCGAGCAGCGCCGTGCCCACGAGCTTGCCCGCCTCGGGGTCGGCGCCGCCGGTGCGCGTCATGCGCTCGGAGAGGGCGCGGGTCAGCGCCGGGCCCAGGCCGAGGTCGAAGATGCCGAAGACGCCGACGAGCGCGAGCGCCAGCGTGAACAGGCCCCAGCGCTCCAGCCCCATGAGTGCGATCAGCACCGGGGTGAGCAGCAGCGCGAGCAACAGGGGCAGGCCGCGGCCCAGCGCGTTCCAGAACAGGCCGGAGAGGAGTCGTCCGGCCCCGGCCCGCTCGGCGGCGGAGTCGCTCATGCTTGGTTCACCCTGACACTGGCGCGCCTTCTACCGGCCGGGCGCGCCGCGCGGAACCTTCTCGCTCCCGACCCTGCCGCCTCAGACCGCGCCGCGGCGCGAGAGCACGGCGAGCGGCGTGCGCAGCAGGATGGCGAGGTCACGCCAGATCGAGGGCTGCGCCACATAGGCGACATCCAGCGCCACGCGCTGCGCGTAGCTGGTGTCCGACCGGCCCGAGACCTGCCACAGCCCGGTGATGCCGGGCCGGACACTGATGTAGTGCGCCGCCGCCGCGCCGTAGTAGCGGTCGAGCTCCGCCTGGGTGACGGGGCGCGGGCCGACGAGGCTCATCTCGCCGCGCAGCACGTTGAGGAGCTGCGGCAGCTCGTCCAGCGAGGTGGCGCGCAGGAATCGGCCGACCCGCGTCACGCGCGGATCGTGGCGCAGCTTGCGCGTGGCCTCCCACTCCGCGCGGGCGGCGGGGTCGGCCGCCAGCAGCGCCTCGAGCCGCGCCTGGCTGTCCACCACCATGGAGCGGAACTTCAGGCAGCCGAAGGACTGCCCGCCGCGGCCCACGCGCCGATGCGCATAGAAGGCCGGCCCGCCATCGGCGCGCACGAGCAGCGCGAGCAGCAGGAAGACCGGCGCGAGCAGCAGCAGCAGAGCGCCCGCGCCCAGCAGGTCGAGCGCGCGCTTCAGCGCCGGGCGCAGCCCCTGGCGCCAGGCGCCGTGCGGCGGGGCGGCCAGCGCCTCGGGCGGCGCATAGCCCGCGCCGATGCGGCTTTCGCGCGCCGCGCTGTCGCGTTGCAGGGACGAAAGAGCGTCCAGGCCCGGCATCTTGCGCCATCCGTGACGGGGCCGGTCGTCGCGCCCCATCGGGTTCGTCGCGGCGGGGGAGGGCCCACCCCTCCCTGGCCGCGGGGGCCTTATCCCCTTGGCGGTAGGCGGCTTTTGGACCCGGTTGGGGCAAGATTGTGGCGGCGCAACAATTCGGAAGCCTGGTGGATCGTTTCAAACCGGCGGGATTCAGCGATTCTCTCGCGGCGCGTGCATGCCAGGAAAAGCGTCGCGCCGTCACAGCCCCTCCGCCGCCCGCGCCAGCCAGTGGGCCGCAATCTCCCGCCGCCGCGCCACCCAGATGCCCCGGCTGCGCGCCACATGGTCGAGCACCGCCGCCAGCCCCGCCATGCGCCCGGGCCGGCCGATGATGCGCAGGTGCAGGCCGATGGAGAGCATCTTCGGCGCGCGCGCGCCCTCCTGCAGAAGCCACTCGATGGCGCCGATGCAGTAGCGCGCGAAATCCTCGGCCTGCACGAAGCCGCCGCCCGGGGAAAAGCGCATGTCGTTGCAGTCGAAGCCGTAGGGGATGATCACATGGCCCGGCGCGTGCAGGCGCGGCAGGTCGTCGTCATAGGCGTCGCTGTCGTAGAGGAAGCCGCCATGCTCCAGCAGCAGCCGCCGCGTGCTGGGCGAGGCGGCCGAGCGCGTGTGCCAGCCCACCGGCGCCTCGCCTGTCGCGGCGCGGATGGCGGCGACGGTGGCGGCGATGACGGCGCGCTCGCTCGCCTCGTCCATGTTGGCGTGGCGTTCCCAGCGCCAGCCATGGGCGCTGACCTCGTGCCCCGCCTCGTGCGGGATGCGCGCGAGGAAGGGGTTGGCCGCCACCGCCCGCCCGCAGGCCGAGAAGGTGGCCGGCAGCCCGCGCGCGGCGAAGGCGTCGAGGATGCGCCAGAACCCCGCGCGCGCGCCATAGGCGTAGTGGGTCTCCATGCAGGGGTCGGGCACGCCCTCCACCTCCTCGCGGATCTCGTGCACGCTCTCGTTGCGCGCATCGCCGCTCGCGAGGCTGAGCTCCGCCCCCTCCTCCACGTTCACCACGAAGCTGAGCGCGAGCCGCGCGCCCCCCGGCCAGCGCGGATCGGGCGGGCGGCGCCCGTAGCCGACAAGGTCGCGGGTCGTCGGCGGCATTCCTCCGGGCAGCGGCATGGGGCGTCCTTCGCAGCGGCTGCGCGCGGGTCTAGGAAAGCCGCGACAGAAGGAGAAGCCCGATGCTGAGCGCCGATGCCAAGGGCGTGTGCGTGATCTGCCCCACCCCCTTCACGCCCGAGGGCGCGCTGGACGAGCGCAGCGCCGCCACCATGACCGAGGCCTATGCGGCCGCCGGCGCCACGGGCCTGACCATCCTCGGCATCATGGGCGAGGCGCCGAAGCTCGACCAGGAGGAGGCGATGGCGCTGCTCGGCGTGGTGCTGCGCCATGCGCGGGGGCTGCCGGTGGTCGTGGGCGTCTCCGCGCCCGGCTATGCGCCGATGCGCGCCCTGGCCGCCCGCGCCATGGCGGCCGGCGCGGCGGGGGTGATGATCGCCCCGCCCTCCGGCCTGCGCGGCGATGACGCCGTGCTGTCCTGGCTCGAGGGCGCGGCCGAGGCCGTGGCCCCCGCCCCCTGGGTGCTGCAGGACTTCCCGCAGGCGAACGGCGTGCATCTCTCGCCGCGCGTCATCGCCGCCCTCGCGGCCGATCCGCGCTGCGTCATGCTCAAGGCCGAGGACTGGCCGGGCCTCGACAAGATCAGCACCCTGACCGGCATGATGGCGCGCGGCGAGATGCGGCGCATCGCCATCGATGGCGGCAATGGCGGCCTCTTCCTGCCGGAGGAGACGCTGCGCGGCGCCGATGGCGTGATGACCGGCTACGCCTTCCCCGAGATGCTGGTCCGCCTGCGCGCGCTGCTCGCGGAAGGGCAGCGCGAGGCGGCGATGGACCTCTTCGAGGCGCATCTGCCGCTGATCCGCACCGAGCACCAGCCGGGCCTCGGCCTCGCGGTGCGCAAATACGTGCTGGCGCGGCGCGGCATCATCGCCCACCCGACGCTGCGCGCGCCCGCGCCGAAGCTCTCGGAGGCGACGCGCGCGGAGGTGGACGCCATGCTCGCCCGCCTCGCCCGGCGCGACCCCCTCGCGCGCCTGCCGGCGGCGGCATGACGCTCGCGGGGCGGGTTGCCCTCGTCACCGGCGCGCAGCAGGGCATCGGGGCCGCCATCGCGCAGGCGCTGGCGCGCGAGGGCGCGCGCGTGGCGGTGAACTGGCTGGACGACGAGGCCGCCGGGCAGGCGGTGGCCGAGGCCTGCGGCGGCATCGCGATCCGCGCCGATGTGGCGACCGCCGAGGGGCGGGCGCATCTGCAGGCCGAGACCGGGCGGCGCCTGGGTCTGCCCGACATCCTGGTGTGCAACGCCGGCATCTTCCCGCGCGCGGAGTTCCTCGACCTCACCGAGGCGATGTGGGATGCGGTGCTGGGCGTGAACCTCAAGGCCGCCTGCTTCCAGGCGCAGCTCTTCGCGCGCGCGCTGGTGGCGGCGGGGCGGCCGGGGGCGGTGCTGACGCTCTCCTCCTCGGCGGTGCGCGGCGATCCGCGCGGGGCGCACTACAGCGCGAGCAAGGCGGGGCTGCTCGGGCTGACGCGCGCCATGGCGCTTGCCCTCGCGCCGCACCGCATCCGGGTGAACGCCATCGCGCCCGGGCTGACCGACACGGCCCAGCCGAGGGGCGGGGACCGCGAGGCGGAACTGCAGGAGCGCGCGCGCAGCATCCCGCTCGGCCGCATGGGCCGGCCCGAGGAGATCGCGGAGCTGGCGGCCTTTCTCGCGAGCGAGCGCGCCGGCTGGATCACCGGCCAAGTTCACCACATCAATGGCGGGATGTGGATGCCATGAACGCGTCGGCCGAGGAGGACGAGGAGGAGGGCCCGCCCGGCCTGCCCCCGGGCACGCCCTTCTACATGACGCCCGCCGGCTACGCCGCGCTGCGCGCCGAACTCGACCGGCTCTGGCAGGTCGAGCGGCCGAAGGTGGTGGAGGTGGTGAGCTGGGCCGCCGGCCTCGGCGACCGCAGCGAGAACGCCGACTACCAGTACGGCAAGCGCCGCCTGCGCGAGATCGACCGCCGCCTGCGCTTCCTGCGCAAGCGGCTGGAGCGCGCGGAGGTGGTGGACCCCGCGAAGCAGACCCGGCGCGACAGGGTGTACTTCGGCGCCACGGTCACCTATGCGCGGGCGGACGATTCGGAGGTCACCGTCACCATCGTCGGCATGGACGAGGCGGAGGCGCGGGCGGGGCGCATTTCCTGGGTCTCGCCCGTGGCGCGCGCGCTGCTCGGCCGGCGCGTGGGAGATGTGGTGCGGCTGCGCACCCCGGCCGGGGTGGAGGAGATCGAGGTGCTGGCCATCGCCTATCCCGAGCCTGGGGAATGAGCCGCCGACGCACCGTGCTGGTGCTGGGCACCACCCAGACCCTGGCCTGGGCAGGCAGCTACTATCTGCCGGCCATTCTCGCGGCGGGGATCGCGCGCGATCTCGAGATCGGCACGGCCACCGTCTTCATGGCCCTCTCCATGGCGCTCCTGCTCACCGCCTTCCTGGGCCAGCCCGTGGGGCGGGCGGTGGACGAGCGTGGCGGGCGAGTGGTGCTCGTTTGCTCCAACATCGTGATGGCGGCGGGCGTGGTGGTGCTGGCGCTGGCCGAGGGGCCAGCCATGCTCTTCGCCGCCTGGGCGCTGCTTGGGGTCGCGATGGCGATGGGGCTCTACGATCCCGCCTTTGCGACGCTCGCCCGCATCTACGGGAGCGAGGCGCGCGGCGCGATCACCGGCATCACGCTGCTGGCGGGCTTTGCCAGCACCATCGGCTGGCCGCTGACGGCGGCGATGGAGGCGGCCTGGGGCTGGCGCGGCGCCTGCCTAGGCTGGGCGGCCATCCATCTTCTCGTCAGCCTGCCGCTGAACCTGTTTCTTCTGCCGGGGGCCGAGCATCGCGCCGTGGCCGCGGCAAAGGCTCCGCTGCCCGCCGAGGCAGAGACGGCGCGGGGCACCCGGCACCAAGCCTGGCTGATGGCCTTCGTCTTCTGCGCGAGTTTCTTCACCGCGACCGCTCTCTCCGCGCATCTGCCGGGGCTGCTGGTGGCGGCGGGCGCGGCGCCGGCGGCCGCCATCGCCGCCGCCGCGCTGCTCGGGCCGGCGCAGGTGGCCGCGCGGGTGCTCGAGTTCACGCTGCTGCGCCGCGCGCACCCGCTGCTGTCGGCCAAGCTCGCCAGCATCGCCCATCCACTGGGCGCGGTGCTGCTGCTCGCCTTCGGCGCGCCGGTGGCGGCGCTGTTCGTGCTTCTGCACGGCGGGGGGAATGGGGTGCAGACCATCGTGCGCGGCACCCTGCCGCTCGCGGTGTTCGGCCCCGCTGGCTACGGGGCGCGGCAGGGGCTGATCGTCGCGCCCTCGCGCTTCTTCGGGGCGCTCGCGCCCGGCCTGTTCGGCCTCGTGATCGCCGCGAGCGGGGCGCAGGCCCTGTGGCTGACCGTGGCGCTCAACCTCGCCGCCTTCATGGCCCTCTTCTTTCTTCGCGTCGCGCCAGCATCGCCAGCAGCGCCGCGTTGAAGGCTTCGGGCGCCTCGTAGGCGACCCAGTGGCCGGCGCCGGGGATCACCGCCTCCAGCAGCGAGGGATCGGCCTCGCGCAGCACGGCGAGGCGCGCCTCCACCTCCGGCCAGGCCACCGCGTCGAACTCGCCCCAGATGCCGTTCAGCGGCGCGCGCACCCGCGAGAGCGCGTCGCGCAGGGAGGCGCCGGAGGCGAAGCGGCGCGAGCGCAGCCGCGCATGGCGCGTGTTCCACTCCTGGATGGCGAGTGCCGTCGCGTCGATGCGCGCCGGGTCGCGGATCATCAGCCGCGCGAGGTTCTCTCGGTGCGCCGCCATCCGCGCCTCGCCCTCCTTGTCGCGCACCTTCAGCAGCTCGAGCGGCGGGCGCGGCAGGCCGAGCGAGGCGGCGCCGACGAGGGTGAGGCTCGCCACGCGCGCGCCCTCGATGGCGGCCAGGTGCCCGCCCACATTGGCCCCGAAGGAGAAGCCGCAGAGGTGGTAGCGCCGCGAGGGCCCGAGCAGCGCCACCAGCCCCTCGGCCAGCGGGATGGCGGCGTCCTCGGGCGTGCCCTCGCCGGGCGGCATGGCGCTCTCGCCCAGGCCCGGGATGTCGGGCGCGAGCACCGTGTAGCGGGCCGCGAGCGCGGGGATGTTGCGCAGCCAGTGCCGCCAGCTTCCCGAACCGCCATGCAGCAGCACGAGCGGCATGCCCTCGCCCCAGAGGCGCCAGACCGTCTCGCCCTCGCCGCAGGGGGTGCGGTGCAGCCGCGCGGCGCGCGCGAGGCGCTCGATCTCGTCGGTCATGGGCGGGTGCTCCTGCCGCGCCGCGATTCCACGCGCGCGATCCAGCTCGTGGCGAGGAAGATCACGGCCGCGCCGGCCAGTGTGGAAGGGCTCGGCACCTCGTGGAAGAGGAGGTGGCCGAGCAGCGCGGCCCAGATCAGGTCGAGGAACTTCACCGGCTGGGCGCTCGAGATGTCGGCCAGGCGGTAGGCGGTGGTCAGCAGCCAGTGGCCGAGGCTGCCCAGCGCCCCGCAGAGCAGCACGACCGCCCATTGCCCCGCGCCCGGCGCCTGCCACAGCCAGAGGGCGACAGGCAGGGTGAACAGCGCCACCGTGAGCGCCTGCCAGGCGACGATCACCTCCGGCCGGTCATGCCGCGTCAGCGCCTTCGCCATGAGGAAGGAGGCGGCGAAGAGCGGCGCGGAGGCGAGCATGACGAGCAGGTGCTGCCCCCCCGCGCCCGAGAGCTTCGGCCCGACCACCACCAGCACGCCCGCGAAGCCGAGCAGCGCCGCCGCCCAGCGCTGCCAGAACATCGGCTCCTTCAGGAAGAGGGCGGCGCCCAGCATGATGAAGATCGGCCCCGTGAAGCCGATGGCCGTCATGTCGGCGAAGGCGATGTGGGGCAGGGCGGCGAACCAGAAGAACAGCGCGATGGTGTGCACCGCCCCGCGCAGCACCTGCCCGCCCGGCGCCTTGGGCCGATAGGCGGCGAGGCCCGTGCGCCAGATCAGCGGCAGCATGACCACGAGCCCCGCGGCATAGCGCAGGAACTGCACCTGGAAGGGCGGCAGCTCGCTCGCGAGGCCCCGCAGGTTCGCGTTCAGGGCCGCGAAGACGAAGCCCGCGGCGGCCGCGAGCGCCATGCCCTGAACCGTGGGGTTCACCGATCGAGCCAAGCCACCGCGCGGATCGGGCTGCCCGTGCCGCCCGCGATCTTCAGCGGGAAGCCGATGAAGCGGAAGCGCCCCTGGCCGACCAGCGCCTCCAGGTTGCACAGGCCCTCCATGTGGGTGATGCCGCGGTCGCGGCAGACGTGGTGCACCTCGAAATTGTGCCGGCCTGGCCGGCCCGGGCTCACCGCCTCCACGCCGAACATGCCGATGCCCTGGTCGCAGAGCCAGTGGGCGCTCTCCTTCGTCAGGCCGGGGAAGTCGGTCAGCCAGGCCTCGCTGCCCCAGCTGCGCGCGTGGTGCGCCATGTGCAGCAGCACCGTGTCGCCCGGCCGGATCGGCGCGCCGGCCTTCGCCACCGCCTCCTCGAGGTCGGCGATGGTGATGTCGCTGCGCGGCGGCTTGTGCGAGAGGTCGAGGCAGATGGCTTCGGTGAAGAAGCGCTCGAGCGGCATCTGATCCACAGTCATCGCGCCCGGGCGCTCGTCGAAATGCACGGGCGCGTCCACATGAGTGCCGGCATGGTCGCCCATGTGCAGCACCAGGGTGGCCGAGGAGAAGGCATAGCCCTCGGCCATGCGCTTCTCCGCATGCGTCGAGAAGGGGAACACCTCGATGCTGGGGTGGTTGGGCAGGCGCGGAAGCCGGTGCGTGATGGTGCGCGAGAGGTCGATGAGGCGCATGGCGGGCCGCTCCTTCGGGGTGCGGGCGCAGCGTGGCGCGCGCCGCGCCCTTGCGGAAGCCCCCGCCGCCCCTACCATCGTCCGAGGCCCCCTCCGATCCAGGACGCCCCGCGATGCCGGACACCAACCTCCCCTTCGACCCCACGCGCCTGAAGTTCGGCATCGGCCAGCCCGTGCCGCGCCAGGAGGACCCCCGTCTGCTGCGCGGGCAGGGGCGCTACACGGACGACCTCGCCCTGCCAGGGATGCTCTGGGCCGTTGTGGTGCGCAGCCCCTATGCGCATGGCGTCATCACGCGCCTCGATGTCGAGGCCGCGCGCGCCGCGCCGGGGGTGCGGGCGGTGATCACCGCGGCCGACCTCGAGGGCTATGGCCCCATGGTCTGCGCCATGCCGCTCAGGAACGCCGACGGCACGCCGCTGCGCAGCACCCGCCGCGCCGCCCTGGCGCAGGACAAGGTGCGCTGGGTGGGCGATCCCGTCGCCCTGGTGGTCGCCGAGAGCAAGGCGCAGGCGAAGGACGCGGCCGAGCTGGTGGAGCTGGAGGTGGAGGTGCTGCCCGCGGTGACCGAGGCCTCGGCCGCCGCGGCGCCCGGCGCGCCGCTCGTCTATGACGAGATCCCCGGCAACTGCGTGCTCGACTTCGCCTTCGGCGATTCGGCGAAGGTGGCCGAGGCCTTCGCGCGCGCGGCGCATGTGCAGCGCCTCTCGATCCGCAACAGCCGCGTCGTCGTCGCCGCCATGGAACCGCGCAGCGCCATCGGCGAGTACGACGCCGAGACGGGCCGCTTCACCCTGCATGTCGGCTGCCAGGGCGTGTTCGGCCTGCGCAACCAACTCGCCGACGACATCCTGAGGCTGCCGCGCGACAAGGTTCGGGTGCTGACCGGCAATGTCGGCGGCAGCTTCGGCATGAAGGCCAACGCCTATCCCGAATACCTGCCGCTGCTGCACGCGGCGAAGCTGCTGGGCCGCCCGGTGAAATGGACGGACGAGCGCTCGGGCGCCTTCCTCTCCGACCAGCACGGGCGCGACCACGAGGTGCAGGCCGAACTCGCCCTCGACGCCGAGGGCCGCTTCCTCGCCGTGCGTCTCACAGCCTTCGCCAACATGGGCGCCTATCTCTCCACCGTCGCGCCGCTGATGGGCACGGGCAACTTCGTCAAGAACGTGCAGTCCAACTACGCGCTGCCGCTGATCGAGGTGCGCACGAGATGCCTGCTGACGAACACCACCCCCGTCTCGGCCTATCGCGGCGCGGGGCGGCCCGAGGGCAACTACTTCATGGAGCGGCTGATCGAGGAGGCCGCGCGCGCCATGGGCCGCGACGCTGTGGCGCTGCGCCGGCTCAACCACATCCGCCCCGAGCAGATGCCCTTCAAGGCGCCCTCGGGCAGCGTCTATGACGGGGGCGAGTTCGGCGCGATCCTGGACAAGGCGCTCGCGCTCGCCGACGCCGCGGGCTTCGAGGCGCGGCGGGCCGAGGCGCGCGCGCGCGGGATGCTGCGCGGCCTCGGCGTGGGCAACTTCCTCGAATGCACCGCCCCGCCTGCGAAAGAGCAGGGCGGCATCCGCTTCGAGAAGGACGGCACGGTGACCATCATCACCGGCACCCTCGACTACGGGCAGGGCCACTGGACGCCCTTCGCCCAGGTGCTGCACCAGAAGCTCGGCGTGCCCTTCGAGGCGATCCGGCTGCTGCAGGGCGATTCCGACGAGTTGATCGCAGGCGGCGGCACGGGCGGGTCGAAGTCGCTCATGGCCTCGGGCGCGGCCATCCTGGAGGCGAGCGAGCGGGTGATCGCGAAGGGGCGGCTGGCCGCCGCCCATGTGCTGGAGACTGCCCCGGCGGACATCGAGTTCGAGGCCGGCCGCTTCCTAGTGGCGGGCACGGACCGCGGCATCGGCATCATGGAGCTCGCTGCGCGGCTGCGCGAGAGCCACTCGCTCCCCTCGGAGATCCCCGCGAGCCTCGACGTGACGCATGTCTTCGAGGAGGCGCCGATGGCCTTTCCCAACGGCTGCCATGTCTGCGAGCTGGAGGTGGACCCGGAGACGGGGCTGACCCGCATCGTGAACTACGTGGCGGTCAACGATTTCGGCGTGATCGTGAACCCGCTGCTCGTGGCCGGCCAGGCCCATGGCGGCATCGCGCAGGGCATCGGCCAGGCGCTGCACGAGCGCGTGGCCTACAGCGAGGACGGGCAGCTCCTCTCCGGCAGTTTCATGGACTACGGCCTGCCCCGGGCCGATGACCTCCCCGCCTTCACCCTCGACACCCATGCCGTGCCCTGCACCACCAACCCGCTCGGCGCCAAGGGCTGCGGGGAGGCAGGCTGCGCGGGCAGCCTGCCGGCGGTGATGAACGCGCTGGTCGATGCGCTGCGCCCGCTGGGGGTGAGCCACATCGACATGCCGGCCACGCCCGAGCGCATCTGGCGCGCCATCCACGGAGCGTGACGCCGGCTTTCTCATCGCCCTTGCATATGCGGGATCACTCATGCTTCACTCCCGCGCGGAGAGGGCGGAAAGCCCCGGCGGAGGAGGGTTGGTCCAGTGAGGTTCCCGTTTGAGCAGCGCGCCCTGCGCCAGGCCGTTCTGGCTTTCGGCCTGGCGCTGCCGCTCGGGCTTGTGCCGGGAGAGGCGCCGGCGCGGGGCGACACGCAGCCCGTTCCCTTCCGCGTCGTCGAGGATGCCATTCCCGAGCCGCTGACGAACCAGCCGGGCGACGCCGAGCGTGGCCGGGCCGTGGCGCTCGACCGCTCGCGCGGCAACTGCATCACCTGCCACGAAATGCCGGTGCAGGCCGATTTCCAGGGCAACCTCGGCCCGCCGCTGGACGGCCTCGCCCAGCGCTACACGGTGGGCGAACTGCGCCTGCGCGTGGTGGACAGCAAGCGCATCAACCCCGAGAGCAACATGCCCTCCTTCTACCGCATCGAGGGCCTCTACAACGTCCGCCGCGACTGGGTCGGCCGCACCATGCTGACCGCCCAGGAGGTGGAGGATCTTCTGGCCTATCTGATGACCCTGCGCTGAGAACCATGGAGAACGCGATGCATCACCTCAAGGCGCCCACACGGCGCGGCGCGATGGGGCTGGCGGCGGCGGCCGCAGCTGTCGCGCTGCTGCCCATGCCCGCCTCCGCCCAGCTCTCCGCCGCCGTGCAGGCGGCGGTGGACCGGGTGCGCGGCAACCGCACGGCGCAGGAGGGGCGTATCACTCTGCGCGCCCCGCCGATCGCCGAGAACGGCAACACCGTGCCGATCACCATCAGCGTGGACAGCCCCATGACGGCGGCGGACCACGTGACGCGCGTGCACGTCTTCGCCACCGGCAACCCGACGCCGGAGGTCGCGGTCTTCCACCTCACTCCGGCCATGGGCCGGGCGCAGGTGGACACGCGCATCCGCCTTGGCCAGACCCAGGACGTGCTGGTGCTCGCGGAAATGCAGGACGGCTCACTGTTCCAGGCGCGCTCCGAGGTGAAGGTCACCATCGGCGGCTGCGGCGGCTGAGCGAAGGAGGGAGACGAACCATGGCGGCACCCATCGGACAGCCCCGCGTTCGCCTTCCCGCGCAGGTCCGCGCGGGCGAGGTGATCGAAATCCGCACCCTGATCTCGCACGTGATGGAGACGGGGCAGCGGCGCGACCAGGCGGGCAACGTGATCCCGCGCGACATCATCAAGCGCTTCGAGGCGAAGTTCGAGGGCCAGCTCGTCTTCGCCATGGACCTCGCGCCCGCAATCTCGGCGAACCCCTACATCGCCTTCCAGTTCCGCGCGGAGCGCCCGGGCCGCTTCGAGTTCACCTGGACGAACGACGCGGGCGAGAGTCGGAGCGCGACGCAGGATCTCCGGCTCGCCTGAGGCGGGCCGGGGGCGCGCGTTCGGGGGAGGAGGCAGGGCATGAAGATCGGGATGGTCCTGGCGGGGCTGGCCGCGGCCTCGCTTACCGCTGTTGTCGCCTTCGCGCAGGGCGAACGTCCTCCCAACCGCCCCATCCCCGATCCGCAATCGGGCCGGCATTTCGCCACCCCCGACACGCTGGCCATCCAGGACGACGATTTCCTCAACCCCGCCTTCCTCTGGGTGGAGGAGGGAGAGCAGGCCTGGAACCGGGTGGAGGGGACAGCCGGCCAGTCCTGTGCCTCCTGCCACAACGACGCGACAGAGAGCATGCGGGGCGTGCGGGCGCGCATGCCCGCCTATCACCCGCGGCTGCAGCGCGTGGTGACGCTGGAGCAGCAGGTGAACATCTGCCGCACCGAGCGCATGGGCGCGCCGCCCCTGCCCATCGACAGCCGGCCGCTCAACGCCATCACCACCTACATCGCGCTGCAGTCGCGCGGGATGCCGGTGAACGTGGACATCTCCGGCCCCGCGCGACGCTTCTTCGACGAGGGCGAGCGCTTCTACAACACGCGCCGCGGTCAGCTCGACATGCGCTGCGCCACCTGCCACGAGGAGAACTACGGGCGTTACCTCCGCGCCGATCTGCTCTCCCAGGGCATGTCCAATGGCTTCCCCACCTATCGGCTGAAGGAGCAGCGGGTGATCAGCCTGCAGTTCCGCCTGATGGGCTGCGTGCAGGACGTGCGCGGCGAGCCGCCGGCCATGGGCAGCGAGGCCTTCACCAACCTCGAGTTCTACCTCGCGTGGCGCGCGCAGGGGCTGCCGGTCGAGAGCCCCTCCGTGCGCCGCTGAGGAGACGCCCCGCATGATCACCCGCCGCGACCTGCTCGCTGCCGGGGCCGCGCTGGCGGCGCTGCCCGCCCGCGCCCAGCAGGCGCCGAGCCAGGAGGAGCTGCTGCGCTTCGCGCCCCTCGGCCAGGTCACGCTGCTGCACAGCACCGACCTGCACGCGCAGCTCACCCCCATGTTTTTCCGCGAGCCCGAGACCAATCTCGGCGTGGGCGAGGTGCGCGGCGTGCTGCCGCACCTGACGGGTCAGGACTTCCTCGCCGCCTTCGACATCCCGCGCGGCAGCGCCATGGCGCATGCGCTGACGCATCTCGACTTCGCCGATCTCGCCCGCCGCTTCGGGCCGATGGGCGGCGTGGACCGGCTGGCCACCGTGATCAAGGCCATTCGCGCCGAGCGCCCGGGCCGCACCCTGCTGCTCGATGGCGGCGACACCTGGCAGGGATCCTGGACCAGCCTGCGCACCCGCGGGGCCGACATGGTGGCGGTGCAGAAGGCGCTGGGCGTCGAGGCCATGGTCGGCCACTGGGAGTTCACCTACGGCGCCGACCGGGTGAAGGAACTGGCCGAGGAGCTGGGCGCGCCCTTCCTCGCCAGCAACGTGCAGGACAGCGAGTGGAACGAGGACGTGTTCGGCCACACCGCCATGTTCGAGCGCGGCGGCGTGAAGATCGCGGTGATCGGCCAGGCCTTCCCCTACACGCCCATCGCCAACCCGCGCTGGATGTTCCCGGAGTGGAGCTTCGGCATCAAGGAGGAGAAGCTGGCCGAGCGCGTGGCGGCCGCCCGCGCCGATGGCGCGGCGCTCGTCGTGCTGCTCTCGCACAACGGCTTCGACGTGGACCGCAAGCTGGCCCGGCGTGTGCCCGGCATCGACGTGATCCTGACCGGCCACACCCATGACGCCATGCCCCGGCCGCTGCAGGTCGGAAACACGCTGCTGATCGCCACCGGCGCCTGCGGGAAGTTCCTCTCGCGCCTCGACATCGAGGTGGAGGGCGGGCGCATGAAGGCCTGGCGCCACGCGCTGATCCCGATCTTCAGCGAGCGCATCGCGCCGGATGCCGAGATGGCCGCGCTGGTGGCGCGGCTGCGCGCGCCCTTCGCGGCCGAGCTCTCGCGCGTGGTGGGCCGGACGGAGTCGCTGCTCTACCGCCGCGGCAACACCGCCGGCACCTGGGACGACGCGATCTGCGACGCGCTGCTCTCGGTGCGCGAGGCGGAGATCGCCCTCTCGCCCGGATTCCGCTGGGGCACCTCCCTGCCGCCGGGCAGCGACATCACCGCCGAGGATGTCTGGGCGCAGACCGCCATCACCTATCCCAACGCCTACCGCATGCTGATGACCGGGGCGCAGATCAAGGCGATCCTCGAGGACGTGGCGGACAACCTGTTCAACCCCGACCCCTATTTCCAGCAGGGTGGGGACATGGTGCGCACGGGCGGCCTCGCCTTCACCCTGGATGTGGCGGGGCGGCCGGGGCAGCGCGTCTCCGATCTGCGGCTGCTGCGCACCGGCGCGCCGCTGGAGGCCGAGCGCAGCTACCGCGTGGCGGGCTGGGCCTCCATCAACCAGGGCACGGAGGGGCCGCCGATCTGGGAGGTGGTGTTCGCCCATCTCGCGCGCGGGCCGCTGCGCGCCGAGCCGCGCCAGGACGTGCGGCTGCGCGGCGTCTGAGCGCCCATGGAGGTCGGCCACGCCGCGGCCGTGCTGGGCGGCGCGCTCAGCTTCCTCTCGCCCTGCGTGCTGCCGCTCATCATCCCCTATCTGGGCTTCCTGGGCGGGGTGACGCTGCGCGCCGCCCCGGGCGGGGTGGTGGCGGAGGTGCCGGCGCGCGGGCGCGTGCTGCTGGCCGCGCTGTTCTTCGTGCTGGGCTTCGCCACGGTGTTCACCGCGCTGGGCGCCACGGCCAGCGCCGTCTCGCAGCTTCTGCAGGCGCATCTGGAGACGGCGGCGCTGGTGGCGGGGGCGGTGCTGGTGCTGTTCGGCCTGCATGTGATGGGGGTGCTGCGCCTCGGGCTGCTGAACCGCGAGGCGCGGTTCCAGACGGCCGCGCGCCCCGTCTCGCCCGCCGGGGCCTATCTGGTGGGCCTCGCCTTCGCCTTCGGCTGGACGCCCTGCGTGGGGCCCATCCTCGCGGGCATCCTCACCATCGCGGCGAGCCGCGGCGGCGCGCTGGAGGGGGCGACGCTGCTCTTCGCCTACGCCATGGGCATCGGCATCCCCTTCCTGCTGGCGGCCGCTTTCGCCACGCCCTTCCTCGGCTTCGTGCAGCGCTTCCGCCGACACTTCCGCAAGGTGGAGATCGCGCTCGGCCTGCTGCTGATCGCCACCGGCCTGCTGGTGATGACCGGCGGCTTCCAGGAGATCGGCGCCTGGATGATCGAGCGCTGGCCCGAACTCGGGCGCTTCGGATGAGGCGGCGCTCAGCCCGCCCCGCGCCGGGCGCGCCAAGCGCGGAACTCCGTGCCGTCGGCGTACCCATGGGCGGCGACGTACTGGAACAGGGCGAGGAAGTCGGGCTTGGCCATCAGCCCGTGCATGCGCGCCACCTCTACCTCGCGGCCCGGGCGGCGGGGCGCCTGCTCGGGGAAGAAGACGATGGTGGGGGTGAAGGTGACGCGCCAGCGCCGGGCCAGCGCGCGCTCCTCCATCTTCTGCCCATCGAAATCCGTGGCCTCGCGCGCGCCGTGCAGGTCCATCTGCACCATGCGGAAGCGGGGCCGGATGAAGCCTTCGATCTCGGGCTGCACCAGGTGGTCGGTGTGCATCTCCCGGCAGTAGGGGCAGCCGCGCTGGTCGAACACCACGGCCAGGCGCAGCCCGGCGGCGGTGGCCTCGGCCAGCTCCTCGGGCAGGTCGAGGAAGCCCTCGTGGAACCAGTCCTGGGTGTAGCCGCTCTCGGTCCGCACGGGGGCGGCCGCTGCGGGCGCGATCCGGGCCAGGGCGGGAAGGGCGAGCGCGCCGAACAGCGTGCGGCGGGCAAGGCGGGGCATGGCGGCGATCTCCTCCGCGCGCCATCATGCGCCCGCGCCCCCGGGGTGCGTCAATGCGGCTGAGGCCCTGGCTCGATGCGGCGACCATGGGCCTGTCCAGCGCGCTGGGGCTGCTGGTCGAGATCGTCGCGGGGCGGCTGATCGCGCCCTATGTCGGCATGTCCGTCCATTCCTGGACGGCGGTGATCGCGGTGGTGCTGGGGGGCTTCTCGCTCGGCCACTGGTGGGGCGGGCGGCTCGCCGGGCCGGAGTGCGACCGCGCGCGCGGCCATGCGCGGCTGGCCTGGCTGCTGCTGGGCTGCGCCGGTGCGACGCTCGCCGCGGTGCCGGCGCTGCGCCTCGTCGCGCCCGTGCTCGACGCGCCGGGGGTGCATCCCCTTCTCGCCATGCTGGGCTTTGCGCTGGCGGGCTTCCTCGCCCCCAGCCTGCTGGTGGGCGCCGTCTCGCCCATCGTCACCAAGCTCGCGGTGGAGGAGGCGCCGCCGGGCGGGGTAGGGCGGGTGCTGGGCCGGCTCTTCGCGCTCTCGGCGCTGGGCGCCATCGCGGGCACCCTCGCGGCGGGCTTCCTGCTGCTCGCGTGGATCGGCTCCTCGGGCGCGATGCTGGCCGCCGCCGCGCTCTATGGGCTGATGGGGGCCGCCCATGCGGCGGCCGCGCGCGGGCTGCGCCCGGGGCTCGCGCTCGCGGCGGCTGCGCTGGCGGTGCCGGGCGGGGCGGCCTTCCTGCCTGCCTTCGCCCGCGCCTGCGACGCCGAGAGCGCCTATGCCTGCCTGCGCGTGGTGGACGCAGCACCGCTCGTCGGGCAGCCGGCGCGGCTGCTGGTGCTCGATCACCTCGCCCATGGCGTGAATGTGGAGCGCGAGCCCGGCCTGCTGGTGCAACCCTATCTGCATCTGGCGGACGAGCTCGTCCGCGCCCGCGGCCTGCCGGAGCGCCCGCGCGCCTTCTTCGCCGGCGGCGGCGCCTTCACCCTGCCGCGCGCCTGGGCCGAGGCCTTTCCCGAGGGGCGCCTGCTCGTCGCCGAGATCGACGCGACGGTGGTGCGCCTCGCGCGCGAGGCCTTCTGGCTTGCGGACTCCCCCGCGCTCGAGGTGGTGGCGCGCGACGCGCGCGCCGCGCTGCAGGCCCTGCCGGAAGGCCCGCGCTTCGACGTGATCCTGGCCGACGCCTTCCAGGACCTCGCCATGCCCGTGCACCTCGTCACGCGCGAATGGCACCGCGCGGTGCGCGCGCGCCTCGCCCCCGGCGGCGCCTATCTGGTGAACGTGATGGAGGACCGGCGCGAGCCGCGCTTCCTGCTCGCCCTCGTGCGCACCCTCGCCGAGGAGTTCGCGCATGTGGAGCTGTGGGTGGAGATGGCCGAGCAGCCGCCCGGGCGGCGCATCACCTATCTCGTGCTCGCCTCCGACGCGCCCACCCCCTTCGCGCGCCTCGCCGCCACGCGCGGGCCGGGGCGCGGCTGGGCGCGCCTGCCGCCCGAGTTCGTCGCCGCCCGCGCCGCGCGCGCGCGCGTGCCGCTGCTTACCGACGACTACGCGCCGGTGGAGCGGCTGATGTCGCACCTGCTTCTCTCGCCGGAGGCCAGCGGACGATGACCCCACGCCGGAAGCTTCTGATCCTTCCCGCCGCGCTTCCCCTCGCCGCGCGGGCGCAGCGGCGCGAGACCCCGCTCGCGGAGCCGCGCCCCTCCATGGACCAGCCGCGGCGCATCGTCGTCTCGCTCAGCGAGCGCGAGCCGGAGCGCGCGCATGCGGTGTTCTCGAACCTGATCAACATCCAGGGCTTCTACGGGCAGGACCTGGTGGAGATCCTCCTCGTCGCCTACGGCCCCGGGGTGCGCCACCTGATCGCGGCCGAAAGCCAGGTGGCCGAGCGCGTCGCGTCGCTGCAGGCCTATGACGTGGCCTTCGTGGCCTGCGGGGCGACGCTCGATTCCCTTGGTCTCGGGCCCGAAGCCCTGCTGCCGGGGGTGGAGGTGGTGCAGAACGGCCTGCCCGAGATCGTGGAGCGCACGCTGATGGGCTGGGTGCATCTGCGCCCCTGAGGGCGCCTCACATCAGCAGCCTTTCCTCCACCGCGGCGATGCCGGCACGGGCGCAGGCGTCGTCCTCCGCCCCGCCGGGCGCGCCGGAGATGCCCACCCCGCCCACGATCATGCCGCCCGCCTCCACCGGCACGCCGCCGCCCAGAAAGACGAAGCCCGGGATGTGGCGGATGGCGCTGTTCACCTGCCCCGCCTGGGTCAGCGCCGAGAGCTCCTCCGTCGAGGCGCGGAAGGAGACGGCGGCGCGCGCCTTGCCGATCGCGGTCTCGGGCGTGTGGGGGCCGGCCAGCGCGTCGCGCAGCATCACCTGCGGCACGCCCATGCGGTCCACCACCGCGACCGCCACCTGGAAGCCCCGCGCGCGGCAGGCCTCCAGCGCGGCGCGCGCCAGATCGAGCGCGAGGCTCGGGGCCATCATCCGCATCGGGATGAAGTCCTCGGCCCGCGCGGGCGGCGCGGCGAGCGCGGCCAGCAGCGCCGCGGCGGTCAGGACAGGTGTTCTCATGCTCATCCTTCCTCCCTCATGGCCGGCGGCAGGCGCGCGAGCAGCGCCTCGGCCTGCTGCCAGAAGAACAGATCCGCCTGGTAGCCGATGATGCGGCCGATCTCGCGCCCCCCGACCACCAGCACGAAGGTCGGCGTGAAGCGCCAGTTGGCGAGGAAGCCGAGATCCTCCGGCAGGCCGCGCGCCACGTCCACGCGGCGCAGCGGCGCGCGCCGGCCGAGGTCGGAGAGGTTCCACGCGCTCTCGCCCACCTCGCGCAGCCAGCGCCGGCACCAGGCGCAGTCATGGCGCTCGAGCATGACGAGGCGCGGGCCGGCCGCCCAGGCGCGCGGCGCCGGCGCGAGCGGCACGGCGAGGGCGAGAATCCCCCGCCGCGCGAGGTCGCGGTTGATCGGCGCCTGCATCCTCGCCCATCCTTTCGCGCTGTGCGGGAGGATTTCCCTCTGGACCTTCCCGTCGAGTTAGCTTTAGCTAGTTTGCACATAACGGGCCGCGGATGAAAGCGCGGCCAGGAGGAATCAGCTCATGCGCCTTGCCGCATCCGTGTTGACCCTTGGCCTGTTGGCCGCCGCGCCCGCGCCCGCGCAGGCGCCGGACGCCGCGCTGCTGGCCGGCGCCTGCCAGGGCTGCCATGGCGTGGCCGGGGAGGGGGGGCACGGCATCCCCAGCATCAAGCAGCAGCAGACGCGCGCGGAGTTCGTCGCGGCCATGCGCGCCTTCCGCGGCAACGAACGGCCGAACACCGTGATGGGCCGCATCACCCGCGGCTACACCGACGCCGAGATCGCGGCCCTCGCCGCGCATTTCGCCAAGCCCGAGTGACGGAGGCCACGCCATGACGCTCCCTCGCCGCAGCCTGCTCGCCGCCGCCCCGGCCCTCGTCGCCTCCGCCCTCGCCGCGCCGCGCGCCGCCCGTGCCCAGGCGGGCGCGGGGCGCGTGGTCATCATCGGCGGCGGATTCGGCGGCGCCTCCGCCGCCCGCTTCGCGCGCGACCGCTTCCCGCAGCTCGATGTGACGCTGATCGAGCGCAGCCGCAGCTTCACCACCTGCCCCTACGGCAATCTCGTGCTCGCCGGGCGGCGCGACATGGCGAGTATCACCTTCGGCTACGAGCGCCTCGCCGCGCGCGGGGTGCGCGTGGTGCACCAGGCGGCGGTGGCGGTGGATGCGCAGGCGAAGCGCGTGCGCCTCGCCGACGGGGCGCAGGTGCCCTACGACAAGCTGATCGTCTCGCCGGGCATCGACCTGCGCTGGGGCGCGATCGAGGGCTATGACGAGGCGGCGAGCGCGCGCATGCCGCATGGCTGGATCCCCTCGCTGCAGCCGATCAGCCTGCTCGCCGCGCAGCTGCGCGCCATGCCCGATGGCGGCGTGTTCGTGATGGTGATCCCGGACAACCCCTTCCGCTGCCCGCCCGGGCCCTATGAGCGCATCTCGATGGTCGCGGAGTATCTCAAGCGCCACAAGCCGCGCAGCAAGATCATCGCGCTCGATGCCAAGAACGGCTTCTCCAAGCAGCCGCTCTTCCAGGACGCCTGGGCCGAGCTCTACCCCGGCATGGTGGAGTGGCGCGGCGCGTCCAACGACGGGCGGGTGGTGCGGGTGCGGCCCGCCGAGATGGAGGTGGAGACCGAGTTCGGCGACCGCGTGAAGGGCGACGTGATCAATGTCATTCCGCCGCAGATGGCCGCCTCCATCGCGCGCGAGGCGGGGCTCGCGGCCGCCTCGGGGTGGTGCCCGATCCGTCCCACTACCTTCGAGAGCGCGCAGGTGCCCGACATACACGTGCTGGGCGATGCGACGGTTGCCGCGCCCATGCCGAAATCGGGGTTCGCCGCCTCCTCGCACGCCAAGCACGCGGTGGCCTGCATCGCCGCCGCGCTCTCGGGGCGCCCCGCGCCGCCGGCGGTGTTCTTCAACACCTGCTACAGCCATGTCGGCGACGACTACGGCATCTCCATCGTCGGCGTCTTCCGCGGCACGCCGGAGCGCATCATCGAGGTGGAGGGGGCGGGCGGCATCAGCCCGCGCAACGAGGTGCTGGGGGCGCGGGCACGCGAGTTCCGGCGGCTCGAGGCGCTGTATGCCGATGGCTGGTATGACGCGATCACCAACGAGATGTTCAGCTGAGGAAGGGTAGGGACGCATGAGGAGAGAGGGCGGGCTGGCCTCGCGGCGGGGCGTGATCGGGGCGGTGGCGGGGGCGGCGGCGACCCTTCCGACCGGGGCGCTCCGCGCCGCCGGGAATCCGGACAACCTTCCGCCCAATCTGCCCGAATGGGGGCGCAGCCTTGGGCCCGGCGTGATCGAGGAGACCTACGGCACGCGCTCGCGCCACGAGAAGGCGGTGCGCCGCTATGTGCCCTGGCTCACGCCCGATCGCGTCTCCTCCGTCTCCTTCACGCCGCTCGCCGAGATGCATGGCATTATCACGCCCTCGGGCCTGCATTTCGAGCGCCATCACGGCGGGGTGCCGGACATCGACCCCGCCGACTATCGGCTGATGATCCACGGCATGGTGGAGCGGCCGCTGATCTTTACCCTCGAGGACCTGAAGCGGATGCCGCAGGTCTCGCGCATCCACTTCATCGAGTGTCCGGCCAATGGCGGCATGGAGTGGCGCGGAGCGCAGATGTCGGGCGTGCAGTTCACCCACGGCATGCTCTCCTGCTCCGAATGGACCGGGGTGCCGCTCAAGTTCTTGCTCGCCCAGGCGGGGCTGCGCCCGGGCGCCTCCTGGCTGCTGGCCGAGGGCGGCGACGCTTCGCACATGACGCGCTCGGTGCCGCTGCTGAAGGCGCTGGACGACGCCATTATTGCCTATGGCCAGAATGGGGAGGCGGTGCGGCCGCAGCAGGGCTACCCGGTGCGCCTCGTGCTGCCCGGTTACGAGGGTAACATGTGGGTGAAGTGGCTGCGCCGGATCGAGGTGGGCGACCGTCCCTGGTTCACCCGCTGGGAGACGCGCACTTACACCGACCTGATGCCTGACGGGCTCTCGCGCCAGTTCACCTTCGTCAACGAGGTGAACAGCGTGATCACCTACCCCTGCCCCGAGAAGCCGCTGAGAGGCAGGCCGGGCTTCGTGGAGATTGTGGGCCTCGCCTGGTCCGGCGCGGGGCGCATCACCCGCGTGGACGTGAGCGTGGACGGTGGCGACAACTGGCGCACGGCCGAACTCCAGGACCCTGTTCTGCCCAAGGCGCTGACACGCTTCCGCATCCCCTGGGAGTGGCGCGACGGGCAGACGGCCTTCCTCCAGAGCCGCGCGATGGACGAGACGGGCCGCGTGCAGCCCACCATCACCGCGCTGCGCGCCGCGCGCGGCACCGAGAGCATCTACCACAAGAACAGCATCCATACCTGGCTGGTCGAGCGCGACGGGACGGTGGTGAATGTGCAGATCGATGCGTAGCGCCCTGCTCTCCGCTGTGGCGGCATTCGCGCTGGGCGGACTTGCCATCGCGCAGCCCGTCGATGTGGCCCGCCTCTACCGCCCCTTCGAGGCCCCGCCGGGCGATCGAACCCGCGCCGATGTGCCCTGGCCCGCGCCGTCCCTGCCGCCGCTGCCCGCGCCCTTGCCGGGGCTCGGCCGCCCTGCCAGCCCGGCCGAGATCGCCGGTTGGGACATCGCGGTGCGCGGTGACGGGCGCAACCTGCCCCCCGGACGGGGCACCGCGAAGGAGGGCGAGGAGCTCTACCTCCAGCACTGCGCCTCCTGTCACGGCGACTTCGGCGAGGGAATCGATCGCTGGCCTGCGCTGATGGGCGGGCGCGGCAGCCTGCGCAGCGACCAGCCGCGGCGCACCGTGGGCAGCTTCTGGCAGCACGCCCCGGCGGTGTTCGACTATGTGCGCCGCGCCATGCCCTACACCGCGCCGCAGAGCCTCACCAACGAGGAATATTACGCCATCACCGCCTACATCCTGCACCTCAACGAGCTGGTGGGCGAGGACGAGGTGATGGACCGCGACACGCTCCCGCGAGTCGAGATGCCCAACCGTGACGGCTTCGTGCTGGAGGCGCGGCCTGACACGCCGAATACCGCCTGCATGACCAATTGCCGCGAGGGCCGGCCCGTGCGCGTGACTATGGACAGCCGCCAGTTCGTGCCGCCAGGCTCCGGCTCGGGAACCGATCAGCCAGAGTAGCCGGCGGCGAAGGGAAGGGAGGAGACGATGGCCAGGAAGCTGGGACGGCGCGGTGGGATCGCGGCGCTCGCCGCCGCCGGGGCGGCACTGCCCGCCATGGCACAGCCCGCGCCAGTGGAGAAGATCCTTTACCACCTCAACATGCCGGGCGGCGAGGAGTTCGCCTACTACCGCCAGATGCTGGTGAATGTGCAGAACCACCTCACCGTGCTCACGCCGGGCCGCTTCGACCTGCGCATCGTCATGCACGGGCCGGGCATCAACCTGCTGCGCTTCGCCGCGCGGAACGATCCCCAGATCGCTGCCATGGTGGACGAACTCAAGCTCGCGGGCGTGCGCTTCGAGATCTGCCGCATCACGCTGCAGCGCGGGAACATCCCGCTCGCCCAGCTCTATGACGCGAGCGAGGACGACTTGGTGCCGAGCGGCGTGGGCCAGATCGGCAAGCTGCAGCACCAGGGCTTCGCCTACCTCAAGATCTGAGGGCCGCGGCCCCGCGCAGCACCGCCTCGGCCTCGGCGGTGTAGCCGCCTTGCGCGTCGTGGAGCACGAGGCCGGGCAGCACGCGGTCCGGCCCGCGCCCGCCGCGCCGCGCCTGCAGCAGGATGCGCTTCGCCGCCAGCCCCGCGCGCGGCCAGAGCGGCAGCAGCGTCAGCGCGCCGCAGCGCGCGGCCTTGAGGGCGGCCGCCGCATCGGCGAGCCGCGCCGCCGGCAGCACCAGCGAGAGCGTGCCCAGATGCCGCAGCGGCGCGGCCAGCGCCGCCACCCAGGCCGCGAGCGGCAGCGCCTCATGCGTCGCGGCGGCGCGGCGCGCGCTGGGGGGCGGCGTGCCGCCGGCCCACCAGGGCGGGTTGGCGAAGGCGTGGTCGCAGCGGGGCAGGGGGCCCGGCGCGCGCAGATCGGCCGCGCGCACATCCGCCGCGACGCCGTTCGCCGCCGCGTTGCGCGCCGCGAGCGCGGCGAGCTCCGTCTCGCGCTCGATGGCGATGACGGCGATCCCCGGCACCCGCGCGGCGAGGCAGAGGAAGGCCGGGCCTGCGCCGCAGCCCATCTCCAGCACCGTCTCTCCCGGTTGCGCGGGGACGAAGGCCGCGAGCAGCACCGGGTCCGTCGTCGCGCGCAGCCCCTCGCGCGGCTGCGCGAGGCGCACGCGCCCGCCGAGCAGCCGGTCCTCGCCGGGCGGATCAGAGCCCGGCATCGGCCAGGATGCGCCGCGCGCGCGCCGCGTCCTCGCCGCGCACGGCGAGGCGCTGGGGAAACAGGCCGGGCCCGAGCGCGGCGAGCTGCTGGTCGAGCAGCACCGCCTCGATCCCCGCATCGCGCAGCAGCGCGGCGAGGAACTGCATCCGCACCGGCTCCGCGCCCTCGGCCACCACCACCATCGCGCGCTCTCTTGCGGGGCCCTTCCTTGTCGCTACCTGAGGCGGTGGGTATCCTGCGGGCATGGGCCACGGGGTCAAGGCCGGAAGGGAACAGGGGCGGGGCAGCGTGGCCGGAGTGATCGAAGCAGGCAGGGACGGGGCAGGCCGGGACGGGGCGGCGCGGTGGCGCGCCGAGGGCGAGGATGCGCTGAAGCGCCTCACCGCGCTGGTGGCCGATGATCTCGCCCGCTGCAACCGGCTCATCGTCGAGCGCATGCACAGCCCCGTCGCGCTCATCCCGCAGCTCGCGGCGCATCTGGTTTCGGCCGGCGGCAAGCGGCTTCGCCCCGTGCTCACCCTCGCCGCGTCGCGGCTGTGCGGCTACGCCGGGGATCGCCATGTGGCCCTGGCGGCGTGCGTGGAGTTCATCCACACCGCCACGCTGCTGCATGACGACGTGGTGGACGAGAGCGCACTCCGCCGCGGCCAGGCCAGCGCCAACGCGCTGTTCGGCAACAAGCCCTCGGTGCTGGTCGGCGATTTCCTCTTCGCCCGGGCCTTTCGCCTGATGGTGGAGGACGGCGAGCTCGAGGTGATGCGCATCCTCTCCACCGCGGCGGCGACCCTCGCCGAGGGCGAGGTGCTGCAACTCCTCATCCAGAACGACCTTGCCACCAGCGAGGCGCAGTATCTCGAGGTGGTCGAGGGCAAGACCGCCTCCCTCTTCGCTGCGGCCACGCGGCTCGGCGCGGTGGTGGCGGGCCGCCCGCCGGAGGAGGCGGAGGCGCTGGACGCCTATGGCCGGAACCTCGGCATCGCCTTCCAACTCGTGGACGACGCGCTGGACTACGCGGCCGAGCAGGCACTGCTCGGCAAGACGGTGGGCGATGATTTCCGCGAGGGAAAGATCACGCTGCCCGTGCTGATCGCCTTCCACGCGGGGGACGCGGCCGAGCAGGGCTTCTGGCGGCGCACCATCGAGGAGCGCGACCAGCGCGAGGGCGACCTGGCGGAGGCGCAGCGCCTCATGGCCCGCCACCGCGCGGTGGAGCGCACGGTGGAGCGCGCCGCCGCTTATGGCGAGATCGCGCTGCGCGCGCTGGCGGGCTTCCCCGCGAACCCCTACCGCGAGGCGCTGGCCGAGGTGGTGCGCTTCTGCATCGGTCGCGCGCGCTGAGGGGCGGTGCCTCAGCCGCCGGCCAGCGCCACCTCGATCAGGCGTTCCAGCACCTCGGGCTCCTGCGCGCCGGCGATGGCGTGCTGGCCCTCGACCAGGAAGCAGGGCACCCCGTTGATGCCGAGGCGATGGGCGCGGAGGTTCTCCACATGCACCCATTCCGTCTCGGCGCCGGAGGCGAGGAAGCGGCGCGCCTCGGCCTCGTCGAAGCCCTCCTCGGCGGCGAGGGCGGCGAGCAGCGCGTGCTGGCCGATGTCCTGGCCCTCGCTGAAATACGCCGCGAAGATACGGCCGATCAGCCCTTCCACCGGCCCGCGCAGCGCAGCCCAGCGGATCAGCCGGTGGCCGTCGAGGCTCGAGGAGATGCGCCGCATGAGCTCGAAGCGGAAGAGCAGCCCCTCGGCGCGGCCGAGTTCGGCGATGGTGCCGTGCAGGCGGCGCGCGCGCTCCTCGCCGCCGAACTTGCGCGTCAGCCAGTCCTGGCGGGGGATGCCGCCCGGGGCGATGTCAGGGTTGAGCAGGAAGGGGCGCCAGTGCAGCTCGGGTTGCAGCTCGGGCCGCGCGGCCAGCACCCGCTGCAGGCGCCGGATTCCCAGCCAGCACCAGGGGCAGACGAGATCGAACACGATCTCGACCGAGAGTCGCGGCCGGGGTGGCGCCAGGACGTTCCCCCCGCCATTGTAGCTGCCCGCGCGCCGAAGGGTAAGGATGCATGGACACGCAGGAGGGGCTGACCCGGCTGATCGGGCTGATGGCGGCGGTGGCGCTCGGAGTGGCGGGGTTCCTGGTGCTGCAGCCCTTCATCTCGGCGCTGCTATGGGCGGTGATCCTCGTCTTCTGCACCTGGCCGGCCTATCGCGCGCTGACGGACCGGCTGCGCCTCGGCCCCGGCACGGCGGCGCTGGTGATGGTGGCGGCGGAGTTCCTGCTGCTCGGCCTGCCGCTGCTCTTCGCCGCGCCGGTGCGGCGGGAGGACATCGAGGGCATTCGTGCCTGGATCGAGCGCGTGCTCTCCGAGGGCCTGCCCGATCTCTCGGGCCTGTTCCTCGCCATCCCGCTGGTCGGCGGGCAGATCAACGACTGGTGGAACTCGCTGGCGGGCGACAGCTCGCATCTCATCGCCACGCTGCGGCCCTATTCGGGGCCGGTGGCGCAGTTCCTGCTGGGGCTGCTGCTCGCGGTGCTCTCGGGCATCGCGGAGATGCTGCTGGCCATTGCCCTGGCCTTCTTCCTCTACCGCGACGGGCCCGCCATCGCCCGGCACGGCTTTCTGCTGCTGCAGCGGCTGGCGGGCGCGCAGGCGGCGCATCTGTGGGAACTGACGGGCAACGTCACGCGTGGCGTCGTGTATGGGCTGCTGGGCACGGCCATCGTGCAGGGCTTCATGACGGCCTTCGGGCTGTGGATCGCGGGCGTGCCGCAGCCGGTTCTGCTGGGCGTGATCGCGGGGGTGATCTCCATCCTGCCGGTGGGGGCGCCGCTCGTGTGGATTCCGGCCGCGATCTGGCTCTTCGCCACCGACAAGATCGGCTGGGGGCTGTTCATGCTGGCCTATGGGGCGCTCGGCATCTCCTCGGTGGACAACGTGATCCGGCCCTGGCTGATCTCGCGCGGGGCCGATCTGCCGCTGCTGCTGACGCTGCTGGGGGCGCTGGGCGGGGTCTTCGCCTTCGGCTTCCTCGGCCTGTTCCTGGGGCCGGTGGTGCTGGCGGTGGGCTACGCCCTGCTGCTCGACTGGGTGCGGGAGGGGCAGGATCAGGCTTCCAACCCGCCGCCGCCGCCCCTATAGGGGCCGCTTGCCGGCCGCACGGCCGGGGGACGGGGAGACAGAGCAGATGCGTCGTTGGTTGCTGGCCGCGGCCCTGGCCGTGGCGTGCTGGGCCATCGCACCCGGCGTGGAGGCGCGCACCGTGCGCTGGTCGGCGAGCGGTGATCCGAACACCATGGACCCGCACAGCCAGAACCTGGGCACCGTGACCATGGTGCTGCAGCAGATCTATGACCCGCTGATCCACCGCAACCCGCAGCTCGGGCTGGAGCCGGGCCTCGCCCTCTCCTGGCGGCAGGAGGAGCCGACGCGCTGGCGCTTCGTGCTGCGCCAGGGGGTGCGCTTCCACGAGGGCGAGCCCTTCACGGCCGATGACGTGGTGTTCAGCATCACCCGCGCCCTCGCCCCCACCTCCAACTTCGGCATCTTCGTGGACACGATCGAGCGCGCGGTGGCCGTGGACGATTTCACCGTGGACATCGTGACAAGGGTCCCGGACCCGATCCTGCCCAACAAGCTTGCCTCCGTCTTCATCATGTCGCGCTCATGGAGCGAGCGGCACAACGCCACGCGACCGCAGAACACGCGCCAGCGCGAGGAGATGCACACGGTCCGCAACACCAACGGCACCGGCGCCTTCCGCCTCTCCGTCCGCGAGCCAGACGTGCGCACGGTGCTGACGCGCAACGCCGAGTGGTGGGGCTGGCAGGTGCCCGCCAACCGCGGCAACGTGACCGAGATCGTCTACCGCCCCATCGCGAGCGACGCGACGCGCGTCGCCGCGCTCCTTTCCGGCGAGGTGGATTTCGTGCTCGACCCGCCGCTGCAGGACTTGGCACGGCTGCGCAACGCCCCGGGCCTGCGCGTGCTGGAAGGCCCCGAGGTGCGCACCCTCTTCTTCGCGATGGATGTCCACCGCGAGGAGCTGCTCTACAGCGACGTGCGCGGCCGCAACCCGTTCCGCGACGTCCGCGTGCGCCAGGCGCTCTACCAGGCGATCGACATCCAGGCGATCCATCGCACCATCATGCGCGGGCAGAGCGTGGTCACCGGCACCCTCTTCCCCGAGCAGGTGAACGGCTATGTGCGCGAGGAGGACCTGCGCCTGCCCTACGACCCGGCCCGCGCCCGCGCCCTGCTGGCCGAGGCGGGCTATCCCAACGGCTTCGAGATCACCCTCGACTGCTCGAACAACCGCTACATCAACGACGAGCAGATCTGCCAGGCGGTGGCGGCGATGTGGACGCGGGTGGGGGTGCGCACGCGGCTGAACGCCATGCCGCTGTCCACCTTCTTCCCGAAGATCCAGCGCGACGACACCTCCATCTACCTGCTGGGCTGGGGCGTGCCGACGCTGGATGCGTTGTATTCCTTCCAGTCGCTGCTGGCCACGCGCGGCACGGCGCAGGGCGATGGCATCTGGAACTTCGGCCGCTACTCCAACCCGCGCATGGACGCGCTGATCGAGCGGATGAAGACCGAGACGGGCGAGGCGCGCCAGGCCGCCATCCGCGAGGCGCTGCGCCTCTATCGCGAGGACGTGCCGCACATCCCGCTGCACCACCAGATGATCCCCTGGGCCATGCGCGCCAACATCCAGGTGCCGCACATGGCGAACAACCAGCCCTATTTCCGCTGGATGGTGGTCAACTGAGGCTGTCGCACCGCACCGGCGGGCAGCGGCCGCACCGGCACTGTCCACCGGCGCGCAGGAGTGCATCATCGTGATCGCGCCGGCGGCCAGCCGCCCCACCCGCACTGGCCGCCGGCACTTGGGAATCCGGCATGTTCGCCTTCATCGTCTCGCGCCTGCTGCAGGCGCTGCCCGTGATGTTCACCGTCTCGCTGATCAGCTTCGCCATGTTCGCCTATGTGGGCGACCCGGTGGTGATCATGCTGGGGCAGGACTTCACCGAGGCGCAGCGCCAGCAGCTCATCCGTGACCTGGGGCTGGATCAGCCCTTCTTCATGCAGTTCGCGACCTTCCTCGGCAACGCGGTGCAGGGCGAGTTCGGCCTCTCCTACCGGCTCTCGCGCCCGGTGGCGGAACTGATCGCCGAGCGCGCGCCCGCCACTCTGGAGCTCGCCTTCACCGCCGCCTTCATCGCGCTGGCGGTGGGCGTGCCGATGGGGGTCTATACGGGGCTCTACCGCTACTCCTGGCTGTCGCGCGTCTTCCTCACCTTCTCGCTGATCGGCGTCTCGCTGCCTACCTTTCTCATTGGCATTCTGCTCATCCTCACCTTCAGCGTCTGGCTCGGCTGGCTGCCCTCCTTCGGTCGCGGTGAGGTGACCAGGATCGGCTGGTGGACAACGGGCTTCCTCACTTGGTCGGGCATAAAGGCGCTGGTCCTGCCCGCCATCACGCTTGGGCTGTTCCAGCTCACGCTGATCATGCGCCTCGTCCGCAGCGAGATGCTGGAGGTGCTGCGCACCGACTACATCAAGTTCGCGCGCGCGCGGGGCCTCTCCAACCGGGCGGTGCATTTCGGCCATGCGCTGAAGAACACGCTGGTGCCCGTCATCACCATCGCCGGGCTGCAGCTCGGCGGCATCATCGCCTTCGCCATCGTCACCGAGACGGTGTTCCAGTGGCCGGGCATGGGGCTTCTCTTCATCCAGAGCGTCGGCGCGGCGGACATCCCGGTCATGGCCGCCTACCTGATGCTCATCGCCCTCGTCTTCGTCACCATCAACCTCGTGGTGGACCTGCTCTACTACGCGGTGGACCCGCGGCTGCGCATCGGCCGCGGGCGCGGACACTAGCCATGCGCGCCTTCTTCGACTCCGACCTGTGGTGGAGCTTCACGCGCTCGCCCGTCACGGTGATCTCGGCCGTCACAGCCATCGTCTGCATCGCGGGGGCGGTGTTCGCGCCCTGGCTCGCGCCGCACAACCCCTTCGACCTTGCCTCGCTGCAGCTTCTCGACGCTTTCAAGCCGCCAGCCTGGAGCGCGCAGGGTGACCCGACCTATCTGCTCGGCACCGACGACCAGGGGCGGGACGTGCTCTCGGCCATCATGTACGGCGCGCGGGTCTCGTTGCTGGTGGGCTTCGCGGCGGTGGCCTTCTCCACCCTGCTCGGCGTCACGCTCGGGCTGCTGGCCGGCTATCTGGGGGGGAAGGTGGATGCGCTCCTGATGCGCATCGCCGACATCCAGCTCACCTTCCCCGGCATCCTGGTGGCGCTGCTGGTGGACGGCATCGTGCGCGCGGCCCTGCCGCGCGACGTGCACGACCAGATCGCGGTGTTCGTGGTGATCTTCGCCATCGGTATCTCCAACTGGCCGCAGTTCGCGCGCACCGTGCGCGGCTCCACCCTCGTCGAGCGCAACAAGGAATACGTTCAGGCGGCGCGGGTGATCGGGCTCTCGCCCGCGCGCATCATGGTCAGCCATGTGCTGCCCAACGTGATGTCGCCGGTGCTGGTGATCGCGACCCTCTCGCTCGGCTTCGCGATCCTGGCGGAGGCCACGCTCTCCTTCCTCGGCGTGGGCGTGCCGCCCACCCAGCCCTCGCTCGGCACCCTCATCCGCATTGGCAACGACTTCCTGTTCTCCGGCGAGTGGTGGATCACCATCTTCCCCGGCGTGGCGCTGATCGTGATGGTGCTCTCCGTCAACCTGCTGGGCGACTGGCTGCGCGACGCCCTCAACCCGAAGCTGCGCTGATGAGCCTTCTGCAAGTGAGGAATCTGCGCGTGGAGTTCCCCACGCGCCGCGGCACCCTGGTGGCGCTCGACGACGTCTCCTTCGACATCGCCCCGGGCGAGGTGCTGGGCGTGGTGGGCGAATCGGGGGCCGGGAAATCCATGACCGGCGCGGCCATCATCGGCCTGCTAGAGCCGCCCGGGCGCATCGCCGGCGGCGAGATCCTGCTCGAGGGCCGGCGCATCGACAACCTGCCCTATGAGCGGATGCGCCGCATCCGCGGCCGCGAGATTGGCGCCATCTTCCAGGATCCGCTGACCACGCTGAACCCGCTCTACACCGTGGGCCGGCAGCTCGTGGAGACGATGCTCACCCACCTTCCCATCGGCCCAGCGGAGGCGCGCGAGCGCGCGATCGGCTGGCTCGAGATGGTGGGCATCCCCGCCGCGCGCGAGCGGATAGACAGCTACCCGCACGAGTTCTCGGGCGGGATGCGCCAGCGCGTCGTCATCGCGCTTGCGCTCTGCGCCGAGCCGAAGCTGATCGTGGCCGACGAGCCGACGACGGCCCTCGACGTCTCCATCCAGGCGCAGGTCATCGCCCTGCTCAAGCGCCTGGCGCGCGAGAAGGGCACGGCGATGATGCTGGTGACGCACGACATGGGCGTGATCGCCGAGACGGCCGACCGGGTGGCGGTGATGTATGCCGGCCGCATCGCCGAGATCGGCCCAGTGCGCGAGGTGGTGAAGCGCGCCAACCACCCCTATTCCCAGGGGCTGATGGCCTCCATCCCGCCCCTCGACCGGCGGGTGGAGAGGCTCGCGCAGATCGAGGGAGCCATGCCGCGCCTCTCCGCGATCCCCAAGGGCTGCGCCTACAACCCGCGCTGCCCGCGCGTCTTCGACCGCTGCCGCAGGGAGCGGCCCGATCTGATGCCCGCCGGCGCCACCCTGGCGGCCTGCTGGCTGTACGCCCCCGCGAGCGGCGAGGGGCACGCGCCATGAGGCCGATGATCGAGACGCAGGATCTGGTGCGCCATTTCGACGTCTCGCGCCCGCTGATCCAGCGCCTCCTGGCGCGTGAGGGCCGGCGCACCCTGCGCGCGGTGGACGGGGTGAGCTTCGACATCCCCAAGGGGAGCACCCTCTCGCTGGTGGGCGAGAGCGGCTGCGGCAAATCCACCGTCGCGCGGCTGGTGGTGGGGCTCTACGCGCCGACGCGCGGGCGGGTTCTCTTCGACGGGCAGGATCTCGGCACGGCGCGGGCCGACCGCCGCCAGCGCAGCCGCATGCAGATGATCTTCCAGGACCCCTACGCCAGCCTCAACCCGCGCTGGCGCGTGGAGGACATTATCGCCGAACCCATCCGCGCCTTCGGCCTGGTCGAGGGCCGGGCGGCCCAGCGCGAGCGGGTGGGCGCGCTGCTGACGCAGGTGGGGCTCTCGGCGCTCGATGGGCGGAAATACCCGCACGAGTTCTCGGGCGGGCAGCGCCAGCGCATCTCCATCGCGCGCGCCCTCTCCTCCAATCCCGAGTTCCTGGTCTGCGACGAGCCGACCTCGGCGCTCGATGTCAGCGTGCAGGCGCAGATCCTGAACCTGATGAAGGAGCTGCAGGCGAGGCTCGGCCTCACCTATCTGTTCATCTCCCACAACCTCGCGGTGGTCCGGCAGGTGAGCGACCGGGTGGGGGTGATGTACCTTGGCCGGCTGGTGGAACTCGCGCCCGCCGAGACACTCTTCACCACGCCGCGCCACCCCTATACGCGGGCGCTGATGGAGGCGATCCCGGACCTCGAGATGACCGGGCGCACGCGCATCCCCGTGGGCGGCGAGGTGCCGAGCCCGATCAGCCCGCCCAGCGGCTGCGCCTTTCACCCGCGCTGCCCGCTGGCCAACGCTCGCTGCCGAGCCGAGGCGCCGGCGATGCGCCCGGCGGGCGAGGCGCAGGTGGCCTGCCACGCGGTGGAGGAGGGGCGGTCGGCGGCCTGAACCCGCCCGCGCGGCGCGTCAGACGCGCTCGAGGATGCTCACGTAGTTCGCGACCGCGGCGCCACCCATGTTGAAGACGCCGCCGATCTCGGCCTTGGGAAGCTGCATCTCGCCCGCCTCGCCGCAGAGCTGCATGGCGGCGAGCGCGTGCATGGACACGCCGGTGGCGCCGATCGGGTGGCCCTTGGCCTTGAGCCCGCCCGAGCGGTTCACCGGCAGGCGGCCGTCCTTCGCCGTCCAGCCCTCCAGCGCCGCGCGGCTGCCCTGGCCCTCGGGGGTGAGGCCCATCGCCTCGTACTGGATGAGCTCGGCGATGGTGAAACAGTCATGCGTCTCGGCGAAGGAGAGGTCGCGGATCGTCAGCCCGGCGGCCGCCAGCGCCCGCGCCCAGGCCTCGCGCGGGCCCTCGAAGCGCACCACGTCGCGCCGCGCCATGGGCAGGAAGTCGTTGACATGGGCGGTGGCACGGAAGCGCACGGCGCGGGGCGCAGCGCGCGCCACATCGCCATCGGCGATCACCACCGCCGCCGCCCCGTCGGAGACGAGGCTGCAATCCGTCCGCTTGAGCGGCCGGGCGACATAGGGGTTCTTCTCGCTCTCGGTGCGGCAGAAGGCGAAGCCGAGGTCCTTGCGCATCTGCGCCCAGGGATTGTCCACCCCGTTTGCGTGATTCTTTGCGGCGATGGCAGCCAGCGCGTCGGAGGCGTCGCCATGGCGCTGGAAATAGGCCTCGGCGATGCGCGCGAAGACGCCAGCGAAGCCGTTCTCCACCCCCGCCTCGGTCTTGAGGTGCGAGGCGGAGAGCAGGATCTCCCCGATGCGGGGCCCGGGTGTGGCCGTCATCTTCTCCACGCCGACGACAAGGGTGATCCGCCCGCGCTTCGCGCCCAGGAAATCGAGCGCGCCATGGATGGCCGCGCTGCCGGTCGCGCAGGCGTTTTCGTAGCGGGTGGCGGGCGTGAAGCGCAGCTCTGGCACAGCCTCGAACACCAACGAGGCGGGGAACTCCTGCGGCACGAAGCCGCCGTTGAACTGGCCGAGGAAGACGGCATCCACCTCCTCGGGCGCGATGCCGGCATGCTCGATGGCCTGGCGCGCGACGAGGCCGATCAGCGTCTCGGCGTCCGGGCAGTC
>JAOAIK010000006.1 GCA_026414745.1 Roseococcus sp.
GCGCGCGTTGGAGACGGGCACCACGAGCTGCGGCCCCGCCACCCCGCCGATCTCGGGGTCCACATTCGCGGTCGTGACGGCCACATGCTCCGGCTCGGGCAGGAGGTAGCCGATCTCGCGCAGGAAGGCCTCGTAGGCCGCCAGATCGATGGGCTGCCGCGGGTGGGCGCGGTGCCAGGCGTCGATCCGGGCCTGGAGCCCGTCGCGCTTCGCGAGCAGCGCCGCGTTGCGCGGCGCAAGGTCGGCGATGATGGCTTCGAGGCCCGACCAGAGGGCCTCGGCCGAGACGCCGGTGCCAGGCAGCGCCTCGGTCTCGATGAAGGACTTCAGCTCGGGCGCGACGTTCAGGCTCATTCCGGACTCTCCGCGGGGCAGCGACCACTGCCCCGCGCTTTACGCCCTCGCGCCGCGACGGGGTAGGGGGGTGCTCCGCGCCCTCAGCCGCCCAGTTCGCGCCGGACGATGGCCGCGCCCTCGGCCAGGGCCTTGAGCTTGGCGAAGGCGCGCGCGCGCGGGAGATACTTCATGCCGCAGTCCGGCGCCGCCACCAGCCGTTCGGGCGGCACATGCCGCAGCCCCGCGCGCAGCCGCTCGGCGACCAGCGCGGGCGTCTCCACCTCCTCGGTGCCGAGGTCGAGCACGCCGAGCATGATGGTCTTGTTCGAGAGATCGGCGAGGATGCCGAGGTCGAGCCTGGGCTGCGCCGCCTCGATCGAGATCTGCGTCGCGGCGCTCTCGGCGAGCTGCGGCAGGAAGGAGTAGCCGGAGGGTTTCTCCGTCACCAGCGCCGCGTAGCCGAAGCAGAGATGGACCACGGTGGTGCCCTCCACCCCCTCCAGCGCGCGGTTGATCGCCTTCACGCCGAAGCGCTTCGCCTGCTCGGGGCGCGCCTGCAGCCAGGGCTCGTCGAGCTGGATCACGTCCGCGCCGGCGGCCTTGAGGTCGCGCGCCTCCTCGGCCACGGCGGCGGCATAGGCCATGGCCAGCGCCTCGTCGTCGCCGTAGTGCTCGTCCTTCGCCTGCATCGAGAGGGTGAAGGGGCCGGGCAGGGTGATCTTGATGGCGCGGTCGGTGTTGGCGCGCAGGAACTCGACGTCGCGCACCTCCACCGGGTGGCGGCGGCGGATCGGCCCGGTGACGCGCGGCACGGGCGTGGGCTTGCCCATGCGGCCCGGCACCACCGCGGGGTTGTCCACGTCCACCCCCTCGAGGGCCAGCGCGAAGCGGTTGGAATAGCTCTCGCGGCGCATCTCGCCGTCGGTGATGATGTCGATCCCCGCGCGCTCCATGTCGCGGATGGCGATCAGCGTCGCGTCGTCCTGCGCCTGTTCCAGCGCGTCCTCGGGCACGCGCCAGATCTCCTTCAGGCGCACGCGCGGCACCACGTTGTTCCTCGTCAGCACGGCGCGGTCCACCAGCCAGGCGGGCTGCGGATAGCTGCCGACGACGGTGGTGGGCAGGATCCTGGGCTCGGCCATGCGCGCTCTCCTCCGCGGACATCGGTCGGCGGCTGGCTAGCACGCGTCCGGGCGGGGCGCCATCGACCCGCCATTGACCCATGCCGCGCGGCGCACCACACAAGGCGCGTCGGACGGGAGGAACGCGGGATGCAGGACATCGACATCCACCAGATCACCGAGGAGGCCATCGCCCAGATGGCCGGCACCCCGGACCCGCGCCTCAGGGAGATCATGGCAGCCGCGGTGCGCCACCTGCACGCCTTCGCCCGCGAGGTGGGGCTGACGCCCGACGAGTGGCTCAAGGGCATCGCCTTCCTCACCGCCGTGGGGCAGATGTGCTCGCCCATCCGGCAGGAGTTCATCCTGCTCTCCGACGTGCTCGGCCTCTCGCGCCTGGTCAACGTGATGCACGACGCGCAGGGGCGCGAGGCGGCGGGCACGGAGACGAGCCTTCTCGGCCCCTTCTTCCGCGAGGGCGCGCCGGAGATCGCGATGGGCGGCAGCCTCGCGCGCAGCCCCGGCGGGCCCGAGCTCGTGCTCTACGGGCAGGTGCGCGACGCCGAGGGGCGGCCCATCCCGCAGGCGATGATGGATGTCTGGCAGACCAACGCCGAGGGGCTCTACGACCTGCAGGCCCATGAACCGGGCGAGATGGACATGCGCGGCCGACTGCGCTGCGACGCCGAGGGGCGCTACTTCCTGCGCACGGAGAAGCCCATCGGCTACTCCATCCCGATGGACGGGCCGGTGGGGGCGCTGGTGCGCGCCCAGGCCCGGCACGGCTTCCGCCCCGCCCATATCCACATCCTGATCACCGCGCCCGGCTACCGCGACCTCGTCACGGCCCTCTATCTCGGCGACGACCCGCATGTGGACAGCGACACCGTTTTCGGGGTCTCGCGGTCCCTGGTGGTGACGCCGCGGCGCGACCTGCCCGATTCGCCGGTGCCGGGGGCGGAGGCGGTCCGCTACGACTTCACCCTCTCTCGCGCGCGGGGCGAGGGCGGCGCGCGCGTGGGCGCGGACCCCTCGAAGCTCGTGCCGAGCCATTGATCCCGCCCGGTCTGGAGGACGCGACCATGTTCACCCGCCGCCGCTTCGCCGCCGCGCTCGCCACCCTGCCCCTCGCCGCGCCCGCGGCGCGTGCGCAGGAGGCTTTCCCGAGCCGCCCCGTGCAGATCGTGCTGCCCTATCCGCCCGGCAACGCGATCGACCTCCTGGTGCGCGCGCTCGCGCAGCAGATGGCGCCGCACCTGCCCCAGCCCGTGGTGGTGATGAACCGCGACGGTGCGGCCGGCGCGGTGGGCTCCGCTTTCGTCGCGCGCTCGGCGCCGGACGGGCACACGCTCCTCTTCGTGCCCGCCCTCGTCGCCTCGGTGCTGCCGGTGACGCAACCCGCCTCGGGGCTGCAGGTGAACAGCTTCCGCCCGATCTGCCAGGTGTTCAGCAACTCCATGGCGCTGGTGGTGCGGCCCGACAGCCCGATCCGCGACCTGAGGGACCTGCAGGCGCGGGCGCGGGCGAATCCGGGGCGGATGACCTACGGCACGCTCGGCATCACCTCCATCCCGCACCTCGCCATGGTGCAGTGGCTGCAGGCCGCCGGGGTGGAGATCGAGCATGTGCCCTTCCGCGCCGACGCCCAGGTGCTGACCGAGGTGCTGGCGGGGCGGATCGACGTGGGCTCCATCGTGCTCGGCTCGGCGGCGGGGCGGACCGACCTGCGGGTGCTCGCCGTGTTCGACCGCGCGCGGCACCCCGATTTCCCCGACGCCCCGACCGCTGTGGAGCAGGGCTTCGATGTGGCGCCGGCGAGCTTCGGCGGCCTCTTCGCCCCCGCCGCCACGCCCGATGACCGCATCGCGCGCATCGAGGCCGCCTGCGCCCAGGCCGCCGCCACCGAGGCCTATCGCGCCGCCGCGCGCAGCGCCTCCCAGCCCGCGGATTTCTTCGCCCCGCGCGAGGCCTTCGCGCGCCGGCTGGCCGAGGACGTGGCGCAGAAGGCGGCCATCCTGCGCACCATCCAGCTCAACTGACCCCCGGGTCTGGACGCCCGTCCCGGCGCGCCCGACCATGGGCGCGCCGAGGAAGGAGAGGCGCGCCGATGACCCCGCACGTCACGCAGCACTGGCATGTTCGCAAGCCCGCGGGGCGCGGGGCGGGGGGCATGGTGGCGGCCCAGGCCCGCGCCGCCGCCGAGGCGGGGGTGGAGATGCTGCGCGCCGGCGGCACGGCGGCCGATGCCGCGGTGGCCGCCGCCTTCGCCCTCGCCGCCGTGGAGCCCTGGAACTCGGGCCTCGGCGGCATCGGCTTCGCCCAGGTGATGGCCCCGGGCGGGCCCTGCGAGACCTTCGACTTCGGCCCCGTCGCCCCGCGCGGGCTCGATCCGCGCGCCTATCCGCTGACCGGCCGGCGCAAGCAGGATCTTTTCGCCTGGCCGGAGGTGGCGGGCGATGCGAACATCCACGGGCCGAAATCCGTGCTGATCCCGAGCGCGGTGGCCGGTTACGCGCTGCTGCACGAACGCCACGGGCGGCTGCCCATCCGCGAGGTGCTGGCGCCTGCCGTGGCCCTCGCCAAGCGCGGCCTGCCGCAGGACTGGTTCACCACGCTCAAGATCGCCAACAGCGCCGCCATCCTGCGCCTCTACCCCGAGAGCGCGCGCATCTACCTCCCCAACGGGCTGCCGCCCGTGCCACCCTATCAAGGGACGCCGGGCTTCTTCGTGCTGGGCCGGCTGCCGGAGACGCTGGAGCGCCTGCAGCACGCCGGGCTGCGCGACTTCTACGAGGGCGATGTGGCCGCGGCCATCGCCGCCGACATGCGCGAGATGGAGGGCTTCGTCGCGGCCGAGGATCTGCGCGACTGCCGCGCGCGCATCCGCCCCGCGCTGGAGGCGCGCTTCCGCGGCCGGCGCTGGATGCTCGCGAACGGCCTGACCGCCGCGCCCACCCTCGTCACGGTGCTGGAGCGCATGGCCTCCGCCCCCTATGGCGCGGCGCCGGACGCCGCCTGGTATGCCCATCTCGCCCGCGCGCTGCGCGACTCCTACGCCGAGCGCCTTGCCGGCCTCGGCGATGCCGAGCCGCCGGGGGCGGATTCCTGCACCACCCACCTCACCGTGGCGGACAAGGAGGGGATGATGGTGGCGATGACCACCACGCTGCTCTCCTCCATGGGCTCGCGTCTCGTTCTGCCGCGCACGGGGGTGCTCATGAACAACGGGGTGATGTGGTTCGACCCCACCCCGGGCAGCGCCAACGCCATCGCGCCGAACAAGCGGCCGCTGTGCAACATGTGCCCGGTGATCCTGCTCGACGCGCAGGGCCAGGCCGAGATCGCGGCCGGCGCCTCGGGCGGGCGGCGCATCATGGCCGCCGTGTTCCAGCTCCTCTCCTATGTCGCGGATTTCGCCATGGACCCCGAGGCCGCCGCCCACCACCCGCGCCTCGACGTGAGCGGGCCCGAGGGGGTGACGGCCGATCGCCGCCTGGGCGAGGCGGTGATCGCCGCGCTGGCCGCCGAGGCGCCCGTGGAGGTGGTGGAACATGCGGTGCTGCCGGTGAACTTCGCCTGCCCCAATCTGATCCGGCAGAAGGACGGGATGCGCGTGGGCGTCACCGACGTGATGTCGCCCTGGTCGGCCGCCATCGCCGAATAGCCTGTCGCGCCAGGGGGATCGGCCCGCACGGCCCGGCGATCCCGGGGTGCTGCGGCCCTTTCCCTGCGCAGCCCCGGGGCCAGCGGCACGATCCTTGCTCACCTCTTCGATGGAGCGACCTCGCCGGGGCTTTCTGCGCATTCCTTGTGCAGAAGTGCGGCGAGGCGCCGTTGGGAGATCATGGATGATGCATCGCCGCCATCTGCTCGGAGCCGCCGCCGGCCTCCTTGCCGCCCCCGCCCTTGGCTCTGCCGTCGCGCAGGCGCAGGCCCAGGCCGCCTGGCCCTCGCGCGGGGCGGTTCGTCTCGTCGCCCAGTTTCCCCCTGGCGGGCTCGTGGACACGGTGACGCGCCTCGTCGCGCCGGTGCTGCAGGCGGCGCTCGGGCAGAACGTGGTGGTGGAGAACCGGGCCGGCGCAGGCGGGGTGATCGGCACGGATCACGTCGCGAAATCCGCGCCCGACGGCTACACCTTCCTCATGACGCACGCCTCGGTGATGGTCTATTCGGCCGCCACCCTGCCGAGCCTGCCCTTCGACCCGATCAACGACTTCACGCATCTCGGCCTGCTCGTCGAGGCGCCCTCGGTGCTGATCGTGCGGGCCGACAGCCCGATCCGCAGCTTCCAGGACTTCCTGCAGCGCGCGCGCACCCAGCCCACGCGCTATGGCTCCTCGGGCATCGGCTCCGCGCCGCACATGCTCGGGGCGATGCTGACGGGTGCGGCCAACCTGGCGCAGCTCGACCACGCCCCCTATGCCGGCTCCGCCCCCGCCATGCGCGACCTGCTGGGCGGCCACATCGAGACGATGATCGACCCGATCACCACCAATGTGGCGGCGATGCAGAACGGCACGCTGCGCGCGCTGGCCATCTCCTCGCCGCAGCGGCTGCCGGCCTTCCCCGATGTGCCGACCTTCGTCGAGCTCGGCTTCCCGAGCCTGGTGCAGACGCAGTGGGTGGGCATGTCCGGCCCGCGCGGCCTGCCCCAGCCCATCGCCGAGCGCATGATGCAGGAGATCCCTCGGCTCGTGGCCGCGCCCGCCGTGCTGCAGCGGATGACGGAGCTGCAGACCCTGCCGCGCAACCCGGTGCCGCTGGGCGCGGACTTCGTGCGCATCATCCAGACCGAGCTTGCGCAGGCGCGCGAGGTGGCGCGGCGCTACAACATCCAGGCGGCGAGCTGAGGCGCCGTCCTTGCGGCGGGGTGTCGCGCCCCGCCCCGCGCCACGGAAGGGCGCGCCCGCGACCGGGCGCGCCCTGTCTCGTGGCCGGCCTCAGGCCGCGAGCGGCAGCCGGTCCTGCCGGCACTTCATGAGCGGCTGGATCTTCTGCCCGAAATCGTCCATGCCCTGGATGAAGTCGTCGAAGCAGAGCATGATGCCCTTCACGCCGGGCATCGCCGCCACCTCGTCCAGCATGCGCGCGCAGGAGGCAGGGCTGCCCACGATGGTCCCCATGTTGAAGTTGATGGGCGAGGGGTTGCGCTGCACCGCCGCGGCCATGGAGGTCGGCTCGGTGTTCACGTCATGCGCCGCATGGCCGAGCAGGTGCTCGAGCGCGGCGCGGTCCGCCCCCCTCACATAACTGTCCCACTTGGCCATCGCCGCCTCGTCCGTGTCGGCGCAGATCACCATGTAGAGCATGTAGGCACCGACATCCCGGCCTGCCCGTTTCGCGTGCTCCAGCATGCGGGCGGGCACGGAGGCGGCCTTGGTCGGCTCGTTCACGCCCTCGCCGAGGCAGAAGTTGTAGTTGCAGTACTGCGCGCCGAACGCCATGCCCGTGTCCGACTGCCCGGCGCTGACGATCTCGATCGGCCGGGAGGGGCGGGGCGAGAGCTTGCACTTGTCCATCCGGAAATAGGTGCCCTTGAAGTCGCTCTCGCCCGTCTCCCACAGCTCGCGCAGGATGCGCACATATTCCGTGCTGTACTGGTAGCGCTTGGCGAAGTGCTCGTCGCCGGGCCAGAGCCCCATCTGGCTGTATTCGATCTTGTGCCAGCCGGAGACGATGTTCACCCCGAAGCGCCCGCCCGAGATGCTGTCGATCGTCACCGCCATGCGCGCGACGATGGCGGGCGGGATGGTCAGCACCGCGGTCGAGGCGAAGAGCTTGATGCGCGAGGTGACGGCCGCCAGCCCCGCCATCAGCGTGAAGCTCTCCAGACCATGGTCCCAGAACTGCGTCTTTCCGCCGAAGCCGTGCAGCTTGATCATGCTCAGCGCGAAGTCCATTCCATAGGCTTCGGCCTTCTGCACCACCGTCTTGTTCAGCTCGAAGGACGGCATGTACTGCGGCGCGTTCTCCGAGATCAGCCAGCCGTTGTTGTTGATGGGAATGAAGACGCCGATGTCCATCGCGGTGCTGCCCCTCGCGTGAGGCCGGAAGGCCCGGCCAGCCACGTGAAGGTGAAGCAATCCACATGCCATGCGGCGCCGTGCTGGACAGCTGCGGCCCCCCCGACCACCCTCTCGGGCGGACACCGGCCCATATGAGCCCCGCCATGACGCTGACCCTGCCGGAGGAGATCATGCTCCTCATGCTCGACGACGCGACGGGCCGCCCCGTGGAGCTGCCCGCGCCTGCGGGCGATTGGGTCATCGCCGCCGCCATCCTGATGGAGCTCTGTCTCGAGGAACGCATCGCCACCGAAGGCGGGCGGCTCGTGGTCAGGAATCCGCGCCCCTCGGGCGATCCGGTGCTGGACGAGGCGATGGGCCTGATCGCCGCCGGCGCGAAGCCACAGGGCCGGGATTGCCGGCACAGCATCCTCGCGCTCGGCCGCCGCGCGGAGGATTTCCGCGCCCGGCTGCTCGAGCGGCTGGTCAGCAAGGGGGTTCTGCGGGAGGAGGACGGAGGCGTGCTGCGCTTCCTCGCCGATCCCCGCTATCCAAAGGGGCCGCAGGGCGAGGCGGAGGTCCGGGAGGTGCGCGCCCGGCTACGCCGGGTACTGCTCGAGAAACAGCCGCCGGACCATCGCGACGCCCTGCTCATCGGCCTCATGCGTGCAGCGGGCCTCGTGCCGCTGCTGCTCTCCCCGGAGGAAGAGGTCCTGGCCGAGGCCCGGGTGGAGGAGGTGGCCGCGCTCGAGGAGCTGGGCCGAAGCCTCTCGGGACTCACGCGGGAGGTGTTCGCCGTGATGCTCGCCCTGGCCGGAACGCGCTGAAGGGGCGCTCGCACCGCCGCGCCGCCGGGCGCCCCGGCGGCGCGCGGCGCCCGCCGTCACTGGGCGCTGCTGGCGCGCTGGAGATAGGCGAGAAGGTCGTTGAGCTGCTGCTCGTTGCGGATCCCGTTGAAGGCCATGGACCCGTTCGGGACCACATCCTTCGGGTTGGTGAGGTAGCGGCGCAGTGTCGCCTCGTCCCAGGTCAGCCCCTGTTCCGCGAGCTGCATCATGTTCGCCGAGTAGCGGAAGCCCTGCACCTGGCCGGCCCGCCGGCCCCAGAAGCCGTGCAGGTTCGGCCCCACGCCATTGCGCCCGCCGGCGTTGATCGTGTGGCAGGCGCGGCACTGGTTGTACACGCGCTGGCCGGCCTCCGCGTCCTGCGCCAGCGCCCCACCCATGGGCGCCAGAGCGAGCGCCGCACCCATCACCATCCAAGCCCGCATCTGGAATCTCCTCCTGGCTTCGCGGTTCTCTCCTTGTGTGGGAAGGCCGCGCCGGCCGGCAAGCCCCGAATCCCTCCCGCACTCGGTGCGCAGCAATAAAAGCGGAAGCGCATGAAGAAAAGATGGCACGACACCGGCGAGAGCGCGCATGACCCCCCCGGCCGGGCTGGGGGATCGCCGCGGGTCGGCTATGCTGTGCGCATGTGTGTCGTCGCTGTCCGTTGCGCTCCTCCCAGCCGGCCACAGCCTGGCCGGCGCGGCTGATGGCGGCGCTGTTCGAAAGTGGTCGGGCGGCGGATCTCGTCCTCGCCGCGCTCTTGGTGGAGGCCTGCGCGCTCTGGGCGCTGGCGCGCTTCGCCGGGCGAGGGCCCGGCCTCGCACCGCTGCTTCCCTTCCTGCTCGCAGGGGCGGCCTTCGCCCTCGCGCTGCGCGCCGCCCTGACGGGCGCGGGATGGGGCTCGGTGGCGCTGCCGCTGCTGGCCGCCTTCGCCGCCCATCTGTGGGATATCGTGCGGCGCTGGCGGTGAGGGGTGGGGATCAGCCGCCCTGGTTGCGCCGCAGATAGGCGATCACGTCGCGCGCGTTCTGCATGTTGTCGCGGAAGCCCGGGAAGGACATGTTGCCCTGCGGCAGCACCGCCTTGGGGTCGCGCAGATAGGCGAGCAGGGTCTCCTCGGTCCAGACGAGGCCTGCGGCGGCGCGCTCGCGCAGGTTCGCCGAGTAGCGGAAGCCCTCGACGGCGCCGGCAGCGCGCCCCACCACGCCGTGGAGGTTCGGCCCCACCCCGTTGCGCCCGCCCTCGTTGGCGGTGTGGCAGGCGCGGCACTGGTTGAACAGGCGCTGGCCATTTTCGGGGTTGCCAGCCTCTTGGGCCGTCGCGGCGAGGGGGAGGGCAGCAAGGAGCGCAGCGGCAAGGAGCGGGAAGCGCATGGGCGGTGTCTCCGGGTGCAGGCGGGAAACTCCGCCCGGTCCCGCCCATGGATCAGGGTGGAGTTCGGCATTCCGCAATTTTCGGCGCGATGAGGATTTCGTCAGCCCCGCCGCCAGATCCGCCTTGCACGCAGGAAAGCCCGGTAGGCCAGCTCCAGAACCTGCGCGATGCCCGGCAGCGCCGCGACCCGCCCGAGCGGCCGCCAGCCCGGCAGCGCCTGCCACAGCGCCCCGAAGGCGGCCGCGCCGCTCGCCAGCGTCCCGTCGGCGCGCCGCACATGCATCCGCGCCAGCGCCGCGGCGCGCGGGAGGTCGGGCGCCGGATCGCCCGGGGCGCTCACATCCACGAAAAGGAGGTGCTCCGCCCCCCGACTCTGCCGATAGAGCGCGATCTCGCGCGCGCAGACCGGACAGGCGCCGTCGTAATAGACCGTGCAGGCGGGTGGATCGGCCATGGCGGGCAGATGGGCTTGGCGCGCCGCCCGTCCAGCCCACATCGCCGGGCATGACGCCTTATCCCGACTGGCTGACTGCCGAGCTCCGCTCCGACCACGCGGGCGAGACGGGGGCGGTGATGATCTACCGCGGCATTCTGGCCTTCTGCCGCGACGCCGATCTGCGCCGCTTCGCGGAGCGGCACATGGCCACAGAGCAGGGCCATCTGCGCCTGCTCGAGGAGGTGCTGCCGCCCGCGCAGCGCTCGCGCCTGCTGCCGCTCTGGCGCGTGGCGGGCTGGCTCACCGGCGCCATTCCCGCCCTGTTCGGCCCGCGCGCCGTCTACGCGACGATCGACGCCGTGGAGAGCTTCGTGGATCACCACTACCAGCAGCAGCTCGACCGGCTGGACGCGGAGGCCCTTTTCCCCGAACTGCGCGCCTTGCTCGCCCGCTGCCAGGAGGAGGAGGTGCATCACCGCGACGAGGCGCGCGCGCTGCATGGCGGTATGGTCGGCGCCCTGCTGCGCGGCTGGAGCGCGCTGGTCGGCGTCGGCAGCGAAGCGGCCGTGGCCGCGGCGCGTCGGATCTAGCCGCGCCCCTCAGCCGAACAGGTCCGCCGGGCTGTCGGCGGCCAGCTCCTTGCCCAGTTCGCGGCCGATCCGCTCGGCGTCGATCGCGCAGCCGGTGACGCTGCGGCGCAGCAGGAAGCTGCCATCAGCGCGCGCGACCAGGCCCGTCAGGCGCAGCCGGCCGCCCGGCAGCAGCGTCGCATGCCCGCCGATGGGGGTGCGGCAGGAGCCGTCGAGCGCGCCCAGCAGGGCCCGCTCGGCGAGGCTCACCGCCCGGCTCTCCGCGTCGCAGATCGCCGACAGCAGCTCGTGCAGCTCCACGTCGTCGGCGCGCACGGTCACGCCGATGATGCCCTGGCAGGCGGCGGGCACCATGTCGTCGGGATCGAGCACCACGCCGGCGCGCGCCTCCAGCCCGAGGCGCTTGAGGCCCGCGATGGCGAGCAGCGAAGCGTCGAACTCGCCCGCATCGACGCGCGAGAGGCGTGTCTGCACATTGCCGCGGATCACCGCGCAGCGCAGATCGGGCCGGGCGTGCAGCAGCTGCGCCTGGCGCCGCACCGAGGCCGTGCCGATCAGCGCGGCGAAGGGCAGCGCGGCATAGGGCGAGGCGCCGGCGCGGCGCGCCGCCTCGGCGGCCTCCAGGCAGGGCTCGCCCAGCACCAGCGCATCGCGCGGATCCTCCCGGCGCAGCGTGCAGGCGAGCACGATGCCGGGCGGCAGCTCCGTCTCCAGGTCCTTCAGCGAATGCACGGCGAAATCCACCCGCCCGTCGAGCAGCGCCTCGTGGATTTCCTTCGCGAACAGGCCCTTGCCGCCGATCTCGGCCAGGCGGCGGTCCTGCACGCGGTCGCCGGCGGTGCTGATCTCGTGCTCCTCGAAGGCCTCCACCTCGCGCAGCAGGGGGCAGACGGCGCGGATCAGGTCGAGGAAATGGCGCGTCTGGTAGAGGGCGAGAGGCGAGCCGCGCGTGCCCACCTTGAGCGGAAGCTCCGGGCCGTGATGGCGCTTCGCGCGCGCCCGGGCGTGATGGGGGGAGACCAGATCCATTATGCCCTCGCAAGCCCGAGCAGATGGGCCATGTCCTTGAGGAAGATCTTGAGGTGGGCGAGCGGATCGCGCCGCACGAGCCGCTTGTTCATGTACGCCTCCCAGGTGAGGCGCTGGACGTCCTTGTCCTCGCACATCTTCACGAAGTGCTCGCGCGTCCAGTCGTTGCGGTACCAGAAGGTCTGCATGATGCCGAGGATCCAGAACACGCGGCCATGCTCCTTCATGAAGCGCTGGCGGGCGCGGCGGAGCGCCCGCGCATCGCCGGTGGCCAGGGCCTCGCGCACCGCCTCCGCCGCCAGCCGTCCGCCCAGCATGGCGTAGTAGATGCCCTCGCCCGAGGCGGGCGCGACCACGCCCGCCGTGTCGCCCGCCAGCACCACATCGCGGCCATTGTCCCAGCGCCGGAGCGGCTTCATCGGGATGGGCGCGCCCTCGCGGCGGATGGTCTCGACCGCATCGAGCCCCGTGCGGCGGCGCACCTCGGCGGTGGCGGCGCGCAGCCCGAAGCCCTTGCGCGCGGAGCCGGTGCCGATGCTCGCCGTCTCGCCGTGCGGGAAGATCCAGGCGTAGAAATCGGGCGAGGTGCGCCCGTCATAGATCACGTCGCAGCGCGCCGCCTCGTAGGTGACGCCCGGCGCTCCGGGCGGGGGCGCCCGCACGATCTCGTGATAGGCGAAGACGCAGCGCGGATGGCCCTGCGAGGGGATGGCCTGGCGCGCGAGATCGCTGCGCGCGCCGTTGGCGAGAATGACGAAGCGCCCGCGCACCCGCGCCCGTTCGCCCTGCTTCGTGACATAGGCGATGGCGGCCACGCCGTCCGCGTCGCGCTCCAGCCCATCGGCCTCCCCGGTGAGGCGCTGCGCCCCCGAGGCGGCGGCGCGGGCGCGCAGCCATTCGTCGAACTCGCAGCGGTCCACCATGCCGACGAAGCCGTTCTCCACCGGCATGGGCACCCTCCTGCCCTTGGGCGAGACGATGTCGGCGCAGGTGATGCGCGCCTTGAGCAGATGGTCGGGGATGGCGAAGTCGCGGATGGCGCGCGGCGGTATGGCGCCGCCGCAGGGCTTGATGCGCCCCGCGCGGTCGAGCATCGCGACCGACAGCCCCGCGCGGGCGAGATCATCGGCCGCCGTCGCCCCCGCCGGGCCACCGCCGACGACGACCACATCGTAGGTCTGCGCGCTCAGGACACGGCCTCCTTCATGCGGGAAAGACGCAGCGAGAGCCGCTGCACGCCCGCGAGCCGCGCGGCGAGCAGGGCGGAGACGAGGAAGAGCGCGGCCTCGCAGAGGAAGACGAAGCCGTAGGCCGGGGCGGCCGCGCCGAAGGCGGCGCGCGCGAGGTCGGCGAAGACCGTGCCGGCGAAGCCGCCGATGGCGAAGGCGATGGCCTGGGCCGCGCCCCACAGCCCCATGCGCGTGCCGGTGCGCTGCCGACCGGCGAGCTGCATCATGGTGGCGATGGCCGCCGCGGCGAAGGCGCCGTTGGCGAGGCCGAGCGCCAGATAGAGCACCTCCAGCGGCGCGGCCGCCATGCGCGGCGCGAGGGCGAGGGCGACCAGCGCGGCGGCGGAGGCGATGCAGCCCCCCACCATCCACAGCCGCAGCGAGGCGAGCCGCGCGCCCAGCACCCCGCTGCCGAAAAGCGCCATCACCACCATGCCGCCCAGCGTGCCCGCGTTCTGCAGCCCGGCGAGCGCGGTGGACTGGCCGATGGAGCGGCCGAACACCTCGCCCGCGAAGGGCTCCAGGATGAGGTCTGCCGCGCTGTAGGCCAGCATGGAGACGAAGACGAAGACGGTGAAGCGCCGCGCCGTCGGATCCGCCCACACCTCGCGCAACACGGCCGAGAAGGGGGGCTTCGGCCCCTCGGCCTGCGGCGGGGCGGCCGGCGCGCCCTCGATGCCGCGCAGCGCCAGCACCGCGAGCAGGAAGGCCAGCGCGGAGACGCCGGCCGTGACCGCCACCAGCCGCGCGGGCGAGAAGGGATCGAGCAGCCGCCCGGCGAGGCTCGCGGTCAGGGCGAAGCCCGCGATCATCATCACCCAGAGGATGGTGGCGGCGGGGGCGCGGCGCTCCGGCTCGACCATCGCGGCGAGCAGGGCGAGCAGCGAGGTGCCCGCCGCCCCCACGCCGAGGCCCACGAGGAAGAAACCGAGCGCGGCGAGCGCGATGCCGGGCGCCAGCGCCGCGCCCATCAGCGCCACCGCCGCCGCCGCGACCACGCCGCCGAGCGCCAGCACCGCCATGCCGCCGATGATCCAGGGCGTCCGCCGCACCCCCATGTCGCTGCCATAGCCGAGGCGCGGGCGCAGCATCTGCACGCCGTGATGGATGGCCACCAGCAGCCCGGGCAGCGTGGCCGGCAGCGCGAGTTCCACCACCATCACGCGGTTGAGCGTGGAGGTGGTCATGATGATGATGGCGCCGAGCGCCGTCTGCACCAGGCCCAGCCGGAGGATGGCGAGCCAGGAGAGGCCGGCGCGGGCGCCCATCACGCAAGCCCCCGCAGCGCGAAGGCGGCAGCCAGCATCCCGAGCACATAGGGCCCGACGCCCGCCGCGTTGTACCAGGGCGCGAGCCGCCGCGGGTCCGTCATCATCCGGCGCATGGCCCAGCCTTGCACGCCCAGCAGGGCGAGGATGATGATCGGGCTCAACACCGTGCCCCAGGCGAGGAGCAGCACCACCACCGCGACCTGCGGCAGCGCCATCACCCAGCAGGCGAGGCGCGCCGCCCGCTCGGGTCCAAGCAGCACCGGCAGGGAGGCAATGCCGGTGCGCCGGTCGCCCTCGATGGCCTTGAAGTCGTTCAGCGTCATGATGCCGTGCGCGCCGAGGCCGTAGAGCAGCGCGACGAGCAGGATCTCCGGCCGCGGCGCGCCGCCCGCCATGATCGCCGCCGCGGTGATCCAGGGCAGCGTCTCGTAGGAGAGGCCGGTGGCGGCGCAGCCCAGCCAGCCGTTGCGCTTGAGGCGCAGGGGCGGCGCCGAATAGGCCCAGGCCAGCAGCAGCGCCAGCACCGTCGCACCGAAGCCCCAGGGGCCGAGCGCGGTGCCGATCAACAGGGACACGCCCGACCAGAAGAGGGCGATCCAGAGTCCCCAGCGCCCGGGGATGCGCCCCGACGGGATGGGGCGGTCGGGCTCGTTGATCGCGTCCACATGGCGGTCGAACCAGTCGTTCACCGCCTGGCTGGTGGCGCAGACCATGGGCCCTGCCAGCAGCAGGCCGAGCGCGAGCAGGCCCCACTTGCCCTCGAAGGGCGCGCCCGCCGAGACGGCGCCGCACAGGAAGGCCCAGACCGGCGGGAACCAGGTGACGGGCTTGAACAGCTCGAGCACCGCCGCCGGGTCGGGGCGCGCCGCGCCGTGCCGGATCAGGCGCCCCGACATGCCCTCACTCCTCCTCGTCCTCGGCGCCGGGATCGCCGATCCCGTAGCGGCGCAGCTTCACGTAGAGCGACTGCCGCGAGAGGCCGAGCATCTCGGCGGCATTGGCGCGGTTGTTGTTGGTCAGCTCGAGCGCCGCCTCGATGGCGAGCTTCTCGATCACATCGGTCGCCTCGCGCACCAGCTCCTTGAGGGGCACGCGGCCGACGAGCTCGGTGAGCTGCCCCGCCGCCTGGGGCAGGGCAGGCGCGCCGGGCTCGACCCGGCTGGGGCGGGGGCCGATGTCGCGGATGGTGAAGCCGAAACACGGCCGCCCGGCATCGAGCATCGAGGCGGCCGAGACCTCCACCTCCGCCTCCGCGCCCTGGTCGCCGCGCAGCACGGTGCGGAACAGCCGCACCGGCCCGCGCCCGCGCACCTGGGCGAGCAGCACGTCGAGCTCCACCGGCTGGCGACCGAGGAAGCGGGAGAGCTCCTCGCCGCGCGCTGCGGCTTCGCTCGGCAGCTGCGCCAGCTCCAGAAAGGCCGGGTTGGCGGCGAGGATGCGGCCCTCGGCGGAGGCCAGCACGAAGGCGTCTGGCGTGTTCTCGACGAAATCGGCGATGCGCGCGCGGCTGTCGGCCAGCACGGGTTCGGGCGGCTCGTTGCCGAGGAAGGCGAGGCGCACGAGGAAGAGCGAGCTGCGTTCGTGCCGCAGCAGCGAGGCGGAAAGCAGCGCCTCGCGCCCGGTGCCGGGCAGGGAGACGCGCCGCTCCTCCGCCGTGCCGGCGGCGCGCACGGTGGCGAGCAGCGCCTCGACTCGCGGCCTGTCCTCGGGGGCGAAGGCGTCCAGGAAGCCCGGCTGGGCGCCGAAGATCCGGTCGGCGGCGAGATTGGCCTCGAGCACGCGCAGCGAGGCGGCGTCCAGCACCAGCACCGGCTCGCCGGACATCTGGAAGAGCAGACGGTAGCGCGTCTCGGCCTGCCGCAGCCGCGCGTATTCGCGTTCCATCGCCTGCTGCGCCTCGACGAGGCGCTGCTGCAGCGAGGCGAGGAGGCGCAGGTCGCGCGCGAAGAGCACGATGCGATCCGCCCCGCGCAGGCGGCTCGCCGCGCACATGAGGGGGATCGAGCCGCCATCCGCGGCGCGGAGGTTGATGTGCCGCCAGCGCGGCGCCTCCTCTGCGGCGGCATCGGCGAGGATGTCCGCCACTTTCTGGCGGCTGTCCTCGGCCACCGCATCGGCCAGGGCGCGGCCGATCCAGGCCCGCCGCGGCCCGAGGGCGGCCGCCAGCTCGGCATTCCCGAAGGCCATGTCGCGAACGATCCCGGCCTGGTCCATCACGAGCGTGGCGTCAGCCGCCGCAGCGATGAGGCGCGAGGCCGCCTCCGCATCCATGTCCCCGAGCGATTCGTTCGGGGTTCCGAAACCCAACACCTGCTGTTCGATCCTTCGTAAAACTTCCTGTGAGACACGGCGGGTAACTCACGGTTCAAGCGGCATCAAGGCGACGAGGCGCTCGGCGCGCTGCAGCGCCTCGGCCGCGTCGGTGGCGGTCGCGTCCGCACCGCAGGAGGCGGCGAGTGCGGGATTGCCGGCCAGCGCGGGCCCGCCCACCATGATGGCGATGTGCGGGTTGAGGGCGTGCGCGCGGATCGCCGCGATGGTCTGCGGAAGTTCCGCGAGCCGCGCCTTCACGCTGCAGGACAGCGCGACCAGTCCGAACCACTTCTCGCCCACGCGGCGCAGCAGACCGCGCAGGCCGCGCCCGCCATCCTGGCTGACCTGCCAGCCGGCGGCGCGGAAGAACTCGGCCACCATCGCGATGCCGAAGCTGTGCTGGTCCCCGGGAAGGGGCAGCATGAGCGCGATGCGTCCGGGATGGTCGATGCGACCGCGCCGCAGCCCGGGACCGAGCTCCCGGAGCAGCTGGTGGAGCACGAGCATGCCGAGGGTCACCTCGACGAAGCCGCAGCGGTCCTCGTCCCACCATTCGCCGAGGCGACGCGCCACCGCTGTCAGGACAACAAGACAGATCTGCTGATGTGATTGGCCGAGACGACGTTTCTGGTTGACAGCGGCGCTGAGCGACAGGTGGTCGCCCGCCGCGGCGAAACTGGTCAGCCGCTCGAGCTCCGCCCGGTCGAGGGCAAGCCGCGGTTCCGCCGAGCGCGGCGGCGCGCAGCGGTCGAAGGCCGCGGCGAGATGTTGCTGGAACTGCCCTATTCGGCGCTGTACAAAAGCCGAGTCGCGAGGGAGGTGCCGCAGCGCGGGACGCAGCACGGTGCCGGAACTGCTTCGGCTGGGCAGCGTCATGAGCGGTCCCCCCACTCCTCGAGCGCGGGGAGTGTCGGACGATCCGGCTCGGATTGTCAATCGATCTTTACGTCAAGAATGATTGACATCCGGGCTTGGCTTCTCCTAGCCTGACGAGGCTCGAAACGGAGAAGGCCGGCCGGGATCGCGGCGCGCGGACCAGGCGCCGCCCGATACCCGGTCAGCAGCGGAAGGGATCGCGACGAATGCTCTCAGGCCCCGTCCTCGACCGTCTCATCGCCGCGGTGGACTCCTGCCCCTATGGCACCCATGCCGGGCGCACCCATCGCAAGCCCACGCCGCGCCCCCTCTACACCCCCGAGGAGCGCGCGCGCCGCGACGCCACGCCCTGGACGCTGGTGCAAGGCATCCTCGCGCCGGTGCAGTTCGCGGTCTTCCTCGTCTCGCTCGGCCTCGTGCTGAACTATCTCGCCACGGGAGAAGGCCTGTTCGCCGCCGAGCTCTCCATCGTCGTCAAGACGCTCGTGCTCTACGCCATCATGGTCACCGGCTGCATCTGGGAGCACGAGGTCTTCGGCAAATACCTCTTCGCGCCCTCCTTCTTCTGGGAGGACGTGTTCTCCATGCTCGTGCTCGCCCTGCACACCGCCTATCTCGCGGCGCTCGGCTTCGGCTGGGGCGACACGCATTTCCAGATGTGGCTCGCGCTCGCCGCCTATGCCGCCTACGTCATCAACGCCGCGCAGTTCGTCATGAAGCTGCGCGCCGCGCGGCTGGAGGCGGCGCGCGCATGAGCCTCGCGCTGGAGGCCGGCTGCGAGGCGCGCCCCGTCCTGCGCGAGCGCGGCCAGCGGGAGGTGTTCTGCGGGCTGACCGGCATCGTCTGGATGCACCGCAAGATCCGCGACGCCTTCTTCCTCGTGGTCGGCAGCCGCACCTGCGCCCATCTCCTGCAATCCGCCGCCGGGGTGATGATCTTCGCCGAGCCGCGCTTCGCCACCGCCATCCTGGAGGAGCGCGACCTCGCGGGCCTCGCGGACGCGCAGGAGGAGCTCGACCGCACCGTGGCGCGGCTGCTGGAGCGGCGGCCCGACATCCGCCTGCTCTTCCTCGTCGGCTCCTGCCCCTCGGAGGTGATCAAGCTCGATCTCGCCAAGGCCGCGCAGCGGCTCGACGCCCGCTTTCCGGGCGTGCGCGTGCTGAACTACTCGGGCTCGGGAATCGAGACCACCTTCACCCAGGGCGAGGATGCCTGCCTCGCCGCCCTGGTGCCGGAACTGCCGCCCGGCGACGCGGCACAGCTCCTGATCGTCGGCGCCCTGGCCGAGGTGGTGGAGGACCAGTGGCGCCGCCTCTTCGCCGCCATGGGCGTGCGCGACCTCGCCTTCCTGCCGGCGCGGCGGGCGGGCGAGATGCCCGCCATCGGCGCGGGCACGCGCTTCCTGCTGGCGCAGCCCTTCCTCGCCGAGACGGCGCGGCTGCTCGAGTCGCGCGGGGCGCGGCACGTCCCGGCGCTGTTCCCGCTGGGCGCCGAGGGCAGCACCGATTTCCTGCGCGCGGGCGCGCAGGCGATGGGCGTGGGCGAGGCGCGCTTCCGCGCGGCGACGGCGCTGGCCGAGGCGCGCGCCAAGGCCGCGCTCGAGGGCGCGCGCGCCCGGCTCGAGGGCCGGCGCGTCTTCTTCTTCCCCGACAGCCAGCTCGAGGTGCCGATGGCGCGCTTCCTCGCGCGCGAATGCGGGATGGAGCCGGTGGAGATCGGCACGCCCTATCTGCATCGCGCGCATCTGGCGCGCGAGCTGCCGCTGCTGCCCGCCTCGGCGCTTCTCTCCGAGGGGCAGGACGTGGAGCGCCAGCTCGACCGCTGCCTCTCGGCGCGGCCCGATCTCGTGGTGTGCGGCCTCGGCCTCGCCAATCCGCTCGAGCGGCAGGGGATCACCACGAAATGGTCCATCGAGCTGGTCTTCACCCCGGTGCAGGGGCATGACCAGGCCGCCGATCTCGCCGGCCTCTACGCGCGCCCCTTCGCCCGGCGCGAGAGGCTGAGGGTCTAGCGCCATGCAGCTCACCCTCTGGACCTATGAGGGGCCGCCGCATGTGGGGGCGATGCGCATCGCCACCGGCATGGAGGGGCTGCACTACGTGCTGCACGCGCCGCAGGGCGACACCTACGCGGACCTGCTCTTCACCATGATCGAGCGGCGCGACCGCCGCCCGCCCGTCACCTACACCACCTTCCAGGCGCGCGACCTCGGCGGCGACACGGCGGAGCTGTTCAAGCGCGCGCTGCGCGACGCGGCCGAGCGCTTCCGGCCCGAGGCGGTGATCGTCGGCGCCTCCTGCACCGCCGAGCTGATCCAGGACGATCCGGGCGGGCTTGCGGAGAGCTCGGGCCTCGACATCCCGGTGGTGCCGCTCGAGCTGCCCTCCTACTCGAAGAAGGAGAACTGGGGCGCGGCCGAGACCTTCTACCAGCTTCTGCGCCGCTTCGCCGCGAAGGGCGAGGCGCGGCCGGCCACCTGCAACATCCTCGGCCCCACCGCCCTCGGCTTCCGCCACCGCGACGACGTGACGGAGATCACCCGGCTGCTGGGCCGGCTCGGCGTCACGGTGAACCTGGTGGCGCCGATGGGCGCGCGGCCGGCCGATCTCGCCCGCATCGGGGACGCCGCCTTCAACGTGGTGCTGTATCCCGAGATCGCCGGCCAGGCCGCGGCCTTCCTGCAGCGGCGCCTTGGCCAGCCCTTCACCCGCAGCATCCCGATCGGCGTGGGCGGCACGCGCGACTTCATCGCCGAGGTGGCGGCGCTCGCGGGCGTGGACCCGGCGCCGCTGCTCGCCGAGGAGGGCTCGCGCCTGCCCTGGTACTCGCGCAGCGTGGACAGCACCTACCTCACCGGCAAGCGCGTCTTCGTCTTCGGCGATGCGACCCATGCGGTGGCCGCCGCGCGCGTGGCGCGCGAGGAGATGGGCTTCGAGGTGGTCGGCCTCGGCAGCTATTCGCGCGAACAGGCGCGCGAGGTGCGGGAGGCGGCGAAGGCGCTCGGGCTCGAGGCGCTGATCACCGACGACTACCTCGCGGTGGAGCAGGCGATCGCCGAGGCGCAGCCCGAACTCGTGCTCGGCACGCAGATGGAGCGCCACACCGCCAAGCGCCTCGGCATTCCCTGCGCGGTGATCTCCGCCCCCGTGCATGTGCAGGATTTCCCCGCGCGCTATTCGCCCCAGATGGGCTTCGAGGGCGCCAATGTCCTGTTCGACACCTGGGTGCACCCGCTGATGATGGGCCTCGAGGAGCATCTGATCGGGATGTTCCGCGAGGATTCCGAGTTCACCGACACCGCGCCCTCGCATCTCGGCCACGCCGCGCCGGTCCCTCGCGCGGCCGAGCCCGCCACGCCCCCCGCGCCGGCGTCGCTTGCCCTCTCCTGGTCGGCCGAGGCGGAGGCGGAACTCAAGAAGATCCCCTTCTTCGTGCGCGGCAAGGCGCGGCGCAACACCGAGAGCTTCGCCCGCGAGCGCGGCCTGTCCACCATCACGGTCGAGACCCTGTATGACGCCAAAGCCCATTTCTCGCGCTGAGGCCCTGCGCCTCGTCGTCGTGACGATGGACAGCCATCTCGGCCGGGCGGTGGACCGTGCGCGCGAGATGCTGCGTCAGGACTGCCCGGAGGTGGAGCTCATCGTCCACGCCGCCGACGAATGGGGCAGCGACCCGGTGGCGCTGGCCGCCTGCCGGGCCGACATCGCGCGGGCGGACATCCTGGTGGCGGGCATGCTCTTCCTGGACGAGCATGTGCGCGCGGTGCTGCCCGACATCGCCGCGCGGCGCGAGCAGGCGCTCGCCACGGTCTGCCTGCTCTCGGCCGGGGAGGTGGTGAAGCTCACGAAGCTCGGCCGTTTCGACATGTCGGCCGAGGCGACGGGCGCGCTGGCGCTGCTGAGGAAGCTGCGCGGCTCGCGCGGGCACGGCACCTCGGGGCGCGGGCAGATGAAGACGCTCGCCATGCTGCCGCGGCTGCTGAAGTGGATTCCCGGCACGGCGCAGGATGTGCGGATCTACATGCTCGCCCTGCAGTATTGGCTGGCGGGCTCGGCCGAGAACATCGCCAACCTGGCGCGCATGCTGGTGCAGCGCTATGGCGGGCGGAAGGCGCTGAAGGTCTCGGGACCGATCGAGTATCCGGACATCGGCCTCTACCACCCGCGCCTGCCGGGCGCGATCGCGGGCGATCCGGCGGCGCTGCCCGCCGAGGGACGGCTGGGACGCGTCGGCCTGCTGGTGCTGCGCTCCTATGTGCTGGCCGACAACGCGGCGCACTACCAGGGCGTGATCGAGGCGCTGGAGGCGCGCGGGCTGTCGGTGATCCCGGCCTTCGCCTCGGGCCTCGACCAGCGCCCGGCCATCGAGCGCTTCTTCATGAGGGACGGGCGGCCGGTGGTGGATGCGGTGGTCTCGCTCACCGGCTTCTCGCTGGTGGGCGGCCCGGCCTACAACGACTCGCGCGCGGCCGAGGAGATGCTGGCGCGGCTCGATGTGCCCTACATCGCCGCGCACCCGCTCGAGTTCCAGACCATCGCCGACTGGAATGCCGACCAGCGCGGCCTCACCCCGGTCGAGGCGACGATGATGGTCGCGATCCCCGAGCTCGACGGCGCGATCATGCCCACCACCTTCGGCGGACGCTGCGGCGCGGAGGATCCGCTGCGCCGCTGTCCCGGCTGCGACGGCGAGCGCTGCAAGGGGCAGATGGTGGCGCACCGCGAGCGCGCGGGGATGCTGGCGCAGCGCGTGGCGCGGCTGATCGCGCTGAGGCGCAAGCCGCGCGGCGAGCGCCGCCTCGGCATCGTGCTGTTCAACTTCCCGCCGAACACGGGCAATACCGGCACGGCCGCCTATCTCGCCGTGTTCGAGAGCCTGTACGCCACGCTGCGCGCCCTGCGCGAGGCCGGCTACGACGTGGAGCTTCCCGAGAGCGTCGAGGCGCTGCGCGCCCGCCTGCTCGAGGGCAACCGCGAGCGTTTCGGCGCCCTGGCCAATGTCCATGCACGCATTCCCGTCGACGACCACGTGAAGCGCCAGCCCTGGCTCGCCGAGATCGAGCGCGCCTGGGGCCCGGCACCGGGTCGGCAGCAGACCGACGGCGCGGCGCTGCACATCCTGGGCGAGCGCTTCGGCAAGGTCTTCGTCGGGATCCAGCCGGGCTTCGGCTACGAGGGGGATCCGATGCGCCTGCTCTTCGAGCATGGTTTCGCCCCCACCCATGCCTTCGCCGCCTTCTACCGATGGCTGCGCGAGGAATTCGCCGCCGATGCCGTGCTGCATTTCGGCACCCATGGCGCGCTGGAGTTCATGCCCGGCAAGCAGGTCGGCATGTCGGCCGCCTGCTGGCCGGACCGGCTGATCGGCGATCTGCCGAACTTCTACCTCTACGCCTCCAACAACCCCTCCGAGGGCATGCTGGCCAAGCGGCGGGCCAACGCCACGCTGATCAGTTACCTCACGCCGCCGGTGGCCCATGCCGGGCTGTATCGCGGGCTCCTCGACCTGAAGGCGAGCCTCGACCGCTGGCGCGCGCTGGAGCCCGAGAGCGCCGAGGCGCTGGCGATGCTGCCGATGCTGCAGGCCCAGGCCGCGGCGGTGGATCTCGCCGAGGCCGAGCCGCCCTGGCCGCTGGAGGGCGTGATCGAGCGCTTGCACCGCCTCGCGACCGACCTTCTCGAACTCGAATACACCCTGATCCCGCACGGGCTGCACGCGCTCGGCAAGACGCCGACGCCCGAGCAGCGGGCGGAGCTCCTCGACGCCGCGGGCGTGACCGAGGCGGCCGAGCGCGCGCGCCTCGATGCGCTGCTCGCGCGGGACCACGAGATCCCCGCGCTGCTGCACGCGCTGGATGGCGGCTATGTGCGCCCCGCCCCGGGTGGGGACCTGCTGCGCACCACCGCGGTGCTGCCCACGGGGCGCAACCTGCACGGCTTCGACCCCTTCCGCATCCCCTCCGCCTTCGCGGTGGAGGACGGCGCGCGCCAGGCGGAGCGGCTGCTGGCGCGGCACCGGGAGGCGGCCGGCGCCCTGCCCGAGACCATCGCCATGGTGCTCTGGGGCACCGACAACCTGAAGACCGAAGGCGGGCCGCTCGCCCAGGCGCTGTGGCTGATGGGGGCGGAGCCGCGTCTCGACAGTTACGGCCGGGTCTGCGGCGCGCAGCTCGTTCCGCTCGAACGGCTCGGCCGGCCGCGCATCGATGTGATGATCAGCCTCTCGGGCATCTTCCGCGACCTGCTGCCGATGCAGACGAAGCTGCTGGCGGAGGCCGCCTTCCTCGCCGCCAGCGCCGAGGAGCCGGAGGAGAGCAACTTCATCCGCAAGCACGCGCTCGCCTTCCTCGCGGCACACGGCGGGACCTTGGAGGAGGCGGCGCTGCGCGTCTTCGGCAATGCCGAGGGCACCTATGGCGCGAACGTCAACCTCACCGTGGACAACGGCGCCTGGGCGGACGAGGACGAGCTCGCCGAGACCTACCTCAAGCGCAAGGGCTTCGCCTACGGCGCCGACGGGCGGCCGCGGCGGCACGAGGCGGCGCTCAACCACCTGCTCGCGACCGTGGAGTGCGCCTACCAGAACCTCGACTCGATCGAGAGCGGCGTCACCACCATCAGCCACTACTTCGACAGCCTGGGCGGCATCAGCCGCGCCGCCCGCCGTGCGCGCGGGGGCAGGGAGACGGCCGTCTACATCGGCGACCAGACGCGCGGGGCCGGGAAGGTGCGCACGCTCGCCGAACAGGTCAGCCTCGAGGCGCGCACCCGCGCGCTGAATCCGAAGTGGTTCGAGGCGATGCTCGCGCACGGCTACGAGGGCGTGCGCCAGATCGAGGAGCATGTGACGAACACCATGGGCTGGTCCGCCACAACGGGGCAGGTGCAGCCCTGGGTGTATCAGCACCTGGCGCAGACCTACATGCTCGATCCCGAGATGCGCGCGCGGCTGGCCGCGCTCAATCCGGCCGCCTCGGTCAAGATCGCCAACCGCCTCATCGAGGCGACGGAGCGCAGCTACTGGGCCCCCGATGCCGCCACGCTGGAGGCGCTGCGCCGCGCCGGCGAGGAGCTGGAGGACAGGCTCGAGGGCATCACGCCGGAGATGGCCGCATGAACCATGTTGTCCGCACCGAACTGATCCGCGAAGCCAACCGCACCCGCCTGGGCGACGGCGAGGGAAGTGTGCAGGTCCACATGGACCAGCTCGCGAGGATCGAGACAGCGAAGGTCTTCGCCGTCTATGGCAAGGGCGGCATCGGCAAGAGCACCACCAGCTCCAACCTCTCCGTCGCCTTCGCGAAGCTCGGCAAGCGGGTGCTCCAGATCGGCTGCGACCCGAAGCACGACAGCACCTTCACGCTCACCAAGCGGATGATCCCGACCGTCATCGACGCGCTGGAGAGCGTGGGCTTCCACGCCGAGGAGCTGCGTCCCGAGGATTTCGTGGTCGAGGGTTATGCCGGGGTGCAGTGCGTGGAGGCGGGCGGCCCGCCCGCCGGCACCGGCTGCGGCGGCTATGTCGTCGGCCAGACGGTGAAGCTGCTCAAGGAGCACCATCTGCTGGAGGACACCGACGTGGTGGTGTTCGACGTGCTGGGCGACGTGGTCTGCGGCGGCTTTGCCGCCCCGCTGCTGCACGCCGACCGCGGCCTGATCGTCGCCGCCAACGACTTCGACAGCATCTTCGCGATGAACCGCATCGTCGCCGCCATCACCGCCAAGGCGAAGAACTACGGCGTGCGCCTCGGCGGCGTCATCGCCAACCGCAGCGCCGCCACCGACCAGATCGAGCGCTACAACGCGCGCACCGGCATGCGGCTGCTCGGCCATTTTCCCGATCTCGACGCCATCCGCCGGTCGCGCCTCAAGAAGGCGACCCTTTTCGAGATGGAGGAGACGCCGGAGGTGCTCGCGGTGCGCGAGGAGTATCTGCGCATCGCCGAGGCGCTCTGGGCAGGCGTCGAGCCCTGCGGCGCCGAGGCGCTGAAGGACCGCGAGATCTTCGACCTTCTGGGGTATGACTGATGAGCGGGGCGACCTACAGCGCCCGGCGGGGCGAGCTCGAGACCTATTTCGACCGCACGGCCTCCGAGGCCTGGGCGCGGCTGACCTCAGATGCGCCCGTCTCGGGCATCCGCGCGACCGTGCGCGCGGGCCGGGCCGAGATGCGCGCGACGCTGCTCTCCTGGCTGCCGCAGGAGATGGCGGGCCTCAGGCTGCTCGATGCCGGCTGCGGCACGGGCGCGCTCGCCACCGAGGCCGCCGCCCGGGGCGCGGAGGTGGTGGCCGTGGATGTCGCGGCCAGCCTGATCGCCCATGCGCGGGAGCGGGCGGCGCGCCTGTCCGGCAACCAGCCCGATTTCCGCGTCGGCGACATGCTCGACGGGTCGCTCGGGGTCTTCGACCACGTGGTGGCGATGGACAGCCTGATCCACTACCGCGCCGAGGACATCGTCGAGGCGCTGGCGCGCCTTGCGCCGCGCTGCCGGCGGTCGCTGCTCTTCACGGTGGCGCCGCGCACGCCGCTGCTCGCGGCCTTCCACGCGCTCGGCCGCCTCTTCCCGCGCGGCGACCGCGCCCCCGCCATCGAACCGCTGGCGGAGGCGAGGTTGCGCCGCCTCGTCGCCGCCGAGCCGCGGCTGCGCGATTTCGCGCCCGGGCGGAACCGGCGCGTCGCGCGCGGCTTCTACACCTCCCACGCCTATGAATGGGTGCGCCGATGAGCCGGCCCGGTTTCAGCCTGGCGCGGCAGTGGATGCGGCTCGGGCCCGAGTGGCTGCCCTTCGCCGATGCCGGCTCGGTCGAGCTTCCCATGTCGCGGCTGCTGCGGCTCTCGCTCTTCCAGATCTCCGTGGGCATGGCGGCGGCGCTGCTCATCGGGACGCTCAACCGCGTGATGATCGTGGAGCTCAAGGTGCCTGCGGGGCTGGTCGCGGCGATGGTGGCGCTGCCGCTCGTCTTCGCTCCGCTGCGCGCGCTGATCGGCTTCCGGTCCGACAATCACCGCTCCGTGCTCGGCTGGCGGAGGGTGCCCTACATGTGGTTCGGCACCATCTTCCAGTTCAGCGGCTTCGCGATGATGCCCTTCGCGCTTCTGGTGCTCTCGGGCGACACCTGGGCGCCGGCCTGGACGGGGCAGGTCTCGGCCGCGATCTCCTTCCTGCTGGTGGGCGCGGGGATGCACATGGTGCAGACGGTGGGGCTCGCGCTCGCCACCGACCTGTCGCCGCGCGAGAAGCAGCCGCAGGTGGTGGCGCTGCTCTCGGCCATGCTGCTGGTGGGGCTGTTGATCAGCGCGGTGGTGTTCGGCGCGCTTCTCATGCCCTTCAGCCAGATCAAGCTGATCCAGGTGATCCAGGGCGCGGCGGGGCTGACCCTCGTGCTCAACCTCGTCGCGCTGTGGAAGCAGGAGCCGCGCGATCCGGGGCGCTGCGCCAGGCTGCCGCCCGATCCTTCCTTCACGCGGGCGTGGCGCGAGCTGAGCCGCACCGGGCCCTGGACGCGCCGGCTGGCCGCCGTCGGGCTCGGCGCCTTCGGCTTCTCGGCGCAGGACGTGCTGCTCGAGCCCTATGGCGGGCAGATCCTGGGGCTGCCCGTCGGTGTGACGACGCTGCTCACGGCGGTCTTCGCCACCGGGGGCATCATCGGCTTCTGCTTCGCCGCCTACGCCATCGGACGGGGCTTCTGCGCCAACCGCATCGCGGGCTACGGGCTCGGCTGGGGGACGATGGGATTCGCCGGCGTGATGCTCGCCGCGCCGCTCGACAGCCCCGTGGTTTTCGCCCTCTCGGTGCTCGTCATCGGTTATGGCGGCGGGTTGTTCGCCCACGGGACGCTCACGGGCTGCATGCAGGCCGCGCCGGCCGAGAAGGTGGGGCTGACCATCGGCGTCTGGGGCGCGGTGCAGGCCACCGCCGCCGGTGCGGCCATGGCGCTCGGCGGGCTGCTGCGCGATTCCGTCGGCGCGCTGGCCGAGGCGGGGGCGCTCGGGCCGGCCCTGACGGGCGCGGTCGTCGGCTACCTCGCCGTCTATCTCATCGAGATCGTCGTGCTGTTCGCCGCCATCGCGGCGATCGGCCCGCTGGTGCGGGGCATGGCCGCCCCGGATGCGACCGCTGCAACGCTCGGCCGTTCCGAGCCCAGGACCGCCCACTAGGGCGAAAGGAGAGACACCATGGACGGCTCATACTTCGCGGGCTTCGATCTGGTCACCGGGGCGCTCTACGCCTTCTGGATTTTCTTCCTTTCCCTCGTGCTCTACCTCAACCGCGAGAGCAAGCGGGAAGGCTACCCTCTGGTCACGCCCGGCAAGCCCAATGACCGGCCAGAAGGCTTCCCCCCCACCCCCACGCCGAAGTTCTGGAAGCTGCCGCACGGCGGCACGGCCCAGGCGCCGCGCCCCGATGATCCGCAGCCGCCCATCCATGCGGTCTGGGCCGATCCCACGCCGGGCGCGCCGCTCATTCCCACAGGCAACCCCATGGTGGACGGCGTGGGCCCCGCCGCCTACGCCCTGCGCCGCGACGAGCCCGACCTTACCTTCGACGACAGCACGCCCAAGATCGTGCCGCTGCGCGTCGCCCCCGAATGGAGCATCGACCCGAAGGATCCCGACCCGCGCGGCATGACGGTGGTGGACGCCGACTGGCAGCCCGCGGGCGTCTGCGTGGATGTCTGGATCGACAAGTCGGAGGTGATCTTCCGCTACATCGAGGTCGAGGTGCAGGCCGAGTCCGGCCCGAAGCGCGTGATGGTGCCGGTGCCGCTCATGGTCATCCACTCCGACAGGAACGTGATCCGCGTGCGCACGCTGACGGCCGAGCAGTTCAAGCTCGCGCCCACGCTGAAGAACCCGGACACGATCACGCTGCGCGAGGAGGACCGCGTCTCGGCCTATGTCGCGAGCGGGCAGCTCTTCGGCAAGCCGGAGCGCAGCCAGCCCTGGATTTGAACCATCCGCCCCGCGCATCTTGCGCCCGATCAAGGCGCGAGGAGCTGCGCGAGGCCCAGGCTGCCATGAAGGGAAGGTCGGGAGGTCACGGTCCATGAGCCACCAGCACATTCCGGGCGTGCCCGAGCACGAGAGGGAGCCGATCCCCGGCCTGCCCGCGCGGCTGCCGCCGGGCGAGGGGATTCTCTGGCAGGGCAGCCCCTCCTGGTGGCCGTTCGCCCGGCGCACGCTGCACCTCAAGGGCCTCGGCTTCTATTTCGCCCTGGTCATGGCATGGCATGTCGCGGACGTGACGGCGGGCGGTGGCGGCTGGGGAGAGGGGCTGCGCGCGCTCGCTCTGTCGCTCGCGCTCGGGCTGCTCTGCCTCGGGCTGCTCGCGCTCATCGGCCGGGCCATGGCACGGGCGACCATCTACACCATCACCAACCGGCGCGTGGTGATGCGCGTCGGCGTGGCGCTGCCGATGACCATCAACCTGCCCTTCGCCGCCATCCAGTCCGCGGCCGTGCGCCGCCATGCGGACGGGACGGAGGACATCGTGCTCGAGCTGATGCCGCAGCACCGGGTGTCCTTCATCGCGGCCTGGCCGCATCTGCGCCCCTGGCGGTTCGGACGCACGGCGCCGATGCTGCGCGGCCTTCCCGTGACGGCGGGCGCGGCGCAGGTGCTCGCCCGGGCGCTGGCCGCGAGCGCCGGCCAGCCCGCACCCGCGCTCGAGGCGGCGCGCGCACCCGTGCCGGTGCGCCTGCCCGGCACGGCGGTGGCCTGAGCCATGGCCGCGCGGCTCGATCGCCGCCAGCTTCTGCCCCTGGTCGCGGGCACGGCCGCGATCGCCGGCACGCTGCTCCTGGTGGGGCCGGGGCAGAACCGCGCCCGGCTGCTGCGGCCCGAGGAGGCGCCGCTCGCCGAGCGCCTGCTGCGCTTCGAGGACGGCCCCGACGGGTCCGTGCTGATCCTCGATGCCGGATCGCAGGCGGTGCTGGCGCGCTTTCCTGTGGCCGAGGGCGGCTTCGTGCGCGGCACGCTGCGCGCGCTGGCGCGCGAACGGCGCCAGGAGGATCAGGGGCGGGAGGCGCCCTTCCGCCTCAGCGCCTGGCGCGACGGCCAGCTCACCCTCGACGACACCGCGACGGGTCGGCGCGTGGACCTCACCGCCTTCGGCTCGACCAACGCCGGCACCTTCGCCCGGCTGCTCACCGCCCAGGGAGAAACAAGATGAGACAGGCATGGGAGGCGCTCCGGGACAGCCTCACTGGCCCGCGCATCGTCACGGTGCCCTGCACCGTCGAGATCGAGCACAGTTTCGACAGCCTTCACGCCCATGCGGTGCCCGAAGGCATCACGCTGCGCCCCGGCGACCGCGTGGTGGTCAACAATCCCCCGGCCATCCCGCCCTTCGGCAGCGCCACCACCGTCGAGACGACCGCGACCGTCTATCGCGCGGGCCCGCTGACCCGGCTCTGGACGGAGCTGCGCGCCTTTGCGGAGCTGGCCGAGCTCTACCACTGCGGCTTCGAGCCCAAGGAGTATGGCCCATGAACGCCGTGACCGAGACCGCGCCGCGCGCGATGAACGAGACCACGCGCATGGCGACCACGGAGACCGTCCTCTCGCCGCGCTTCTACACCACCGACTTCGCGGCGATGGACGCGCTCGACGTGAGCCCCGTCCGCGCCGAGTGGGACAGGCTGATGGAGGAGTTCCGCTCCGACCCCAACAAGGGCCACTTCGTGCGCGACGAGCGCTTCGACGCCTTCCGCCTCGATGATCTTCCGCCCGCGCTGCAGAAGGAGCTGGTGGAGTTCCTGGTCAGCTCCGTCACCGCCGAATTCTCGGGCTGCGTGCTCTACGCCGAGATCAAGAAGCGCATCAGGAACCCCGACATCAAGGAGCTCTTCGCGGTGATGAGCCGGGACGAGGCGCGCCACGCCGGCTTCATCAACGACAGCCTGAAGGACATCGGCGTGGGGGTGGATCTCGGCTTCCTCACCAAGGCGAAGAAGTATCACTACTTCCGGCCGAAGTTCATCTTCTATGCCACCTACCTCAGCGAGAAGATCGGCTATGCGCGCTACATCACCATCTTCCGCCAGTTCGAGAAGCACCCGGAGCGCCGCTTCCATCCGATCTTCAACTGGTTCGAGAAGTGGTGCAACGACGAGTTCCGCCACGGCGAGGCCTTCGCCCTGCTGATGCGCGCCAACCCGAAGCTGCTCACCGGGCTCAACGCCTACTGGGCGAAATTCTTCCAGCTCGCCGTCTTCGCCACCATGTATGTGCGCGACCACGCCCGCCCGGCCTTCCACGAGGCCCTGGGGATGACGCCCACCGAATACGACATGGCGGTGTTCGAGAAGACGACCGAGATCTGCAAGCAGGTGTTCCCCATCACGCTGGCCTGGGACCATCCCGCCTTCCGCAAGGGGCTCGACCGCCTCTGCGAGATCTCGGAGGCGCTCGGCCGGCTGCGCGGTGTGCCCGGGGCGGCCGCCAGGGCGCGGCGGGCAGTGCTGGGGGCCCGCGCGGCGGCCACCTTCCTGCGCCTCTTCCTGCTGCCGGGACGGCGGGCGCCGCTGCCGGCGCAGATCCGTCTCAGCCCGGCCTACTGAGGGGCCTGCGGTGGACTACGTCTGGCCCATCCTCTACGCGGTCTTCGTCTGGTGGGCCGGCACTGCCCTCGTCTTCTTCCTCGACCAGCTGCCGCGGCGCCATCACTTCCGGGTGATGATCGGCGCGACGGTGGTGCTGGCGGCGGCGCTGTGCTGCGTCGTGCTGCTCGAGGACCGCCTGACCGCAGCCAGCGCCTATGCGGGTTTCACCTGCGGCGTGCTGGTCTGGGCGTGGCAGGAGCTCGCCTTCCTCACCGGCTATGTGACCGGCCCCAATCGCCGGGCGCTGCCCGAGGGCACGGAGGGCTTCGCCCGCTTCCGGGCGGCGCTGGGGACGGTCTGGCACCACGAGATCGCGATGCTCGTCCTCGGCCTCGCGCTGCTGCTGCTGCTGTGGGAGGCGCCGAACCGGACGGCCCTGTGGACCTATCTGCTGCTCTGGACGATGCGCCAGAGCGCCAAGCTGAACATCTTCCTCGGCGCGCGCAACCTCGGCGAGAGCATGCTGCCCCCGCATCTCGGGCATCTCGCCAGCTATTTCCGGCGGCGGCACATGAACTTCCTCTTCCCCGTCTCGGTCACGGCGGGCACCCTTCTCGCCATGTGGCTTGCGCTGCAGGCGGCGGGGGCGGCCGAGCCCTTTCCGCTCACGGCCAGCACCCTGCTTGCCGCGCTCGCGGCCCTCGCGGTGATCGAGCACTGGTTCCTGATGCTGCCCCTGCCCCTCGATGGTCTCTGGACCTGGGGGCGGCCGGGCACATGTTCCCCGTCACCGGAGGCGCGGGCCAAGCCCGGCGCCCTCCCCCTGAGGCCCTGAGGACCGGAAAGGCAACCGCGATGAACTACGAAGCCCTGTTCAGGACGCAGCTCGAGGGGCTCCGGCGCGAGGGGCGCTACCGCGTCTTCGCCGACCTGGAGCGGCACGCAGGCCAGTTCCCGCGCGCCACGCATCACCACCCCTCCGGCGCGCGCGAGGTGACGGTGTGGTGCTCGAACGACTATCTCAACATGGGCCAGCACCCCAAGGTGCTCGCCGCCATGCACGCGGCGCTCGACCAGAACGGCGCGGGCGCGGGCGGCACGCGCAACATCGGCGGCACCAACCACCACCATGTGCTGCTCGAGCGCGAGCTCGCCGACCTCCACGGCAAGGAGGCGGCGCTGCTGTTCAACTCCGGCTACATGTCCAACTGGGCGACGCTTTCCACCCTCGCCGCCAAGGTGCCGGGCTGCGTGGTGCTGTCCGACGAGAAGAACCACGCCTCGATGATCGAGGGCATCCGCCACTCGCGGGCCCAGTGCATCATCTGGAAGCACAACGATCTCGGCGACCTGCGCGAGAAGCTCGCCGCCCTGCCGCCGGGCACGCCCAAGCTCATCGCCTTCGAGAGCGTCTATTCCATGGACGGGGATGTGGCGCCCATCGCCGCCATCTGCGACCTCGCCGACGAGTTCGGCGCCATGACCTATCTCGACGAGGTGCATGCGGTCGGCCTCTACGGCCCGCGCGGGGGAGGCATCTCCGAACGCGACGGGGTGGCGCACCGGCTCACCGTCATCGAGGGCACCCTCGCCAAGGCCTTCGGCGTGATCGGGGGCTACATCGCGGGCTCGGCCGCGCTGGTGGATTTCGTGCGCAGCTTCGCCTCGGGCTTCATCTTCTCCACCGCCCTGCCGCCCGCGGTGGCGGCCGGCGCCACGGCCAGCATCCGCCACCTCAAGGAAAGCTCCGTCGAGCGCGAGCGTATGCACGAGCGGGTCGCGACGGTGCGGCGGCGGCTCGACGCCATCCACATCCCGCACCTCGCCAACCCCTCGCACATCGTGCCGGTGATGGTGGGCAACGCCGCCCTCTGCAAGGAGATCAGCGACCTGCTGCTGGAGCGCCACCGCGTCTATGTGCAGCCCATCAACTATCCCACCGTGCCGCGCGGGACGGAGCGGCTGCGCTTCACGCCCTCGCCCGCGCACAGCGACGCCGACATAGACCACCTGATCATGGCGCTGGACGACGCATGGACGGAGTTCCAGATCAAGCGGCCCGCCTGAGCATGGACGGGGCGCTCGCACCCGCCGCCGGGCCGCGCCGCGCGCGCCGGCCGCGCGTCGCTGCGCCGCCGCCGGCTCGGCGCGTCTTCCCTTTCACCGCCATCGTGGCGCAGGAGGAGCTCAAGACCGCGCTGCTGCTCTGCGCCGTGGACCCCGCGATCGGCGGCGTGCTCGCGCTCGGCGACCGCGGCACGGGCAAGTCCACCGCCATCCGTGCTCTTGCCGCCCTTCTGCCGCCCATCCGGGTGGTGGAGGGCTGCCGCTTCCATTGCGAGCCAGGGCGCCCCGCGGCGCTGTGCGAGGCCTGTCGCCGGGCGGGCGCGCGCGTCGTCCCCCTGCCCGTGCCCGTGGTGGATTTGCCGCTCGGCGCCACGGAGGATAGGGTGGTGGGGGCGCTCGACATCGAGCGCGCGCTGGCGCAGGGCGAGAAGGCCTTCGAGCCCGGGCTGCTGGCCCGCGCCCATCGCGGCTTCCTCTACATCGACGAGGTGAACCTGCTGGAGGACCACCTGGTGGACCTCCTGCTCGACGTGGCCGCCTCGGGCGAGAACGTGGTCGAGCGCGACGGGCTCTCGCTGCGCCACCCCGCGCGCTTCGTTCTGGTCGGCAGCGGCAACCCGGAGGAAGGGGAGCTGCGGCCGCAGCTTCTCGACCGCTTCGGCCTCTCGGTGGAGGTGACCACGCCGACCGATCTTGCGGTCCGGCTGCAGGTCATCAAGCGCCGCGACGCCTTCGAGCGCGACCCGGAGGGGTTCTGCGCCGAATGGGCGAAGGAGGAGGCGGCGCTGCGCGCGCGGCTTGCCGCCGCGCAGTCGCGGCTCGGCGAGGTGCGCGTGCCCGACGCAGTGATCGAGCGGGCGGCGCGGCTGTGCATGGCCGCCGGCACGGACGGGCTGCGCGGCGAACTCACCCTGATGCGCGCCGCCCGCGCCCTGGCCGCCCTGGAGGGCGCCCGCGAGGCGGGCGAGGCGCATCTGCGCCGCATGGCGCTGCCCGCGCTGCGCCACCGGCTGCGGCGCAACCCGCTGGACGATGCGCTGGCCTCCACCCGCGTGGCGCGCGCGGTGGAGGAGGTGTTCGGCCCGTGACGCCCCCGCCGCCGCGCCCCGATCCCCGCGCGGACGCGGCGCTGGCGGCCTGCCTGCTGGCGGTGGACCCGCCGGGGCTCGGCGGTGCGGTGCTGCGCGCCCGCGCCGGGGTGGAGCGCGAGCGCTGGCTCACCCTGTTCCGCGCCCTGCTGCCCGAGGCCATGCCCTGGCGCCGCCTGCCGCCCGGCATCGGCGACGAGGCCCTGCTGGGCGGGCTCGACCTCGCGGCGACGCTGGGCCTCGGCCGGCCGGTGCGGCGCCCGGGCCTGCTCGAGCAGGCGGCCGGCGGGGCGCTGCTGCTGCCCATGGCCGAGCGCCTCTCCCGCGGGCTCGCGGCGCGGCTCGCGGCGGGGCAGGAGGCGCATGGCTTCGTCCTGCTCGCCCTCGACGAGGGGCTGGAGGAGGAGGAGGCCCCGCCGCCCGGGCTGCTCGACCGGCTGGCCTTCTTCCCCGACCTCGCCGCCCCGCCCGCCGATCCGCCCTTCGACGCCGCGGCGGTGGCGGCGGCGCAACGCCGGCTTGCGGCCGTCGCGGCCGGCGATGCGGTGATCGAGGCGATCCTCGCCACCGCCTCGGCCTGCGGCGTGGCCTCGCTGCGCGCGCCCGCTTTCGCCCTGAAAGCCGCCCGTGCCCATGCCGCCCTGCACGGCCGCGCGGAGGTGACGGGCGAGGACGCCGCCCCCGCCGTGCGCCTCGTGCTCGGCCCGCGCGCCACGGTGCTGCCCGCCCCGCCCGAGGAGGAGGCGGAGGACCTGCCCCCCGACCCGCCTCCGCCCCCCGGCGAGGCCGAGCCCAGCCCGGAGCGCGACCCGGCCGGGCAGGGGCGGATGGAGGATCTGGTGCAGGCGGCGGTGGCGGCGAAGCTTCCCGCCCAGCTCCTGGCCAGCCTGGCCGCCGGCACGCTGCGCGCGCGCCAGCCCTCGAGCGGCCGCCAGGGGGCGGAGCGTGTCTCCCTGCGCCGGGGCAGGCCCATCGGGGTCCGCCCGGGCGAGCCGCGCGACGGCGCGCGCCTCGCGCTGCTCGAGACCTTGCGCGCTGCCGTGCCCTGGCAGCGGCTGCGCCCGCCCCCGCCGCGCGGGCGCCTGGCCATCCGGCGCGAGGATCTGCGCATCCGCCGCTTCCGCGAACATGCCGAGAGCACGGCCGTCTTCGTGGTGGACGCCTCGGGCTCGGCGGCGCTGCACCGGCTCGCGGAGGCGAAGGGGGCGGTGGAGCTGCTGCTCGGCGAATGCTACGCGCGGCGCGACCGGGTGGCGGTGATCGCCTTCCGCGGCCAGGGGGCCGAGCTGCTGCTGCCCCCCACCCATTCCCTGGTGCGCGCCCGGCGCGCCCTGGCGGGACTGCCGGGGGGAGGGGCCTCGCCGCTCGCGGCCGGGCTGGAGGCCGCCGCCCAGGTGGCGGGGCAGGAGCGGCGCGCCGGCCGCAGCCCCTTCCTCGTGGTGTTGACCGACGGGCGCGCCAACCTCGCGCGCGACGGTCGGCCGGGGCGCGAGGCGGCGGAGGCCGATGCCCTCGCCGTCGCCCGGCGGCTGCGCGCCGAGGCGCATCCGGTGCTGATCGTGGACACGGCACCCCGGCCGCAGCCTTTCGTGCGCGGCCTCGCCGCCGAGGCGGGCGGGCGCAGCCTCGTCCTGCCCCAGGCCCGGGCCGAGGCGCTGGCCGCCGCGGTGCGCCAGGGCATGGCGCCGCGATGAGCATGGCCCTCGTCATGGCCCAGGGGGCCCTCGCGCCCGCGCCGCCGGGCTTCGCTGCCGCCGCCCCGCCGCTCGCGGAGGCGAGCCGCTTCGTCCTCGCCGCCGGGCTCCGCTGGCATGTGCAGATGCTGGGGGCGGGCCCCCCTTTGCTGCTGCTGCACGGCACCGGCGCCTCCAGCCATTCCTGGCGCGAGGTGGCGCCGCTGCTCGCCGCGCGCTTCAGCGTGATCGTGCCCGACCTGCCGGGCATGGGGTTCTCCGCCCGGCCGCCGCCCGAGCTGCTGACGCTGGACGGCATGGCGCGCGGGCTGGCGGCGCTGCTCGCCGCGCTGGGCGTCTCGCCCGTGCTGGTGGCCGGGCATTCGGCCGGTGCGGCGGTGGCGATCCGCCTTGTCCTGGATGGGGCCATCGCGCCCCGGGCCATCGTCTCCTTCAACGGCGCCCTGCTGCCGCTCGGCGGGTGGGCCGGCATGGTCTTCGGTCCGCTGGGGCGCATGATGGTGGGGCTGCCCGGCCTGCCGCAGTTCTTCGCCTGGCAGGCGCGCGAGCGTGCGCTGGTGGAGCGGCTGCTGCGCGACACCGGCTCCACCCTCACGCCCGAGGGGGTGGAGCATTATGCGCGGCTGTTCCGCGACCCGGACCATGTCGCCGCCACGCTCGGCATGATGGCGGCCTGGGATCTGCCGCGCTTCGCGCGCGACCTGCCGCGGCTCGCCGCGCCGCTGCATCTCGTGGTGGGCCAGCAGGACCGGACCATCCGCCCCACCGAGGCGCTGCGGCTGCGCCGCATCCTGCCGCAGGCGGTGATCCATGCGCTGCCCGGGCTCGGTCACCTCGCGCACGAGGAGGCGCCGGAGCGCGCCGCGCGCATCATCCTGGAGGCCGCCGATGGCTGACGCCCCGCCGCCCGATCCCGGCGACCTCGCTGCCTGCGCCGCCCTGTTGCGGACGGGCTCCAGGAGCTTCCATGCCGCCGCTCTGCTGCTGCCGCGCCGCGTGCGCGACCCTGCCACCGCCCTCTACGCCTTCTGCCGCCTGGGCGACGACGCGGTGGACCGGGCCGCCGACCCGCGGGCGGGGCTGCACGAGATGCAGCAGCGGCTCGACGCCGCCTATCGTGGCGCGCCCATGGACCACCCGGCCGACCGCGCCTTCGCCGCCGTGGTGGCGCGCCACCGCATCCCGCGCACCCTGCCCGCCGCGCTGCTGGAGGGCTTCGCCTGGGACGCGGAGGGCCGGCGCTACGACAGCCTCGCGGCCCTGCACGGCTATTGCGCGCGCGTGGCCGGCACGGTGGGCGCGATGATGACGCTGCTGATGGGCGTCTCCTCCCACGCCGCGCTGGCGCGCGCCACGGATCTCGGCTGCGCCATGCAGCTTACCAACATCGCGCGCGACGTGGGCGAGGATGCGCGCAACGGGCGGCTCTACCTGCCGCTCGACTGGCTGGAGGAGGCCGGCGTGGCGCCCGAGGCCTTCCTCGCGCGGCCGGCCTTCTCGCCGGCCATCGGCCTCGTGGTGGCGCGGCTGCTGGCGGAGGCGCAGCGCCTCTACGCGCGCGCCGAGCCGGGCATCGCCCTGCTGCCGCGCGACTGCCGGCCCGCCATCCGCGCCGCGCACCGCATCTATGCGGAGATCGGCGCCGAAGTGGCGCGGGCCGGCTTCGACTCCGTCTCGCGCCGCGCCGTCGTCTCCTCCGCGCGCAAGCTCGCGCTGGTGGCGCGGGCGCGGCTGGCGGCGCCGGGCCGCGCCCGCGGGGTCGAGGCGCCGCCCCTGCCGGCCAACGCCTTCCTCGTGGAGTGCGTGACGCCCGAGCCGCCGCCGCTCGCGCGGCGCAGCCTCGACGAGCGCATCGGCTGGGCCATCGAGCTGCTGGCGGAACTGCAGGCGGGTCGCAGGCTCCCACAGTAGGAGCGGGCGCGTTGCGCCACATCAAGGAACGGCCTGCCGGGCGATGCCTAGCGTGGCGCATCCTTCGCGGAGGCGCGCCATGCGCATCGTGCTGCTGCATCCCAACTACCATTCGGGCGGGGCGGAGATCGCGGGGAACTGGCCGCCCGCCTGGGTGGCCTATCTCGCGGGCTATCTGAAGGCGGGCGGCTACGCCGACATCACCTTCATCGACGCGATGACCAACCACCTGAGCGACGAGCAGGTGCGCGAGGCGCTGGCCCGCCTGAAGCCCGACGTGGTGGGCGCCACCGCCATCACCCCCGCCATCTACAAGGCCGAGCGCCTGCTGCAGATCGCCAAGGAGGTGGCGCCGCAGGCGGTGACGGTGCTGGGCGGCATCCACGGCACCTTCATGTATCCGCAGGTGCTGGCCGAGGCGCCCTGGATCGACGCGGTGGTGCGCGGCGAGGGCGAGCAGGTCTTCCTCGACCTGGTGCGCTGCGTGGACGAGGGGCGCTGGCCGGCGGGGCGCGGCACGCTGCGCGGCATCGCCTATCTGGAGGAGGGCCGCGTGGTCGCCCCCCCCGCCGCGCCGCCCATCCGCGACCTCGACCGCATCACGCCCGACTGGAGCGTGCTGGAGTGGGACAAGTATATCTACATCCCGCTCGGCCGGCGCGTGGCCATCCCGAACATGGCGCGCGGCTGCCCCTTCACCTGCAGCTTCTGCAGCCAGTGGAAGTTCTGGCGCGACTACCGCATCCGCGATCCGCGCAAGGTGGTGGACGAGATCGAGACGCTCGTGCGCGAGCACGATGTGGGCTTCTTCATCCTCGCCGACGAGGAACCCACCATCAACCGCAAGAAGTTCGTGCAGTTCTGCGAGCTGCTGATCGAGCGCAACCTGCCCGTGCTGTGGGGCATCAACACCCGCGTCACCGACATCCTGCGCGACGAGGCGCTGCTGCCGCTCTACCGCAAGGCGGGGCTGATCCACGTCTCGCTCGGCACCGAGGCGGCGGCGCAGCTCAAGCTCGACCGCTTCCACAAGGAGACGACGATCGCGCAGAACAGGAAGGCCATCCAGCTCCTGCGCGAGAACGGCATCGTCACCGAGGCGCAGTTCATCGTGGGGCTGGAGAACGAGACGCCCGAGACGCTGGAGGAGACCTACCGCATGGCGCTCGACTGGGCGCCGGACATGGCGAACTGGGCCATGTACACGCCCTGGCCCTTCAGCGACCTGTTCCGCGAACTCGGCGACAAGGTGGAGGTGTTCGACTTCGAGAAATACAACTTCGTCACGCCCATCATGAAGCCGGACGCGATGGACCGCGCCACGCTGCTCGACCGGGTGATGCACAACTACCGCCGCTTCTACATGCGCAAGAGCCTGTTCGGTTACCCGTGGGTGCGCGACAGGGTGCGGCGGAGATACCTGCTGGGCTGCCTCAAGGCCTTCCTGAAATCGGGGTTCGAGCGGAAGTTCTACGACCTCGGCAAGGTGGGCTACTGGGGCCCGCAGTCGAAGAAGAGGGTGGACTTCCACTTCGACCCGACGCGCACATCCGCTGCCGAGGCGCGCGACTGGAGGCAGGCGCCGCCCCGCAAGCGCGCGGCCGCCGAGGTGAAGGCCTGCGGCGGCGGCACGGAGCAGATGAGCGAGGCCGAGATGGACTCGCCCTGCAGCGGCGCGTCGGACGCCATGGCGCCCGTCGAGGCACCGCCCGCCGCTGCGCGCCCCGTGCCGGGGGCGATGAAGATCTGATGCCGGGCGAGGCCGGGCGCGTCGGTCCCAATGCGATCACGCGCGTGGCGGAGGCGCTGCGCGCGCACCGCGGCGAGCGCCTCTGCCGCGAGGTCTTCGCCGCCGCGGGCCTCGCGCACCACCTGGACGCCCCGCCCGCGCGAATGGTGGCGGAGGAGGATGTGGCCGCGCTGCAGGCCGCGCTGCGCGCGCGGCTCGGCGACGCGCATGCCGGCCGCATCGCGCGCGAGGCCGGCCGGCTCACGGCGGACTATCTGCTCGCGCACCGCATCCCGCGCCCGGTGCAGTGGCTGCTGCGCGCCCTGCCGGCGGGGCTGGCGGCGCGGCTGCTGCTGCTCGCCATCGCGCGCCATGCCTGGACCTTCGCGGGTTCGGGCGGGCTCAGCGTGGCGGCGGGCAACCCGGCGCGCGTGGCGATCGCGGGCTGCCCGCTGTGTCGCGGGCAGCATGCGGTGCATCCGCTCTGCGAACTCTATGCGGTGACGCTGGAGCGGCTGTTCGTGCGGCTCGTGCATCCGGGCGCGGTGGCGCGGGAGGTGGCATGCGCGGCCATGGGCGCGCACGCCTGCGTCTTCCTCATCGCCTGGCGCGCGGAGCCGGCGCGGCAGAGCTTCCCGGGGCCGGTGGCCGCGCCGAGCGGATGAGGCGCCTGCGAAGCTGAAAGGGCGGCGGCGCGAAGGCCGCCGCCTGCCGCCGCGGCGGGGAGGCGGGCCGCCTCAGGCGTGGTAGCCGAACTCGAAGTTCCCGTAGGACAGCTCCGGCAGGCCGATGAGCGTGGCGATCTGGTAGAGCTGTCCCGCCGCCGTGCCGTTCAGGTCCACCATGAGGCGCCCGGTGGCCGCGTCGTAGATGATCCAGGGGTTCGTGTCCGTCATCGCGGTGCGGCTGTTCACGAAGCGGCTTTCCGACATCGTCGCCTGGTCGAGGAAGCGCAGGGCTATGCGGTCATGCGCCGCCTCGAAGTTCCAGATGGTGTCGAGGCCCTCGGTCGCCGCGTAATAGAGGAAGGTGTCTGTCTCGCCGTCCAGGTCTGAGATCAGGCGGTCGCGTCCCGCGCCGCCGTTGAAGAAGTCCATCCCCGCGCCACCGAACAGGATGTCGTTGCCGTCGTGGCCCGAGAGGTCGTCGTTGCCCTCCCCCCCTCCAGCCGGTCATCGCCCTCGTGGCCGCCGAACACATCATTGCCGATGTCGCCGTAGAGGCGGTCGTTACCGGCACCGCCATGCAGGAAGTCGTCGCCCTCGCCGCCATAGAGCAAGTCGTCGCCGTCCTCGCCGTGGATGATGTCGTCGCCATCCTCGCCGTAGAGGATGTCGTTGCCCTCGCCGCCGTAGATCAGGTCCGCCCCGCCGCCGCCATAGGCACGGTCGTTCCCGTCATCGCCGGAGATCGAGTCGCCGTCCGCGCCGCCATAGATGCGGTCGTCGCCGGCACCGCCGCGGAGGTATCCGTAACCATTGCCGCCACGCAGCAGGTCGTTGCCCGCGCCTCCGTAGAGGGTGTCGGAACCTTCGCCGCCGTCGAGGATGTCGTCGCCGTCGCCTCCGTAGAGGATGTCGGCGCCATCGCCACCGAAGAGCCGGTCGTTGCCGTTCCCGCCATCGAGGATGTCGTCGCCGCCCTCTCCGTAGAGGATGTCGTCGTCCTCGCCGCCGAACAGCATGTCGTTGCCGTCGCCGCCGAACAGCCGATCGTTGCCCGCCTCTCCATAGAGCAGGTCGTCGCCCGCCTCGCCGCGCAGGATGCCGCTGCCGGCGCCGCCGAGGATGATGTCGTCGCCCGCGCTGCCGAAGAGGCGGTCATTGCCGAGACCGCCGATCACGGCATCGTTGGTCGCTCCGGCGCGATAGAGCAGGTCGGCGGTGCTCGCGGTCGCGATGTAGGCGGTCAGCGTCTCGGTCTGCGAGAGGCCGCCGCCAGCCGTCACGGTCACGTTGACCGTGTAGCGCCCGTCCGCATAGGGGCGGCCGACGGGATCGGAGGGGATCTCGATGTAACCGGGGCGCGTGTCAGGCAGCAGGGTGACCGGGTCAAGGGTGCCCCCGGGGCCGGTGGAGCCCCAGTGGATCTCCATGGTCTCGCCCCAGGTTTCGCCCGCCAAGCGGAGAGACGCCACGCCCGGGCCGACCCCCAGGACGTTGAAGCGCAGAGAAAACCATAGACCCGCGATGCCTGCCCTCCCTCATGGATTCTTTAATGTGGCTGCAGCATCGCGCATATGTGCCGCCGATGCAACAAAGAGTCAGGCCTGCGGGAGATGCGGAGGCACGCCCGCCCCCACCCCTACTCCACCCGCCCGATGCGCTGCACGGCGCGCACGAGGCGCGCCGAATCCTCGGCGAAAAAGCGCGCGAATTCCGGCGCGTCCAGGTATTTCGGCGGCGCGCCGGCGGCCTCGAAGGCGCGGTTGAGCTCGGGGTCGGCCATTGCCGCGCGCAAGCTCTCGCGCAGCCGCGCCTGGATGGGCGCGGGCGTGGCGGCGGGGGCGAAGAGGCCCGCCCAGATGTAGAACTCCACCTCCGGGAAGCCGCTCTCCATGAAGGTGGGCACATCGGGGAAGGCGGGGGCGCGCTCGGCCCCCCAGCAGGCCAGCACGCGCAGCCGCCCCTGCTGCACATGCTGCGTCAGCGTGCCAGGCGCGGAGGCGAGCGCCTGGATGTTGCCCGAGAGCAGCGCGGTGATGGCCGGCCCAGCCCCCTGGAAGGGCACATGCAGCAGCCGGATTCCCGCGGCGTTGGCGAACATCTCCATCGCCACATGCAGCGTGCCGTAGGTGCCGGAGGAGCCGTAGGGGATGTCGCCAGGCCGGGCGCGCGCGGCGGCGATGAACTCCGCCAGCGTGCGCCACGGCGCGTTCGCCGGCACGGCGAGCATGGTGGGGTCCGCGTTCACGAGGCCGATGGGCGCGAACTGGTCCACGGTGTAGGGCGGCGGGCGGTTGAACAGCCGCTCCGCCTCGGGGATCACCGCGAGGGAGGAGAGGGCCATCAGCAGCGTGTGCCCATCGGCCGGGGCGCGCGCGACGAAGGCATTGCCGATGGCCCCCGCGCCGCCGGGCCGGTTCTGCACCACCACGGGCTGGCGCAGATTCCTCTCCATGGCCGCCGCCACGGGCCGCGCCGCGAGGTCCGCCTGGCCGCCGGGCGGGAAGCCCACCACGATGGTGACGGCCCGGGAGGGGAAATCCTGCGCGGCGGCGGCAAGCGGGCTGAGGGCGGCGGCGCCGAGCAGCACGCGGCGGCTGGGGTGGATCATGCGTGTCTCTCCCTGGCGGCCGCGCGATGGCGGCCTTGGCGCGAGACTATCGCGCCGCGCGCGCGGGCGTCACTCCGCCGGGGGCCGCTCGGGCGCCGGGGTGGCGTCCGGCTCGGCGAAGGCGCGGCGCTCCTCGCGCAGGTCGAGGATCTCGGCCGGCTCGGCCGAGCGCACGGGGCGGGAGGAGCGCGCCGCCTGCGGCAGCGGCGTGCCGCAGAGCTGGCGGCGGCGGGCGAGAGTGAGGGGCTTCAGCACGCGCATGGTTCCCTCCCGTTCACTGGACCCTATTCACGAGGGTCCCGATTCCCGGAACCTCGATCCGCACCTCGTCGCCCGGCTGCAGGAAGCGCGGCGGGGAGAAGCCGATGCCGACCCCCACCGGCGTGCCGGTCGCGATCACATCGCCGGGTTCGAGCGTGATGCCGGCGCTGATCGCCTCGATGAGCGTCGGGATGTCGAAGATGAGATCGGCCAACCTGGCGTGCTGGCGGCGCTCGCCATTGACGAAGGTGCTGAGCGTGAACCTGCGCGGGTCGGGCACCTCATCCGCGGTGAGGATGCAGGGACCCATGGGGCAGAAGCTGTCCAGCCCCTTGCCCAGCACCCACTGGCTGTGGCGCTTCTGCAGGTGGCGCGCCGTCACGTCGTTGACGATGGTGTAGCCGAAGACGTGGGAGAGCGCGGCCTCCCGCGCGATGCCGCGCCCGCCGCGGCCGATCACCACCGCGAGCTCGCCCTCGTAGTCGAGGCCGCCCGTGGGGTCCACGGCCGAGAGGATGGGCTCGCCGGTGGCGATGATGCTGGTGTGCGGCTTGGTGAACACCACGGGGAAGGGGGGCACCACGTCCTTCGCGCTACCGTCGAAGCCGGAGCCCGCGAACTCCTTCGCGTGCTCGTGGTAGTTCTTGCCCACGCAGAACACGTTCTTGGGCGGGCGGGGAATGGGGGCGCGCAGCCGCGCGCCCTGGGCCGGCGGCGCGGCGGCGGCGGCGCGCGCGGCGTCGGCGAGGCGGCCGGAGGCGATCAGCTCCAGCATGGAGGCGGGCAGCGAGGGGTCGGCCGCGCGCAGGTCGCGCACAGCCCCCGTGGCATCGAGAACGCCGATCCGCTCGCCCTGCCCATCGGCAAAGGTGACCAACCGCATGACCTGCTCCGCCCGACCGGCCGGGCGATTCCCCGGCGCGGCCTGCGTGAAGCATGGTTTCGATCTCGTTACAAGGCCGGCGCGGCGGGGGCCTGCAATACGAGTTCCAGGGCCCTGGCGGCGCGGAAGCAGAGATCGTCGCGGTAGAGGGCGGCGGCGACCTGCACGGCGCGCGGCATGCCCTCCGCATCCAGCCCCACCGGCACGGAGATGGCGGGCTGGCGCGTCAGGTTGAAGGCGAAGGTCCAGGGCGCCCAGTCGCGCCACAGCGCCTGCTCGGCCTGCAGGGTGGGCTGGTCGGCGGCGAAGGCGGCGGTGGGGGTGGCGGCCGTCAGTACCAGGTCGAAGCGCTGGTGGAAGCGGGCCATGGCGTGGGCGGCCTCGAGTCGCGCCGCCTCGAAGGCGAGGAACTCGGTGGCGGGCAGGCCGGCGTGGCGCGCGGCCACCTCGGCGAGGCCGGCGTCCAGATCGGCGCGCCGGTCCTCCGGGATGGTGGCGACGAGTCGCGCCAGCGCCACACCCCAGACGCGGCCGAAGATGGCGCGCGTGTCGGGCAGGGCGGGCGTCGCCTCCTCGACATGGGCGCCGGCGGCCTCCAGCGCGCGGGCGGCCTGGGCGAGCGCCTCCTCGCCCTCCGCGTCCAGCGGAGGCGCGAAGCCCCAGTCGCGCACCAGGGCGACGCGCAGCCCGGCCACACCCTCCTCGATGCCCTCGCGCCAGTCGCGGTCCTCGTCGGGCAGGCAGAAGGGGTCGCGCAGATCGTGCCGGGCCAGCGCGGTCATCATCAGCGCCGCATCGCGGACGCTGCGCGCCATGGGGCCCGCCACGGCGACATTGGCGAAGGCGCCCAGCGGCCATTGCGGCACGCGCCCGAAGCTCGGCTTGAGGCCGACGACGCCGCAATAGGCCGCGGGAATGCGGATCGAGCCGCCCGCATCGGTGCCGATGTGCAGCGGCCCGAAACAGGCCGCCGCCGCCGCCCCCGCGCCGGAGGAGCTGCCGCCCGGCGTGCGGCTCCGGTTCCAGGGATTGCGGGTGATGCCGTGCAGCGGGCAGTCGCCCGGGGATTTCCAGCCGAACTCGGTGGTCGTGGTCTTGCCGATGATCACCGCCCCCGCCCGCTTTAGGCCGAGCACGGCGGGCGCATCCTCCTCCACCGGCGCGGGGTCGGTGGTGCGGCTGCCGCGCCGCGTGGGAAATCCCGCGAGGTGGAGCAGATCCTTCACCGTGGCGGGCACGCCATCGAGCGGGCCGATCGGGCGGCCCGCGGCCCAGCGCGCCTCGCTCTCGCCCGCCTGCTGCAAGGCGCGCGGGTTGAGGGCGGCGAAGGCGTTCACCCAGGGATTCATGCGCGCGATGCGCTCGGTGACGGCCTTCAGCGCCTCCACGGGCGAGAGGGCGCGGCGGCGGTAGAGGGCGAGGAGCTGCTCGGCCTCCATCAGGGCGGGATCGGTGGGGAGCGACATGCGGCGAGGATGCCCCGCGGGCGCTGCGGTGTCAGCCCTCGCGGCCTCGCCGCCGCCGCCCGGCCCGGCTGCGGGAGAGTCCGGCCGGCGCAGGCTAGACGTGGAAGCTCTCGCCGCAGCCGCAGCGGCCCTTCTCGTTCGGGTTCACGAAGACGAAGCCCGCGCTCATCGGCTTGACCTCGTAGTCCATCATGGTGCCGATGAGGTAGAGCGTGGCCTTGCGGTCCACGAGGATGGTCACGCCCTTGTCGGTCACCACCTCGTCGCCGGGGCCGGCCGCCTCGACGAAGCCGAGATCGTAGGCGAGGCCCGAGCACCCCTTGGTCTTCACCCCGATGCGCAGCAGCTTCCCCTGCTCGCCCTTCGCGTAGAGGGCGCGCAGGCGCTCGGCCGCGGCGTCCGAGAGGGACATCAGCGGCGGCAGGGCGCGCGGGGCTTTCGGCGTCTCGGTCGTGGCGCTCATGGCGTCGGTTCCATCAGAACATGTTGAGGGCGAGGCGCGCCTCCTCGCTCATGCGCGACTGGTCCCAGGGCGGATCCCAGACCACCTCCACCTGGCAGGAGGTGACACCGGGCACCTGGCGCACCGCCTCCTCCACCATGCCCGGCAGCTCCTGCGCCGAGGGGCAGGAGGGGGTGGTCAGCGTCATCTCGACCTTCACCGCTCCGTCCTCGCCGATCTCCAGCGCGTAGACGAGGCCGAGCTCGTAGATGTCCACCGGGATTTCCGGGTCGAAGACGGTCTTGAGCGCCTCGATCACGGCATCTTCCGCGACCTTGGCCTCCGTCACCGCAGGAGCCGCCTCGCCCGCGGGCGTCCAGGCCGTGTGCCTGGCGGCCTGCTCACTCACTGCTCGCCTCCTTCACCCCGTCGAGCGCGGCCTCCAGCGCGTGCCACGCGAGCGTGGCGCACTTCACCCGCGAGGGGAACTCGTGCACGCCCGAAAGGGCGGAGAGGCGCGCGAGCGCCTCGGTGGACTCGTCGCGCGCGCCGGTGCGCGCCATCTCGCGAAGCCGCGCGGCGAGCGCCTTCGCCTCGGCGGGGGTGAGGCCGGGCACCGTCTCGGTCAGCAGCGAGGCGCTGGCCTGGCTCACCGCGCAGCCGCGGCCGAGGAAGGCGGCGCGGGCGATGCGCCCGTCCGGGGCGAAGCGCAGGAACAGCTCCACGCGGTCGCCGCACATCGGGTTGTCGCCGCGCGCCGAGGCGTCGCAGGGATCGAGGCGCAGGTGGTTGCGCGGGCGGCGGCCATGGTCGAGGATCACCTCCTGGTAGAGGTCGCGCAGCTCCTCGAAGCCGGCAGCCTCGGTGCTCATGCGAAGAAGCCCCGGGCGGCGTCCAGCGCCGCGGCCAGCGCGTCGATCTCGCCGCGCGTGGTGTAGAGGCCGAAGCTCGCGCGCGCCGTGCCGCCCTCCAGCCCGAACCGGGCGTGCAGCGGCTCGGCGCAGTGGCGTCCGGCGCGCACGCAGATGCCGCGCCGGTCGAGGAAGGTGGCGAGGTCGTGCGGGTGGACGCCCTCGAGGGCGAAGGAGAAGACCCCGCCGCGGTCCTGCGGCGCGCCGAGCAGCGCGAGGCCCTTGACCTGCGCGAGCGTCGCGCAGGCGTGCTCGACGAGGTCGCGCTCATGCGCCTCGATGGCCTCCATGCCGAGCGCGTTCACGTAGTCGATCGCCGCATGCAGCCCCACCGCCTCGACGATGGCCGGCGTGCCCGCCTCGAAGCGCGCGGGGGGCGCGGCCCAGGTGCTGCGCTCGAGCGTGACCGTCTCGATCATGTCGCCGCCGCCGAGGAAGGGCGGCATGGCCTCGAGCAGCTCCCGCCGCGCGTAGAGCACGCCGATGCCCGTGGGGCCGTAGAGCTTGTGGCCGGTGAAGGCGTAGAAGTCGGCGCCGATGGCACGCACGTCCACCGCCCGGTGCACCGCGGCCTGGCTGCCGTCGAACATCACCCGCGCCCCCGCCGCATGGGCCATGCGCGCGATGGCCGAAGCCGGGGTGACGGTGCCGAGCACGTTGGACATGTGCGTGACCGAGACGAGCCCGACATCCCCGCGCGAGAGGTGCCGCGCGAGGTCGTCGAGGTCGAGCTCGCCCTGGTCGGTCACGCGCACGACGCGCAGCCCGATCCCGCGCCCCGCGTCGCGCAGCATCTGCCAGGGCACGAGGTTGGCGTGGTGCTCCATCTCGGAAACGAGCACCGCCTGGCCCGGCTTCAGCAGGGCGCGGCCGAAGCTGTGCGCGACGAGGTTGAAGGCCTCGGTGGAGTTGCGGGTGAAGACGATCTCCTCCGCGTGCTCGGCGCCGAGGAAGCGCTGCGCGGCGGCGCGGGCCGCCTCATAGGCCTCGGTGGCGAGCTCCGAGAGGCGGTAGGCGCCGCGATGGACGTTGGCGTAGGCCGTCTCCATGCAGCGCGTCATCGCCTCGATCACCGCGCGCGGCTTCTGCGCCGAGGCGCCGGAGTCGAGAAAGACGAGCGGCCGCCCGTGCACCGTGGTGGCGAGGATCGGGAAATCCTGCCGCACGCGCGCGACGTCGAGGCGGGCGGGGGCCGCGTCCATCACGCCCCCTCGCGCTGCCACCAGCCGCTGATGGCGTCGTCCAGCGCCGCGCGCGCCGCCTCGTCCTGCACGCCCTCGATGGCTTCGCTCAGGAAGGCCTCGACCAGCATGGCGCGCGCCGTGGCGGCGGGGATGCCGCGGGCGCGCAGGTAGAAGAGCTGCGCCTCGTCCAGCGCGCCCACCGTGGCGCCGTGGCTGCACTTCACGTCGTCGGCGTAGATCTCGAGCTGCGGCTTCGCGTCGATCTCCGCCTCCTCCGAGAGCAGCAGCGCCTGGTTCATCTGGTAGCCGTCGGTGCGCTGCGCCGCCTGGCGCACCAGGATCTTGCCCTGGAACACCCCGCGCGAGCGCCCGGCCAGCACGGTCTTGTAGGTCTGGCGGCTGGCGCAGTCGGGCGCGGCGTGGTCGAGGAAGGTGGTGGTGTCGGCGTGCTGCCCGTCGGCGACGAGCTGCGCGCCGTTCATGTGGCAGGCGGCCCTGGGCCCGCGCAGCGCGGCGTGGATCTCGTTGCGCACGAGCCGCCCGCCCGCATTGAGCGTGAAGTTGTCGTAGGTGCCGCCCGCCTCGACCGCGGCCAGCACGGTGCAGAGCTGGAAGCCCGCCCGCCCTTCCTGCTGCAGCCGCACATGGGTCAGCTGCGCGCCCTGCGCCACCGCGATCTCGAAGACCGGGTTGTGCAGATAGGCGGCCGCGGCGGGGCCGAGGCTCGTCTCGATCAGCGTCAGCCGCGCGCCCTGGCCGATGCGGATCAGGTGGCGCGGGTGGAAGGCGATGGGCCGCCCCTTCTGGGCCTCCTGGGTGTGGGAGGCGATGGAGAGCAGCTCCAGCGTCCCCCCCTCCGCGCCGGCCGGCACCTCGAGGAACAGCCCGTCCTCGAAGAGCATGGTGTTCAGCGCCACCAGCGGCAGGGGCTCGGCGAGCGCGCCGAGCAGGCCGCGCGCGGCGTCGAGATCGGCCGCGAGGCTGCGCGCGGCCAGGCCTGGCGGCAGCGAGGAGAGCCCGGCGGCGAAGCGCCCGTCCACGAAGACGGCGCGCCAGGGCGCGCGCGCGGCGGGCAGGGCGGGGCGCTCCTCGGCGAGCGTCAGCGCCTCGGTGAAGCCGAGCGCGGCGACGGGCGAGAGATCCGTGTAGCGCCAGGCCTCGACGCGGCGGCCGGGCAGGCCCTGCGCGCGGAACTGGGCGGCGGCGTCCGCGCGCAGCGCAGCCACCCAGTCGGTGCGGCCGCCGGGCAGCTGCGCGCGCAGCCCCTCGAAGCGGCCGAGGAAGGCCTCGGCTCCGGTGGTCATGGCGTTCATGGCGCCTTCCTCACGCCGCCACCTTGGCGTAGCCCTCCGCCTCCAGCTCGAGCGCGAGCGAGGCGGGGCCCGACTTCACGATCCGCCCGTCCATGAGCACATGCACGCGGTCGGGCACGATGTGATCGAGCAGGCGCTGGTAGTGGGTGATGACGAGGGCCGAGAAGCCCGGCCCGCGCATGGCGTTCACCCCGTCGGCCACGATCTTCAGCGCGTCGATGTCGAGGCCCGAATCCGTCTCGTCGAGGATCGCGAGCTTCGGTTCGAGCAGCGCCATCTGCAGCACCTCGTTGCGCTTCTTCTCGCCGCCGGAGAAGCCCACGTTCACGTTGCGCTTGATCATCTCCTCGCTCATGTGCAGCGCCTTGAGCTTGGCGCGCGCGAGCTTGAGGAACTGCATCGCGTCGAGCTCGGGCTCGCCGCGCGCGCGGCGCACGGCGTTGAGCGCGGTGCGCAGGAAGTTCGCGTTGCCCACGCCGGGCAGCTCCACCGGATACTGGAAGGCGAGGAAGAGGCCCGCCGCCGCGCGCTCCTCCGGCTCCATCGCCAGCAGGTCCCGCCCGTCGAAGGTGACGCGCCCGCCGGTGATCTCGTAGCCCTCGCGGCCGGCCAGCACATAGGAGAGGGTGCTCTTGCCCGAGCCGTTCGGGCCCATGACGGCATGCACCTCGCCCGCCGGAACCTCGAGATCGATCCCCTTCAGGATCGGCCGGCCCTCGACCTCCGCGGTCAGCCCCTCGATCTTCAGCATGGTCAACCGACACTCCCTTCCAGGCTGATCGCCAGAAGCTTCTGCGCCTCCACGGCGAATTCCATCGGCAGCTCCTTCAGCACCTCGCGGCAGAAGCCGTTGACGATGAGGCCCACCGCCTCCTCCTCGCTCAAGCCCCGCTGGCGGCAGTAGAAGAGCTGGTCCTCGGCGATGCGGCTCGTCGTCGCCTCGTGCTCGACCTTGGCGGTCAGGCAGCGGTTCTCGATGTAGGGCACGGTGTGCGCCCCGCACTGGTCGCCGATCAGCAGGCTGTCGCACTGCGTGAAGTTGCGCGCGCCGTGCGCCTTGGGGCTGATCTTCACGAGGCCGCGATAGGTGTTCTGCCCCCGCCCCGCGCTGATGCCCTTGGAGACGATGGTGGAGCGCGTGTTGCGGCCGATGTGGAACATCTTCGTCCCCGTGTCGGCCTGCTGGCGGTTGTTGGTGATGGCGACCGAGTAGAACTCGCCCACGCTGTCGTCGCCCTGCAGGATGCAGGAGGGATACTTCCAGGTGATGGCCGAGCCCGTCTCCACCTGCGTCCAGGAGATCTTGGAGCGCGCGCCGCGGCAGGCGCCGCGCTTGGTCACGAAGTTGTAGATGCCCCCGCGCCCCTCGGCGTCGCCCGGATACCAGTTCTGCACGGTGGAATACTTGATGGTGGCGTCATCCAGCGCCACCAGCTCGACCACCGCGGCATGGAGCTGGTTCTCGTCGCGCATCGGCGCGGTGCAGCCCTCGAGGTAGGAGACGTGGCTGCCGGCGTCGGCGATGATGAGGGTCCGTTCGAACTGCCCCGTGCTCCGCGCGTTGATCCGGAAATAGGTGCTGAGCTCCATCGGGCAGCGCACGCCCTTGGGGATGTAGACGAAGCTGCCGTCGGTGAAGACCGCGCTGTTCAGCGCGGCGAAGAAGTTGTCCGCCTGCGGCACCACCGAGCCGAGGTATTCGCGCACCAGTTCGGGGTGCTTCTGCACCGCCTCGCTGATCGAGCAGAAGATGATGCCCTCCTGCTCCAGCCGCTCCTTGAAGGTGGTGGCGACAGAGACGGAATCGAACACCGCGTCCACCGCGATGCCCTGCAGCCGCTCCTGCTCCCTCAGGGGGATGCCGAGCTTCTCGTAGGTGCGCAGCAGCTCGGGGTCCACCTCGTCGAGCGACTTCGGCGCCGCCTTCTGCTTCGGCGCGGCGTAGTAGTGCGCGTCCTGGTAGTCGATGGGGGGAAAATTCACCGCGGCCCAGCGCGGCTCCTCCATCTTGCGCCACAGCGCGAAGGCCTTGAGCCGCCACTCCAGCAGCCATTCCGGCTCGTTCTTCTTGCGCGAGATGAAGCGGACGATGGCCTCGTTCAGACCTTTGGGGGCGAACTCCATCTCGATGTCGGTCTCGAACCCCCACTTGTAGCCGCCCTCCTGGACGGACTGGACGGTCTCGATGGTCTCGGAGACTGCGGGCATGAAGGCTCCTACTCGGCGGCGAGGCTGAGGGGATGGGCGTCTTCGGCCGGACGCGCGGGCGGGGCGGGCGGGCGGCCCGCGAGCTCGGCCACCGAAATGGCCGACAGCGCGGTGCGGATCGCTCGGTTCACCGGGTCCCAGCGGCCGCGCACGGGGCAGAGCGACTCGCTCTCGCACACCCCCGTGTGGCCGTCCACGCAGGCGGTCAGCGCGATCGGGCCCTCGAAGGCCACGATCACGTCGGCGAGGGAGATGGCGGCAAGCGGCCGCGCGAGCCGGTAGCCGCCGCGTGCGCCGCGCTGGCCCGCGACGATCCCGGCCTGGGCGAGGATCTTGAGCACCTTCGCCACCGTCGGCTCGGGCAGCCCGGTGCGCGTGGCAAGCCCAGGCGCGCTCTGCGTCGGCGCGCCCGCCTCGCCCATCCGGGCCAGCACCACCACGGCGTAATCCGTCAATCGGGACAGCCTCAGCACGGCCTCACCCTCCGCTCCGACGCGGAAATAGGACCAAGCGCGTCCGATTTGAAGAGGGGGGGGTGAGAGCCCTCCATGCCCGCCCGGCATGGCGCCTCTGGACGCCTCGTTATGCCCGCCGCATGGTCCGCGCAACAGCCCCGGGAGACCTCGATGCCTTTCCTGCGGACCGATGACGGCGTGAACCTGCACTACGAGGAGGCCGGGCAGGGGGTGCCGATCGTCTTCGTGCATGAATTCGCCGGCGATGCGCGCAGCTGGGAGCCGCAGCTGCGCTTCTTCTCGCGCCGCTACCGCTGCATCGCCTTCAATGCCCGCGGCTATCCGCCCTCCGATGTCCCCAGCGACCCGGCCGCCTACTCGCAGGACCGCGCGACGGCGGACGTCGCGGCGGTGATCACGGCGCTCGGCCTCGCCCCCGCCCATGTGGTGGGGCTCTCCATGGGCGCCTTCGCCACGCTCCATCTGGGGCTGCGCCACCCGCAGCTCGCCCGCAGCCTGACCGCGGCCGGGGTGGGCTATGGCGCCGCCCCGGACAAGCGCGCCCAGTTCCGCGCCGAGATCGACGCCTCCATCGCCCGGCTGCGTGCGCAGGGGATGGCGCGCTTCGCCCGCAGCTACGCCCATGGCCCCACGCGCCTCGTTTTCGAGGAGAAGGACCCCCGCGGCTTCGCCGAGTTCGAGGCGCAGCTCGCGCAGCACGACACGGAGGGCGCAGCGCTCACCATGCAGGGGGTGCAGCGCGAGCGCCCCTCGCTCTTCGACCTGGAGGCGGGGTTCCGCGCGCTGACCCTCCCCACCTTCATCATCGCCGGCGACGAGGACGACCCGACGCTGGAGCCCGCCCTCTACCTCAAGCGCACCATCTCGACCGCGGCGCTGCTGGTCATGCCCAAATGCGGGCACACCATGAACCTCGAGGACCCGGACGCCTTCAACCGCGCCCTGCTCGACTTCCTGACGGCGGTGGACGGCGGGGCCTGGCGCCCGCGCATCCCCGCCTCGCTCTCGGGCGGCATCATCTCGGAGCGGCCCGGCGCATGAGCGACGCGGCCGAGATCAGGGCCCTGGTGGAGAACTGGGCCGTCTGGCGCGACGCCGGGGACTGGGCGCGCTTCGCCACCTGCTGGCACCCGGAGGGGCGGATGATGGCCACCTGGAAGCAGGGCACGGCCGCCGAGTTCATCGCCGCGAGCATCGCGGGCTGGGAGCGCGGCGTCTCCATCCTGCACTTCCTCGGCGGCCACAGCAGCGAGATCAGGGGCGAGCGCGCCATCGCCCAGACCAAGATGACCATCAGCCAGCGCGCCGAGGTGGACGGCGTGCTGGTGGACGTGGTCTGCACCGGTCGCTTCTACGACTTCGTGCAGAAGCACGAGGGGCGGTGGAAGATCCTGCTGCGCCAGCCGATCTACGAGAAGGACCGGATGGACCCCGTCGCGCCCGATGCGCGCCTCTCCCTCGATCCCGACCTGCTCGCGCGCTTCCCGGAGGGCTACCGGCACCTCGCCTACCTGCAGACCCGCATCGGCTATACGGTGAAGCCCGACATGCCGGGGCTGAAGGGGCCCGAGGTGGAGCGCCTCTACGCCGACGGCGCCGCCTGGCTGGCCGGGGGGCCGCTCGCGCGCTGAGCGCCGCGCCACCCGGTTGCCGCGCGCCCGGCTTTGCGCCATGCCTCGGGCGCGTCACTCCTCGCAGGGCAGGCCATGCGCACGCAAGTCGGAATCATCGGGGCGGGCCCGGCCGGGCTGCTCCTCGCCCATCTCCTCCACCGCGCCGGCATCGACAGCGTGATCCTGGAGCAGAAGTCCCGCGCCTACATCGAGGGCCGTATCCGCGCGGGGCTGCTCGAACAGGGCAGCGTGGACACGCTGACCGAGGCGGGCCTGGGCGAGCGGCTGCACCGCGAGGGCCTCGCGCATGAGGGGATGGTGCTGCGGCACGACGACAGTTCCGACCGCATAGACCTGTTCGGCCTCACCGGCCGGCGGGTGACGATCTACGGCCAGCAGGAGGCGGTGAAGGACATGGTGGCCGCCCGCCTCGCCACCGGCCGGCCGCTGCACTTCGAGGTGGAGGACACGCAGCTCCATGACATCGCCACCGACCAGCCGCGCATCACCTGGACCGACCAGCACGGCGAGCGGCACGAGCTGCGCTGCGACGTGATCGCGGGCTGCGACGGCTTCCACGGCCCCTCGCGCGCCGCCATGCCGGCCGAGGTGCTGCGCGTCTATGAGCGCGTCTATCCCTTCGCCTGGCTCGGCATCCTCGCCGAGGCGAAGCCGGTGAGCCACGAGCTGATCTACGCCCGCCACGAGGAGGGCTTCGCGCTGGCCACCATGCGCAGCGAGCGCCTCTCGCGCCTCTACCTGCAATGCGCGCCGGACGAGGACCTGAACGAATGGCCCGACGCGCGCATCTGGGAGCATCTGCACCGCCGCATCGGCGGGGTGAACGAGGGGCCGATCCTGCAGAAGGGCGTCACCGCCATGCGCAGCTTCGTGGCCGAGCCGATGCGCCATGGCCGCCTCTTCCTCGCCGGCGACGCGGCGCATATCGTGCCGCCCACGGGGGCGAAGGGGATGAACCTCGCGGTGGCCGATGTGCGGGTGCTGGCCGCGGCCCTGATCGATTTCTACCGCGGCAGGGGCACGGGGCTGATGGACCGCTACAGCGAGATCTGCCTGCGGCGCATCTGGAAGGTGCAGCGCTTCTCCTGGTGGATGACGGCGATGCTGCACCGCTTCAGCGCGGAGGACGCCTTCGAGCACCGCGTGCAGGTGGCCGAGCTGCGCTACGTGCTCGAATCCCAGGCCATGCGCACCGCGCTGGCCGAGCAGTATGTCGGCCTGCCCTACGAGGTGTGAGGGCATGAAACTCGCCATCATGGGCCTCGGCATCATGGGCGAGCGGCTGCTGCGCGCGGCGCTGACCCATCCCGCGACAGAGGTCGTCGCCGTCTGGGACCCGGCGCCCGAGGCCGCGGCGCGGCTCGCGTGCATCGCCCCGGGGCTTGCGCTGGCGCCGGACGCGGCGGCGGCGATCGCGGCGGCGGAGGCGGTCTATGTCGCCTCGCCGCCCGCCTCGCACATCGCCCATGGGCGCGCCATCCTGGAGGCCGGCCGCGCGCTGTTCCTGGAGAAGCCGCTCGCCTCGGACCTCGCGGCGGCGCGGGCCTTCGTGGCCTGGGCGAAGGGGCGGCGCGCGGCGGTGAACTTCCCCATGGCCTCCTCGCCCGCCACGGCGCAGCTCCTGCGCTGGCTGCCGGAGATCGGGCCGCTGCGCGCCATCGAGATCTCCTGCGCCTTCGCCGCCTGGCCGCGCGCCTGGCAGCGGGCGGCGGCCTCCTGGCTCGCGCGGCGGGCGGAGGGCGGCTTCACGCGCGAGGTGGCCTCGCACTTCCTCTTCCTCGCCCAGCGCGCGGGCGGGCCGCTGCGGCTGATCGAGGGCAGCGCCGATCACCCGCCCGGCGAGGGCAGCGAGACGGCCGCCCGCGCCCGCCTTCTGGCGGGTGAGGTCCACGTGCGCTTCGAGGGCCGCGTGGGCGGCACCGAGCGCGAGGAGACGAACGAGACGCGGCTGATCGGCGCGGCGGGCGAGATCCGCCTGCGCGACTGGTCCTACGCCGAGCGGCTGGGCCCCGATGGCCTCTGGCACGCCGCGCCGGATGCGCTGCCCAACCCCGCCATGCGGCCCATCACCCTGGCCGGGCAGCTCGACAAGCTCGCGGCGCTGACGCGCGGCGAGGCGACGACGCTGGCGACGCTGGAGGAGGCGCTCGCGGTGCAGGAGGCGGTGGAGGGCATCCTCGCGGGAACTCAGCCCCGCGGCGCGAGCAGCGCGTAGAGGGCGCCGCCCGCCAGCAGCCCCCAGAAGGCCGCGCCGATGCCCAGCACCGAGAGCCCCGAGGCGGCGACGACGAAGGTGGCGATGGCCGGCAGCCGCGTCGCCTCGGCCGAGAGCGCGGTGGCGAGCGCCCCGGCCAGCGAGCCGAGCAGCGCCAGCCCCGCCACCGCCTGGATGAGCAGGGGCGGGGCGGCCGCCACCACGCTCGCCGCCACGCCCGAGACGAGGGCGAAGCCGAGATAGCCGAGGCTCGCCACCGCCCCCGCCACCCAGCGGCGCTTCGGGTCCGGATGCGCCTCGGGCCCCGCGCAGAGGGCGGCGGTGATGGCCGCGAGGTTCACGAGCTGCCCGCCCGCGAAGGCGCCCGCGAGGCTGCCCGCCCCGGTGGCGAGGAACACCGGCCGCATGGACGGCCGGTAGCCGTTGGCCTGCAGCACCGCCAGGCCCGGCAGGTTCTGCGAGGCCATGGTGACGAGGAAGAGCGGCAGCGCGATCCCCACCATCGCCCCCCACTCGAAGGCCGGGCTGACCCAGACCAGGGCGGGCGGGGTGAAGCCCGCCGCCCCCGGCAGGCCCGGCCCCAGCGCCAGCGCCGCCACCGCCACCGCCACCGCCGCCGGCACCGCCCAGAGCCGCGCGCGCCGCAGCATCAGCGCCCAGGCCAGCACCACGGGCAGGGCGAGGAAGGGCAGCTCCGCCACCGCCCGCACCGGGGCGAGGCAGAGGTCGAGCAGCACGCCGGCCAGCATGGCGGCGGCGAGCGGCGGCGGGATGCGCTCCACCGCCCGCGCGAAGGGCCGCCACAGCCCCGCCAGCACCAGCAGCAGCGCCGCCGCGAGGAAGGCGCCCACCGCGGCCGCGAAGCCGCCCTCGGGCGCGCCGGTGGTGACCAGCAGCGCCGCCCCGGGCGTGGACCAGGCGATGCTGACCGGCATGCGCCAGACCGCCGAGAAGCCGAGCCCCAGCACCCCCATGAGCAGGCAGAGCACCACGAGCCCCGAGGCCGCCTGCTCCGGGCTCGCGCCCACCGCCGCGAAGCCGGCCAGCACCACCGCGAAGGAGGAGGCGAAGCCCACGAAGGCCGCGAGCAGCCCGAGCGTGACGGGCTGCAGCATCAGGGCGAGAGGCGCAGCGTGCCGGTGGTGGCCCCCGGCACGCGCGAGAGCCTTCGCATCCCGCCCGTCCGCCAGGCCTCGAACTGGTCGCCCCAATGCGGCGAGAGCGGATGGCCCGACTGGCCGGTGGCGATGACGGCCAGCGCCCCGTCGGGATCGGCGAGGTCGGCCACGAAGCGCAGCCCCGCCCCGTGCACCGCCTGGAAGGGGCTGCGCCCGCCGGCGCGCACCGATTGCCGCTGCACCGTCTCGCCATCGCCCGAGACGGGCGCGGCGAGGCCGACCAGCGCCCCGAGCCCGGGGACGAAGCGCAGCAGCGGGTGCTCGAAGCGCGCCACATGCGCCGCGCCCCAGCGCCAGCGTGCCGGATCGGGCCCGTGCTCGCGCGCGAGATCGGCCACCGCCTCGGCCAGCGCCAGGGCGGCCATGGCGCGGCAATCGCCGCCGCACCACCAGGCGGCGCGCTCCTCGCCGGAGAGCAGGAAGCGCAGGAACTCGGCGCTGGCCGGCGCCTCGGGCACCCGCGCCTGGGCGAGGGCGAGCAGCGGCATGCGGCGCGCGAAGGCGGCCCAGATCAGCGGCTCGGGCCGCTCGGCCGCCATGGTCCCGTCCCATTCGGCGAGCAGCGCCTGCGCCGCGGCCAGCACGCCCGTGCCGCGCGGCAGGGCGCGCAGCGCCGGCAGGGATTCGCGCGCGAGCAGCGAGAGCGCGTCCATCTGCATGGCGGCGAAGCCCGCCGCATCGTGCCGCTCGCGCTCGGCCAGCAGGGCGTGGATGCGGCGGAAGCGCCAGTCGCCGGGCCAGTCCCGGCCGAGGAAGGCGGGATGGCCCTCCGGGCTCACGCGGTTGTTGGCGTTGACCAGCACGCCCGAGGCCGGGTTCTCCAGATGCGGCAGCGCCTCGAAGGGCAGGAAGCCGCGCCAGGGCTCGGCGCCCGGCAGCGCGCCGTCATGGCCCTCGGCGCGCAGCGGCGTGCGGCCGGTGAGATACAGGGCGATGCCGCCCGCGCGCTCGGCCACCATCAGGTTCTGCGGCGGCGAGGCGATGAGCGCCGCGGCCGCGCGCGCCTCGGCGAGGCTGCGCGCGCGGTTGAGCGCGAGCAGCCCCATGGCCGAGGGGTCGCGCGGCTCGAGATTGGCCATGCGCAGGCTGAGCACCCGCCCGTCGCCGCGCGGCGTCTCGTCGAGGTCGGAGATCACCGGGCCATTGGCCGTCTCGCGCACCTGCAGCGTCACCGGGGCGCGGCCGCGCACGCGGATCACCTCCGTGCGCAGGGGGCGCGCGGCGCTCTCCGGCTCCACGAAGACGTCCTGCGTGTCGGAATGGGTGGTGGTGAAGCCCCAGGCGAGATCGGCGTTGCGGCCGATCACCAGGAAGGGCACGCCGGGGGCGGTGGCCCCGGCGAGGAAGCGCCCGTCCGGGAACTCGATGCGCGCGAGATACCACAGGATGGGCGCGCCGTAGCCGAGGTGCGGGTCCGCGGCCAGCAGCGGCGCGCCCGAGGCGCTGCGCGCGCCCGCCACCGCCCAGGCATTGGAGGCCGAGGCGGGGAGCGGCGCGTCCTCGCCGAAGCGCGGGATGGCGGCGAGCAGGCGATCGAGCTGCGGCAGGGCGGCGACATCCGCCCGCCCCGCGCTGCGGTCGAGAGGCCAGAGATCCCACAGCCGGCCCTCGGGCAGCACGGCGGCGAGCCGCGCGCGCTCGATCTCGGTGCGCCAGTTGCCGGAGAGCCAGAGGCCCATCACCTTCGCCCAGAGCAGGGAATGCTCGGGCCGCCAGGCCTCGGGTGCGCCGAGGACCAGGAACTCCGGCGCGGCGAAGCGCCCGCGCTCGGCGATGCGCGCGTTGACGCCGAGCGCATAGGCGTCGAGCAGGGCGCGGGTGGGCGCGTCGAGGGCGGCGAGATCCTCCTCGGCCCGCTGCGCGAGGCCGAGCAGGCGCATGAAGCGGTCCGCGCGCAGCGCCGCCTCGCCTGCCAGCTCCGCCAGCCGCCCCTGCGCGCCGCGGCGCATCATCTCCATCTGGAACAGCCGCTCGCGCGCGTGCAGGTAGCCGAGCGCGATGGCCGCGTCGCGCTCGTTCGCCGCGGCGATGCGCGGCACGCCCTCGGCGCCGAACCGCACCTCCACCGGGGCCGACAGGCCGGGCAGGGAGAGCCGCGCCTCGCGCGCCGGCAGCGTCCACCACACCGCGCCGAGCGCGCCCAGGGGCAGCGCGAGCAGCAGGAGCAGAAGGGCGCCGAGCGCCCGGCGCCAGAGGCTGGGGCGGCGGCGCCGGCGCATGGGCTATTCGGGCTCGATCCCCGCGCTGCGGATCATCTGCCCCCAGGAGGCGATCTGCGCGACGATGAAGCGGCCCAGCTCCTCGGGCGTGGAGGTCACGCCCTCGAAGAAGACGCGCGCCATGCCCTCGCGGTAGTCCGGCCTCGCGCCGACGCGCAGCATGGCGGCCGAGAGCGCCTGGGTGACCTCCGCCGGCAGCCGGGCGGGGCCGAGCAGCGCCGCCCAGCTCAGCATCTCGAAGCCGGTCATGCCCTGTTCGGCCAGGGTGGGCACCTCGGGCACCAGGCTGCTGCGCGCGCCCGAGGTGATGCCCAGCGCGCGCAGCCGCCCCTCGCGCACATGGGCGATGGAGGGGGCGAGGTCCACCACGATGGAATCCACGCGGCCTGCCAGCACATCGGTCAGCGCGGGCGGGACGGAGCGGTAGGGCACATGGGTCATCTCCACCCCGGCGTGGCGGGCGATGGCGGCGCTCGCCACGATCCCCGAGGCGTTGCCCGAGGCGTAGGTGACGCGCCCCGGGTTGGCGCGGGCATGGGCGACGAACTCGGGCAGGTTCCGGGCGGGCAGGGCGGGGTTCACCACCAGCCAGAAGGTGTAGTTGCCCAGCCGCGAGATCGGCGTGAAATCGGCGATCGGGTCGTATTCCAGCCGGCGCATCAGCCAGGGGTTGGCGGCGTGCGGCGTGTTCGTCGTGACGAAGAGGGTGTGGCCATCGGCCGGGGCGCGCACCACCGCCATGGCGGCGATGGCGCCATTGGCGCCGGGGCGGTTGTCCACCGTCACCGTCGCGCCGCCGAGCTCGGCCGAGAGCAGGGGCGCGAGGGTGCGCGCCACCGCATCCGTCCCCGAGCCGGCGGCGAAGGGCACGACGAGGGTGATGGGCCGGCTCGGCCGCCATTCGCCCTGTCCCCCTCCCTGGGCGAGGGCGGGGCGCGCGAGCAGCGGCAGCAGCGGGGCGGTGGCGATGATCTCTCGGCGGCGCATCTTCCTCAATCTCCCTGGACGTGGCGGCGGATCACCTTCTGCGGGTTCTCGCCATAGGGGGGCGCGTAGATGACGAGGACGCGCACCGGCTCCTCGCCGATCACCTGGAAGACGTGCTCCGCATCGGCGGGGAAGAAGCAGGCGTCGCCGGGGCCGATCTCGCCCTCCTCGCCGTTGCAGGCCACCCGGGCGCGGCCGGCCAGCATGTAGCACACCTGCTCGATGCCCGGATGGGCGTGGGGCAGCGCCGCGCCGCCGGGCTCGAGCGTGCCGAGCAGCAGCTCGATCTGCCGCGCGCCAACCGTCTCGGGGCCGATCAGGCGGTGGTTCACCGTGCCGTGGTGGTTGGCGGGGGAATAGGGCGTCACATCGCCCATCCGCACGATCAGGGTCATGGCGAGAGCTCCATCTCCGCGACGGCGAGGATCGTGGCGAGGCTCGCGCGCATGCCGCGCAGCGAGGATTCGATCTCGACGTCGATCCACTCCTCGAGCGAATGCGCCCGCCCCCCGGTGCCGCCCGAGCCGATGCGCAGGGCGGGGATGCCGAGGCTCATCGGGATGTTCGCGTCGGTGGAGGACCATTCGAAGCCGGGCGCGTAGCCCTCGGCGGCCACCGCCGCCGCCGCCAGCCGCGCGATGGGCGCGCCGTTCGGGGTGTGACCCGCCGGGCGGTCGCCCACGCGCGTCACCTCGGCCGTGAGCCGCCCCTGGCGCGCCGCGTTCTCGGCCACCACCGCCGCCTCCACCGCGGCGAGGAAACGCGCCTCGAGCTCCGCGAGCGCCTCCGCGCCGGCCGAGCGGAGATCCACCTCCATCGTCGCCGTCTCCGGGATGGCGTTGATGGAGGTGCCGCCCGCGACCACGCTCACGCAGTGGGTGGTCACCGGCGCGCGCGGGACGGGAATGGCCGCGAGCGCGCGCGCCGCCTCGGCCATGGCGTAGATCGGGTTCACCGTGCCGAAGGCGGCGAAGCTGTGCCCGCCCGGGCCGCGGAAGGTCACGCGGTAGCGGCGCGAGCCGATGCCACCGGTGACGATGCGCTCCACATCCGGGCTGTCCACCGTCAGGAAGGCGCGGAAGCGGCCGCGCTTCGGGTGATGGGCGAAGAGGTGGCGGATGCCGCGGAGGTCGCCCAGGCCCTCCTCGCCGACATCGCCGACGACCAGGATGTCGTGGCGCGTGCGGATGCCGGCTGCGTCCATCGCGCGCAGGAAGGCGAGGTTGACCGCGAGGCCGCGCGTGTCGTCGCCCACGCCGGGGGCGAAGAGCTTCGTCCCCTCGCGCCGGACGCGCACATCGGTGCCGGCGGGAAAGACCGTGTCGAGATGCGCCGCCAGCACCAGGATCTCGCCGTTGCCGAAGCCGCGGCGCAGGCCCATCACGTTGCCCACCGCGTCCTGCTCCACCTCCTCGAGGCCGTGCGCGCGCAGCATCTCGAGATAGGCGCGCGCGCGCTTCTCTTCGCCGAAGGGAGGGGCGGGGATCTCGGTGAGGGTGACGATGTCCTCCACCGTGCGCGCGTGCTCGGCGCGCATCACCTCGCAGGCGTGGCGGAAGCGGGCATCGGCGCGGATGGCGGCGATGGTCTCCTCGACCTGCGGCGTGGCCGTCATGCGGCGGCCCCCTTCGCGCTGCGGCACCGCCGAGGGAGGGCAGGCCGCACCATTCAGACGACCTGGTTCACGAGGGCGGCCTCGCCGCGCTGCAGCCGGGCGATGTTCTCGAGCATGAGGTCGAGCACATTGTCCTCGTAGGCGCAGGTCTCGCCGGCGGTGTGCGGGGTGATGAAGCAGTTGGGCAGGCGCCAGAGCGGGCTGTCGGGCGGCAGGGGCTCGGTGGCGAAGACGTCGAGGGCGGCGGCGCGGATGCGCCGCTCGCCGAGTGCGGCGATGAGCGCGGCTTCGTCCACCACGGGCCCGCGCGCGCAGTTGACCAGGATGGCGCCGGGCTTCATGGCGGCGAAGCCCGCGGCGTCGAGAAGGCCGCGCGTGGCCTCCGTCAGCGGGCAGACGAGGATCACCGCATCCGCGCGCGGCAGCAGGGCGGGCAGGGCGGCGGCGGCGTGCACCTCGTCCGCGCCGGCCGTCCCGGCCCCGGGGTTCTGCCGCACGCCGATGACGTGCATGTCGAAGGCCTTGAGCAGGCGGATCAGCTTCGCCCCGATGCGCCCCGTGCCGACGACGAGCGCCGTCTTGCCGGCGAGTTCGTCCTCGCGCTCGGCGAAATCGCCCTTCATGCCGGACCAGTGCCGCGCGTGCTGGTCGTCGCGCGCGAGGAAGAGCCGGCGCGTGACGCCGAGCAGCAGCCCCACCGCGTGCTCGGCCACCGCATTCGCATTGGCCCCGGCGGCCGAGGCGAGGCGGATGCCGTGCGCGGCGAACACCGCGCGGTCGTACTGGTCGGTCCCGGCGGAGAGGGACTGCACGAACTTCAGCCGCGGCGCGAGGGCGGGCAGCGTGTTGCGCCACAGCCCGCTGACCACCAGCACATCCGCCTCGCCGATGCGCGCCTCGAGCTCGGGCAGGGAGCGCACCTCGAAGAAGGGAAAGGGCGCGCCGCGTGCGGCGAAGCGCTCGCCGCAGCGATAGGTCACATGGGCGAAGCAGAGGGTGGGTCGGCTCGGAAAGCTCACGCGGATGCCTCTTCGAGGAAGACCTGGACGGCCTGGAACAGCGCCCCGCGGTTGCGCTCCATCAGCATGGTGTGGGTGCCCTCGCCCAGCACGACGAGGCGCTTGCCGGGCGAGGCGGTCAGCAGCGGCAGGATGCTGAAGGCCATGGAGGGGGGCGTGTCGCGGTCCCATTCGCCGACCACCAGCAGGGTGGGGGCGGTGATGCGCGCGGGGTCGTAGAAGGGGCGGCCGGCCTGCCAGAACTCGCGGCTGTCGAGCAGCACGCCGTTGGGCGCGCGCAGCGCGGGCGGGTTGCGGCGCAGCCCCTCGGGGTCGGTCGCCCAGGTCACGCCGGCCCAGTGCTCGAACCAGCCGGCGGGGATGAGGGTGTTGCGCGCCGAATCCGGCACGCCGGCCAGCCAGCGCTCGCGCGCCTGGGCCTGGGTGACGAAGCGGTAGGCGCCGAGCTCGGCCGTCGCGCCGATCGCCGCCGGCGAAGCGCCCTCGCGCAGCCAGAGCGGCGCGTAGAGCACGAGGCGCTCGACCAGCGCCGGGTTGTCGGCCGCGAAGCGCCCCTGGGTGGCCGTGCCCCAGGACCAGCCCATGTGCACGAGGCGCGGCAGGCCCCGGCGCTGGCGGATGAAGGCGGCGGCGGCGGCGATGTCGGCCACCGCCGTCTCGCCGCGCACGAGGGGCGGATTGGCCTCGGGCGGCTGGCTCATCTCCGGCGGGCGGGTGGAGCGGCCATAGCCGCGCAGATCGAGGCTCCAGACGTCGAAGCCGCGGCCGGCGATGTAGTCCATCCAGGACAGGCCGCCGAGCGGCAGGTCGAAGCTCGTGTGCGCCGGATAGGTCGCGCCGTGCACGAAGAGCAGGGTGCGCCCGGGCGAGAAGGCGGAGAGGTTCTGCGGCCGCTTGTTCCTCAGGAAGAGCTCGATGCCCGGATCCCGCGCGGGGACCATGAACTCCTCGGTCACCAGCGGCGCGGGCTGGGCGGGCGCCTCGCCCCCGAGAAGAAGCGGGGCGGCGAGCGCGGGCGCGGCGAGCACGACACGGCGATGCATGGGTCCCTCCCTCGGGCGTCCGGGGCGGACACTACCGAAGGACAGCCCCCGCCGCGAGGGGGCGGGCGGCCGCCCTCAGCGCTCGCAGCGGATGAACAGGGTGGAACGGTGCGCGATCTCGCCCACATCGGCGGTGGGCAGATCGCGCCCCGCACCCTCGGCGAGGCGCGGCTCCACCCCCGCGCGGCGTGCGAAGGCGAGCGCCGCCTGCCCCTGCACCGCGAAGTTCACGTTCTGCGCGATGTCGCCGGTGCGCTGCGCCACGCGCTGGGCGTTGAGCTTGGAGACGATGACCCCCACCACGCGCCCCTGCATGTCGAGCAGCGGTCCGCCCGAGTTCCCCGGCTGCACCTCGGCGCTGATCTGGTACTGGTTCGGGTTGTCGCCGATGCCGCGCAGCCCGTTCACCACGCCCTGGGTGAGCTTGGGGTCGGAGGAGAGCAGCCCCGCCAGCGGGAAGCCGTAGGCCACCACGCCCTCGCCGCGCCGCACCTCGGGGCCGGTGCGGAAGGGCAGGGCGGGGCCCGCGAGGCCGGGCACGTTCAGCAGCGCGAGGTCGAGCGCCGCATCGGTGCGCGCGGGCGGGCGCGCCTCCAGCCAGTGGCCGCTGGGCGTGCGCAGGATCACGCGGTTGCAGCCCTCGATCACATGGTGGTTGGTCATCACCCGCTCGGGCGCGATCAGGAAGCCCGTGCCGGTGGAGACCTGGCGCGCCTGGCGGTTGGGCTCGGCGAGCGGGGTCTCGCGCGAGGCGGGGCCGGCGGGGCGAGGCGCCGCCGCGGCGGCGGCCGGGCGCGCCGCCTGCGTCACCTCGATCAGCCGGTTCACGCAGATGTCCTGGCCGAGCAACCGCGCCTCGCGCCCGTCGGCAAGAACGAGGCGCAGGTCGAAGCGGCAGCCGGCATCGGCGGCCGGGTTCACGCGGAAGCCCGCGCCATCGGTCAGCGGGCGGTCGGGGCGCAGCAGGTTGCCGCCCCAGTCCTCCTGCCCGCCGCGCGGGCTGCGCACGGCGTGCAGCGCGATCGCCTCGGCCCCGGCGCGGTTCACCACCCGGAACTCCCCGGGCTGGGCCGCGTTCTGGGCCGGGGCGGGCAGGGGCAGGAGCAGGGCGAGCAGGAGCAGCAGCGGGGCGCGCATGGCCGCCATGTGCGGCGCGGCTTGCGCCAGCGCAAGGTGGCGCGGGCTTGACCCTGCCACGGTGGCAGGCACCACCTCGCGCGACATGATGGACCAAGCGACCCCCCTCGACCGCCTCCGCGTCCCCGTCTCGGGCATGAGCTGCGCGAGCTGCGCGGGCCGGGTGGAGCGGGCGCTGCTCGCCGTGCCCGGCGTCGTCGCCGCCCGCGTGAACCTCGCCGAGGAGAGCGCCGAGATCGCCGGCGGCGCGCCCTTGCCCGCGCTGGAGGCGGCGCTGCGCCGCGCCGGCTACGGGCTGCGCGAGCGGGTGGTGGAGCTCGCCGTCACGGGCATGAGCTGCGCGAGCTGCGTGGGCCGGCTGGAGCGCGCGCTGGCCGCCGTGCCGGGCGTGCTCGAGGCGGCGGTGAACCTCGCCTCCGGCCGCGCCACGCTGCGCGTGATCGAGGGCACGGAGATCGCCGCGCTGGAGGCGGCGGTGGCGCGGGCCGGCTATGGGCTGGCCTCGGCCGGGGCGCGGCGCGGCCCGCCCTGGGAGGATCTGGCGCTCGGCCTCGCCGCGCTGCTCGCCGCGCCCTTCCTGGCCGGCATGGCGGGCATGGCGCTGGGGCGGGACTGGATGCCCGGGCCCTGGTGGCAGTTCGCCCTCGCCACGCCGCTGCAGTTCGGCCTCGGCGCGCGCTTCTACCGCGCGGGGGCGGCGGCGCTGCGGGCGGGCACGGGCAACATGGACCTGCTGGTGGCGATGGGCACGAGCGCGGCCTATGGCCTCTCGCTGTGGATGCTGCTCGGCGAGGCGCACCCGCACCACCTCTACTTCGAGGCCGCGGCGCTGGTGATCTTCTTCGTGCTGCTGGGCCGGCGGCTGGAGGCGCGCGCCAAGCGCGCCACCGCGGGCGCGATCGAGGCGCTGCTCGCGCTGCGGCCGCGCACCGCCCGCCGGCTCGAGGCCGCGGGCGCGGGCCTCGCCGAGCGCGAGATCCCCGCCGCCCTGCTGCGCCCGGGCGACCGCGTGGCGCTGCGCCCCGGCGAGCGCGTGCCCGCCGATGGCGTGGTCGAGGCCGGCGAGGCCGCCGCGGACGAGAGCGCGCTGACCGGCGAGAGCCGGCCCGTGCCCAAGGCGCCGGGCGATGCGCTCGCCACCGGCACGGTGGTGCTGGACGGCGCGCTGACGCTGCGCGTCACCGCGGTGGGCGAGGAGACGGTGCTGGCGCGCGTCGCGGCGCTGGTCGCCGCCGCCCAGGCCAGCCGCGCGCCCATCCAGAAGCTGGTGGACCGCGTCTCGGCCGTCTTCGTGCCGGTGGTGGCGGGCCTCGCGCTGCTGACGCTGGCCGGCTGGCTGCTCGCCGGGGCCGGGGCGGAGGAGGCGGTGATCCATGCCGTCGCGGTGCTGGTCATCGCCTGCCCCTGCGCGCTCGGCCTCGCCACCCCCGCGGCCATCATGGCCGGGACCGGGGCGGCGGCGCGCGCGGGCATCCTGCTGCGCGACGCCGAGGCCATCGAGCGCGGGCATGGGGTGAGCGTGGTCGCCTTCGACAAGACGGGCACGCTGACCGAGGGCCGGCCCGCGCTGGCCGCGCTGCACGCGGCGGAGGAGGGGGCGCTCGGCCTCGCCGCCGCGCTGCAGCAGCACAGCGAGCATCCGCTGGCGCGCGCCGTGCTCGCCGCCCATGGCGCGCCGCCGCCGCCGGTCGAGGGCTTCCGCGCCCTGCCCGGCCGCGGCGTGACGGGGGTGGTGGCGGGGCGGCCGCTCTGGCTCGGCAACCGCCGCCTGATGCAGGAGCAGGGCGCGGGCGAGGCCTTCGCGGCCGAGGCGGCGGCGGAGGAGGCGCAGGGCCGCACCCTCGCCTGGCTGGGCGAGAGGGGGAGGGTGCTCGCCCTGCTCGCCTTCGAGGACGCGCCGCGCCCGGGCGCGGCGGAGGCGGTGGCGCGGCTGTCGGCCATGGGGCTCCAGGTGGCCATGCTCTCGGGCGATTCGCCCGCGGCGGCGCGGGCGGCGGCGGCGCGGCTGGGCATCGCCGAGGTCGCCGCCGGGCTGCTGCCCGAGGAGAAATCCGCCTGGATCGCGGACCGGCGCGCCGCCGGCGCGCGGGTGGCCATGGTGGGCGACGGGGTGAACGACGCGCCGGCCCTCGCCTCGGCCGATCTCGGCATCGCCATGGGGCAGGGGACGGAGGCGGCCATCGCCGCGGCCGGCATCACCCTGCTGCGCCCGGACCCCGCGCTGGTGCCGGCGGCGCTGGCGGTGGCGCGGGCCACGCGGCGCAAGATCCGGCAGAACCTGTTCTGGGCCTTCGCCTACAACGCGGCCGGTTTGCCGCTGGCGGCGTTCGGCCTGCTGTCGCCCGCGCTGGCGGGGGCGGCCATGGCGGCCTCCTCCGTCTCGGTGCTGGGCAATGCGCTGCTGCTCGCGCGGTGGCGCCCGGTCGGGGGAAGCGAGCGATGACCATCGGCGAGGCGGCGAGCGCGAGCGGCGTCAGCGCCAAGATGATCCGGCATTACGAGACTCTCGGGCTGATCCGGCCCGAGCGGCGCCCCAATAACTACCGGGTCTATACTGAACGCGACGTCGCCGTGCTGCGCTTCATCCGCCACGCGCGGGAGCTCGCCTTCCCCCTCTCGGAGGTGAAGCGGCTGCTGGCGCTGTGGCAGGACCGTTCCCGCCAGTCGGCCGAGGTGCAGCGCATCGCCATGAGCCATGTCGAGGCGCTCGAGGAGAAGGCACGATCGCTGCAGGCGGTGGCGGCGTCGTTGCGGCATCTCGCGCGTGCCTGCGCGGGCGATCACCGCCCCGAATGCCCCATCATCGAGCATCTCGAGGGCTGAGCATGGCAGTGGTGGAACTCACCCTCTCGGGCCTGAGCTGCGGGCATTGCGTGCAGGCGGTGACGGCCGCCATCCAGGCCCGCGACCCCGGGGCGCGCGTGGAGATCGCGCTGCCTTCCGGCGCGCTGCGGGCCGAGACGGCGCTGAGCCCGGCCGAGGTAGCGGAGGCGGTGGCCGCCGAGGGCTATTCGGCGCGCTGAGCGGCCGGCGCGGCGGGCAAGAAAAAGGCCCGGCGGACCGCTCCGCCGGGCCGGTCGGGCCAGCTTCCGGCCCTGCCCTCAGTCCTGGTTGCGCGCGCCCAGGAACTGCAGCAGGAACTGGAAGAGGTTGATGAAGTTCAGATAGAGCGCCAGCGCGTCCATCACGCTGCGCTTGCCGGCCATCTCCGTGCCCTCGGCATAGGCGAACTCGATGTAGTCGTTCTTGATCCGCTGCGTGTCCCAGGCGGTGAGGCCGCAGAAGATCACGACGCCGAGCACCGAGATCACGAAGGCGATGGCCGGCGAGCCGAGGAAGATGTTGACCAGCGAGGCGAGGATGATGCCGATCAGCCCCATCAGCAGGAAGCTGCCCATCTTCGTCAGGTCGCGCTGCGTGGTGTAGCCGATCAGGCTCATCGCCGCGAACATCGCCGCGCAGACGAAGAAGGTGCTGGCGATCGAGGCCTTCGTGTAGATCACGAAGATGTTGGACAGGCTCGCGCCCATCACCGCCGCGAACAGCCAGAACAGCGCCTGCGCCGTCGTCTTGCTCATCCGGTTGATGCCGAAGGAGAGGACGAGGATGAAAGCCAGCGGCGCGAACATCGCGATCCAGCCGAGGATCGTCGGCGCCGTCGCGAGGCCCCGCGGGGTGCGCACGGTGGTGTAGAACAGCTCCGCCACCGCGGGCGTGTGGGCGATGAGATAGGCGACGATGCCCGTCAGCAGCAGGCCCGAGGCCATCCAGTTGTACACGCGCAGCATGTAGCCGCGCAGGCCCTCGTCGATCGCGGCCTGATCCACGGCGGCGCTGCGGCCCCAGCCTTGCAGCGGCTGCGTCCAGCGCGAGTCGGGTTGAGTAGCCATGTGTGTCTGATCCTCCTGGGGACGCGGGAATCCCGCATGAGCAGGATATGGAGTTCTTGTAATCCGGTTCAACCGAAAACGGAAGCCCGGCTCATTCGTTGCGGAGCAGCGGCCCCGGCCGCGCGCGCAGCGCCAGCGCCGTGCCGGCATAGCCGAAGGCGAGCACCAGGGCCATGCAGCCCAGCACGGTCGCGGCCAGGGTGCCGGGCAGGAACACCCAGCCCTGGCGCATCACGCCCGCCACCACCCCCCATGCGGCGGCGGTGCCCGCGGCCGCGGCCAGCAGCCCCGCGAAGGCGCCGAGCACGCCGAACTCCACCAGGAAGGCGCGGCGGATCTGCGCGCGGGTCGCCCCCACCGTCTTGAGCACCACCGCCTCGCGCACCCGCCGCCGCTGCCCCGCCGCCACCGCGCCCGCCAGCACCAGCGCGCCGGCGAGCAGCGTGACCGAGCCCGTGGCCGTCAGCGCCGCCCCGATCCGCTCCAGGAGCTGGGCCACCTGCTCCAGCGCCTCGCGCACGCGGATGCCGGAGACATTCGGCAGCGCGTCGGTGATCCGGCGCAGCAGCAGCGAATCCTGCGCCGGATCGCCCCGCACCGTGGCGATGTGCGTGTGCGGCGCGGCCGAGAGCAGCCCGGGCGAGGCGATCAGCGCGAAGTTCATGGAAAGGCTGCGCCACTCCACATGGCGCAGATTGGCGATGGTCATCTCCACGTCGCGCCCCAGCACGTTCACCGTGATGGTGTCGCCGATGCCCACCCCCCAGCCGCGCGCGAGGTTCGCATCGAAGGAGACGAGGGTGGGCCCCGCATGGTCGGCCGGCCACCACTCGCCGGCGAGGAGGCGCGTGCCCGGCGGCGGGGTGGCGGCATAGGTCAGGCCGCGCTCCCCGCGCAGCGCCCAGGCCGTCTCGGGGGTGGCGCGCACCTCTTCGGCCGGCACGCCGTTCACCGCGGTCACGCGCGCGCGCAGCGAGGGCACGCGGCGGATTTCCTCCACCCCCGGCACGGAGAGGGCGAGGCGGTCGAACTCGCCCACCTGGTCGGGCTGGATGTCGATGAAGAAGAAGTTGGGCGCGGCGCGCGGCATCTCGCTGCCGATGGCCGCGCGCAGGTTCCCCTCGATCTGCGCGATGGCGGCCAGCGTGGTGAGGCCAAGGCCGATCGCCATCAGCATGATGGGTGTGGGCGCCCCCGGCCGGTGCAGGTTCGCCAGCCCCAGCCGGATGGCGGGCCGGCGAATGTGCGACAGCCGCCTCGCCCCCCACATCAGCAGGGCCGCACCGCCCCGGAAGGCGAGGATCGCCGCCGCCGCCCCCGCGCAGAAGGCCGCGGCGAAGACGGGCTGCTCGGCGGTGCCGATGACGAGGCCGATGAGCGCCAGCCCGGCCAGCGCGTTCAGCGCGGCGACGCCCAGGCCCGGCCAGCGCGCGCCCGCGCCCAGCACATCGCGGAACAGCGCCGCGCCGGGGATGCGCCCGGCGCGGCCGAGCGGCCACAGCGCGAAGGTGAGCGCCGTCAGCAGCCCGTAGAGCGCGGCGAGCGCGAGCGGGGCGGGATAGAGGCCAAGGCGCGGCGGCACCGGCAGCGCGCCCGCGAGCGCCTGCGCCGCCAGCCCCGTCAGCCCCCAGCCCGCGGCGAGGCCGAGCAGGATGCCCAGCGCCGCCAGCGCCAGCACCTGGAACAGATAGGCCGCGAAGATCGCCCCGGCCGGCGCGCCCAGGCAGCGCAGCGTGGCGATGCTGCGCGCCCGCGCCTCCAGCCAGGCGCGCACCCCCGTCGCCACGCCGATGCCCCCCACCAGCAGCGCGGTCAGGCCCGCGAGCGTCAGGAACGCCGCCGCGCGGTCGAGGAAGCGGTTCACCCCGGGCTCGGCCTGCTCGGCGAGGCGGATGCGCCAGGGCGCACCGGGGAAGGCCGCGCGCAGCTCGGCCGCGAAGCCCCGCGCCGAGACGCCCGCCGGCAGGCGGACGCGGTATTCATGCGCGATCAGGCTGCCCGGCTGGATCAGCCCCGTGGCGGGCAGCTGGTCGAGCGGCAGGATCACGCGCGGGCCGAAGGCGGTGGGGGTGGCCACCCGGTCCGGCTCCTCCAGGATGCTGGCGGCGAAGGCGAAGCGCCCCTCGCCGAGGCGCACCACATCGCCGGGGGCGAGGCCGAGCCGCTCGGCCACCGCGGGCTCGGCCGCCAGAACGGGGCCGCGCAGCGGCGCCTCGGGCGCGAGGCGCAGCGCGCCGTAGAGCGGATAGCGCGCATCGGCCGCCTTCACCTCGACCAGGCTGCGCTCGCCCGAGGGGGCGACCAGCATGGCGCGCAGCAGGCGCACCTCGCTCACCACGCCGCCGCGCGATTCCACGGCGCGCAGCACCTCGGGATCGAGCGGCTGGTAGCCGCTGCGGATGTCGAGGTCGCCCCCCAGGATGCGCGCGCCATCGGCCTGCAGCCCGGCCTGCACCGCCGCGCGCAGCGTGCCCACCGCGGCGATGGCCGCGACCCCGAGGGCGAGGCAGAGCAGCACGATCAGCAGCCCGCGCGGGCCGGCGCGCAGCTCCCGCCGCGCGAGGGTGAGGCCGAGGCGGAGATTCCTCATGCCGGCGCCAGCGCCGTGTCGCGCTCGATCACCCCGTCCGCCACATGCACCTGCCGCGCGCAGCGCGCGGCCAGGGCGGGATCATGGGTGATGAGGACGAGCGTGGTGCCGAACCTGGCCCGCAGGTCGAAGAGCAGCTCCATCACCGCCTGGCCGGTGGCGCGGTCGAGGTTGCCGGTCGGCTCGTCGGCCAGGATCAGCCGCGGCAGGGCCACGAAGGCCCGCGCCACCGCCACCCGCTGCTGCTCGCCGCCCGAGAGCTGGCCCGGATAATGCGCGAGGCGGTGGCCGAGCCCCACCGCCTTGAGCGCCGCCTCGGCGCGGCTGAAGGCGTGCGGATCGCCCGAGAACTCGAGCGGGATGGCCACGTTCTCCAGCGCCGTCATGGTGGGCACGAGATGGAAGGCCTGGAAGACGATGCCCACCTCCTCGCGCCGGAAGCGGGCGAGCGCATCCTCATCGAGCGCCGCGAGGTCGCGCCCGGCCACGCGCAGCGTGCCCCCGGTGGGGCGCTCGAGCCCCGCGAGCAGCATGAGCAGCGAGGTCTTGCCCGACCCGGAGGGACCGACGACGGCCAGCGCCTCGCCCTCGCGGACCGTCAGGTCCACGCCCTTGAGGATGTTGACCCGCCCCGCGCCTCCCCCCACTTCGAAGCGCAGGCCCCGCGCCTCGATGAGCGGCGGGGTGGGGGTGATGATCGTGTCCATGCCGCCTCGATATGGGCGCCGCGCTGCGCTGCGGAAGGGCTTGCTGCTGGCCGGGGCCGGGGCGCTGCCCGCGAGGGCGCGGGAGCCGCAGCGGCTGCTGGCGCTCGGCGACAGCCTGACGGCGGGCTACGGGCTGCCGCGCGGCCAGGGCTTCGTGCCGCAGCTCCAGGCCGCGCTGGCCGCGCGCGGGCGCGCGGTGCGGGTGCTCGATGGCGGGGTCTCGGGCGACACCATGGCGGGCGGGGCGGCGCGGCTCGACTGGGCGCTGGCGGACCGGCCGCAGGCGGCGATCGTCGCGCTGGGCGGCAATGACGGGCTGCGCGGCCTGCCCGTCGCGCAGATGGCCGCGGCGCTCGAGTCCATCCTCGCGCGGCTGGAGGCGCGGCGCATTCCCACCCTGCTCGCGGGCATGCACGCGCCGCCCAATCTCGGCGCCGACTACGCCCGCGCCTTCCACGCCGTCTTCACCGAGGCGGCGGCGCGCCGGCCCGCCCTGGTCTTCATGCCCTTCTTCCTGGAGGGGGTGGCGGGCGATCCCAGCCTCAACCAGCCCGACGGCATCCACCCCAACGCGGCGGGCGTGGCGGAGATGGTCCGCCGCATCCTGCCCCTCGTCGAACAAGTGCTGGACCGCGCGGCCGCCCAGGCCGCAGGATGACCGTGCGAATCCGGAAGGGGGTGTCCATGCGTCTCTTCGTCGCTCTCACGCTTCCGGAGCCGGTGCGTGCGCGTCTGGCCGCGCTTGCGGTGAGGATCCCCGGGCTGCGCTGGGTGCCGCCGGAGAACTACCACCTCACCCTGCGCTTCATCGGCGAACTCCCCTCCTTCCAGTGCGAGGAGGTGGACCTCGCGCTGGCCGGCATCCGCGCCCGGCCCTTCGATCTGGCGCTGGCCGGGCTCGGCGTCTTCGAGCGGCAGGGGCGGGTGCAGTCCCTGCACGCGCTGGCCGAGCGCAGCCCGGCGCTGTCGCATCTGCAGGCCAAGATCGAGACGGCGCTGCAGCGCGCCGGCCTGCCGCCGGAGCGCCGACGCTTCACCCCGCATGTGACCCTGGCGCGCTGCGAGGGCGCGCCGCTCGACAAGCTGGCCGCCTTCCTCCAGGCGCACGCCCTGTTCCGCACCGAGCCCGTGCCGATGGAGCATTTCGTGCTGTTCTCCTCGCGGCTCGGCAAGGAGCAGGCGGTCTATACGCCCGAGGTGGAATACGCGCTGGCGGCTTGAAGCCGCTCCGGGCGGGGGGTAAGCCTCCCGCGTGGCAAGGTTGAAACCCCTGCTGGCGCGGCTCCTCGCGCTCCTGCTGCTGGTGCAGTCGGGGGCGGCGCTCGGGCATTGCCTGCGGGGGCTTGC